>JAXLQQ010000001.1:0-214570 GCA_046331525.1 Blastocatellia bacterium
GCCGATACTTTGTACATTTCGTAGCGGCCATCGCCACCTGCCTCAGCCACGCGGTCACGCAACTGCTGCATCTCTTCGGCCGTCATCGGGGTAAAGTTGCGTACCACTCCGACGTTTTCGCGCAGCATTCGCGGCGAGAGCATGCCACTAATGGTCGTCGCCACCGGCAGACTCATCGCATAACGCAAGGCTTCTTCTGCTGTTAATACGCCTGCTTTAACCATCTTGCCGCTGCCGCCCATTGTTTTCATGCCAAGTGCTGCGATGCCTTGTCGTTGCAGTTCGGGCAAGACCTTTTGCTCAAAGCTGCGAAAGGTCGCGTCCAACGCGTTGAGAGGCAATTGGCAGGTATCAAAGGGGTATTCATACGCCAGCATTTTTAAATGGATTTCCGGACTTTTGTGACCAGTGAAACCAACGAATCGGACTTTGCCTTGTTGCTTCGCCAATTCCAGTGCCTCTATCACACCGTCCGGGGCGAAATGCCATGACGGGTCATTTTCGTAAACGACTTCATGCACTTGCCAGAGGTCAAGGTGATCGGTTTGCAAGCGGCGCAGCGAATCTTCCAGTTGCCGCATTGCTTCGTGCTTATCGCGTCCGTGCGTGCAAACTTTGGTCATCAGAAAGACCTTATCGCGGCGGTCGTGAATCGCTTTGCCCATTCGTTCTTCGCTCAGTCCGTTGTGATATTCCCATGCGTTGTCGAGGAAGGTGATTCCCTCATCAATCGCCTGTTGACAGAGGCGAATCGCATCGCTGTCTTCGGGAATCATGCCAAGATGATAGCCACCTAAACCGATAGCCGTAACCTGTTCACCCGTGCGCCCGAGCGGTCGAAGGGGAATGCCTGCTGAATTCGTAGTCATAGTTTTTTGTTCTTTCCAGTTAGTTTTTCAAGACTGCTTTTCACCAAATAAAGTTACGACAACCTGTCGCGCGCCGCCGTAATCACGGTGTTCGCCTAGATACACACCCTGCCAGGTGCCGAGCAACAGCTTCCCACGCCCGACTGGAATCAACAAGCCGCTGCCCAGCAAGGAAGCTTTGATATGCGCGGGCATATCGTCATCGCCTTCGAGCGTGTGTTCGTAGTACGGCGCATTTTCCGGCACGATTTCATCCAAATGCCGTTCCAGATCGCCGCGCACATCCGGGCTGACATTTTCATTGATCGTCAGTGACGCCGAAGTATGTTGAATGAAAAGATGCAGAAAGCCGATCTCAACTTGGCGCAGTTCGGGCAGTTGATCGAGGAGTTCGCGCGTCACGACATGGAAGCCGCGCGGGTGCGCTTTGAGCGTGATAATTTTTTGTCTCCAGACCATGGTTTCAATCTTCGTGTTTGCTTGCTATTCCAATCGTGAGAAATACATTATTATGCAAGCCACTCGGATTGAAAAGCTAACCATCAAATTCAGGAGAATGCGCAATGGCTCGTAGAACCCGGATTGCTCAAACTGTCGCAGAAAACCCTTCGCGTCGTCAATTTCTCTCCCAAGCTTCCGCTGCTGGACTTGTTACATTAGCTGCTCCCGCCATCGTGCGCGGGCGCAACCTGAATGACAAATTGAATCTGGCAATTATTGGTGCAGGCGGGCGAGGCGCGTCGAACCTGAAGGATGTCGAAACGGAAAATATCGTTATTCTGTGTGATGTTAACGAAGACGGCTTGAACAAGGCCGCTGCAAAGCATACGCAGGCGCGCAAGATTGTGGATTTTCGCAAAGTCTACGATCACGCCAAAGACTTCGATGCTGTTGTCATCAGCACTGCTGAACACACGCATGCCTTTGCCACTTTACCCGCGCTGCAACTCGGCAAGCACGTGTACTGCGAAAAGCCGCTGACGCATAACATTGGGGAAGCGCGCTTCATTCGTGAAGCCGCCGCCAAAGCCAAAGTCGCTACGCAGATGGGCACGCAGATTCACGCCGGAGATAATTATCGCCGCGTCGTAGAACTGATACAGTCCGGTGCAATTGGCAATGTTTCTGAAGCGCACGTCTGGGTCAGCCGCGCCTGGGGGTGGCAGGCAAGCGAAGCCGAAGCCACGGAAGCCAAAGACATCGTTTTCGTCCAGAATCGCCCGACGACGCCTGATGCAATTCCCGCGATCCTGAATTGGGATTTATGGCTTGGCCCTGCGCCCGCCCGCGATTTCAATAACGTATATTTCCCCGGCCCGAAATGGTATCGCTGGTGGGATTTCGGCAATGGTACGATGTCCGATTTGGGTAGCCACTGGATTGACCTCCCCTTCTGGGCCTTGAAACTGGATCACCCGCTGACCATCGAGGCCAGCGGCCCGCCGCCTCATCTCGAAATTGCGCCTGCTTCAATGCAAGTCACCTATCAATACGGCAAACGCGGTAATTTACAGCCCGTCCGCGTGTCGTGGTATCAAGGCGTGAACAAGCCCAAAATCTGGCAGGAAAAGGGAATTCCGCAATGGAGCAATGGCGTGCTTTTTGTTGGGGACAAAGGGATGGTGCTGGCCGATTACGGCAAGCACACCTTGTTGCCCGAAGATAAATTTGCCGACTTCAAACGCCCTAATCCATTCATCCCCAAGTCGCTGGGCCATCACGCTGAATGGATTCACGCCTGCAAAACCGGCGCGCCCACGACGTGCAATTTCGAGTATGCCGGATGGTTGACAGAAGCAAACCACCTCGGCAACGTCGCATATCGCGTAGGCAAGAAATTAGAATGGGACGCGCACCATTTACGCGCAAAAAACGCTCCCGAAGCGGATGCCCTCATTCATCGGCAATATCGCAAGGGGTGGAAACTGGTCTAAGTCCATAAGCAAGATGCAACTAATAGATCTTTTCAATCTTTCCCTCATAGGTCGTGCTACAACTACCGCGCTCGAATACAACATGGCAGATGGCACTGCTGCGATGCTTACTTTCGGCGACATAGACACACGCAGTAATGCGATCGCGCATGTGCTGGCAGATCGTGGACTTGTGCGCGGGGATCGGCTCGGTTTCTATTTGCCGAACTGCGTAGAGTTTATTGATCTCTTTCTCGCATGCGTCAAATTGGGGGTGATTGTAGTCCCGATCAATGTGCTGTACCGCGAGCGCGAAATCACGCACATCATTTCTGACGCAGAACCGAAAGCGGTTGTTACGACCGAGGCTTTGGCTCAATTTATTCCAGGGGGAACCAACGTTTGGCGTATTGCCGAACTCGCCGCAGCCGCATCAGCGCAAGTAACTACGCGTGTGTGGACAGCGATTGATGGAGATGATCCGGCGGCGATTGTGTACACCTCCGGCACGACGGGCAAGTCGAAAGGTGCGGTGTTAACGCATAACAACTTTGCTGCCAATGCGGTTAATCTTCTATCCTGTTGGCGCATCACGAGTGAAGATCGGTACCTGGCGGTGCTGCCGCTCTTTCACGTGCACGGTCTCGGCAACGGCATCCACGCATGGTTGGTGAGTGGCTGCAAAATGAAACTGGTCGAAAAATTCGATATTCATCGCGCGCCGGAATGGTTCACTGAATTTCAGCCGACGCTTTTTTTCGGCGTGCCGACGGTGTACGTGCGACTACTAGAATTATCGGAAGACTTGGCGCAGCGCATCGGAGTAAGGATGCGGCTGTTGTTTGCGGTTCGGCACCCTCTACCTTCGCAGACGCTCGAAGAGTTTCAAACCAAATTCGGCCATCGCATTCTGGAACGCTACGGGATGAGCGAAACGTTGATGAATATTAGCAATCCGTACGAAGGCGACCGACGCGCGGGCGCGGTGGGCTTGCCATTTCCGGGCGTTTCGGTGCGGATTCTCACTCACGAGCGGCAGCCGGTTGCCAAAGGGGAAATCGGTGAAGTCTATGTCAAAGGCCCGAATGTCTGTGCCGGTTATTGGCGCAGACCGGACGCAACAGCAGAAGCGTTTACTGATGGCTGGTTTCGCACGGGCGATCTGGGAATGCGCAGTGACGATGGCTATTACACGCTCTGTGGGCGGCGGACAGATTTGATTATTTCCGGCGGGTTCAATATTTATCCGCGCGAAATTGAAGAATTACTGCTGGATCAACCCGGCGTGCGCGAAGTGGTAGTCTGCGGTGTGCCGGACGCGCGACGCGGGGAATTGCCCATTGCCTATGTGGTAGCGGATGAGTCGTATGACGAAACACAGGCCGAAGCGGCGTGCCGACAGTCACTCGCGTCCTTCAAAGTGCCGCGCGCGTTTGTGCGTGTAGAAAGTTTACCGCGCACAGCGCTCGGCAAAATCCAGAAACATTTGTTGCCAACCTGGGAACCCCGATGAATCCTGCCCTGGCCTCGCTGCTTGCCCTGATCCTCGCCATCGTGCTTTCGATGTTTTCGCGCCTTAACGTAGGATTGATCGCTATTGCCCTTGCCTGGTTGATTGGCGTCTACGTTGCTGGTATGAAACCGGAGGCCGTAATGGCGGGCTTTCCGGCGACCTTGTTCCTGATGCTAACGGGCGTGACTTTGCTCTTTGCCTGCGCAGAAACGAACGGGACGCTGAAGCGGTTAGCACATCAAGCAGTCGGTTTGGTGCGCGGCAATAATCGGCTATTGCCCGTATTATTTTTTCTAATTGCCATGCTGCTTTCGACGGTGGGGCCGGGAGCCATATCAGCTGTTGCGTTGGTGATCCCACTAGCGATGGCGATTGGCGACCGAGCGGGTGTGCCGCATTTTCTGACAGCTTTGATGGTGGCAAATGGCGCGAACGCCGGAAACCTTTCGCCAATCAGCGCGCTTGGCGTAATTGCCAACACCAAAATGGCCGAAGGCGGTGTGGGCGGGCACGAAGGAAAAGTGTGGTTCGCCAATTTCATCGCGCATGTTTTAGTCGCAGCCGCAGCCTACTTGTGGCTGGGGCGTAAGATCAGCCGTCAGTCTGAGAATTCAACAGCCGACATTGCTGCTGAACCGCCACTGACGCGCGCGCAACTGCTAACCATCGGCGTGATTGTCGTATGGATCGTTGGGGTGCTGGGATTTAAGTTGAATGTCGGTTTGAGTGCTTTTGCGGCTGTGACATTGCTGGTGTTATTGCAAACGACGGATGAATCACAGGCAATGAAGCGAGTGCCGTGGAGTGTAATTGTAATGGTGAGTGGCGTGTCTGTCTTAATTGCCCTGCTCGAAAAAACAGGTGGGATGGAGCAGTTCACAGCTTTGATTGGACGCATTGCTTCGCCCGCTACGATTAATGGCATTATTGCGTTTCTTACGGGCGCGATTTCTACATACAGCAGCACATCGGGTGTCGTTCTGCCTGCGTTCCTGCCGATTGCGACGAAGTTGTCGCAACAAATCGGCGGCGGCGATCCGTTGGCGATTGCGCTCAGCATTAATGTTGGTTCTTCGATTGTGGATGTGTCGCCGCTTTCGACACTGGGGGCGCTTTGTCTGGCGACGGTGCAGGATACGGGAGAAGCAAAAGCTTTGTTTCGGCAGCTGCTGATTTGGGGCTTGATGATGACGGTGGGGGGCGCGTTGTTTGCGCAGGTTTGCGCGGGCTTGATTGCGCGCTGGTAAGGAGGGGAATAGACCACAGATGTTGCGGATTGTGCGGATTTTCGCTGATCTGCGAAAACCTGCTTGATCCGCGTCATCTGTGGCCTAGTGTCTTTACGCCTGCAAGCCTGTCAGGTAATCCAGTTTGCCCGTGCTGTCGCCGATTTTTTCCGGCTGCGCGCCCATCATATCCAGCAAACTCAGATACAAATTGGTCAACGGTTTGCCCGGTTTATAGGCGATGTGGCGGCCCGGTTTCAAGCTGCCGTCACCACGACCGGCGAGGATCGTGGGCAGGTCTTCGTGATTGTGTTTGTTGCCGTCGCTGATGCCTGCGCCGTAAACGATCATACAATGATCGAGCAGGCTGCCATCGCCATCCTTCGTATCTTTCAGCTTCTGTAGGTATTCGGCATACAGTTTGACGTGGAAGGTATTGATCTGCGCGACTTTCTCAATCCATTCCGCATTGTTGCGATGATGCGTCAGCGGGTGATGTGGATCGGAGATGCCGATTTCAGGATAAACGCGCATACTGCCTTCGCGGGCGAACATCAGCGTAGAAATGCGCGTCAGATCGGTTTGGAAAGCGAGCAGTTGCAGGTCGCACATCAACTTGGAATATTCGATAAAGGTCGGCGGAATGCCAGCAGGTTTTTCGATGCCGGGATTGATTTGCCGATTGTCCTTTTCGGCGGCGGCAATGCGTTGCTCGATTTCGCGGATGGCGAAGAGGTATTCGTCAATCTTGCGCCTGTCATTTGCGCCCAATGACGAAGCCAGTTTTTTCGTATCCGTTTGCACCAGATCAAGAATACTCTTGCGGTATTCGGTGCGACGGGCACGCACTTCGGGCGCGAGGCTTAAATCTTCCGTGCCAAAGAGGCGTTCAAAGACATTGCGCGGATTCACCTCCGGCGGATTCGGCGTCGTTGGTGTGCGCCACGAAATGCTGTTTGTGTAGGCGCAGCTATAACCGGAATCGCAATTGCCAACGGTGCGCGCATCTTCACAACCGAGTTCGAGCGAAGCAAAGCGCGTTTGCTTGCCGACGAGTTGCGCCGCCACTTGATCGGCAGACACGCCCCCCTGAATGTCCGCCCCTGACGTTTTCTTGCAATGCACGCCCGACAGATACGAAGCGCCCGCGCGCCCGTGATCGCCGGGGCCATCGCCCAGCGCATTGCCATTGTGATCGTCCAGCCCAGACAGTACGAAGATGTCATTGCGCAATGATTCCAGCGGTTTCAGAATGCGGGTGAATTCATAATTCGCGCCCGTTGCCGTTGGCTTCCACCAATTAATATTTGCTACGCCATTCGGTACATAAATAAACGCGAGGCGGGCGGGCGCTTTGGCGGCTTTACTGAGTGCCGGCGTCATCGCTTCCAGCATCGGCAGCGCAATCGCTGTCCCGATGCCCTTCAAAAATGTGCGACGATGAAGATGTTTGCGAGTAATAATCATAAGCGAATCTCAAATCTCCAAAGTGAATCTCAAATCTCTAATTTCCAATTTCAAATCCCTACGCGCCCCTGCGCATCTGAAACGGCAAGCTCGTAACGATCTCCTGCACCAGACTGGAAAATCGGTAATCACTGCCCGCAACTCGTTCGGCAATCGTTTTGATCGTGGGTTTGTCGTAACGTTCCATGCCGCGTCCAAGCCCGTATGTTAACAGCTTTTCGGTTAATCCTTGCGCAAAAGAATTGCGTTCGGCGCGCAAAATTGCCTTGAGTTCTTCCGGGCCGTTGAATTTACGCCCATCCGGCAGGACGCCTAAATCATCAATCGGCAATTTGCCGTCCTTCTCGCGCCACACGCCGATAGCATTGTATTTTTCCAGGCCAAAGCCGAGCGGGTCGAGTTTAGTATGACAAGCGGCGCAGATGGGATTTTTGCGGTGTTCTTCCAATTGTTGCCGCACCGTCAGGCTGGAACCGATTTTGGATTCATCCAGTGCGGGCACGTCCGGCGGCGGCGTTGGTGGCGGCGTATTCAGGAGGTTTTCGAGAATCCATTTGCCGCGCAGGACGGGCGACGTACGAGTCGTGTAGGACGAAACGGTCAGGACGCTCGCGTGTGTCACGACGCCGCCTCGTTGCGGATTGTTGGCGAGCGAAACGCGGCGAAACTCTGGCCCTTTGACGCCGGGGATGTTGTACAACTCAGCGAGGCGTTCGTTCAGGAAGGAATACTTGCCGTCAATGAAATCCAAAATGCTTTTGTCTTCGCGCACGATGCTTTCAAAAAACATCTCAGTTTCGCGGCGAATAGACATCCCGCAGATAATCATCGTATTCCGGGAACCGCTCCCGATCTGGTTTTGTGGATTCCAGCTTGCAATTCCAACCATTGCCCGGCGAAGTTTTCGACGAAAGCTTTGGTTTTTTCGTCTTTATTATGCGCTGAATTGGGCTTTCAGGGCTGCCGGTTTTATTCAGCGTGCCTTGATCGGCGGCGCGCAGTAACTCATCATCCGGCATGCTGCTCCACAGAAAATAGAAAGCCGTGTGGCCAGTTCGTGCTGCGTGATGCGGAAGGATTGAATCTCGTTGCTGGTTGCCGCTGGGCGATCCTGTTCGATGCGGAAGAGGAAATGCGGTGAAACGAGAATGGCTTGGCAATGCAAATGCCTTCCTAAACGAATCGCCTTTCTGTTCGGCCATTGTCACAAGCTTTAGTAGCGGCGCACTTCCGCAGTCGTCACTGGGCGACGATAGGCGCGATGGGCGAGAGTGGTGAGAAATTTGCTGGCACAGCCCGCCTGATGTTTGCCGTCGAGATGACCGCAAGCAAAGATTTTCTTCTTTACTTTCGGGCGACGCGCCTACCGTCTGATTGTATGGCCCTCCGATGTCCACGCGATTCACTCGCACCGTGTTGACGGGGACTTTTTCTTTCAGCTTGGCCTCGAAGTTTTTCCGAATTCGTTCATTAACCTCCGGCGTTCGATCCGGCAGCGGCTTGAATTCAGGGACAACGGGCGCGGGCTTATGAGAGGGATTCGGGCCATTCAAAGAAGGCTGTAACCCTTCATATAAATTGAGCGGCGACGCGGCGACCCAATGTTCGCCCGCTGTGACTTTCAGTCGAAAATCTAAAGTGAAGGAATCAAAGACCTGCCGGTTGGCATCGAATGCCGCGCCGCCTTCGGGATCAAGCACGCGCGCATCTGCCTGCTTGCCATCAATCCACACGGCGAATTTGATGCCTTCGGACGCGGGCGGGCGCTGACCATTCAAAAACAAACGAAACGTGTATTCGCCATCCACCGGAAAGCGATGTGTTGCGTGCAGAGCGTTCGGCAGGCTCAATCCCGTTACATCATATTCTGAGAGCGGGGTAAAACTCGGCTCGATTTTCCGGCCCTGCGGGCGAATCTCGGTGACGGACGGTTTCATCGCGGGCACGCCATACAGCGCCGTGCGCGCCACATTCTCTGCCGCCGTCAAATACTTTTCCATCAGCACGGGCGAGAGCGAGAGCACATCACCAATGTTATCAAAGCCGTAACCGGAATCATCCTGCGGAAACGCCTCTGCCGGACGAATATCTACGCCAAGCAGATTGCGCACGGTGTTGTTGTATTCGGCGCGATTCAACCGGCGGGCAGTGACGCGACCAGGATCGGGTTTGGCCGGTTTTTCGAGCCGTGCAAATTCGGCAGTCAGAAAGGCGACAACTTTTTGTACTTCCTCTGGATCAGGACGCGGAGCGCCTTTGGGCGGCATTTCGCCGGTCTGAATTTTTTGCAGAATGTGATCCCAAACCGTGTGTTTGGAGTTCAGGGTTTCCAGTGTTTTAAGGTCTTCGACATTCACGCCGCCCTATTGTTTTTTCGCATTATGACAGGCGACGCAATTTTCCTGCAAAAACGGCTGCACGGTTTTTTCAAACGACGGTGCCGTTTGAGCGCGCTGTGGCCATTGCAGCGGGAACAGCCACAAGTCGCCCACCACAAACAAAGCTAGGATCAAAATTCGTAAATAGGTTTTTCGTTTCATCTCGTTTATCGCTTAATCAATTCCCGCAAAGGCCGCCAGTAAATATTGCGAAAGGCGACTGGGCCGTGATCGCCTTGCAGCATAATCGGATTGGTGGCCGCTTCAGCAAGTTCCATCGCCGCGCGGGTTGGCCCTTCGACTTCGACATTCTTTTGCACCGAAAGCCCGTTGTGCACGACGCGCAAGAAGCGAGCATTTTCTGTTTTCTTACCGCTCGCGTCAAAGCGCGGCGCGCGAAACCAGATGTGATAGGACTGCCATTCGCCGGGACGGCGCGCGGCGTTGCGACTCGGCGGGGAACCGCCGATACCCTGATTCTCAATCCAACGATGATAAATCGCGCCGCAATCAGAGGTGGACATCTCTTCGGTCGAGCCCCAGCTATCAAAAATCTGCACTTCGTACAACCCGTGCAAATACACGCCGGAATTCGAGCCTTTGGCGATCATAAACTCCAGGTACAATTCGATGTCGCCAAACTTTTGTTCCGTCATCAAATTCACTGTGCGACCTGTGCCATTCAGCATCCGATCTCCGGGAGCCGGTCTGCCACTTAGTCGCGTCGGCCCCAGCAATCGTTCCCAGGTGATGCCGGTGGTGGTGAACCATTCGTTTTTTGTGGTTTCAGTGACGCCGCGCCAGCCGGACAAATCTTTGCCGTTCAGCAGTGGCGTCCAGCCGCTTTCGATTAAATATGGCGCATCGCCATGCGCATCGCCATCGCTTGTGATACCGCGCTGTGGCACCTGCGCCGCAGCGATTGCCAACAAGGGCACCGCCAGGAAAAGAAATCGCAAATAGGTTTTCATCGGGTTGTGAACTATTGTGCCGATTACGCTGAGAGCAAGGCGAACCAGCATAAGACAAAACGCAACAGCCCCGTAATTGGTTACTCAAAGCTGTGGCGATAACCATTTTTGTAAGAAGACCCACGCTTGTTGGCGTGCTTCTTTCGTTACGGTGTGACCGGTCTTGGGTTGCACCTGAAAAACAAATTTATCTTCAGCCTGCGCCTGCTTATACGCTGTCCGTGTTTTCTCGATGCATTGCGCTAACCCAGGCATTGGGGTGCGCGGGTCAATTTCGCCATTGATGACAAGCAGCGGGCGCGGCGCAATCAAGGGCACCATTTGCGGGCCATCAAAGCGATCTGCAATGCCAGGCATCACGCGCTCGTAAAACCTGCGCACAAATGCAGCGTTAATTTCCGTTACGCCTTCGTCCTGTGCCGCCGCATTGACCGCATCCTGAAAAGTGCCGACGCGCGATTGCCAGGCATTATTTTCGAGCGCCCAGCGAAAGCTTTGTACGCCGATAAAGGGAACCGCGACCGCCACGCGCGGATCTACGGCAGCCGTCAGATAGGTTTCCATCCCGCCTTTGGAAATGCCGAGCAAGGCGATGCGCTGCGGCTCGACATCAGGGCGGGTGGCCAGATAATCAAGCAATCGCATCACATCCCACACCGTGTCGTAGAGAAAGGGGTGTTCCTGTCTCGTCCGATAGGTGCGCAACAGCGCGGCGGAATATTCGGTGGACCCTTTGCCTGCTTTCGTCCGTTCGCCGTGATAGCGCCCATCAATGGCGACGCCGATAAATCCCTGTGCGGCGAGTTCCTGCAACCAATCCAATACTCCTTCTTTCGTTCCGCCCGTGCCGTGCAGAACGATTACTACCGGGCGTCGGGTTGGTCCTGACGCCGCTTTGACCAGTAATCCCGGCACGCGCTGCCCCGCTTCTGTTGCATAAGTGAAATGCCATTGTTGCATTCCTGTAGGCATTTCGCGCGGCTGCGTTTCGGGGGCCAGCGGCACGAGCGGGCGCTCAATCAATTTCAGAAACGCGGCGCGCGTTGCGGCGGGCGACAGCGGTTGTGCCTGCGCGTAAGAGACAAAGACTGAGAGAAAAAGGAAAGCCCCTATCCATAGGGGCAACGCCGTGAAAGAACGCATAGCAGTTGTCCTCGTTATTTTCCGTTACGCTGTGCATTGTAACGCACAAAACAGCAGACGCAATGGCGCTTTGGTCAAGTTCAGTGGCGATTCATCCTCTAACACAAAAGGCTAAGTGCGTATTGTAAGATTGACAACCTGCCCTATGATAAGTCGCCCCTCTCAGGCGTGAATGAATTGCCCTTGGGGCAAAGTTGGTTTTCTGTTTCCCGCAAACGTAGACAAGGGAATGGCAGGATGGTAATACTGGACTGCAACTCTCTGGTTTGTGATTCTGGCCTTGTCCTCTCACCTCTGGAATGAACAGCGGTTGGATCGCCCCTCGCGTTTTAGAGACAGGATGAAAAGTGGAGTAAAGGAAAAGATGAGAATTGGAACGAGCGGAATGCTCCTCACAGAACAACGCGGAAAAATCCTTTGGTTGACACTCAACCGGCCTGAAAAACGCAACGCCTTACATCCAACGCTAGTGCAGGAAATGCTGCAATTGCTGGAAAATATAGCGTCCGATAACGAGTTGCAGGTTGTTGTACTAACGGGGGCCGGGACAGCGTTTAGTGCTGGGCTTGATCTAGAAACTACTTTGGGGGAGACGACTGTCTCGACTGAGTCGAAATTAGGGATGGTTTTTAATTTGTTTCAGCGACTGTACGCCTTACCTCAACCCGTGATTGCCGCGATTAATGGGCCTGCAATTGCTGGGGGCTTTGACTTAGCGCAATTTTGCGACCTGCGACTTTGCGTGCCGGAAGCGATCTTTGCCCAGGCAGAGATCAATTTAGGGCTGACGCAGATGATATATCCGCTCTACAAATCCATCGGCATAACCCGCGCCAGAGAATGGGCTTTGACCGGAGCGGTGATTTCAGCTGAAGAAGCTTGCCGCGCCGGGTTTATCAATCACATCTATCCGGCGGCAACGCTGGAGGAAGAGGCGATGAAGCTCGCCGAAGCACTGGCAGCGAAGCCGCGACAAGCTTTGTTGGCTACGAAACAATTGAGCCGCGAACTATTGGAGATGGATGCAGCTTCGGCCTTCGACCGTATGGGCGGAGCGATTCAAGAACGCCTGCGCTCCGCGGAGCACCAAGACGCATTACAATCTCACTGGGCGCGGTTGCGAGAACGGAAACCATGAGCGGCGAAGATGCAGAAATACTGATCCACCACGAACCGCCACTGGGCTGGATCACAATCAACCGCCCTGCTGCGCGCAATGCCTTAACCGCAATGATGTGGGAGCGTCTGGCATCGTTGGTGACTGAATTCGGTGCTGACGAGTCCATTCGCGTGATTATACTTCGTGGTGCCGGACAGCAATCTTTTATCTCCGGCGTGGACATTGCTGAGTTGCAACAACTACTGCAAGAGCCAGACCGGCAGGAAGAAAACTATCGGTTCACTTTGCGATTGTTGGAGGCGATTGCTAGCGCTCCCAAGCCCGTGCTGGCCATGATCAATGGCCATTGTTTGGGGGGCGGAATGTTGATTGCGCTGACCTGTGATTTACGATTATCGAGTGAGCGCGCGCAATTCGCCATTCCTGCGGTGAAATTGGGTGTTGCCTATCCGCCGGATTATGGGGTAGCGCGGTTAGTGTGGACGGTTGGAGCAGGGAAGGCTACAGAGCTCTTACTGACTGGGAACACCGTGGATGCAGCGGAAGCCCGCCGCATCGGGTTGGTGCAGCGTGTAGTAGCGGCGGAGCAATTGGAAGAAGCGACGCGGCAATACGCGCTTTCACTGTCACGGGGCGCGCCACTTACTTTGGCTGCGCATAAACTGGCATTGCAGCAGGTCTGGCAGACGAATAGCCTCGCTGACGAGGTGCTCGCCGCTATACAGCGATGTTATCGCAGCACCGATTGTCAGGAAGGATTAACCGCTTTTTTAGAGAAACGCCCGCCCGTCTTTATTGGGGAATAATCGCCCGTTTAGATTTAACTCTTGCCGCCAAAGCACTTTTATGTACAGGCGCAGGGGCATCTGTAAAAGTTTCGCTTCGTAGGTCGTAGGTAAAAATCATCGTTTCCAGGTCAAAGCGATGCGGGGCCAGTTCTTGTGCCCGGCGCAGGTCCCTTTGCGCGGCCTCCGGCACGGACAGCAATTGCCATATCTGACTACGATTGTAGTAGGCAAGGGCATATGCTGGGTAGTAATCAATCGCCTGATTCAAGTCCTCCAACGCATCTTGGATTCGCCCCTGTGCCTGCAAAATTACAGCCCGATTGTTATATGCGCTGGGTAACGGCCCGATTGCCAGCGCGCGCTGGTAGTCCGCCAGTGCCCCTGCTAAATCTCCCTGCAAGAGCCGCACATGAGCGCGCTGGCAGGGGAATTCGGCACGTTTGGGCTGTAACGTTTGCGCTTGGGTTAGATCATCTAAGGCCTGGCTCAGATTTTCTTTTGCCTGCCAAATAGTCGCGCGTAAATAGTAGGCTTCCGGCACGGTGGGATTTAGTTGCAAGTATTTGGTAACATCCGTCAAGGCGCCATCGAATTGCCCCATCTCGCGCAATAAGTCACTGCGCGCCAGCAGTGCCGGCAAAAAATTAGGCTGCACATCCAGCGCGTGCTCATAATCGGCAAATGCTCCTACCCAATTCTCTTGTTGTGACTTGATGCGACCACGTTGGTAGTATGCCGAGGCATTAAGAGGTTCAATGGCAAGGGCGTGATTGAAGTTTGCATATGCCATCGTTAGTTCGCCCTTCTGTGTGAGGGCCAGACCTCGATTATGCCAAGTCTGAGGATGTTCAGGATTTAGTGACAGTGCCGCATCCAAATCCGCGAGCGCCGCAGCTAAATTCCCTTTGGCGAGCGCAGTCAATGCCCGTTCATTTAGTGCAAGCACGCGCCGGGGAGCAAGAGCGGTCGTAGGCAGGCGCGAAATCTCCTGTATCGGAGGTCGCAACGGCGACATGACGGTAAGGGGAATCGGCTGGGTTACCTGCTTTTTATCCTCTATTTTCTGGTTTAATGGTTGTGATGTCTCGCCTTGCGGTTGGGCCCAAACCTTGAATGGGAGGCCAAGCAGGAGGAGAGATAGTATGAGAAACGATTTCATGAGGCAAACTCCCTCGCTTCGTAGCACGAAAAAGCGGTTAGTTGTGGGTGGAGTATACCGAGCTTTCTGAGGGGCACAGAGAGAGTGAGGAAAACTCAGCTAAAATACCAGTACGGGGATAGCGAAAATGTTCCAAACCAATTCAATTGGTTACGAAAAATGTCTAACAGTAATTCACCACCGCAGTATGCCAAAAAAGAGGAAAAATAGAAATCAGGAAATGATGCGGGCGAAAAGAAAAGATGGGAATATTGCCCATGTGAATCAGGGTCTGATAACGGAGCGCTGAAAGGGAGGAGGGATGAGTGGGGCATTCATTCTTTTAGAAGGGTAGAAGATAAAAAGAAGCCGGAAGAAAACTTTCCCTTTGACCGTCTAATGCCACAGGAATGATGAGGATTTGCCATGGAGTATATTACTGTGATGACTCAGACTAACGAATTCAGGGAGGAAGAGCGCGACCCTGTAGTTCTCGCCTGTCAGCAGGGAGATCAAGACGCTTTTCGACATCTGGTTGAAAAACATCAACAGCGAGTCTATTCCCTGGCGCTTCACTTTACCGGGAATGAGGCGACAGCGCGGGACATTGCTCAGCAGGTCTTTCTGAAACTGTTAACTCGCATTCATCAGTTTCAATGGCAATCTACCTTTCAGACGTGGCTGTACCGATTAGTTGCCAATACTTGCTACGATGAACAACGGCGCTGGCGTCGGTGGTTACCCTTCCAAGATGCTGCTGAAGACACCCACTGGCCTGCTTCGGAAAATCTTGAGGTGAATCTGCACCGCCAGGAGGTTGCATTGGCGGTGCAGGTTGCAATTCGGTCACTCAGTCCAAAATTAAGAATGCCAATCCTCCTAAAATATATCGAAGGCATGTCATATGAAGAAATTGGGCAGGTTTTGGGATGTTCGATGGGAACCGTAGCCTCGCGGCTGAATCGAGGGCATAAAGTATTGGCAGACAAGCTGGGGTATTTGCGCGAGAAACTGGAGCGTGAAGATGTTTAGTAACCATATTGTCGAAAAATTATCGGCCTACAGCCAGCAGGAACTCCCGCCGGAAGAAGGGGCGCAGATTGAGCAGCATTTGTCCGCATGCCCCCATTGTCAGGAAGCCTGGGAATCTATCAAACTGGGGATTCGCCTGGCACAGCATTTGACACTCTTACCTATACCGCCTGTCGAGTTGCGGGGTGTCTTTTCCAATCAAAAGCATAAAAAGCCCGCGATTGCGACAGGCTGGGCGATCCTCTGCGTTGGGCTTTCCTTCCTCTTCATATTCGGTGGATATTGGGTAAGTCGGAGCGGTTGGCGCGCTCCGGTCAGAGCAGGTTGGGAAGTCTCGCGCCTGGCGGGAGCGCCAAGGGTGGGAGGCACCGCGATGAAAAGTAAAGGTAGTTTAGCGTTGGGGGAATGGCTGGAAACGGATCAGAATTCGCAGGCGCAAGTGAAAGTTGCAGAAATTGGGTACTTGGAGGTCGCACCTAATTCTCGCCTGCAATTGGTGACCTCACAGTCGACGGAGCATCGTATCAATTTACAACAGGGAAAAGTGAGTGCCGTTATTGTGGCCCCACCGCGTTTATTTTTAGTGGACACTCCGTCGGCAACTGCGGTGGATTTAGGTTGTGCTTATACGCTGGAAGTGGATGAGGCAGGCAATAGTTTTTTGCAGGTGACGGCAGGGTGGGTATCTATTGTTAGGCAGGGGCGCGAGGTGCCGATCCCGGCAGGGGCTCGGTGCGTTACGCGGCAGGGGGAGGGATTGGGGACACCGTATTTTGTTGATGCCACGCCCGCTTTCCAGGCAGCGCTGGCGCAATTGGATTTTGATCGTAGGGCACCGCTAGCCACACCGCTGGCCCGGCTGCTGGCTGAGGCGCGCGCGTTGGATGGGTTAACTTTGTGGCATCTCTTGCAGCAGACTGACAAGTTTTCCGGGAGTGATCGCGGGCAAATCTACGACCGCTTGGCCGCGCTTCTCCCGCCGCCGTTAGGGGTGACGCGCGAAGGCATTCTGGCCGGAGACCAACCGATGCTTGATCTCTGGCATCTACAAAAAATTCATTAAACAGAAGAGCGGGCGGTAGGGAGTGGCTGGGAGGCAGGGATTCGAACCCCGATAGACGGATCCAGAGTCCGTAGTCTTACCGTTAGACGACCTCCCAGCAAGAGTGGGGGGATTATCGTGTGCAGGCGAGTTGCTGTCAAGTGAGCCGCACCGAAATCAGTTTTGATACGCCGGGGTCTTCCATTGTGACGCCGTATAACGTTTTCGCTGCCTCCATCGTGCGCTTGCTGTGGGTGATGACCATGAATTGCGTGCGTTGGCTCATCTCCAGGATTTTGTCGGCGAAACGACCAATATTGACATCATCGAGCGGCGCGTCAACTTCATCCAGTAGGCAGAAGGGGGAAGGTCGGTATTTGAAAATGCCCATAACCAGGGCCAGCGCTGCCATAGCCTTTTCCCCACCTGACAACAATAAGACATTTTGCAAGCGCTTGCCGGGCGGTTGGGCAATAATGTCAATCCCGCTTTCTAAAATATCGGTTTCGTCAATCAGTCGCATTTCGCCATGCCCGCCGCCAAAGAGTTCCAGAAACATTTCGCTGAAGTTTCGATTGATTTGCTCGAAGGCATCACGGAACCGTTCCTGCGAGCGTTTTTTGAGTTCAGCGATGACAGAAAGCGTATCGGAGACGGCTTGTTCAATATCCGCCTTTTGTGTGAGCAGGAAGCCGAGTCGTTCTTCTTGCTCTCCCAGCTCCTGAAGTGCTAATAGGTTAACAGGCCCCAGGCTCTCAATTCTCGTGCGTAAACCGGCTAACTGCGATTTGCCCTGTGCTAGATCAAAATTCTCAGGCAGGCGGGTAAATTGGATGACCGTGTGCGTTTCTGACTCTGCGTCCTCGCCAGCTTCCAAAGCTTCCAAGGCTTCCAATTCTGCGGTTTGCTGGTTCGTCGTCAGAGAAGAGGAAGTGGAGGCTGTTGCGGTTTCTTCGGCTCGCTGCAGTAAGTTCCGTCAGGGACTCCCCGATTTCCGCGTGGCAATTGGCAGCCAGGTGTTCAAGGTGGGCATGGAATTTGGTGCGCTCGATGTCGGTATTGGCCCGCTGTTCGCGCGCTTCCTGTAAGGTGGTGCGCGCTCGCGTCAATGCCATTTCGCCTTGTTGAAGGCGGTCTCGTACCTCATTGAGGGCCGCTTCTCCCGTAGCGACCTCCTCCTCCTGGGTCTGCTGTTGAGCGGCCCAGACTTGCAACTGTTCTTGGCTCAGCAAGAGCGCAGTGCGTAATTCCTGAGATTGTGCGAGAGCCTCGTGCGCTTCCATTTGAAGGCGCGCCAGTCGGCGCAGGATTTCTTCGCTCTCATTCCCCGATCTTCGTAAATCGTTCTGTAACCCCTTGCGCCGTTCGGACTTAGCTGCAAAGTCGGCGCGCCGACTTGAGAGTTCCTGCATCCTTGTGGTAGCAACTTGACGGATTTGGGTGATGATCTCGCTAGTGGCCGTAGCCCGACTGACGGCTTCAGTGAGCGCGAGCCGGGCCTGCGTGAGTTCGGTCTGAGCATGAAGGAGTTTACTTTCTACGTCCGCTTGCTCTGTCTGCGCCTGGGCAATTTCCGCTTCGATCACCCGCAGGTGCGTGACGGTACGTTCCTGTTCCCGGTCATGTTGGCTCAGGTGGGTACGTTGCTGGAGCAACTCTTTTTCCACGTCCCGTTGTTGTTGCGCCAGGCGTTGGGTCAGTTCGATCCCCTGTGCCACTTCCTGCTGGCAGCGCCTGGCAGTTTCTTCCCGCTGTTGAAGCGTAGCGGCCAGTTCCGCTGTTTGGCTGTGTAATTCCTCGATTTCACGTTTTAGAGCGAGAATGCCGCTGCCGTGCTGCGAGAGGCTCCCGCCCGCGATGATGTGTCCGGCGCTGATAAACTCCCCGCTTGCTGTCAGGAAGGAATTGCCTTTGCCGTTGGTGCTGATCGAGGCCGCAATCGCTTGCTGTATATGTTCCGCTACGACGGTTTGCGAGAGACGGGGCAACGCCCGTTGGATGAGGTGGCGCAGCTCCGGCTTCAATCCCAACAGGTCAATCAGGCGAATGATTTCTGGCAAGGCTCCAGGCCCGGACGGTTTCTCGCTTCCCCCATTAAGACTGGCTGTCTGCGTCCCAGGTGGTGCCTCGCCAGGCGGTATTGAGGGTTGCATGATCAGGAAAGTTGCGCGCCCGTGATTCTCTCGTTTTAAAAAATCAATTGCCCGTAGGGCATCTTCAAAGCTTGGCGTCAGTAGGTATTGAAGTTCTTCGCGTAGTCCTACTTCAACCATCGCCTCATCTTCAGGTGAAACCTTAATGAAATCGGCTAAAGTGCCGATGATTTTAAATTTTCCGACGTCCCCCTTCTGCGCCGCAGCTTGCATGATCGCCTGCACGGTTTCCGAGAAATAGGCTCTGCGTTCATCGAGTTCAAGTAGAGATTTAAGTCGTTGTTCCAGCATTACCTGTTCTCGCTGGTAGCTTTGCAAGTTTTTTTCAGCTTCTCTGGCAGCAGCTTGTTGGGTTAAGAGATCGGATTGTGCTTGAGAGAGTTCTGTTCGTAATGTTTGTAACTCGGTTTCGATCTCGGTCAAGCGGGCCAAGGTCGAGGAGCGTTCCTGTGCGAGCGCTTCAGCTTGGGCACGGGTGCGCAGTTCCTCGGCTGATAACCCGGCAAGAGTTTTTCCAGCTCGTTCGCTTGCTTCCGTGAATTGACGCACCAGCTGATTCCATCGCTCCTGCTGCGTGGCGGCACCAGTTACTTGCTGCTGGGCCGTTTCGAGTTGTTTTTCAGTAGCCTGTTCCTGTGCCGATTGGGTCGCGTGAGATTGTTCTGCGTCCGCAAGCTGCGCTGCCTGCGTATTGATCTCGGTTTCGAGTCCTAGCAGGGTTTCTCGTAACCGTTCGGTCTCCTGCGTCAGCAGGCGACTGCGTTCGGACAGTAATTCCTCCTCCTGTTCTGCCTGGAGTGCTCGTTGCGTCAAGGCTTGAATCTGAGCTTGCAGGTATTCCTGTTGTTGACGCTCTTTCTCACGCTGCAAATGGGTCTCAGCCGCCGCTGCTCGCAGTACCGTAAGCGACACCTGTTGCTGATCCGCCTGTAGGAGTGCTGCCTGGCGCTCTTCTTCGGCTTGCTGCACTTCTTGTAGGAGGGTTGCCTCCTGCAAACTGATGGCGGCACGTTGCGCTTCGAGTTGTTGGATAATCTGTTGGGCTTCCCGGTATTCGCTAATGAAGACCCATTTCTGCAAGTTACGCATTTCGCTGCGCAAGCGTTGGAAGCGACGTGCCTTGGCCGCCTGTCGTTTGAGTGCGTTTTGTTGCCGTTCGACTTCGCTGATGATGTCGGTAACGCGGGATAGATTTTGGCGGGCGGCATCGAGTTTTAATTCGGCTGCTCGTTGCCGCATTTTGAATTTGGAAATACCCGCCGCTTCCTCAATAAGAACGCGCCGATCCAGTGGTTTAGCTGAAAGCACCTGTCCGATGCGCCCTTGCTCGATAATGGCATAGTGCGCTGCGCCCAGTCCTGTGCCGGCGAAAAGTTCCTGGATGTCGCGTAAACGGCACGTCCGGCCATTCATTTCATATTCGCTCTCCCCAGTCCGATAAAGTCGGCGGGCAATCGTGATTTTCTCTCCTTCATTGTAACTATGGGCCAGTGCGAGGCGCGGGCGAGGCTTAATTTCGGTGGTTGCGGAGGGCAGCGAAGGCGCTTCGGCGGCAGCTTCAGCTGTGTTGACTGGAGGGGGCTCTGTAGCCTCGACGCTACGCAGGGCAAAGGATTCAGCAACGCGCAGGGTGAGAACCACCTCTGCCAGGCCGGATGCCGGGCGGTTACGGCTGCCCTGAAAGATGACATCTTCCATTTTGCCACCACGCAGGGCTTTGGCACGTTGTTCGCCGATGACCCAATTCAGCGCATCCGCTACATTGGATTTGCCGCAGCCGTTGGGGCCGACGACTGCCGTGATACCTTCGGCATTAAACACGACTTCGGTCAGATCGCAAAACGATTTAAATCCTTGGAGTTGAACTTTTTCGATTCTAAGCATGCGCGGGTCTGAGACTTCCTCCGGGTCTTCTTCGGTTGTTTCGCGTGGTCTATGCCACCACAATTGCTAGCGGGAGAAGCGCAAGGACAGGCCATCATAAAGTGGGAAAGTTCCTAAGAGTTTGTCAAATTTGGCGGAAAATATTTCCTGCATCGCCGGGCTGTGCTAGTATCTGTGGCGGCGGCGAGGCAGACCGCCGAAACGTAACATCTCAATCCAACGACAATTTGATAAGCCAGGATCATCCAGAAAGGAGCTTTCAAAAGCTATGAAAGTCTATGGCACACAAGACCTCCGCAACCTGAGTGTTGTCGGACACGGCGATGCGGGGAAAACCTCTCTCATTGCGGCAATGATCTACGTCACGGGCGCGAGTAATCGTCTGGGAAAGGTAGACGATGGCACGGCTCCGACGGACTTTGATGAAGAAGGATTGCACATAAAGTAAGTTTGAATCTCGCCCCGGCGTATGTGGAATACCAGGGCAAAAAAATCAACCTGCTGGACACGCCCGGCTATACGTCCTTTATTGCCCATGCACGCCCGGCACTCAATGTCAGCGAAGCTGCCCTTTTGGTGTTAGACGGGATCAATGGGGTGGAAGTGAACGCGGAAAAGGCCTGGGAATATGCTGCCGAGTTTAATGTCGCCACCAGCATTGTGATCAATAAACTGGAGAAGGAGCGGGCAGATTATGGGACGGTGCTGGAGCAGGTGCGGACTACTTTTGGTCGTAAGTGTATGCCGCTAACCCTTCCCAGATTGGACGAGAAAAGGATTTTCGTGGCGTTGTGTGATGTCGTTAAGCGAAAAGCCTATGAGTTTGACGAGAAAGGACAGGCACGAGAAATTGCTCCTCCCGGAAGAAGGTCGCATATCTGGACGAGGCCCGCGAGCAGTTGATTGAAATGGTGGCTGAGTCAGATGATAGTTTAATGGAAAGCTTTTTGAGAATGGCTCGCTTACTGAGGAAGAGCTATAGGGCGTGGGCCGAGAACCGCCATTGCCTCGCGCAATCTGACACCGGTCTATGCCGTCTCGGCGGTGACCTTAAAGGGGATCAGTCTTTTGCTGGATGGGATTGTGACCTATTTTCCGGCTCCGACAGACATCAATGCAGCCGCTCCCTCCTCTATGTTTTCCGCACCATTGCGGAAAGTTTTGGCCGGATAACGGTGGCGAAAGTAAAGTCAGGAATTATCAAAAGCGATGCGAATTTATACAACGTCAATAAAGGAGCAGGGGGAGCGTCTAGGGCCATTGCATTATATTTAGGAAGCATTTGGAGAAGGTCGCGGAGGCACCGAGCGGAGACATTATTGCAGTGTCAAAACTCAAAGAAACCACCACCGGGGACACGCTTTGTGAAAAACTGAGTCCGATAACGTATGATCCCATTGTTTACCCAGAGGCGGCGCTGGCTTATGCGACGTTCCCAAACCCGTCACGATGAAGACAAATTATCGAGCGCGATTCATAAAGTTCGAAGAGAATTTCAATTACATTACGAACGAGACGAACAAACCAAGGAGTTTTTACTTGCTGGCCGGGGCAACAACATATTGAA
This sequence comes from Blastocatellia bacterium, assembly GCA_046331525.1. Classification (GTDB taxonomy): domain Bacteria; phylum Acidobacteriota; class Blastocatellia; order RBC074; family RBC074; genus JAFDVL01. The sequence continues at coordinate 22,205 of JAXLQQ010000001.1, forward strand.
ATTATCGAGCGGCCCTGCAATCGTTATGGCGGAGTTGAATTACACCTCCCCAAGGTTCCCTATCGTGAAACCATCAAAACACAGGTCGAGGCTCAGGGACGGCACAAGAAACAATCCGGCGGGCGCGGACAATTTGGCGACTGTAAATGCATTTTCCAGCCCTTGCCGCGCGGTAGCGGTTTTGAATTTGAGGATAAGATTTTTGGCGGTGCCATCCCTGCACAATGGCGACCAGCGGTGGAGAAGGGAATTAAAGACGCTGCTTCCCGTGGCTATTTAGCGGGTTATCCAGTTGTTGACTTTAAAGTTCAACTACTAGATGGTAGTTATCATACCGTGGATTCCGATGACCTTTCGTTTCAAATGGCTGGGCGAAAAGCGTTCAAAGTAGCCATCGAAAAAGCCCATCCTGTTTTATTGGAACCGGTGATGCAGGTAGAAGTTATTGCCCCACAGGACAACTCTGGCGACATTATGGGGGATTTGAATTCACGTCGGGGGCGAATTCAAGGAATGGACTCCCGCGGCACGCAGCAGGTAATCAAAGCACAGGCTCCGATGTCGGAAATGCTGAATTATCCACAGACCCTCAATTCCATCACGGGAGGTCGCGGCACTTACCACATGGAATTTTCGCATTACGATGAAGTTCCCACTCATATTGCGCAGAAAATTATCCAGCAGGCACAGGCTGAAGGCCGCGTAAGGAAGGATGAGGACGAATAGCTTGATGTACCATCTAAGACCTGAGAACCGCTCTTGCTACCTAGTCTCAGGTCTTAGATGCCCCCCCCCCTAGGTGGCGGCCATAAAGGTTAGTGCTTTTCCTGTTTCTCGCGCTGTGCGTCCCGCTTCTTATTCCATTCTACATACTTTTCCTGTTGAGCAGGACGCAAGACGGCCGTTACCTGACCGCGAGTTTGTTTTTTTAGATCATCAAGCTGTGGCTGTACTGCTTTGATGATTTCCTTCGAATGCTGACGTGAAGCCTCGAAAATCTTCTCAATCTGTTGGCGCTGCGGTGCGTCCAGTTCCAAAATGTTGGTCATTTCTTCGAGGGGCGTAGGAGGGCGCTTATTGGCTAGTGATCGCCCTGCTAATAGGTTCAGCAGTAATCCGCCGGTCACGACACCAATCACAAAGGCCGAAATGATAATCAAGTAGGCTTTCATTCTCATGCCACTCATGCCGATATTCATATCACCACTCCTCCCGCCTCAGAACTTCGCTACTTCGCTAACCGGCAAAGATTCGTCATTGAGATGTTCCCAATCATGTTCACTTAACGCGGGGACATCAGCGGTAGCATCTGCGCCACTGTGTGTACCGTTAACGGTGGAAATCAGATTGCTGACAAAGAACAGTAGAGCAATCAGACTGAAGGCGAACAACCAGTTTTGTGCTTTAATAACGCCATTTTCCCAGAAATGGGAAGCCGAAGATTGACGATGAATGCGCGCGCGTACCTGCATCATAAAATGAGAGGAGGGGGCAGTTTCTGCTTGGCGGGATTGTGAATGGCATTGTAGTAGATTGGCAATCAGTCTATCCATCTCTTGCTTCGAGTATCGGTTTCTCATGAATAACCTCCCATCAATTTGTTTCGTTAGTGCCGGACTTTCTTTAGGAGTTTCCCAGCGAGATAACTGGTGCCTGCCGCTCTTTGCGTTGCTCCACGAGGTGTAGTCGTTGTAGGAGCTACGCATTGCATGACGAGCACGGAAGGCACGGATTTTTACTTTTGCTTCTGACCAGCCAATCAGCCGCGCAATCTCTGCAACAGAGTATTCTTCTGCATGGAGCAGGATCAAGATAGTGCGATCCTCCGGACTTAGCTTGCCGAGCAATTTTTCTGTAATCTCCGCGGCTGTTTCGCGTTCGTGAATTTGTGTATGCTTTTTTAAGGAAATAGCGGCCAGCTTGCTATCAATCCAATCTACTTCATTGTCGTTTAAGTCCGATACAGTCATTTCCCCACGCGCTTTCCTGCGTCGCAGTTCATCGTAACAATTGTTGACAGTAATGCGAGCCAGCCAATATTCGAGTGAGGCACCTCGCTGGTAATTATGGAGCGCAAAATAGGCTTTGGCAAAAGTTTCCTGCGCAATGTCCTCTACGGTTTCCGGTTGGCGGAAAAAATGCCGCGCAATGGCGAAGACTCGGCGACGATACCGCTCCACGAGTTGTTCAAAGGCAATAGTTTCACCCGCCAACGTTCGTTCGACGAGTGTATCGTCAGCTTGCTCTTGCAATGATGAAGTTGCGGTTCGCACGATGCTGCTTCCTTTGGATCGCTTAGACTGGTCGTTGAGATGAAACAGCTTGCTTCCGTTATAGAAATTCGTCTGTCTTCACCTCGCCACCGCCGCGTGTTTAGTCTCGACCTGTTCCATGTTATAAAGTTTTTCTGGAGGAAGGTAAAGAGAGATTGGTATAGTTCTTTTATAGCCCTTTCCGTTTTTGCTGTTGCCTTGACATAATATTCATTATCGGACGCGCGAGGTGTGCGCATTAAAGCCTGCTCCTCCGCCTTTCCGCTCAGGTACCACATGCCTACCGTGACACGTTTTTCCTTTCGCCTCTTTCGCTACGTACTGCTGGAAGCACTTCCATTTATAGCGCTGACGCTCCTTGTCTTAACAATGCTGATCCTCGCCCAGCAGGTCGCCAAGCAATCAGAATTGCTCTTTAGCTCAACTGCAACTTTAATGCTAAGCCTACGCCTGATTCTCTCACTCCTCCCCAGTGTACTAATCGTAACGCTCCCGTTCTCTCTGCTAATTGGCACCCTGATGACTCTAAATCGCCTGGCCTCGGACAGTGAAATTATTGCCATGCAGGCGAGTGGAATCAGTATCCTCCGTCTCTCGCTCCCGCTAATCACCTGTGGCGCGCTCGGAATGGGGGCGTCCCTGTACCTTACACTCTCGCTCCTGCCGCAGCTTGTCGCGGACACCAAGGTAATGCGCCAGGACTTGCTTCTGCGTGCGCTCACGGCACCCATTAAACCACAGACCTTCGATACGCACTTTCCCAACCTGCTACTCTATGTACGCGAAATAGAGGCGGCAACTGGCGACTGGCGCGGCGTTTTTCTTGTTAGAAAAACAGCCACCCAGCCCCCCCCAGTACCAGTAGCGTCAACAAATGCTCCCGGTACAACGGTTGTTCTCACGGCCAACCGGGCCCGTTTGAGGATGACCCAGGCAGCCCCTATTACCCTAGAACTGGAATTGCTTGATGGGATACTTGTCACTATTTCTGATCCATCACCAGAGCGGGAATCCGCCACGCGCTTTTCCCAGCAGTCAATAAAGCTCTCCGCGGCTGACACCCCCGCACTTGCGCAATCTCTGGAACGAGGCGCACCGGAACTTTCCTTATCAGAACTACAGAAAAGAGGAAGCGCAGCCGATTCTCCCTTGGAGCGTCGTCAGGCACTAGTCGAATGGCATAAGCGTTTCGCCCTGCCGCTGGCCTGCTTAATCCTGGTCTTGATTGCCATTCCGCTGGGATCAGTTTCGACTCGCATGGCTGGTCGTACAGTCGCCTTTGCTTTAGGCTTCGGACTAGCCGTTCTTTATTATCTAATTTTACTTGCCGGGCAGAATCTAGCACTTTCTGGTGTACTGCCCGCGGAGGTAGGGATATGGCTCCCAAATAGCTTGGGCCTATTCGGATGTTTGGCGGTTCATTTAAATGCGCTCAGCCTGCCTTCCCGGCGCTCCCTTTCCCCTAAAGCCAGCCCGCATAAGACCTTGCTTAAGAATACCCACTTAAGCAATCGCTTCCAATTCTCCCTCGCCCCCCTTTTCCCCAGCCTGGCGACTTATTTACTCCTCAGCGAAATGACCAAATACCTGCTACTATCCTCGCTGATCCTGGTTATCACCTCACTCGTCTTTACCCTTTTCGATCTCCTTCCGGCGCTCTCCCGCAGTCAACTAGGCGTTCGTTATGCGGCTATCTATCTGGCCTACCTCGCCCCCCAGATTTTTTATTATATCGCGCCCTTTGCCGTTTTATTAGCCCTCCTTATCTCCCACGGCATACTCGCGCGCAGCAATCAAATCACGGCGTTAATGGTAGGAGGCCAGAGCCCCCTACGGCTGGCCCTCCCCTTCCTGCTCTGTGCCGCAGGAACGCTCGTAGCCCTATTCCTCATATCGGAAAACGTCCTACCCACGTCCAATCGCGAGCAGGACGCGCGCTACAACCGCATTAAGGGAAAGCCGGCAGAGCAGGCGACACTGGCCTTCGGGCAGCGCTGGACACAGGGAGAGAATGGGACGATCTATGCCTATCAATACAACAACGAGACTAATAAACTGCTTAATACAACCGCTTATCAGGTAAGTAGCACAGGAGGCGTACTCCGCAGCATCTTACAAGCAAATGAAACATCTCCGCTCTCCCCTCAAACCTGGCAAGTGCAACAAGGGTGGCAAATCCTGATCCAGGAAATGCACATTAGCTTTATCCCCATCAGCCCGGCGCAAACAGCACAGCTTACCGTGCCTGATGGAAATCAAATTTTTTCTCGCGTCATCAATGAGGCGACGAAAATGAGCTTTTTTGAGCTTCGCCAATATATTCGCTATCTCTCCCGACTTCAGGCTCCTGTGACCTCCCTGCGGGTCGATCTGGAAAAAAAACTCGCCTTCCCTTTTGCCTGCCTCCCATTAATTGCAGTCGCCTTTCCGCTTGCCTTGCGCAATTCCAAACGAAGAGCCTTAGCTGGCATCGGGCTTAGCATTATTATCGGACTCACGTACTGGATAAGCGCCAGCCTTTTTGAGAGCCTGGGGCGGCAAGCGTTTCTGCCACCTGGCCTATCTGTCTGGGGGCCACAGGCTCTCTTTCTAACGCTGGGAATCTTCCTCTCATTCCGACTGCGCTAAAAAAAAGCCGAAGGCTCGGCTGGCCTTCGGCTTTTCACTTACTGATTGTAAGGTGAGACTACGTCCCCATCTGCCAGCTATTCATGTACTCCACCATTTCTGGCGTCAGTTCATCAATGTGCACCTTCATGGCAGATAATTTCAACCGTGCGATTTCGACATCGACGTCTTTAGGAAGCAAATGAATTTCCGCTGCCAGCTGCCCCTGATTTTTCACCAGAAATTCTGCCGACAACGCTTGATTCGCAAAGCTCATATCCATAACGCTGGCCGGATGTCCTTCGGCAGCCGCCAGATTGATTAAGCGCCCTTCCCCTAAAACTATGATGCGGCGTCCATCTGCCAGCTCGAATCCCTCAACAAAGGGGCGCAGATGATGGCGAGCAACGGCGCGCTCGGCCAGCCCAACTAGATTTAACTCGACATCGAAATGGCCGGAGTTACAAACGATAGCCCCATCTTTCATCAGCTCAAAATGCGCGGTGTCAATTACATGATGGTTACCGGTCACCGTCACGAAAATATCCCCGGCAGCGGCGGCCTCATTGATCGGCATAACACGGAAGCCGTCCATTGTGGCTTCGAGCGCACGGATGGGGTCAACCTCCGTCACGATGACATTCGCACCTAACCCGCGCCCACGCATCGCCACCCCCTTGCCGCACCAGCCATACCCGACCACGACCAGGCATTTTCCCGCCAGGAGGATATTGGTTGCGCGGATTACTCCATCCAGTGTACTTTGCCCCGTTCCATAACGGTTATCAAAGAAATGCTTCGTTTGCGCATCATTGACCGCAACCGCCGGAAAACTCAATTTTCCATCGCGGAACATGGCCTTGAGGCGAATGATCCCGGTGGTCGTCTCTTCCGTGCTGCCAATGACTTCGGCGATCTGCTCTGGCCGCTCAGAAACCAATGTGGCAACCACATCCGACCCGTCATCAATGATGATATGCGGATGATGATCCAGCGCAATCTGCACGTGACGCCGATAGGTATCCGTACTCTCGCCCTTCATCGCGTAGACGGAAATCCCATATTCTCGCACCAGCGCGGCAGCCACATCATCCTGCGTGCTGAGCGGATTGGAAGCAATCAGCACTGCATCGGCCCCGGCGGCTTGTAGCGCTCGTGCCAGATTCGCCGTCTCCGTGGTAATATGCGCGCAGGCTACCAGACGCACTCCATCCAGTGGACGCTCCTTGGCAAACCGCTCACGAATCAGGCGCAAGACAGGCATTTCCTGTTCTGCCCATTCAATCCGCTTCTTCCCTTCAGCGGCTAATTCCAAATTCTTCACTTCGTATTTATTCTCCAAAACAACCTCCTGAAAATTTAGAGTCCTGCATCACTCCGTAGTTGCGCAGCCTTGTTGGTAAGTTCCCACGAGAACCCGTCTTCCTCCCGGCCAAAATGGCCAAAGGCGGCCGTGCGCTGATAAATGGGGCGGCGTAAATCCAGCGATTCAATAATCCCCTTCGGCGTCAATTGGAAATTGGCGCGCACCAGTTCGGACAATTGATCTTCGTCAATCTTCGCGGTTCCCTGGCAATCCACATAAACGGAAACAGGCTCGGCGACGCCGATGGCATACGCCAGTTGCACTTGACAACGATCAGCAATCCCCGCTGCCACAATATTTTTAGCAATATAGCGCGCCATATAACAGGCCGAACGATCCACCTTTGTCGGGTCTTTGCCAGAGAACGCGCCACCGCCATGCGGGGCCGCGCCGCCATAGGTATCGACGATAATTTTGCGCCCGGTTAATCCCGTATCCCCCATCGGGCCGCCCACGACAAACCGTCCAGTCGGGTTGACATAGTATTTCGTCTGATGATCAAGCAGTTCAGCCGGTACAGTAGGCTTAATCACCTCATCCAGGATTTCCTCGCGCAACTGCTCGGTGGCGACTTCCGGCCCGTGCTGCGAGGAAATCACCACGGCATCCACGCGAATCGGGCGTCCGTTCTCATACGCGACGGTCACCTGAGATTTGCCATCGGGTCGCAAATACCCCAAGAGGTTCTGCCGCCGTACCTCGCTCAACCGGCGAGTCAGTTGATGAGCCAACTGGATGGGCAAAGGCATCAACTCTTTGGTTTCATTGGAAGCGTAGCCAAACATCAGTCCCTGATCACCTGCGCCCCCCGTATCCACGCCCATTGCGATGTCCGGCGATTGGCGATCAATCGTACACATGACCGAGCAGGTTTCCGCGTCAAAGCCATATTTGGCCCGGTTATAGCCAATGCCATTCACGGTTTCCCGTGCCAGCCGGGAGTAATCCAGTGTCGCGTTGGTCGTAATCTCCCCGCCAACGACAATCAGGCCGGTCGTGATAAAGGTCTCGCAGGCCACGCGACCGCGCGGATCTTGCCGCAGGACTTCATCCAAAACGGCATCAGAAATCTGGTCGGCGATTTTATCCGGATGGCCTTCCGTCACAGACTCAGAGGTGAAGAGAAACTTCCCTTGTGCTTTCATTCGTAAATCTCCTTCATATTGGATTAGAACGGTTCGATCTTCAGCGGCAGCAAATCCTGTGCGATTCGCGCCCTGGAGATACGAGGAGTGCGAAAAAATAGACGCGAGCATCGCATAGGCATAGTGCTAAGTCAAGCAGTTGCGAAAGCAGGCGGATAGGTTATGAGCGAGGGTGGAATTTGCGATACGAGGCACGCACCTGATCATCTGTCACATGCGTATAAATCTGCGTCGTGCCAATATCGGCATGGCCGAGCAATAATTGCACAGAACGCAAATCGGCCCCGTGTTCCAGCAGGACGGTGGCAAAGCTATGCCGCAGCAGATGCGGCGTGATATAGCCAATCCCTGCCTGCCGACCATAGTCTTTAATCACCAGCCAGATTTTTTGGCGCGATAAGGCATGCCCGCCCGGCTCAACAAAAAGGCGCTGGGATTGCGAGCCTCGCAGCAAGCGCGAACGGGCCGGCAAATACCGTTGTAAATAAGTCATAGCGGAACGCCCCAACGGCACTTTACGCTGTTTGCTTCCCTTCCCAAAACAAGTCAGCAGCCCGGTTTCCCAGTCAATATCCAACATTTTCAATCCCAGCAATTCAGACACCCGTAACCCCGACGCATAGAGCACCTCCAGCATGGCCCGATCTCGCAGGCCAACATCGTTGGCGAGGTCAGGCTGCGCAAGTAATTTCTCCACTTCTTCGAGAGTTAAAAATTTGGGCAGCGATTGCCAGGACTTTCTGGAATCGAGGTGAGCGGTCGGGTCGGCGGTCAAAATCCCTTCGCGCTGAAAAAAGCGAAAATACCCCTTCAAGACGGAAATGAACCGCGCCAGGGTCGCATCGCTGTTCCCCTCCTCTTTGAGGCCCTCTAGAATTCCTACTAAATCCCGTCGCTCCATTTCCTGCCAGGAAAGTTGGCGGCGCTCGGCTTGCTGCACCAGCTTCTGTAAATCCCGTTGATAGGCCATGATCGTGTTTTCGGATAGCCCCCGTTCCACTCGCAGGTAGCGTAAATATTCCGTCAAATGATGTGCTGCTGGTTCCATAGAAATCTCCCGCAGGGTCTTGACCACACTTCGGCCAGACTTTACATTTCCTTCTTTGCACTGAGAAGACTCGAAGAGTGAAGTTAGGATACTAAGCAAAGTCGTTATCAGATGCAATCTATTCTTTCGGAAGGCAATCGCACCCTTATTTATGGCTCTTAAAATTGACAACCAGGCCAGCATCGCTCCCCCAGCGAAAACAGAAGAAATTATTACCAGTGCCCTGGAAGTGATTCCTCGGGAACACTTACGGGGACTCAATCGCGTGGTTTTGGTGGATTTCATTACCCCTCAACAACAACGTGTCCAAATTCCCAATGCCTCAGAATTACCCGGCCTCTATCATCCCCGTGTGGGGACGGAACAACCTTATTTTGAAATTGCCCTGGGCGTCTTGCTGCCCGCCTCCAAAGGTTTTTTTCAAAAACTCATGGCCCGGTTGAATTACAAAATCAATCTGGTCGGGCTGATCCATTCCCTCCAGGCACAGCATTACCATCTTACGCTCTCGCATGGCATCAAAAAGCATCAATATGAAAAGGTCATTCGGGCGTACATGGAAAAATATTTTGCCGCCTGGCGGGAACGCAATGCGGGCTGGCGCACCAAAGCCTTTAAGCCCATCCAGCCCTGGATCGAAAAATGGTCGAAGAAACTCAAAAAACGTTATGAAGAGGAACAGCGTAAGGCGAAGAAGTAGCGCCCATTCTCACCCCTCTAAATAACCGCACTGGCGAGGGAGCGAGGCGGCGAAAAGCCAGTACAGCAGGAAGGGCCAGAAACACAAAAGTTTTTTTGTATTTCTGGCCCTTCCTGCTGTACTGGCTTTTACAGTTTCCCGCCAAACATTTTTACGTATCAGGCGTCTCCGCTTTCACGCAAGGAAAGGAGAATGGATTCCAACGTGCGGATCAATTCATCCCGCTCAACCGAAGAGCGGCGAAATTTTAATTCAAAACTGTACTCCCGCCCTGGTGCCTGATGGCGAAACACGAAGGGCTGCGACCGCCCCTGCTTATTGCCCCTTGCTTTGCGCGCCTCATCGCGGGTCATTCCTCGTTCGTTAATACGCTTAACAAAATCTGTCATCGCCTCCTTATCCGCCTGCCTTACCACCTGCAAAAGCAATGACTTAGACGAGATGTCGGCGCGCCGACACAATTCGCGGACGTCCTGTGGCAGACTCGCAATCGTCAGCGATTCCGTCACTGAGGAGCGAGATTTCCCGATCTTGCGAGAAATCTCTTCGTGCGTGTAGCCGTAACGTTCCACCAATACCATTAAGCCGTCGGCTTCCTCAAAAGCAGTCAGGTCTTTACGCTGGAGATTCTCAATCAGGGCAATTTCTGCCACCGCTCGATCATCCACCTCCATCTCAATGCAGGGTAACTCTCGCAGCCCCGCCTCGCGCGCTGCCCGATATCGCCGCTCCCCCGAAATAATCATGAAGCGCCCGCCAACTTCCGAGGGGCGCACCAGAAGCGGTTCCAATACTCCTTTTTCCCGAATCGAAGCGATTAAGTCGGTTAAGTCGCCAATCTCAATACGCGGCTGATTCGGATTCGGCTCCAGGCGATCAAGCGCAATCATGCGCCCGACGGGAGCCCCACTGCGAGTCGAGAGTTCCTCGACATAATGACGATCATGGCGCATTTTGAGGGTGGTCGGTAGACCTCGTTTAATGGACACGTTGTATTACCTCGTCACATAATTTGGCGTATTCAATCGCGCCACTCGATCCTGGCGCAAACGTAAAAATAGATTCGCGGTACGCCGGGCTTTCTTCCAGACGAACAGAACGCGAGATGGTGGTCTCAAAAACCTTACTCCCAAAAACCTGTCGGATCTGTTCAAAAATATCCCGCGATAGCGTAGTGCGCCGGTCGTGCAGCGTAACCAGCACGCCTAGCACTTCCAACTGCGGATTGGGTCGAGCCTTAATTCGCTGTACCGTTTCCAGCAAATCATCGGTTCCTTCCAGCGCAAAGTAGGACGCCTGGATGGGGATAATCAGATGCGTAGAGGCCACCAGGGCATTCACGGTAATCAGACCTAACGTCGGCGGGGTATCAATGACAATCACATCATAATTGCGACGGAAGCTCTCCAGCCGATCTTTCAAGCGGAAAGGCGCATCCAATTCCCCCACCAATTTCCCTTCAACCTTGGCCAGGCTGATCCGAGCGGGCATAATTTCCAGGTTTTCGATCTTAGTCGGGCGCACGACATCTACCCAGTGAACTCCGTTTTCAGTAAGAAAATCATAGGCCGAGAGATGAATTTCCTGATGCTCAATAAAAGAAATCGTACTATTGGCCTGCGGATCCAAATCTATAACAAGCGTTTTTTTTCCTTTGTAAGCCATGGCAGCCGCCAAATTGATCGCGGTCGTCGTTTTACCGACTCCTCCTTTTTGGTTGGCGATGGCAATCGCTATCCCTTGCAATCAGCTACCTCTCTGTAAACTAAAGTAAGCGCGGTTTGATTTGTGTGGTTATCTTGAAACCTGAAAGCAGCGGGCATCCTATGCAAGATAGACAGGCTTGTCAATTGACAGGCAGCAGGAGAGGAGGGAAAGAACGGCCCGAAGCGAGATTTTCCCTCGCCTCGGGCCACGGGCAGGTTTACATTTTATAGTCGCTGATATCGCCCAGCTCGTCGGGCCATTCGACCTCTTCTTCGTCTCCGGCAAAAGCCTGAATATCGTCCGTTTCGCCGAGCCCGGCATTCTGCGAGGATTTCACCACTTCTTCATTCACAAAAATTGGACAATCCGCCCGCAAAGCCAAGGCAATAGCATCGCTGGGGCGGGCATCAAGCGTTAAGTGTTCCCCCTGCCAGTCAATTTCAATGACCGCATAAAACGTATTTTCGCGCAACTCGGTCACGATAATCCGGCGGACTTCAGCGCCAAACAGATTGACCAGATTACGCAATAGATCATGTGTCATAGGGCGTGGGGGGGCGATTTTTTCGATTTCGGAAGCAATTGAATTCGCTTCAAATGGCCCCACCCAAATGGGCAACATCGTCTCACTCTGAACATCTTTCAAGATCACAATGGGCGAGTTTGTTGTGGGATCCATCAGAAGACCGCGAATTCTCATTTCTAGTTCCATAAACTGCCTGCTTTCTAAATATAAGAGAGAATTATTCAGATAATACTCCAACTATCTCCCCATTTAAGCTATTCTTCCCTATTTGATTAATTTTCACTTTAACAATTTCTCCTAACCTACTATTAGCCTTGGGGAAATTGACCGTCTTCTGACACCGAGAATGACCGGTAAATTTCGTATCCGATTTAGCACTTTCTCCTTCGACCAAAACCTCCACGGTTCGCCCTAAATATCGCTCATACCGTCGCCTTTGAATACGAGACTGCAATTCAACCAACCGCATCAATCGTTCGGTTTTGACCTCGTCCGTTACTGTATCACCATAGGACAAGGCAGCAGTATTCGGGCGGGGCGAATAATTGAAGATATACAGCCCATCATACTCAACCTCAGTCACCAGTTGCATAGTTTCCAGAAAATCCTCTTCTGTTTCGCCGGGAAATCCCACAATAATATCGCCCGTGATAGCATAATCTTTTCGTGCCGCTTTAATAAAGTTTATCTTGGTCAGATAGTCATTTTTCGTATACCCCCGCCGCATTTTCTTCAGTACCCGATCACTCCCGGATTGGGCAGGGAGATGAATCCATTCACATAAACTTTCATATTGATCCATTATGCGCAGCAGCTCCTTATCAAAATCGCGAGGGTAGGAGGTCGTATATTTGATCCGAGGAATCCCACTCTCCTTCGCCAGAAGTTCAAGTAAGGCGGCAAAAGTAATCTCTCCCGTCACCGCTGGCCCGAATTTGCCCGGCAAACTCCCCCGGTATTTTCCGCTCAGGCCATAACTATTCACATTCTGTCCGAGCAAATGAACCTCTCGATATCCGGCGCGGGCAAGCGCCTGGGCTTCCGCCAAGATGCGATCTGCCGGGCGACTGCGCTCGCGCCCACGAGTGAAGGGGACGATGCAGTAGGAACAAAATTTATTGCAACCTTCAATTATTGAAATATAAGCAATTTGGGGGTTCTGTCGGCGGGCAGCATCCAGTTCATAGAAGTCGGCGTCCTTGGTAAGCGTAACATCAATCGCACGCGGGAACCCCTGCTCCAATTGCTCCACTAAATGAGTAATCTTCCCGATGGACTGTGTTCCTACCACTAGACTGACCTCCTTACTGCGCGCAAAGATCCGTTCCGCCTCGGCCTGCGCGACACACCCCATCACGCCAAAAGTGGCGCTGTGGCCCGTCGCGTGCGCCTGCGCGCTTTTGAGCGAGGAAATCCGCTGAAAAACTTTCTGCTCAGGTTTTTCCCGAACCATACAGGTATTCAATAAAACCAAATCTGCCCCCAGCGGATCGGAGACCGATTCATAGCCTGCTTGAGCCAACGCATTGGCGGCCTTTTCCGTATCGTGGACATTCATCTGGCAACCGTGCGTTTCGATATAAACCTTTTTCATTTAAGACCAGCCTTTTCTTCCAATTCTAAAGACACTTTTCACGTGTAACATTATCTTATGTTTTACTTTAAGGCTACGCGAGAGTGGAGCATTCAAGCAGAGGAAAATCCCCAATGCTCCGTATAAATTCCCTCTTATTTCTTCACGCCACTTCTAACCTCTCCTCGCAGCAATTCCCTTGCATGTTTTAATGTCACCTCGGTCAGATTAGCCCCTGCAATCATGCGAGCGAGCTCAATTACCCGCTCCTGCGCGGAAAGTCTAGTAACACCAGTCTCCGTTCGTTGTCCTTTGATGCTCTTTGCCACGTGTAGATGAGCGTCAGCATAACGGGCTATTTGTGCCTGATGCGTTACGCAAATCACCTGATTGGAGGCGGCTAATCGCTTGAGGCGTAAACCGACTGCCTCGGCTACGCGCCCTCCAATCCCGGCATCTATTTCATCGAAGACCAGCGTGCGGGGATAAGGCGAAGGTGCAATGTTCGTCTTCAAAATTAACATTAACCGTGAAAGTTCCCCCCCAGATGCCACTGATTGCAGAAGCCGTGCGTCTTCTCCTTTATTTGCCGAAAAATAGAAGTCAACAATCTCGCTGCCCACGCGACTTAAAGCAACACGGCGAAAATCACCTGCAAGTTGTGGAATTAACTGGGAAAGTGCGCCGTTCTCTGCGGCCGGGCTAAAGTTAATCTTGAAGAGTGCTTTCTCTAATGAAACATCTGAGAGGTCTTTCTTCAACTTGGCAGCCAGGTCTTTAGCGGCGCTTTCACGCTGGGCAGTTAATTTTTCAGCAGCTTTCGTGTAGTGCCCAAGTGCATCCTCGATCCTAACAAGCAAGGCTTTTTCTCGATCCTCATTGTGCTGTAAATCGTTGAGCTTCTCGCGCATCTTTGCCAAATGCTGGTGAACCGCAGCAAGGCTTCCGCCATATTTCCGCTTCAGCCGATCCAGGGAAACCAGACGATCCTCCAGAACCTGCAAACGTGCGGGTGAAAACGTGACCTTCTCCGCAAAATCCCGCACGGCGAAAGCAATATCCTCCAACATATACTTCGCCGTACTCAACTGATCATTATGCGCGTCGAATTGAGCATCCAGCAAAGCCAGGTCTTCCATCCGCCGCTGCGCGAGGCCAATTTTCCCTACGGCGGCGGCATCATCATCATAAAGGAAGCGAGTTATTTCACTACAAAGCAGCGCTAACTTCTCAGCATTCACCAGCAAGCGACGCTCGGTTTCCAACTCTGCATCCTCGTCCGGCAAGGGATTCACGCCTTCGATTTCACTGATCTGGTAACGGATTAGATCCAGCAATTGTAGGCGTTCAGATTCTGTCCTGCGAGATTCATTCAGCTCACGGCTGAGCGAAATAACCTGCTCGTAAAGATCCTCGATTTCGCGGCGGCGAGCGTCATTACCGGCAAAGGCATCCAATAGATTGGTTTGCGTACCCGAGGAAAGCAGGCTCTGCTGCTCCCCTTGTCCATGCACATCAATAATATGCGGCTGAATCGCCTTGAGCAGTTGCAAAGTCCCCGCCTGATTATTAACAAATATCTTCCCACGCCCATTTGCCTGCACCTCGCGTTTAATAATCAGATCGCCCCCTTCAGCTTCGATGCCGGCATTGGTCAGTAAGGCTAAAAGCGGCGTATTTCCTTCAATATCGAATACCCCTTCGACAACAGCTTTCGCCTCTCCCGTGCGCAGCATATCCAACGAAGCGCGCTCCCCTAAAAGCAATCCTAACGCGGCCAGAATAATAGATTTCCCGGCCCCCGTTTCGCCGCTTAACACATTCAGACCAAGACCAAATTCGACCTGCGTATGACTGATGACAGCCAGGTTAGCAATGCTTAGTAGCTTTAACATGCAATCTCTCAACCTATTGCTTTGGAATCTAATAACTACAACCGCGCGTAGTCTAGCAGATACTGAAAACGAAATTAAGCCGTAGCGATTTTACATCCCGTCAGGGCTATGATTATATTGGTGCCCGCAAGCAACTTGCACCCCTTTTCATAATAGGCAGCGAGAATCTGGTTCAGCAGTAGCTCATTCAATCTGCCCATAAATTAGGAGGAGATTATGAAGCGATATAGTCCATTTTTTCTGTGCATGCTGCTCATCGTGGCGCTTGGAGCCAGTAGCAGCGATAAAGAACTTATTATTCGTCTCCAGGGCGAAGTCCTAGTCTTACAAAAGCAGGTGCGGGATCTGCAAGAATCCTTTGACAAATCTACCGGGCAATCCGTGACGCTCATGCAAAAGGTTACCGATAATTCGGAAACGACTCTCCGCTCTCTGAGCGCCATCGAAGAGGCGATTAAGTTATCGCAAACCACGCAGAGCAATAGTTTCACGGGGGCGACCACCCGCATCAATCGCCTGTCGGAGCAAGCCAATGTTGCGGATAAGCGGTTGGATCAAATTGCCTCTCAAATCAACAGCCTGAAGAACCTGATTGAGCAACAGGCCAAACAACGCCAGGAAGATGAGCGCAAACGCGAGACAGCACCGCCACGCTTTGAAAACCCGGAGCAACTCTACGCTTATGCCTACACGCAGTACACACAGGGCAAATATGATGAAGCGATCACCAATTTTCGCCGGTACGTCGAAGCCTATGGCTCCACGGAAGCCGCTGACAATGCGCAATTCTGGGTAGGGGAAGGACTCTTTGCGCAGATGCGATATGCCGAGGCATTGGCGGATTATGATCGGCTACTAACAACCTATCCAAACGGCGATAAAGTTCTGGCGGCCCGTTTTAAGAAAGGGCTGGCGCTGCTATATTTAGAACGACGAGAAGAAGGTGTGGCAGAACTGCGCACTGTGATCCGTACCGCGCCGAATTCCCCCGAAGCCTCGCAGGCCCGGCAGGAACTGGAGCGGTTAGGTGAATCCCCGAATGCACCGGTCACGCCCACGACTACCAAGCCCCGTTCTCGGCCAAACTAACACTAAGCAAGGGAGAAGAGATATGTCATCTTTCAACAAAATCACGATTGTCGGGTATCTGGGGAGAGACCCGGTCTTGCGTTATACGCCGTCCGGTCAGGCGGTCTGCGATTTTTCGATTGCGACCAGCGAAAGGCGCTCCGGTAATGCGGGCGGAGAGGCACCGGAAATTACCACTTGGTTCAAAGTAACGCTGTGGGGGAAACAAGCCGAAAATGCGAACCAGTATTTAAGCAAAGGGAAACAGGTGTATGTCGAAGGCCGACTACGCCAAACGGAATATACCGACCGCGAGGGTATGAAGCGCACCTCGTTGGAGGTGACCGCAACGGATTTACAATTTATCAGCGCGCGTGGGGGGGATGAAAGCGGCGGTGGGAGCAGTAACAACCCGCCGCATCGAAGTGCGGCACCGCCCCGCCAGTCAGCTGCCGACCAGCACGATGACCGGCAACCATCCGACGACGATATTCCCTTCTAAAAAGAAATATTTAGCGTACATGTCGGCGCGCCGACATGTACGCTCCTAGCGTTCCAAAACCTGCCCCATTGCTCGAAATTTCTGATACCGAGCTTTCATTCTTACTTCAACCGACTGGATTTCGACTTCTTGCAGAGAGGACAAAATGGTTTCCTTGAGTAGAGCAGACGCCGCATCCCAATCTTCCTGTGCACCGTTCTGCGGTTCAGCAATCACACGGTCAATAAGCCCCAGGTCTTGCAGATTCGGCGCAGTCACCTTCATGCTCGCTGCCGCGCGCGGTGCCTCTTTAGCGTCTTTCCACAAAATTGCGGCACACCCTTCTGGCGTAATCACCGAGTAAATCGAATTCTCCATCATAATCACCCGATCACCGACGGCAATCGCCAACGCTCCGCCAGAACCACCTTCGCCCGTAATAATCACGATCACCGGCACGCGCAGTCGTGCCATCTCGCGCAGGTTGAACGCAATGGCCTGCGCCTGACCGCGCTCCTCAGCGTCAATACCGGGAAACGCGCCAGGCGTGTCCACCAGCGTAATAATGGGGCGCGAAAACTTATCGGCCAGTTGCATCAGGCGCAACGCCTTACGATACCCGTCCGGTTTTGGCATGCCGAAATTGCGCAACTGCCGCTCTCGCAGGTGACGGCCTTTTTGCTGTGCAATAACCATCACCGGGCGACCATCGAGGCAAGCGGTGCCGCCCACGATAGCCGGATCGTCGCGGAAACTGCGGTCACCATGCAATTCGCGAAAATCGGTAAAAATGCGTTCGATATAATCCAACGCATAGGGGCGACGATCATGCCGGGCCAGTTGCACGCGATCCATCGCCTGCGGCTCAGCGGGTTGTACCAGATTGAGATGTGATTCAGTTTGCATAGGATTAATTCAACACAAAGCTGACCTCCCAGTCAGCGCAAATCTGCTTGATTTTGGTTTCCAGTTCGGGGGAAAGCTTAACTCGTAAGAACTGGTGGGGGCGAATTTTCACGACTTGTCGAGTCGGCGTAATCAATTCCAGCAAGACAGAAGAATGCCCGGCATTCGTATTAAAAAGCTCGCTCAAGAGCGAAAGGCGTTCTGGCGTCAGACTGGCTTCAGGCATCTTGATCGCCATCTCCCGCGCTGCTATCGCGCGCGCGCCTTCCAGGGGCTGCAGTTCCTGCGTGATGATCGTGACACTGCCATCATCAGCGACTTCCAGCCGCCCTTTTACGAGGAGCGCGTTATCAGCCTCAATTAAGGCTTTATAGCGATTGAATTGTTCCGGCCAGCAGACGATCTTGACCGATGTAAATTGATCTTCGAGGCGGAACAGCGCAAAACGATCTCCTTTTTTCGTCGTTCGCACAGCCAGGTCAATTACGATGCCGCCCATTGCAACCTGCTCGCCGTGCGGGCGCTCTGCAATATTGCTGCCGTCCACATTGGCTAAGCCTTGCAACGCTTCGGCGTAGTCTTCCAGCGGGTGGCCGCTGGCATAAAAACCGAGCGAATCCTTCTCGAAATTGAGTTGCTCTTTTTTCGTCCAGGGTTTGGCTTCGGATAAAGCGGGGGCCGCTTCTTCAACCGCCAGCATATCGAAGAATCCGATTTGCCCTGAATCCCGATCTCGTTGCGCCTTGGCTCCTTGTTCCAGTGCGCGATCCAGCGAGGCAAGCAGGGCGGCGCGTTTTTTTCCATCCCCACCCACTAAAGCATCCAGCGCGCCTGACTTAGTCATCGCCTCAAAAACACGCTTATTTACGGCGCGGGTATCAACTCGTTCCGCTAAGTCAAACAGGGATTTGAACGCGCCGCCCTGCTCCCGTACTCGGACAATCGCCTGGACAGCAGCTTCGCCCACGCCTTTAATGGCGGCCAACCCGAACCGCACAGAATTGCCCACGGGCGTAAAATTCTGGTTACTGGAATTCACACAGGGCGGGAGTAAGGCAAAGCCCCGGCTGCGCATTTCGGCGATATACCGCGCAACCTTTTCCGTGTTATCGCCTTCACTTGTCAGCACGGCTGCGTAAAAGTGTGTCGGGTAGTTCGCCTTCAAATACGCCGTATGATAGGCGAGGTAAGCGTAAGCAAAAGAGTGCGAGCGGTTGAAACCATAGTCCGCGAACTGCGCCATCAGCGAAAAGATTTTCTCGGCCTTCTCTTTGGCGATTCCGCGTTCAATAGCACCATCCACAAATTTCGCCTCATGCTTCGCCATCTCCTCTTTCTTCTTCTTCCCCATCGCACGACGCATCAGGTCGGCTTCGCCCAGCGAGTAGCCCGCCAGCTTCTGCGCGAGCTGCATAATCTGTTCCTGATAGACCAGAATCCCGTACGTATTTTCCAGAATGTCTTTCATCTGCGGAACGATGTACGTCACCTTCCGCCGCCCGTGTCGGCGTTCAATGTAATCATCCACCATCCCGCCATCGAGTGGCCCCGGACGGTACAGTGCGTTCAGGGCTGAAAGGTCTTCCAGGCTTTCCGGTTTCAGCTTCCGGCAGATTTCGACCATTCCTGAGCTTTCAAACTGAAAGACGGCATTCAGTAAGCCGTCCTCAAACAGCTTCAAGGCGGGTGCATCGTTGAGAGGAATTTGTGAAAGGTCAATGCGCTGGCCCGTGTCGTGTTCAATAAATTTCAGGCAGTCTTCGATAATGGTTAGCGTGGTCAGCGCCAGAAAGTCCATTTTGAGCATGCCTGTCTTTTCCAAGTCAGACATCACGAATTGTGTCGTCAATTCGTTATTTTGGTTCACGCAAACCGGCACGAGTTCATAAATTGGTTTAGGTGAAATTACTACACCAGCCGCGTGCACGGAACTGTGCCGCGAAGCCCCTTCCAGTTTACGGGCAATATCAATTAATTCAGCAACTTGCCCATCTTTTTCTATAATCTGCTTCAGATCAGCATTGAGCTTTATCGCATCTTCGATGGAGACATTGCGACCCCGAATCGGCGGCGGAATCATTTTGGCGACTTTTTCCACCTCAGCGTATGGCATTTCCAATGCCCGCCCGACGTCTTTAATCGCAGCGCGTGAAGCCATCGTGCCGAAGGTTATAATCTGCGCCACGTTTTGCCGCCCGTAGAGATCACTGACGTAATTGATGACCTCGCCGCGCCCGCGCACGCAGAAATCAACGTCAATATCCGGCATGGTGACGCGCTCCGGGTTCAGGAAGCGCTCGAAAAGTAAGTCGTACTGCATCGGATCAACATCCGTGATTTTCATGCAATACGCGACGAGTGAGCCTGCCGCGCTACCGCGCCCAGGGCCAACCGGAATTCCCTTCTCTTTGGCGTAGCGAATAAAATCCCAAACGATCAGAAAATAGCCGGGAAATCCCATGCGCTTAATCGTAGCGATTTCGTGGGCGAGACGTTCGCGGTACTTGGTGAGGGAATGACGCAGCGAGCCGGTCGCTTCCAAATGTTGCCAGATTTCCCGGAATCGCTCATCAAATCCATCCTGCGCCACTTTCTCGAAATAACTTTCAATGGAAAATCCTTCAGGTACTGGATAAAGCGGAACCTGATCTATTGCTTTAGGAAATTCCAGATTGCACATGTCGGCAATGCGCAGGCTATTCAGCAACCATTCCGGTTCCTCGCCAAAATCCGTCCACATCTCCTCTGCTGAACGGAAGTAATATTTCGGGGAACCGTAAGACAAGCGTCCAACGTCGTTGATGGTTTTTCCCGTGCTAATGCAGAGCAAACAATCGTGCGCTTTTACATCATCAGCATTGAGATAATGGGAGTCATTCGTCACCACAGCGGGAATTCCGGTGCGCTTGGAAAGCTCCGCCATCGGCTTGCGAATCCGCACCTGAGGGTCAAGCCCGTGATCCATGATTTCCAGGAAGTAATTCCCCTTGCCCAGAATCTCCTCAAACTCCAAGGCCGAGCGCGCCGCTTCATCAAACTTGTCTTGCAGCAAAAGCGTTTGCGGTACACCACTGATGCAAGCAGAAAGGCCGATCAAGCCTTCGCTGTGTTTGGCGAGCAATTCCCGGTCAAATCGGGGCTTGCGCCAGAACCCTTCAGTGTAGGCAAAGGAAGAAAGTTTGACCAGATTGTGATATCCGGTCAGGTCTTTTGCCAGCAGCACAATATGATTCGTCGCTCGCTCGCCCGGCCCCGTCGGAGCACCGCCCCCCTTATCGTGCCGACTTCCGCGCGCGAGATACCCTTCCATCCCAATGATTGGCTTCACTCCGGCATCTCGCATCTTGTGATAGAACGACAACGCGCCAAATAAATTCCCGTGATCGGTCATTGCAACCGCTGGCATTTGTAAAGCTGCCGCCCGTTTGGCCAGCGGGCCGATCTTAATTGCCCCATCCAACAGACTGTAATCTGTGTGCAGATGCAAGTGAACAAACTCTTTACTCATAGTGTTTTAAGCATTTCATTAAGCACCAGACTGCGCCAGCCTTTGCTTATCTTAAGCATCCCATTAAGCACCTTAAGCATCCTATTCCCATTCAATCGTGCTTGGTGGTTTTGAGCTGATGTCGTACACCACACGATTAACCCCACGCACTTCGTTGATAATTCGATTGCTGATTCTGGCGAGTACATCATAAGGCAAGCGCGCCCAACTTGCGGTCATCCCGTCCGTGCTTTCGACGGCACGGAGCGCGACAACCTGCTCATAGGTGCGGTAATCGCCCATCACACCAACGCTTTTGATGGGCAAGAGAACAGCAAATACCTGCCATAAATCGTGGTACAACCCGGCAGCCCGGATCTCCTCTTGGACGACGTTATCAGACTCTTGCAGCAGCTTAATACGGTCTTGATCTATTTCCCCGACAATTCGCACGGCCAAACCAGGGCCGGGGAATGGCTGGCGAGAGATCAACTCATCGGGTAATCCCAGTTCCCTGCCCACCGCTCGCACTTCATCTTTAAAAAGTTCGCGTAACGGTTCGATCAATTTCAGGTGCATTTTTTCGGGCAGGCCGCCGACGTTGTGATGGCTCTTTATGACAGCCGACGGCCCTTTCACAGAGACGGACTCAATCACGTCAGGATAAAGCGTTCCCTGCACCAAGAAATCCACCTCTCCCAACTGCGTGGCTTCCTCCTGAAAGACTTCAATAAATTCTTTCCCGATGATTTTCCGCTTTTGCTCCGGATCAGCAACGTTCTTCAGGGCAGTAAGGAAGCGTTCGCCAGCGGTAAGCCCCTTTACGGTTAACTCACCATAGGCAGCAAAAGAGGCCAAAACTTCCTCGAATTCATTTTTGCGCAACAGACCATTGTCAACGAATAGACAAGTCTGTTGCGCGCCAATAGCTTTGGCGACCAGTGCAGCGGCAACAGAGGAATCTACGCCGCCCGATAAACCGCAAACGACTTTTCCCTCTCCGACCTGTTCACGTATTCGATGAACAGTGGACTCGATAAAAGACGCGGGCGTCCAGTCTCCCTGGCAATGGCAGATGGCGCGGACAAAATTGCGCAAGACGATCTTCCCTTCCGGAGTGTGGGTCACTTCCGGGTGAAATTGCAGGCCATACAAGCGGCGGCTTACATCTTCCACAGCACCTAAAGCATTCCCTGAGATAGCAGTCACGGTGAAGCCTGGCGGGGGTTGGGTGACATGGTCGCCGTGGCTCATCCAAACTTGTGTATGCGCGGGGAATTCGTGCCACAGGACGCTCTCCGCTGTGACCTTCAGTTCCGCTGCGCCATATTCCCGCAAATTGGAGGGATCGACCTTGCCGCCGAGAAAATAGGTTAACAATTGCAGGCCATAACAGATTCCCAACACGGGAACCCCTAAAGTTAAGACTTCACTGGAACAGTGCGGGGCACCGTCTTCATAGACTGAACTCGGCCCGCCGGAAAGAATGATGCCAGCGGGGCGCAAAGCTCGCAGCTTCTCCAGCGACAGGTTAAAGGGATGGATTTCGCAGTAAACATTCAACTCTCGCACTCGGCGCGCGATAAGTTGCGTGTATTGAGAACCAAAGTCCAAAATGACGATGGTTTCAAAGTCAGCAGACATGAAAGGACTCCTCAAGTTGAATTATGTAGAGCAGTTGGAAAATGAGGCAGTGAGTATACGCGAGAGGCGGATGGGTCACAAATGCAGCGACGCTAGCAGCGAGTCAGGAATCCTCTGAAAACGGCTTTGGCGCGGAAGGCACACGGCGCAAACGATTCAGCCCGCCCCAGATTTTCAGCACCGGGCCGTGCGACACGTACACAATCGCCATTAGTAGAAACATCCATTGCGAGTAGTAATAAATACAGAAAAGCAAAATCGCCATCAGCGGAAAGGCCAGAAAAGGCTGCTGGCTGCGCGGGCCAAGGTCCTTGAAGCTGGCATAGCGAAAGGTGCTGACCATCAAAAGCGAAACCAGCAATACGACAGACATCAGAATCCAGTTTCTGGTAATGCCATTCGCTCCGGGCAACTGCGCGGGATGGAAATAAACGAAGGCGGCGGTTAATCCGGCAGCAGCGGGGATGGGTAAGCCAACAAAATACCGCTTATCCAATTTCGGCGTCGCGCCCGGAGCCTCGAAGCGGGGCGCGCGCGCCAGTACATTGAACCGTGCCAGGCGCAACGCACCGCAAATCAAAAACAGGAAGGAAACGCCCCAACCCAGTTTCTCGGCACCAGGAATATTCCCATATCCCCACGTATATGCCAGCACAGCAGGCGCGATGCCGAAACTGATCACATCGGCAATGCTATCGAGTTCCACGCCAAATTCGCTGGTCGCGCCGGTCAGCCGTGCGATACGCCCGTCCAAACCATCCAGCAAATAAGCTAGTCCGATGGCGAGTGCAGCATTCTCAAAGAAAACCGTAGCCGCTGCCGTCTCCAAGCCACTTTGACTGGCCTTGAGCGAGTTAATGACGGCATAAAAACCGCAGAAAATGTTTCCAATCGTAAAAAGGCTCGGAACAACGTATATGCCCTTGCGAATGCCTCGGCGCGGGGGGCGTGCTGTCGTGGTTGGTTCACTCATTGACGGATTTTTCCGATAATCGTTTCGCCACCGATTACGCGGTCGCCCTTTTTGACTAATACCTCGACTTGTGGCGGTAAAAAGAGATCGGTGCGGGAGCCGAATTTAATCAATCCCACTCGCTCTCCCGGTGCCAGAGTGTCGCCGATTTTTTGCCAGAACACAATTCGACGGGCGATCACGCCGGCAATCTGCTTGAAGGTAACGGTGAGGCGGTCGTTTTCGACGGTCACGATGTTCTGCTCGTTTTCGAGCGAAGAACGATGATTGAGCGCATTCAAAAATTTACCCTTTTGATACGCAATTTTCGTTATCCGTCCGGCAATGGGTGTCCGATTCACGTGAACGTCAAAGACAGACAGAAAGATACTGACAAACATCCCGCCATCGGGTTGTTGCGCGTCAATTGGTTTCACGATAGAAACATGCCCGTCCGCAGGAGATAGAACCAAGTCTGGATCACTGGACACATCCCGCTCTGGGTTGCGAAAAAAAAAGGCAACAAAGGCAGCCAGCAAGAACATCAACACGCTAAGTACGTAAAAACCTGCAGCAAAAAAATAACCGACGAAGGCGACGATGACGGCCAAAAAAACCAGCACCAACAAAAAGGGGTATGCGTCTCGGAGCATAAAGAACTTACCCTAGCGAATTTGGAATACGTGTTTTAGGCTTATCAGACGCAAGTTCAATAACGCTGAGCTATCCATCTGATACGAAAACGGGAACACATGATGTGTCCCCGTTACTTCGTTTTTGATTATGACTTGAGTTGCACGCTCAAGCAAATCGGGTAGAAATATTTATCACATCCACGTGAAATTAATGACCTGTACTCGCGGATTTATACTGAATGGCGATAGTCTCCATCTGATCCTTGAGGTATAGCTTCTTCTTTTTCAGCATAGATTCTTCGACCAGTTCGTCCTCGTTCGGATGAAGTAATGATGTTAATTCGGTCAACCGTTCTTCATACTTACTATGCTCAGTCGCCAGTTCCCGATAATGAGAATCGTGATTGAACAGGTACTCCTTTAAAGCAACTTCGCTCGTTGGAACACTCATTGGCGTCTCTCCTTTGTTGATGTGATTGGTTTTACGAATAACGAGGATCCCAGCAAATTGATCCTCCAGTACGGGCATCATAGTCCCATCGCCCTTCGATGGCAATAGCTTTCTTAGTGATTCGCGGTGAGGGAATCCAGGCCTGAGGAATCATCCCTCCACCGCATTATCAGCGCATCTTCTGTGGGGTTTTGATAGTAATTTCGGCGCCGCCCAACCAAGCCAAAACCGCACTTTTCATACAGCCGGATGGCAGCAAGATTCTGTGCGCGCACCTCCAGCCAGCAGGTTTGCATTCCGTGCTTCGACAGTTCCGCCATTGCGGCAATGAGCAACCTCCCACCTAATCCTCCTTGACGAAAATTGGGGTTAATCACCAAGTTCAATATTTCCGCCTCATCAGCAGTTATCCGCCCAGAAAAAAAACCCAGCAGAAAATCACCCTCCAGGCAGGACAGGCCTAATAAAACCGCCTGTGAATTCAATAGTTCGCGTTCATAGCCTGCTATTCCCCATGAACTTAATCCTGCGTCTTGCTCCAGTTGCACAACTGCTGGCAAATCCTTCATTTGCAGGCTCCTAGTCACAGTTTTAAGGGCAGCATCGCTCATGCTAATTTCTTGATTTCTGCATCGGAGGGGCGAAGATAATAGGCTTCGATTTTGGCGGTTGCGGAGGGAGCCCCCTGGCGACTTGCCCATCTGGCAATGGTTGGAGCGAGTGAAACGGGGGCAAGAGCAAGAGCAAACTCTGATTGTTGCGGTATATCAGGCCATATCATGGTAGCGCCATTTCCGATTAAAATTGCTTTCTCCTCTCCGATTTCTGTTGCAAGTAGTTGGGCAACTCGTGCGACGGGCAAAACACGATCCGATCCGATTATTTGCACCTGGCCTTCTGCCATGCGCCTGCGCTTTCCTATAAATACCTCTTCTCTTGTAGCATTAAGAAGAGAAATAATTATTGCTTCAGGATCCTCTATATCGAGTGCCAAGGCATCCAGTGCACCTACGCCCAAAACAGGTTTCCCCAAAGTTGCGGCTATCCCTCGCACAGCCGCCAGTCCTACGCGCAACCCCGTAAAACTCCCCGGCCCGGTATTCACGGCAAACAGGTCAATATCAGTAATGGCTAAGTGGTGTTCACGAAGAGTGCTTTCAATAAGTGGAAATAACCGTTGCGAATGGGGCAGCCCAGAATCGTCTAGCAGCGAAGCAAGGAGGGAGGAGCCTCGTAGAAGCGCCAATCCGAGCACTGACTGTGACGTATCAATCGCTAAAACTGTTATTGAAGATGAATCGCGCAAAGGTACCAAACAGGAAAGCCTCTTTCAATAAAATCTGAAGTCGTGAAATTTCTGCCCGGCGCAGTTTAGCACTGATTTGATTGTGGCTGAAGTTGCATTATCATCGTGCTTTTCATGGCCAATTCCTGAATGAGATAATCGCACTATGCCACCTACCGACAAGCCCCTAACGCCGATGCTGCGGCAGTATCACGAAATCAAAAAACAACATCCCGGCACGTTGCTATTTTTTCGACTGGGAGATTTTTACGAACTCTTTTATGACGATGCACTGATTGCGTCACGCGAAATGGAAATCACGTTGACGGCTCGGCACAAAGAAACCGGCTCGCCAGTGCCGATGTGCGGCGTTCCCTATCACGCGGCTTCCAGCTACATTGCCAAGCTGGTGCGCAAAGGGTTTCGCGTGGCGATTTGTGACCAGACGGAAGAAGTTTCGGCAGCGAAAAAACTGGTCAAACGAGAAGTCGTTCGCATTATCACGCCTGGCACAGCACTCGAAAGCCAATTGCTCGAAAGTAAGCAGAACAACTACCTCGCTGCAATGTGTGGTGCAGGCGAAGGGATGGGCTTTGCCGTGCTGGATTTGTCTACAGGAGAGTTTCTAGCTACAGAATTTCGAGGCGAGGGAGCGTGGAATCAGGTGATCGAGCAGTTGGAAATTTTCACGCCGAAAGAATTGCTATTCCCAGCATCTCTAGCTCCGTTGCTAAGGCACGCCAAGCAAGTCGCTCCCTTTGCCGCCACCGTACCCGCCCAGCCCCACTCACAACCCAAAGAAAAACGTAGCGCGTTATCAGCCTCAGGTTCAATAGAGATAAGTACTCTAACTTATACGCCACTGGATGATTGGCTTTTTGGTTTTGAACACGCCGAAGGATTGTTGCAAGTGCAATTGAATGTCGCTACGCTGGATGGATTCGGCTTGGCGGGTAAACAATTTGCGGTTTGTGCGGCGGGAGCGATTTTGCATTATGTGAATGAAACACAGCGCGCGCAGGCGGGGCATTTAAGTGAAATTACTTATTTTGAGTCAAGTGAATCTTTACACTTGGATGCAACAACACTCGCCAACCTGGAAATCGTGGAGTCCCACGACAAGAACAAATTGCATTCGTTGCTTGGTGTACTGGATGACACGATGACGGGGATGGGGGCGCGGCTGCTGCGGCAGTGGTTGCTCCGGCCTTCGGTGCGGTTATCGGAAATTGAAATGCGTTTAAATACCGTCGCAGAACTCAAACAATCGAATATCAAACGCGATCAACTACGACAACTGTTGGAATCTTTTGCCGATCTGGAACGATTGGCGGGCAAAATTACGTTGGGGCGTATCGCGCCGCGTGAATTGCTTTCCCTGCTCCGTTCGATTGAAAGCTTTCCGGCCTTGCGACAACAGTTGACTGGTTGTCAGGCGTCGCTGCTGGTCACGCTGGCGGAAAACTTTGATGATCTGGGCGATTTGGGGGACGAGATTCGGCAGGCGCTGGCGGACGATCCTCCGGCAACAGCCACCGAGCCGGGAATCATCCGCACGGGATTCAATCACGAATTAGACGAATTGCGCAGTCTGGCGACGAGCGGGAAAAGCTATATTGCAGCGATTGAAGCGCGCGAACGCGGGCGTACAGGGATCGCCTCCTTAAAGGTAAAGTTCAATAATGTCTTCGGCTATTTTATCGAAATCAGCCACACCAACCGCGACAAAGTGCCTGCCGACTACGAGCGAAAACAAACGCTCGTCAATGCGGAACGGTACACCACGCCTGAATTGAAAGAATACGAAATTAAAGTGCTGGGGGCAGAAGAGCGCATTTTGGAACTGGAAACGGCACTTTTCAAAGAACTGCGCCTGCGCCTGGCACAGCACACCAAACGATTGCAGAATGCGGCGCGCGTGATTGCCCTGCTGGATGTAACTTCCAATTTGGCGGAAGTTGCGGCGCGGCGCGGCTACACTCGTCCGCAGTTGCACGAAGGGGACGAAGTCGAAATCCGGCAGGGGCGTCATCCGATTGTCGAAACGTTTGGCGAACGATTTATCCCAAATGATTTGCTCATCAACAACACAACGGATCGCCTGCTGATTATCACTGGCCCGAATATGGGGGGGAAATCAGTCTATCTCAAACAGGCAGCCTTGATTTGCATTCTCGCGCAGATTGGCAGTTTTGTGCCGGCAACCGCGGCGAAGCTTGCCATCCTGGATCGCGTCTTTACGCGCGTCGGAGCCTCGGACAATTTGGCCAGCGGGCGTTCGACGTTTATGGTCGAGATGACGGAGACGGCCAACATTCTCAACACTGCCACGCCGCGCAGTTTGATTTTGCTCGACGAAGTCGGGCGCGGCACAGCGACCTTTGATGGGTTGTCGCTCGCGTGGGCGATTGCCGAATATATCCACGATCACCCGCATCATTCAGCGAAAACGCTTTTTGCCACGCATTACCACGAAATGACGGAACTGGCGAAGCTGCGGCCTGGCGTGCGGAATTATCAAGTTGCCATTTCTGAGCGAAACGGGGAAATCGTCTTTCTGCGCCGCGTGATCGAAGGCAGTGCCAGTAAGAGCTACGGCATTGAAGTAGCGCGGCTGGCCGGGCTGCCACGCACGGTCGTCGAACGGGCGCGCGAAATTCTGGCCAATCTGGAACAGAACGAGCTGGATTTAACCGGCAAGCCCAAATTTGCCCGGCACTTGAAAAAGCCCAGCGCAAAAATTAATCAATTGTCGTTCTTTTCCGAAAATGCCGAAAACGATTCGCCATAGCATTTTTTTTCTGCTATATTGCCCGCTTTATTTTGGCATCCATCCACTAGAGAGAAAGGGAATCACAACAATGGCTAAAGTATGTCAGGTAACGGGCAAAAAGCCCATGGCTGGAAATAACGTTTCACACGCAAACAATCGCACCAAGCGTCGCTTTGAACCTAATCTGCAATCGCACCGTTTTTGGGTGCCAAGCGAAAAACGCTTTGTCACGTTGCGCGTCACACCGCGCGGCATCAAGACGATTGATAAAAATGGCATTGAAGCCGTCCTGGCAGAAATGCGCAAACGCGGTGAGAAAGTGTAGCAAAGTCGGCGCGCCGACGAAGGAGCTATCCACTACACTCGCCAGCAATTTAGCAGCACACGCAAACAAATCACCTGAAGTGCAGAGCAAGTCGTTGAGGGACTATCAATGACTTGCTCTTTCTCCATTCCTTATGCCCCAATCATCGCCCAGCCCACCGACGCTGCTCCGCCACCTCAACACGCTTCAGGCGACCGCCCTCAATATGTCCAATATGATTGGCGTCGGGCCGTTCATTACGATTCCGCTTTTGATGTCGGCGATGGGCGGGCCGCAGGCATTGCTCGGTTGGTTTTTAGCGATACTGATCGTGATTCCCGATGGATTGGTGTGGAGCGAATTGGGCGCGGCGCTGCCGGGTTCCGGTGGGTCTTATTTATATTTGCGGGAAGGGTTCGGGGCAAAAACGTTTGGCCGATTGGCAGCGTTTCTCTTTATCTGGCAATTTATCCTCAGTGGCCCGTTGGAGATCGCTTCCGGCTACATTGGTTTTGTTGACTATCTCGGCTACATCTGGCGCGATATGACGATGGTGACGCGAAGTGTTGTCATCGTCGCCATTGGCGGCCTGAACATCCTCCTGCTCTACCGGCGCATTACGCATGTCGGCAAGCTGACGGTGTTTTTGTGGGCGGGGATGTTGCTCACGGTGGCGATTGTGATTGTTACGGGAGCTTTTCATTTCAGCTTTGCGCGCGCTTTCGACTTTCCACCGGGCGCATTTGGGTTTTCAACTGGCTTCTTCCTGGGACTTGGAGCGGCCACGCGAATCGGGATTTATGACTATCTCGGCTATTACGACATCTGTTATCTCGGCGATGAAGTGCAAAATCCAGGCAAGGCAATTCCCCGCTCCGTGATTGTCAGCATTCTGACCGTAGCGTTGATTTACATCGGCATCAACCTTTCAATCATCGGGGTTGTCTCGTGGCGTGAATTTGTCCCGGCAGACAATCATCCAGAGGTGGCCAAATTTGTCGTCTCTATTTTTATGGAGCGGATTTATGGATCGAAAATCGCTGTTGCTTTTACGCTGATGATTTTATGGACAGGCTTTGCCTCGTGTTTCGCCTTACTCCTGGGGTATTCGCGCATTCCCTTTGCCGCCGCACGGGATGGATATTTTTTTCGTGCGTTTTCTCGCCTGCATCCGCGCGGCAATTTCCCGCACCTTTCCTTGCTGGTAATTGGAGTACTTGCAATTGGATGTAGTTTCTTTTCACTGGGAACGGTGATTGATGCTTTGCTGGTAACGCGGATTGTCGTGCAATTTATGGGACAAATCGCTGCCGTACAGCTTTTGCGTCGCAATCAACCGCAGTTACCCAGGCCGTTTCGCATTTGGCTTTATCCACTCCCCAGCCTGCTGGCACTTCTGGGCTGGATATTCGTTTTTCTTACTACCGCCTCACATCTGATTTGGTACGGAGTCGGCGTGCTCGGTGTTGGCGTCGCCGGATTTTTTGTTTGGGCACGGCTACAAAATTCCTGGCCGTTTCGCCCGGCAAGCCATTCCATCTGAGAGCAAGCAATATCCCAAAACGTAGTATCCCGCGCACGGATTGCGGCGCACGGTCAGGCCAAGGCCTGCAAAGGCAGCACCGCTTTTTCGGCAACCCTATGGTTTTTATAAAGTTACGTATTGCTCCCTGGTCATAGCAAAACGCTGTCCCTGTTTGGCACTGGTTTTGCTCTTTTCCCATTGCCAACATCTGAGTCACGGGAAATACTTGCAATTTTCTGGTCAGAAACAGGCATTTACGTTAACATCCCCTTTAGTTTTACCGAGTGGGGTAAGGATATGAGAAGGAAGCCAACTAATTTTTTACTGACATTATTGATTAGTTCCGCGCTAGGACTGAGCGGGGTCGCACAGGGGCGCGACAAGAAAGATGAAAAGAAGCCTGAAAAACCTCAGGAAAGGGTTGTTGAGAAAGATAAGGACAAGCGCCCGACTCCAACCCCACCGCCTAAACGAAAACCGGGTGAATAGTTGGCGCTGAGTGTTTTTCTCTTGATAAACGCCCCCAAAGAACCCGCAAGCATTGCTGCTTGCGGGTTCTTTTTTCCTAAGAAAATTTAATTTAATTGTCTGCACAGCAAAGCATTTATTGTGTTTATAATAATTCTCGTCTGCTTTATTTGGCATCAGTTGTTTACAGGCAAAAGAAAGATCAAGGAGATTCCGTATGATTACCCCTTCCCGTAGCATCGTTCCTATTCTCGGTATCACTGTGCTGCTGCTCAGCACAGGCTTTGCCCAATCCAAAACGTCGGCACCACAACCAACCAAGTCTTCCGCTGCCTCGACGTCTGGACTTTCGACCAAGGAAAATCCAGAAATGATTGGTAAGCGTGACATCAATAAAGGGCAGATGAATTTTTACTCCCTGGATAAAGAAGTGGCGTTGGGACGTCGCCTGTCCGCAGAAGTAGATCGCGAAGGGAAATTTATTGAAGACCCGGTGATTGTCGAATACGTGAATCGTGTAGGACAGAATCTTGTTTTACATTCTGATGCCAAAGTACCTTTTACAATCAAGGTGCTGGACGTAGACGAAATTAACGCCTTTGCACTGCCCGGTGGATTTTTTTACGTGAATAAAGGAATCATTTTGGCTGCTGAAAACGAAGCTGAAATGGCTGGCCCAATGGCACATGAAATCGCGCACGTCGCGGCACGCCATGGCGTCGAGCAGGATACCAAAGGGCAATTGGTACAATATGGTTTGATTCCGCTCTATATTTTCGGCGGGGGGTGGACAGGCTATGCGATTCAACAGGGATTAGGGCTGGCAATTCCGCTGGGCTTCTTGAAGTTCTCGCGCGGTGCGGAAGAAGAGGCCGATATGCTGGCCATCCAATACTTATGGGCATCCGGGTATGATCCGAATGCAATGGCCACCTTCTTTGAAAAGCTCGAAACAAAAGAGAAGAAGAAACCCGGCACCATTGCCAAAATTTTCAGCACGCATCCGTTAGTGGACGACCGCATTGATAAAGTGAAAGCATTGTTGGCCCGCTTCCCAGACCGGAGCGAATACACGATCAACACTTCTGATTTTAATCGTGTCAAGTCTCGTTTGGTCTCCATCACAAATGCCCGTAGCGTCACGGCGCGGGCTGGCGGCACAAGCGGCGAGCAGGATACAAAACGTCCGACCTTGAAACGTCGCCAACCTAATTCGCCGGATGGGACCAATTCCGACACGGGCGCACCGAATGCGCCAACAACAACAGAATCGGAAAAGAACGAGCGCCCAACACTCAAAAAGAACGGCAGCGATAAACCAAGCGGAAATTAAAGCGCAAAACTCATCAGGAAATAAAAAAGGCAAGCTAGATAGTCGGCTTGCCTTTTTTATTTTCTAGTTGGTTCGCAATAATGACGGCGCAACCTATACAAAGATTTACGGCTTAAAGTGAGCGAAGTTTCTGCGAGATAGCTGTAATCACGTTTTCGGCGTTATCAGACTCGTTGCTGCCTCCTTGCGCAAAATCTGCGGTACCGCCCCCTTTGCCGTTGAGCGCCAAACAGGCTTCCCGCATTAGTATTCCCATGTCGGCTTGGACATTGGCTCCACGTGCAAAAATGAGGCGAAGGCTTTTTCCTTCACACAAAGCAAACAGGACAACCACAGCAGGAGTTTTGACTAATTGATGCACAAGCAGTTTTAGTTCTTCCAAACTGCGATCATCAAATATTTTAGTCAGCACTGGCATTCCCTGCGGTGTCGCAGCAGTTGCCAGCAAAGAAGCTGCTTCACTTTCAGCCGTAACTTCAGCCAGTTGGCGCGTGCGGCGCGTGAGTTGTTTATTGGTTTCAAGCATTCGCTCAACGGCCTCCCCCGCTTGCTCGCGCGCAACACTGAATTTTCGGGCGACGGCCTCTGCCGTAGCGTTTGCTAGGTGATAATCTCGCAAGGCGCGGACGCCGCACAAAAATTCGATGCGCACCATTTTTTTCGCGCGTTGCCAATTTTTGATAACGATCAAACCGACTTGGCCAGTTTGTCGTGCGTGCGTTCCGCCACAGGCAGACCAGTCGAAATTTTCGATTTCGACGACGCGCACACAGTCAGTAATAAAGCTTTCCTTGCGCAACGGCAGGAGGGCGGCCTCTTCAGGGGAAACAAGGTGAGTGCGAATGGGACGATTTTCAAAAACAATGAGATTGGCGAAATCTTCTACCTGACGCAAGGCAGCGGGAATTTGCTCGGCAGCTGCGTCTAAAGCAAGGTCAATTTCAGCCCCGGTGGAATTGATCCGAAAACCGCGAGTTTCCGCGCCAAGCATCTGAACAAAGGCTTGCGAGAGAATATGTTGCCCCGTGTGTTGTTGTGTCATCTCCCGCCGGTAAGCAACGTCCACCTGACAAGTGACCTGCTGTCCCACCTGAAAATTGGCAGAGTCCGTGAGGCGATGAAGGATAGTGCCATCTTCGGCAGTGATAACATCCAGCACTTGCGCTGCTTCAATTTGTCCAATGTCGCTGGGCTGACCGCCTCCTAAAGGATAAAACGCGGTACGATCCAGAACGAGAGCGAGTCGCCCATCCAAATTTTGAGTCGCAAGAATCTGGGCTTGAAAATTAGTAAGGGCAGGGTCATCCCAATAAAGTTTAGTAGTCATATTTTTGCGCGGTTGAGCTGGCCATTGGATTTTCCGGCCAGGCGTGTTTTGGGTAGCGGCGGCTCAATTCGCGGCGCACCTGCGGATATATGCGTGTCCAAAACCCAGCCAAATCAGATGTCACCTGTACCGCTCGTTGATTGGGTGCAAGCAAATGAAGAACCAGTGGGACACGGCCTTGTCCAATCGTGGGGGTGGCAGTCATGCCAAAGAAATCCTGCAAGCGCGAAGCGATCCACGGAGGCTTTCCGGCTTCATAGTTAATGCGAACGTTTTTTCGCCCATTGATGTTTGTGCGTTCAGGCGCGAGGCGATTGAGATGCGAAAGTTGTTCATAACTGAGCAAAGATTGAAAAACATTATCTGTGCTGAGCGAGTCGCGCAATTCCGCAAAGCTGCGCTTGCCGCGACAAGTAGCAAGTAAAAAATTATGGATGTCTTCTTCACTCAGCGATGGTAATCCCGAATCGGGAAAACTATCGGAAACAAAATTGAGGCGTACCAGGAATCGCGCGACAGTCTCTGCGTCAAGAAAAGCCTGCCAACCTTTTTTCTCGACTGCTTCAATCAGCGCAAGGTAGATTTTTTCCTGTATTGCTCGATCCTGGTGATTGCTGGGCAGGAGGCTTTCATCCAAAACTAACTTGTCGTAGCAAAGTTGACTTAAAACTTCTACGCGTTCTCGCACCGCATTCCATTCGACAGAAACTAATTCCTGCACTTCATCAGGGAACAAATCGAGTAACCAGTCAGGTTCAATAGCGCTTGCAGTGCGAACGCGCGAAAAAGTGGAGCGTTGTTCCTGCTTTTCCTCCACATCAATTCCAATCAGAAATGTTGCTTCTCGAACAGCGCTCTGCGGGGAGAGATGAATCCTGCTCCCGTTTGCCAAAGACAGAGAAATGACAGCTTCCCCTATGCCCTTTTTATTATCAGATGCTTGTCGTCTCGCAACACGATCAGGATAGCCTGCCAGCAATGAAACCCTTATCTGCTCATCTGCGTGCGCACCCTCAATCGCGTTATCAGATGCTGGTTGCCGCAAGAGGCGCAAAATCTGTTGCCTGGCACGCGAAATGGCTTGCGCGGCTCCGGCGTTAATTCCTTCTGCGTTCAGACGGTGAAAATCAAAGTTAGCATCTGCGGCACGGGCAAAGAGGGCTTCCTGCTCGAAGATATCGGATTCAGTTTTATACGTCGGAGAGATTTTTACAGATCGGGAGGCAAAGCTGCGAGAATGCAAATCGCGTTCGCTAATCAAAGAGGCGACAGTTGCGCCGCGCAGGGGCAGACCGCGTTTCACGGCTTCGAGAAAAATCCGCGATTGGCGCGGGTGCAACGGGTAACGCGCCATTTGTTCTCCCAAATCGGTAATTTCACCACTGCGATTAATGGCACCCAATTTTTGCAGGAGCATTTCTGCGGCGGCGAGAGCGGGAGTCGGCGGAGGTTCGTACCAAGCGAGGTGTAACAAATCGTTGCGATGGAAAGCGTGCAATTCCAATAGTGTGTCGGCTAAATCCAGACGGTGGATTTCCGGCGTTTCAAAAGCAGCCCGCGCAGCAAAATCCATTTCGGTGTATAAGCGCCAACAAACGCCCGCTTGGGTTCGCCCGGCACGACCGGCGCGCTGAGTGGCGGCGGCTTGGCTGATTCGTTGGATGTTTAGCGTCGGCAACCCTGACCAGGGCGAATGTTCGGCGATGCGGGCGAGGCCAGAGTCAATGACAGCGGCGACTCCATCAATCGTGATCGAAGTTTCGGCAACGTTGGTGGAAAGAATCAGCTTGCGCTGCCGGGCGGGGAGTATCGCAGCCTCCTGTTCATTGGTTGACAATTCACCGTGCAACGGCAACAGTAACAAATTTGCCTGCGCGGCCAGATCGGTGCAGGCAGATTGAGCGCGCTTGATTTCTGCGGCTCCCGGCAAAAAAACTAAGACATCGCCTTCTGATTGTGTGGCTAATACTTTTCGTGCGGCGCTTGCGACCTGCTCGGCCAAAGGGCGCGCGTCGTATTCCTTTTGGTAAGTAACGATGGCCTCGAAGCGGCGGCCTTCACAGCGAAGGACCGGACAATCTCCCAGATAGCGGGCGAGGGGAGTGGCATCCAACGTAGCAGACATCACGATGATTTTCAGATCAGGCCGAGTGGTCTGTTGCAGGTGGCTCAGAAGCGCAAGTGCGATGTCGGTTTGCAAATGGCGTTCGTGAAATTCATCCAGCACGACTGCCGCTACGCCGTTCAGCGTCGTGTTGTGAAGCAGGCGGCGTGTCAAAACGCCTTCGGTCAAAAATCGCAGGCGAGTGCGCGGGCCGCCGACTTCCTCAAATCGAACTTGATAACCGACGGTTTCGCCGAGTCGTTCGCCCAACTCTTCGGCTACGCGGCGGGCAGAAAGTCGGGCGGCGATGCGGCGTGGCTCCAAGACCCAGACTTCTTTGCGGTCGGCAACTTCCGGCGCTAACAGCGCGGGCGGAACGCGCGTGGTTTTGCCTGCGCCGGGTGTCGCTTCGATGATAAGGTTGGGATGAGATTGGAAAGAGGCAAGAATTTGGGGGATCAGTGCATCAATTGGTAACGCGATCACTTGATCCCCCAAATAGCAAACTTAACGACGCGGCAGGAGTGCCAACTGATGATCCGAAGTGCGGTAATGTTCGGCCAGCAAATCGCGGCCCCAATCGCCGCTGAAATCGCGCCAGACCGAATGAATATGATTCGCGTTGTTTTGCGTGTTGTCGTATTCGATCAGGAATGTCGGCGTTTGAATGCGATAGTAATGCCCCTGAAAACTCTTTGCCTGTTCGGTTGTGATGGGAGTTTTCATGTCGTGGCTTTCGAGCTTATATGCTCCCGCTGCTTTCTCGACCGGGCCAGACCAGGCAAAGAAGATTTCGTCTTTTTTCGCGCCTTTGAATTTAGCGTGGCGGGCGGCGGCTACGTCATCGGGTACGTTGTTGATGTATTCGTCTACAACTTTTTCGAGCATTGCAAATTGCTTGGCGTTCAGTTCGCTGGCTTTGATGCCCTGCTTTTCCAGGGGAGACGCCTGGCGCTTATCAAAACTAATGATGTCGGCGGGCGCTTTGGGATCATAGATAGCTTGTTTGCGTTGCTTTTCATCCAGCGCAAGCATCAGCGAACGACCCAGGTCTTCTTCGCTGCCCAGCACACGCACGCCTTTTTGCGGGCCGTCCAGCACCATTGCGGGATTCGTGCCGAAGAAGGCAGGTGCATCTACAATCAATTTGCCTTTGGCAACAGTGAAGTTTTGGGAAATGTGATGCCCCTCGAAGCGCCAGCCCCACGAATCATTCTTCGCCGGGTCGCCAAAAATCGTAATGTAGTAAAGCTGCGGGTCGCGCGGGAAGCGACGGTTCGGGCCTTCAAGTTGAGCGAGCACCGGCTCCAGCGAAATAATCGAAGTGGCTTTGGTATACCCCTTCGCGCTCAAGGCCGATTTCAGCAAATCCATGGCGGCTTTGCGCTGCGTATCGCTCATTTCTTTCAGCGGTAGCCCCTTACGATCCAGCGGGACGAAATGCCAGTCGAAGCGCTGATCGTCGGAAAAGCTAAAAGTAGCTTTGGCTTTTTGGTCAGCGGACAAGGTGGCCAGAAATGCTTGCGCGGCTTTCGCCATCGCTTCTGCTGAACGCGCCTTCTGCCGTGCTTCGACGAGGAAGGCGGCGCAGAGGGAAATCATGATTAGGGCGGTTGCGAGTAAAGTGGACGGGGTAAATCTCAGTTTGGTTTTCATGTTAGGGCCTTTGCGTTTGGGTCAGACAAAATCGTTGTAGCTTGCGCAGTCTAGCAAACAAATTTCCATTGATAAATCCCAGACGAAGAGATTCACGGCGAGGATACACTTTTCCCGCCACTCAATTGAACGGGGATTTTGTGCAGGTCACCTGCCTTAGCAAATCCATTCCGGCTCATCCGAAAAATCGCCGGGCGGTGGATTGTCATTTAGCGAAGCGTTCATGTTTATGCCGGGAGAAAACTGACAACACCATTTAGCGAATTCGCCTTGCGAGCCTTGTTGATAGTGCGCCAGCAAGAGATGCGCGACCACATGAATGGCGGGCGCGTTCTGATCCAAGGAGGATTGCCACAAATCTTTCAGTTTTTGTTCAAGTACAACATTCATTTTCGCTCGTCCTTCGTTTTGGAATCTCTCGCCCAAGACGGGGTAACTGCGGTGGCGAAAGGCGTGGGGATTTTTTAACCAGATACAAGATAGTGCAACTGCTGAAGCATTTCAACGTCGTTCTTGAATAGGTACGCCTGCATCCTGCGCGCAGAGCCGGATGCAGCAGCGCCTGCTTAAGCATGCATCATGCGCGCGTACCCAGTAATTGCTATCAGGCTGCGACAAATACCTTCGTAACGCGATCAAAAATTGCGGTTGACACGCACATCACAGGCGCGTATGGTTCCTGCGTAATTTTATTCAGCCAAAATCAGTTTCGCTCTTTGTTCCGGTTGTTATAGATGCTCCCCCTTGAAACTGCCTCCCCCTTCGTTCTTTTTGTCATTGTGCCTGCGTTTTCCTATCACTGAACTACGACGAGAACCGAAAAGCCAAGAGAAGCGCGGTACAAGCAGGCGAAAGCTTCCTCCCGGCAATAGCCTATAACTCATCAGCCGAACGCCCCGTTGCCTGAGCAATTTTGCAGTTGCCTTGCGGCAGAAGATTGCGTTGCAACGATTATGAAACCACCGAATCTGCTACTACTTGATTTCAATCCGTTTACGAGTTTGGGCAGTGATCTGCGCCGAATTCTGGAAGGCTCAATTCCGCCCGATGTGCAGTTGTATCAGGAACGCATCGAAAAATTTTCGTCGCGGTATCTTTCCGAACTGCTCTCGCGGATCAAACCGCGTGTCACGATGCTGGTGACACAATTCAATCCAGCGCATCGTGTGCAGGCTTTTTTTGAGTCGCTGAATGAGAAGATGCGCGAACCTGCTGTCATAGTTGTGACCGAAGAAGACGAACCGGATGCCGTGCTGGAAGCTTTCAAACTCGGTGCCGTAGATTTCATCACGACGCCGCTGAAGCCGATTAACATCGTGCCGCGCGTGCGTCGCTTCCTCGCCCACGACCGATCTTCGTTTGCCCAGGCGCAGCATCACAGTTTGATTGGCGTGAGTGCCAGTTTTGTTTCGGAGGTCAATAAAATCCCACTCATCGCCAAATGCGACGCGGGTGTGATGATTTCGGGCGAGACAGGCACGGGCAAAGAATTATGTGCGCGTGCGATTCACAATCTCAGCTCACGGGCGGGCCGTCCGTTCATTCCTGTGAACTGCGGCGCGATTCCGGTTGAACTTGCCGAAAATGAGTTATTCGGCCACGAGCGTGGAGCCTACACTCACGCTGCCACGGCGCATGCGGGGTTGATTGCGCAGGCGGACGGCGGCACCTTGTTTTTGGATGAACTCGACAGCTTGCCACTGCTGGCGCAGGTTAAGTTGCTGCGATTTTTGCAGGAGCGGGAATATCGCCCGCTCGGTTCGACCAAAACACGGCAAGCCGATGTCCGCGTCGTCGCGGCCACGAATATTGATTTTGCGAAGGCAATCAATGCGGGACAGTTGCGGCAGGATTTATATTTTCGCCTCAACATCGTTCCGATCACGTTGCCACCGCTGCGCAATCGGCTGGAAGACATTCAACTGCTTTCCGATTACTTCTGCTCGAAATATGCCAGTGCTTTCAATAAGCCGGTATCCGGGTTTTCGCCCAGCGCGCGGCAAAAGTTAATGATGCACAATTGGCCGGGCAATGTGCGCGAGTTGGAGCATACGATTCAGCGCGCGATTGCGCTATGCGAGCTTTCGATTATTCGCGCCGAGGATATTCAACTCTCGTCGCTTTCTTCCACGTCCGTCTTTGAATCTTTCAAGGAGGCCAAGAACAAAGTCGTCACGCAATTTGAGCGCAACTATTTGCAAAGCCTTTTGCTCGTCTATCAGGGCAATATCTCGAAGGCAGCGGAGGCAGCGCAGAAAAATCGGCGCGCCTTTTGGGAATTATTGCAAAAACATCAGATTGACGCGCAGCAATTCGCGCGGCGAGAGCCGGTAGGATGACAAATCCCGGCAAGCGGTAGGATATTATTGTCCACGCCGCTATGGCCAGCAATGCAGGGACTTAGCCAAGGTTTGGCGCTCAAGCCTCGGACAAAAACATCCACATATCGCCTGAAAAAGCCTCGTTTTTGCCCTATTTTCTGGCGTTTTCCCGTGGCATAGCGGTTGCTCTAAACAAATGCGTTGCTCATCCAACAGCCGCGATCAGCAACAAAGTCATGTTGGTTTGATCCATGAAAAATGAATCCTCCCCATTGGCGATTCATTCACTCAGCCTTCGATCAGCGCCAACAATTTCAGCCAATAACCAAGCTTAATGCTACAAGGAGAAATTACTATGGCAGGTTTTCAACCATCGAGTCCGCTCAGCTTAAGTGGACATATCCATCCAACCATCCTTCACGAACCGGGCGGGACACCAGCGGAAATTATCGAAGCCGGTTCCAACTTTTTAGTCCACGTCGAATGGGCCATCACGGGCAGCGCCGTTGCGCTGATGGGCGGCAACTTCCAAGTCAAGGTGTACTTTGAAGGCTTCGGCAATGACACGGACGAAAAGCAATTCGCGTCTGGGGACGTCGCGGTCGTGCCGGTTTCGGGGTATCACTACACAGTGCATATTCCGGTAAACGGAACTGACCTCAAAGTCGGTGCCTATCGGATGATTGCGCTCGTGACGTACAAAAACGCGGCAGGCAATCCCGGCCCCATCGCGGGTTACTCCGATGATGTGATTGTGCAGATTTTCCCGTAAGCGCGGTGATTGGGGCAGCAAGCGGGAAGGCCTTACACGGCTTCCCATAGCCAATCCACCATCACCAAAACAGCAAAAGGCTCCAGCAACCCAGTTGATGGAGTCTTTTCTGTCTGAATAGAAAGGAGTAGCCACCATGTCAACCAAAACTCCCCGCTTGAACCAGAAGCGGAAGCTGGAAGAGTTTATTTCTGAACCGGAATTACAAAAGAAACGAGTAAAAGACGCGGACATAACCGCCAGTGCGTTGGCCGGCCAGGGATTTGTCGTCGAGCTGTTTCTGGATGAACAACAGCAATTGCA
Organism: Blastocatellia bacterium; assembly: GCA_046331525.1. Taxonomy (GTDB): domain Bacteria; phylum Acidobacteriota; class Blastocatellia; order RBC074; family RBC074; genus JAFDVL01. Next base: position 62,840 of record JAXLQQ010000001.1, read on the forward strand.
TTCGTCACAAGTGTTGGATGTCAAAAGCGGCGAAGGCGACAAATGGGCAGGATGGGATGCAGCCCGTTTACTCGCGTTCATTACGAAACGGGCAGGGATTAGCGCCGCGCAGCCCAGGCAAACCGCCGCGCCAGCAAAAACCACAACCAGCGGTTTCGCCCTGCGCGAAATGACCATTCAACATCAAAACGATGAAGCGGCCACGAGGCTGCTGCGGTCGGGCGCACCGCTGTTGCTGGAACTTTCGCTGGTACGACTGGGGACAGGCGCACCACAAGCGATGAATTATCAGGCTTATCTTTCCGCCGAGCGAGCAGAAGATCGTGGCAGGTTTGCGGTCGCTGCGGAGCAAGGTGTTTTGCAGGAGGGAGCAGAAAAAATAATTGTTCCCCTTCCGGCCTTAACCTTGCCGCCGGGAACGTATCACTTTCAGGCGACTGTCTTTCTAGCTGCGGCAAAAGCGCCGCAGTCCGATTATGCCTGTCTTTCGCGGGTGTATCAGGTGTACTAGCGCGTACTGCAAACATCTTGTTTGCAGCAGTGTTCGAGCAGTTTTTCGACGTTCCATCAGAGCTGCAAACAGGATGTTTGCAGTACAGTGAATTATTCCGGCAGGACGTAGCCTTTGAATTTGTACTTGGTGCCTTTATCAAGATTGGTGAAAGGCAGAAAGGCTTCGCTTACTACCCAGAGGCCGCGAGCATTCATTTCGCTGATGAAGATGCCGTCGTCGGTCACGGCTTCAACAAAGGCGACATGTCCGGCAGCGTGGGCGCGCGTCCAAACAACCACGGCTCCGCGCACAGCCGCTTGCGGATCAGAGGAAACCTTGCGGCCTTCTTCGGCGGCGTGATCAAACCAACGTCCCGCGTCGCCGCTCCAGGTCACGGGCGCGCCCGTGAATTCTTTCCATTTGCGCGCTGCATACCACGTGCAATAACCGCCGAAGAATTGATGCTCCGGCTTAGCGAGCCAATTGGGGCGAAGTGGTGAAGGCTCCGCGTTTTCGTCAGAAGCGGTAAGTTCGGGCACAACACGACGGTTGCGGCTGCTGACTTTATCTTCCAGTTCGCCAATGCTCACGAGCGGCGCACCACTGCGCAGATCGTTTACAGGGTCCGGCGCACGCACGCCCGTTTCCCGTTTGGCAATCAAGCGCGGGGTCGCGGATGTCGTCGTGTCGAAATAGAGGTAAAAATACCGCGTAGATTGCGGCCCGGCCTTCAGCCAGAAGCGCAGTTTGCCCTGCGCATTCGATACCGGGTGATAATTGGCCGCACGCTCAAATTGCGTGTCTACATTATCGTCAATCACCTTCCCTGCCGAATCCACTTCTACTACACGCAAGGCATCCGCATTGACAGGACGACGATTGCTCACCGCTTGTAGCGTCGAAGTAAAGTTTACTCCAACAGTGACAGACTGGCTTTGTGCCGTGCCGCCGACAGTTTCGACAGTTAGGGGGACGCGATAATTGATATTCGCATTCCACCAGTTATTTTGGGCGCTTGCTGAAATGGGCAACAAGCAGAGCATTAGGGCAAAGAGAGTTCTGTTTCGTAGCATAAGGCACTTGAGTTAGACGTCAGGGCGTCAGTCACACGCAAGAGCTTGCGCATTTTATTTACTGCGAATCACCAATGCCGGGCCTGGCAATAACACTTCCAGCCCGTGTTGTTCCGCATCAGAGATTAGTTCAATTCGATTCAGACCGCGTTGCAAGACCTTGGGGTCTAGCGAAATTTGGCGATACAGTACTCCTTCTTCCCCCTTTTCTGCAAGAGCCAGCGGCACACCATTGATTGTTAAAGAATCTTTTTTCTTGCCCGCGCTGGTATCACGAAACACAAGATGTAAGACAGCCTGCTCAATTCTGGCCGGGTCTACGTCCAGGCCAATCGTGCAGGATTTCTTTTGCCCGCCCTGCGCGGCGAAAGGCAATGGCAAATCCCGCGAGGTATAAAGCGTAACTTTTTTGCCTTTCGGTTTCGCCGCAAACAAGCCACCGATGACCGGCGTATCGTAGGTAAGTTCGGGATGCCCTTTGAAATGAATTGTCGCGCGCACCGCCATTTCCTGCTGCTCCGGCAGCATTGTTGTGTCCCAATCCACGGTAAAGGGATATTCGTCTGACGTGCCAACGTGGGCGGCGGGCTTTTTGTTTTTCGTCAGGCCGTGCCAGCCGTAAGTAATCGTGTCGCCGTTTTCATCGTAGCCGTAATAAAACCCCTGATAATCCACTGAGGCAATCACACCATCATCCGAACTGGAAAGCTTCAGCCGTATCGCCTCCATATTGCCCGCAATTGCCTCGGCCTTGATGAGTGCATTAAAGCCCAGCAACCCGAATTTGCGAATGTCGGGATGATCGCGTTTGATTTCAAAGCGCAACGCTGCATTGTCAATCGTGAAATGCCCCACGAACTCTGCCCGCGATCACAGGCAAATTGCAGGGCGTTGTACCCGTTCACCAAATCCGTCGGCTGTAAATATATCGTCGGGTATTGATGCGTATAATTCCTGACCATGGTGTGGCTTCCTGAATCGGATAAGTGCTGCGCCCATTGATCGTGACGCGCTTGTTGGCGGTGCCCGGATTGCCGCCCCACGTTTCCAGGTACAATTCGGCGCGATAGATTTGGCGCAGGTCTTCCTGAATTGGAATCAGCATCATCCCGTTTTCCCGCACTTCGGCACGCTGGCTGAGTTGCGCGTTCAACGCGGCTTCCGGCGAGTTCACCGAGAAGCGTTGCGCGTAACCAGGATTGCCAAATTCCGCGCCGCGCTGATACCAGTACGTGCGCCAGAACTGGCCTTCGGGCTGTTGGGCCAAACACGGGAGGGAGAGAAGGAGGAGTAAAATAGCTGACCGAAGATTTATGTTTTTCATTCTGAATTTAGGTAGTGGATGAAAACAGATCAAGTGACTGCTAAGTATGCCCCGATTATTCGAGAAATTCAAAATCACCTTTCTGCCCACAGCTTGACTTAAAGCCACCTGACCATAGAATGATTCTCGTATTCACGGTGAACCCCTGATACAGTTCATCGCATTCACAACAACACGGCAACGAATCGTTATGAAAAAGTCCCTGACCCTTTTGTTCAGCATTGTCCTTATGGCGTCGCTCACAGTTCCTGGCAGTTCCGCAAAAGATGAACCCGGTTTCACTCCGCTTTTTGATGGCAAGACGTTGAATGGTTGGAAGCTGGTGCGCGGGCACGGCCCCGGTTATGTGGTCAAAGATAATACGATTGCCTGCCCGGCGGATGGGGGCGGAAATCTGTATACGGAAAAGGAATATGCGAATTTTGTTTTCCGTTTTGAATTCAAAGTCGAAGCGGGCGGCAACAACGGTGTCGGCATTCGCGCGCCGTACGAAGGCGATGCGGCGTATCAGGGCATGGAAATTCAAATCCTTGACGATCAGCACGAAAAGTACAAAGGCAAGATCAAATCCGAGCAGCATCACGGCTCGGTCTACGATGTCATCCCAGCACGAACCGGATATTTGAAACCAGCAGGCGAATGGAATGAAGAAGAGATTATGGCGAACGGCAGCCGCATCCGTGTCACGCTGAATGGCGTCATTATTCTCGATGCCGATTTGAATATGGTGAAAGAACCGGAGGTACTGAAGAAGCATCCCGGCTTGAAAAACAAAACCGGACACCTCGGTTTTTTGGGTCACGGCTCGCTTGTCGAGTTTCGCAACATCAGGCTCAAAGCCCTGTAAAACACCTCATCATCACGGAGTTATTTATGTCATTACCCATCAACCGTCGCCACTTCATTCAACTCACCGCTTCTACGCTCGCTACGACGGGCATGACGGCGTATTCGTATGGTCGGATTATCGGAGCCAATGATCGCATCCGGCTGGGCGGCATTGGGCCTGGGGATCGCGGCTCAGGTCGTTTGACTGCCGCGCAAAAGCTCGGTGCCGATATTGTCGCGCTCGCAGATGTCAACAAAGGTTTTCTGGATCAGATGCAGCGCAAACTGGCAACGCCGGTCGAGAAAACCTACGTGGATTATCACGACCTGCTGGCGCGCAAGGATATTGACGGCGTAATTATCGCTACGCCCGATCACTTGCATCACGATTGTTTGATTGATGCCGTACGCGCAGGCAAAGACGCTTACATTGAAAAGCCGTTGGCACGGACGATTGAGGAAGGCGAAGATATGGTCGCCAAGGTCAAAGCGACCAAACAAATCGTGCAGGTCGGCAATCAACGTCGCAGCGGCGAGCATTTCAAACGCGCGCGTGACATTGTAGCGTCCGGCGGCATTGGCGAAATTCGCTTCGTGCGCATCTGGGATTTCCGCTATCGCCCGGTTGACCCCTACATCAAACGCGCCAAAGACCCATCATTGTTTGCGCCCGACCTGATTGATTGGAATCGTTTCTTAGGCCGCGCGCCGAAGCGCCCATACGATGCGAATCGGGCTTCGGGCTGGCGATGGTTCTGGGATTACGCGGGCGGTTTGATGACAGACATCGGCCCGCACTGGCTTGACGTAGCGATGTGGATTACAGGCGCGGACGGCCCGCATACGGTTTCCTGCAACGGCGGCAAATATCAAAACAAAGAATGGGAAACGCCCGACAACGTACACGCGATTCTGGATTGCGGCACGTTTGCCATCGTGTTTATGGTGCAGTTTATGAACGGGCAGGAACACGACGGCGGCGCATTTTATGGTTTGAACGGCAGCATTGTGCAGGAAAATCACCGGAATATGATGGTGCACTACGATGCCAAGCGCAAAGAAGTCGAAAGCTGGCCGATCACGGATGAAAGCCCGGCGCATATGCAAAACTTCCTGGATTGCATGCGCAGTCGCAAACAGCCGAACTCGCCGGTAGAGTTGGCGAACAAAGTGCTGGTCGGCGCGCATCTGGCAAATGAATCGTTCCGCACGGGCAAGCGAGTAAACTGGGGACTGATCAATTGGAAACGGGCTTAGATTTTTGTAGAGGAATAGACCGCAGATCACGCAGATTCGACAGATTGGCGCAGATCAGCGCAAACCTGCCAAATCCGTGTAATCTGCGGTCTATCCATTGATAGATGAAACAACCTAACGAAGTACGCAGTAACAATACGACCGGCTCGCGGGCGGCAGTGCTGACAGAGAAAATCCCTCTCTCCACAATCCTCACGTTAATCGGTGTGGCGCTTGGCATCTTTATGGGCGCGCTCGAAAGCACGATTGTCGGCACCGCGATGCCGACGGTGATCGCTGCGCTCGGCGGGATTGAAATTTATAGCTGGGTGGCTGTCGCATACATGCTGTCCTCTACGATCATGACGCCCATTTGGGGCAAGATGGCGGATCTGATTGGCCGCCGCCCGGCGATGTTTGGCGGGATGTTGTTGTTTCTGATCGGCTCAGCGTTATCAGGCGCAGCGCATTCAATGGGGCAATTGATTTTGTTTCGCGCGCTTCAGGGACTAGGCGCAGGTGCTTTGTTTCCGGTTGGCATGACGATTGTGGCGGATTTGCTGTCGCTGGAACGACGGACAAAAATGATCGGATTGTTCAGCGGGATGTGGGGCGTCGCGTCTCTCTTCGGGCCGCTTGTAGGCGGCTTTCTGACCGAGCATTGGTCGTGGCGCTGGGTGTTTTATATCAATCTTCCGTTCGGGGTGCTGGCCGGCGTGATGATCGCGCTGGCGTATACAGAGCAGCACGCCCGGCGCACGAATATCAAACTGGATTATGCCGGGACGGCAATTTTAACGCTGGCGCTGGTAATTTTGTTGTTATTGGTCGAGCGTGGCAGTCTTTACAGTTTGCCGTCGGTTGCTGTGGGAGCGATGCTCATTATTGGGTTATCCGTGTGGTTCGTGGCTGTCGAACGGCGCAGCCCTGAACCATTAATTCCGCCTTCGATTTTTCATCATCGGATGATTACCGTGACAACACTGCACGGGCTGTTCACCGGGATGATGTTATTTGGTGCGATGATTTACCTCCCGCTGTTTGTGCAAGCGGTAATGGGCCGCACGCCAACCGAAGCCGGGCAGATTCTGACACCGTACATTCTCGCCTGGACAATTAGCTCCATCATCGGCAGTCGGTTGATTCTGCGGCTCGGCTACCGTTCGGTGGCGATTGCGGGGATGGTGTTAATGCTGGCAGGTTCGATTCTCACGGCGCTGGTTTCGCCTGCGACAACCTTGCCGCAACTGGCAGTTGCAGTCACCCTAATTGGTTTGGGCGGCGGTTTGACAATGGCGACGTTGATGATTGGCGCGCAACACGCTGTGCCGCGCACGCAGCTTGGCGTGGTGACTTCAAGCGTGCAATTCGCGCGCAGCATCGGCGCGGCGCTTGGCATTGGCGCGATGGGAGCGGTGCTGGCGTGGAGTTTGCGCCAGGCGCTGGTACAAAGCAACAGCCAACTGGCGGCGACGATGCAACACGGTGATGTAGCCGCGCTGATTCGGCAAACGACTCGTACGGCAATCGCACCCGAAGCGGCCAAGTTGCTGCAAACCGCGCTCGCCAGTTCGCTGCAAAAATCGTTTATTTTCGGCCTCGTCGCCGTTGTCATCGGAACCGTCATTGCCCTGCTGATTCCCAGCGGCAGCGCCCACGATTTGGCTCACGATGAGGATAGCACGGCAACGGCGAACGAGGATGACCCGCTGCCTGATCTGGGTGCTGTGCATTAAGGACAACGCGAATATCACGTTTGCCAAGCGGGCCGCGAACTGCCCCGGCGGTAGCCCGCATGAGAGGAAGGGCGATTCTGCATGCGAAATCATTACTGGCGTCGGTTTTGTTGGCTGTTCCTGCTGGCGTTGATGTTTTCTGCCTGCCTCAAAGCTCCCAGCGGCCCGCCGACAGAAGTGTCAAAGCTGGACTCCTCCGACTGGCAAAACATCAAACAGGTCGTCCGGCAAAAATTCCCAACTGTGCGTCAGCTCTCGACCAGTGAATTAGCCGCCCAGTTACAGGCCACGGACAAACCGCGCCCGATCTTGCTGGATGCCCGCACGCCAGAGGAATATGCGATCAGTCATCTGCCACAAGCGCACAACGCAGCCAGTGCGGAGCAGATTGCTGCCGCCCTGAAGAATGCGCCGAAGGATGCCCCCATTGTGGCCTATTGTGCCGTTGGCTACCGGTCTTCAGCATTGGCAGAAAAGTTACGCGCGCAAGGCTACACGAATATAGCTAACCTGGAAGGCTCGATTTTCCAGTGGGCGAATGAAGGGCGTCCGGTGTTTCAGGGCGAAAAAGAAGTGCATCAGGTGCATCCCTTCGATAAAAAATGGGGGCTGTTACTGAAACAGGAACTGTGGTCGCCGCTACCGGAATGAACCGAAGGATTGACGAATATTATTTTGCGAACCAACTGCTGCCACATCAAATGGACTATTTGTGGGCACAGGGCTGGCGGCATTTCGGCGTCTTCTTTTTTCGGTATTCTACGGTGCAACGCAGCAATGGGCTGTACCACGTCACACCGTTACGCGTTGACCTTGCCCGCTTTACGTTATCCACAAGTCAAAAGCGAGCGCTGAAAAAAAATCAGGATTTGCAGGTGGAAATTCGCCCCGCGTTTATTGATGACGGGAAGGAAGCCCTATTTCAGCGACACAAAACCCGCTTTATTGAAAACGTGCCGAACTCGCTCTACGACTTTCTCGCGCCCGAACCAGCGGAAACACCGTGCGAAACCAAAGAAGTTTGCTTATTGCAAGACGGCCAACTGATTGCCGTCAGCTTTCTCGACATCGGAGCGCAAGCAACATCAAGCATCTATTCCATCTTCGAGCCAGCCGAATCCAAGCGCAGTCTTGGCATTTACCTGATCCTGCTTTCGATTGCCTATTCGATGCAGCACGGCAAAGAGTATTACTATCCGGGCTATGCTTACGCGGAACCTTCTTTTTATGACTATAAAAAACGGCTACGTGGGCTGGAGCAATATGATTGGGAGGAGTGGCGGCCAGTGGTCTGTTGTCCGTAGTCAGATGGTAGCCGCTCGTCGGCAGCGGACACTTGACTACGGACAACTCACTATTACGGCATATTAATGCCAAGGTCTTTATTATTGAACGTGAACTGAATCCGTTTGCGCGTCCGCAATGCCTTCGCGGCGGTTTGCGAAAGCGAAGTCACGAGCATCGGCATCGCAATCGTCGCATCACAATGCACTGTGACGTGGCGCGCAGATTTGGAGATTTGGCCGAACGTGCTGGCGTGATCAAAGCCTGCGCCGGAATAGCTGCCATAATGTTCGGTTTCGGTCGTGATTTGCACGGCGTATTTATGACCGCGCACAGAAGAATTCAACATACCGGCTGCGGCTTCGCTTTGGGCAATAAAACTCTTCGGCGTGCCGCCGCCAAAATAAATCACGCCCGTCGAGCGCGACTTCGACACGATCTGCGCCATATCCACGACATCCTGAATTACATCGAACTGAAATGGATTGCGCTTCTCCACGCGGCTGATACCGATGGAAACGCCAAAAGCACTGTCGGCAATCGCCGGGCAAAAAATCGGCACGCGCGATTTGAAGGCGGAAGTCAGGATGCCGTCTTCCGTCGCAATTTCGCTGAGTTCACGTCCGAGCAAATGAATAAATTCGCGGGTTGAATAGGCGTGCGAATTTTCGAGTTGTTGCGCAAAGCCGCCGATCCATTCGTTTGCTTCGCGGAATTCCTCTTCGGAAGCATAAGTATCGTAAATGCGATCTACGGACTGCTCTTGTAACTGCAAACCGTCGGTATGCGAATCGCCGATGTAATGATGACGGCCTAAGGTCTCGTGCAAATCGTGAAACAGCGTTGCGCCAGTGGTGACTAATACATCAATGAAACGGTTTTTGATTAAGTATGACACCAGCCTACGCATCCCGGCAGGAATCAGCGCGCCGGACATTCCCATCATCACCACCGAATTTTCCGACAGCATTTGCAACCAGAGTTGATGCGCGATGGCCAGGTTGCGGCCCTGAAACGAAATATGCTCCATCTTTTCGAGCATACCGGGCACACTGCGATCACGATCCACGTTCAGCGGTTGCGTAGGTTTTGTCAGGTATTTTGCGCCTTTGATTCTTCTTATCATTGGATCAGTTGCTGAATTTCAAAAGTAGAACGTAGAGAGTAGAAGGTTCAATACCGCCTACTGCCTGCCGACTACCGTCTACCATTTGCATCAAGGTAGGTGTAGCTGTTGTAAAAACTATCGTACGACTGCGACAACTGCTCGGCCTCCTCGTCAGTCAGCTTTCCTTTCTTAATCTGGCGATCCAGCAATTTGCTGAATCCTTCTTGTAAAAAGTCACGTTCGTATTTGGCGAAGGACAGCATTTCGCCAAGCGGGGAGCCGGGGAGGATGCGGCTAATGTGATATTCGCCGTTACTGTCAATCAAGACGTGGGCCTCGTTCGTCGTCCCAAATAAGTTATGGAAATTCCCCATTACTTCCTGATACGCGCCCACCAGCATAACTCCCAGATAGTACGGTTCACCATTCTTCAGATCGTGGACTTCCAGCACTTCCTTGATGTCGTGCAGGTCTACGAACTTGTCCACGACACCATCCGAGTCACAGGTGATGTCCACAAGCGTAGCAGAATCCGTCGGTGTTTCGTTGAGCCGGTGAATCGGGACGATGGGAAACAATTGATCAATCGCCCAGTGGTCAGGCAGGGAACGAAAAACGGAAAAATTGCAGAGATACTTTGCCGAAAGTAACTTGCGCAAATCGTCAAACTCTTCGGACTTGTACTGCGCCATATTGGCGTAGTTATTCGCCTTGTCGCAGACTTCCCAAAACAGCACTTCGCCTTTGGCGCGCTGCTCCAGATTGATGTAGCCCAGATCGAAGAGCGTGAATAACTCCTCTTTGTGTTCGAGCGCGTCGTGATAATACTCCAGGAAGTTTTTCGCGTTCATGGTCTTGTAAAGATCATGCAATTCGTTAACGACCTGCGGCTCATTGTCCGTGAGGCTGATGTTGCGAATGCCCTGGACGGTTTCGATTTCGTCAATGATGTTCGTAATGAGGATCGCGTGATAAGCCACGAGCACGCGCCCGGATTCCGTAATTATATTCGGCTCTGGCACGCTTTCTTCCTGACAAACGGATTTGATCGTATAAACCACGTCGTTGGCAAATTCCTGCAAGGTGTAATTGGCCGATGATTCAAAACTGGTTTTGCTGCCGTCGTAATCCACGCCCGCGCCACCGCCAACATTCAGGTGATCCACATCAATACCCATCTTGCGGATTTTGGAATAGACGCGCGCGGCCTCCTTGACGCCCGCTTTGACGCGCTTAATCTGCGTGATCTGCGAGCCGATGTGGAAGTGCAACACGCGCAATTGATCCAACATCCCGGCATCGCGTAAGGCTTTGATCGCCTGTAACAATTCCGAAGTCGTCAACCCGAATTTGGATTGTTCGCCGCCGGATTTTTCCCAGCGTCCGCTGCCGCGCGAATACAGCCGCACGCGCATGCCGAGCATCGGTTTGATGCCGGATTTCTGCGTGCGTTCGATGACCTTCGGCAATTCGTTCAGCTTCTCAATCACAATCACGACGTTTTTGCCAAGCTGCGTGCCGACATACGCCAGATCAATAAAACTGTCATCCTTGAAACCATTGCAGACGAGCAACGAATTTTCGGCCTGCTCAATCGCCAGCCCCGCGTAAAGTTCCGCTTTGCTGCCGCATTCCAGCCCGTAGTTATGTTTCGAGCCTTCTTCGATGTATGCCTCAATCACCTGTCGCCGTTGATTGACCTTCATCGGAAACACGGCCAAGTGATGGCCTTTGTAATCGAATTCTTTCATCGCAGCGGTGAAGGAATGATTCATCACACGCACTTGATTCGCGAAAATTTGTGGGAAGCGGATCAGAACAGGCATCTGTACCCGGCGGCGCAGCAATTCATCTACAAGAAGTTTGACATCAACGCCAGTACGAGCTTTTTCGGAAGGATGGACGACTAAATGGCCTTTGGAATTGACGCTGAAATAACCAGCGCCCCAATTCTCGATGCCGTAAGTTTGCGCAATCTCAGCAATCGCCGATTTCATCTTTTTCTAAACTGTACCTCCGTAGGCAGGGGATTAAGCCATTAGCTCAAAACGCAGGTTGTTCGTCGCAACGAACCCACGAACTTCATAGGGGCATTTCGCAAGGCTTCCGTTAGAGGTTTATTTGCCGCGATTTGCAGGAAACAAGGCTCGCAATTTAACAGATTGGTCAAGGGCTGTCAAAAATTATTTTCACCCTGGTTTGGGAGACCGAAAACCTGGAATAAACCTAACACTGTCCGTTATTTAGACTGTCTCAAACATTTTCATTTCGGGGGATTGATTTTCGCCTGGGTTTGTGTCCTGAAACCGCTGAATCTCTTCCTGATGCCACCTCCGCCGGATTTCCAACACCTCCGGCATCAGCGCTTGTAGCGCCGCTCGGTTGCACGCACCGTTTAACTCGAAGGGGCCGGGATATTGCGTCGGCAGCGTCAGCGGGCGTGTCGGCTCGCGATCCACGCTCGGCACGCGCGTCACCATTTCGTAGAGGCGAAATTCTGCGGCTCCAACCTGCGCTTTGATCCATTTCAGGCGGCGCGCCGTTGCAGCATCGGCTTCGGCAATCGCATTCAGCAGGGCACTGCAAACAAACCCCGTACAGAAAACATTTTTCCGCAAACAGCCCTCAGCACCGAGATACCGACACATCGGCGGACAACAGCCCGTGCCCTGTTCGTGGCAACGACGACAGATATCCCCTGCCCCGCTCTCATCCCAAAAGCGATCTACCAGTGTAATTAATTCTTCACGAGAAAGGGAGGAACCGGTAACAGGCTGTGCCGTAGTGAGGGATTTCCGACGTTGCCGGGCACAGCTCACGCAAAGCTCGAATTCCAAGACCGTCGCCGACTCGCCAACCGCCGAATAAACATACTGTTCATATTTGCGCGCGGTTAGCTGCCCGCAATCCTGACATACCACGTCTGACTTCACTTGCCTCCGCCACCGCCCGATGCTGTTGCTTTTACGGAATTGACCGGGATGTAATCAAAGAAGCCATTCATCATCTCTTCCCAGGTTTGCTCGCCAAAACGGACGGCGCGATTTGGATCAGGATTGACGAGGTTTTTTGTGGAGTTGTCGTAATGCGCAACGGTTTCGATTTTGGTGCCCTTGGGGATGCGTAAGGGTTTCTTGGGATAATAATAAACCTGCCAGCCAAAGTTATATTTTGGCACCGACAGCAACACTTCGCTGCGGCCGTCGGGGTAGGTCGCGCGATAAAGATAGTCTTTGCCACGCAGGTGCATATGCGGCATTAGGCTGACGATGTCCAGGTCTTCGTCCGCAATCCAACTGGCTTTGACTTCGTGATTCTCGGCATTTGGCGGAATGACAAAGCGCATATCTGCCGCTGCTGTTGTCGTGATGAGTTTTTCGACCGGCCCGCTGGCAAACTTCAAGCCCATAATTGAACGATCTTTCGTCGACTTGCCGCTGGGCGTGTAGTGCATTTGAAACACAATCGTCGAACCGGCTTTGATGAGCTTCGCCGTACCGGGCTGCGCCACAAAGGGCGTCATACCGGGCGAAAGCGCGCCGAGCAAACCATCGCCTAAATCATTCGCCCGTTTCGGCTTGCCGGGATTCGGCTCGCGCACGTAAATGACGATGTGATGAACGACGGACAAATCGCCAGCGCGTGCTTCCATCGCCGTGACGTATTTGTCTTCTTTAAAATTCGACGGCACGTTGTAATAAATGTACGGCACCGCGCCTTCCGCCGGGACGGTGTACTCTTCCGGCATTTGGAAAACCACATCCGGCTCGCCGATTTGCCAGCCCGCCGCGTATTTCGGCACGGGCGGCAGGTCTTTCGCCTCGCCTTCTTTTGCGCCGCCGTCTATCCACGACACGATAGTGTCAATGTCTTTTTGCGCCAGCCGCTTGTCGTTTTCCCATTGCCCGACGTGCGGATCAGCGTGCCAGGGCGGCATCGTGCGATTGACGACCTGCTCGCGGATGGCTTTGGCCCACGGGCGGACTTCTTTGTAGTTTTGAAACGACATCGGGCCAATTTCGCCAGGACGATGACAGCCCGTGCAATTCTTGAAGAGAATCGGCGCGACATCTTTCGTAAAAGTCGGTGCCGCTGCGCTCGCCCTGTCGCGCGAGGAAGAGAGAAACAGAACGCCTAGCGTGAGCGCCAAGGCGAGAACCAGCCAACGAACTGACGCCATAATGTGCCTCCTGAAGTTTCGGGAATCCAAATATCCTGATTTCGATATGTGCCTTGCAGTCGTAGTTTATAACAGCTTTGCGCGGGGTCAAAAATGCCTTGAGCCTGTGCGAGTGCCACAAATTGCGCCAGCGCACCGGACGAGCGTTGCCAGTTTTGCAACGCGGAAATTCCCTCGTCTGTCTGACAATACAAACTATGATCGAAGGCGGCACGGCGATGCACGCGCCCGTCGTGAATGTGCACGGTGGGAAAAAACAACTGCTCTGGCTCGCGCGTCGGAAACAGAAATGCCATCGGATGCACCGTCATTGCGCCCGGCTTCAGCTTAAAAACCGCGAAGCCATATTCCTGATAATTCGGCATTTGCTGCCACACGTTTTCCGGCAACCGAAACCGCGTATCAAGCCGCGCGAAGTCCGCCAGGCGCGGCACAAACGAAGCCTCAAAACTTCCGACCGAAACAACGCGCAAGGGAGCGGCACTGGCCACAGGTGCCACACGCGACGCCAGCGAACGCGAAACCGGAAAGGCACGGTCGAGGTCACGGAAAAAGCGGCGATAGGATTCCAGGTTGAGAAAATGCACCGAATCTTCCGCCGTGTCAGGCGGCACGGGCAACGGCAGAATCATCGCCATTTCCGCCTGTGCCGTCACCGTCATCTCATACACTAAATATTGCCGCCCGTCGCCGGTCAGGCGGGCAAAGATGCTGGTATTGGCAACAGTCGCAGCTCCCGAAAAACAACACATCACTTCCCTTACCGCGCCAGAAACCCAACGTGCGCCGGGCGAAAGCGTAAGGCCAGGTTGGGTTGATAGCCGCACAGCATACTATCCGGCAACCTCGGCATTGAAGCCCATCACGATGTCAAAGCGCGCCGTCAGTTCACCGATTTTCGAGCCTTTGAGCGGCAGGAAATCCGCCATCACCGATTCGCGCGCTTTGGCGTCTTTGATGTCTTTCAGCACGCCGTCCTTCGCATTGCCGGGATGCCCTTTGATGTAGCATTGCGTTGTCCACTTCTCCTGCCCTTTGATCTTGATCGCGTAATGAATATGCGGCGTGCGACCGGGATAGGGCACAGGTTTGATCGTGCGGAAATAGTATTCGCCCGTTGCACCGGTCATAAAGCGGCCAAAGCCCTGAAAATTTTTGTCGCGTTTGGCGGCGTTGTCGCTGCCCGTATGCAGGTAAACGCCGTTGTTATCGCACTGCCAAATCTCTACCACTGCGCTGCGAAGCGGGCGGCCTTTGGCATCGAGCAATCGCCCGGTCAGATGTGTGATCTCGCCAACCGCAGGCACGATGCCATCGTTGACGACCAGCAAATCATTATCGGTGTCGAGCGGCAAATGATTCGGATAAAACGGGCCTTCAGTCTGGCGCGGCGTACGGGTAAGTTCCTGTGCGAAAGCTCCCGGCACGGTAAACAAAGCGGCACCAGCGGCCAACTGTTGAAGAAAATGGCGGCGCTTCGCCGTCAACAGCAGATCGTTCATAGCCTTGTCCTTTCGGTTGTGCAGAGTACGAAGGGGCCAATAGCCAATGACCAATGACCCATCATTTCTTGCGACTGTAAACCGCCGCGCCGAGTCGCACGAAGGAACCGCCATTTTCGGCAATCTCTTCTGTGACGGTAAACGAATGCGCGGCGACGATGGAAATCTGGCGGCGTAGTTGCAACGCCTGCCCTTTTACTTTGACCGGATCAATCGTGAAGCGAATGGCAATCGGACTGCTCCAATCGCCTTTGCTGTTCAGCTTGGTGCCGTTGGCCAGTTTTTCGGCGAACAGCAGCGTCTTGGTGGTTTCGTCAAATGTCACGGTGGCAGTGTCTTTGTATGCACCTGCGTCGGTCTTGCCTTCGATCACGGCATTCAGCAATTTGCCATCGGCGGCTTTGGTAAAGGTGACGATGCCGTCGCGCGGTGCAGGTGCGAGGGCGCTGTCGCGTCCGATATATTTGAATTCCCACGTACCAACAAAATAATCCAGCGATTGTTTTTGCTGTGGCTGAATGTCCGCGCGTGGTCTTCCCTGTCCGCCACGATTCTGGTTTGGCGCGTTGCCTGCATTTGCTGTGGTCAACGGCCCGTCAGTATTGGGGCTAACGCGTTTCAGGTCGAGGTCGAAAGTAATCGCCTGCCCGCCAAAATCCAGCGCGCCCTGCCCTTTCATCGCTTCGCCTGCGAGCTTGAATTTGTAATTTACCGTCAGCGCGCCTTGTGGGGTTTCGACATCGGCTTTGGCCGTAACATCGTCGCCGCTGATCATGACATCTTTGATCTGCATTTCCATGCCAGGGCGCAGGCCAGCACTGCGACCGGTGTATTTCTCGCCATCGCGTTTGAAGATGACTACAGTGTTGCGTTCGCCCTGTGGCGATTGGATTTTCCCTTCCCAGCGCCCGGCCAGTTTATCTTGTGCCGTCGCGGTTACGGCCAGCAACAAGGCACTGAGGGCAAATACAAAGCGATTCATCAAATCCTCCCTTGCAAAAACGCGCGGGAGTGTTCACAGAAACGCATGCAGGCAGCAACAAACCTAGCGGAGCGAGGTGAGGTCTAGCCTTGAACGCACGCACGCGCTTCTGTGAGCACTCCCGCGCATTGAACCTAGCGGGCTGCCGTTTCTGGCCGCAGGTTTTGTTTGTCAATCGTGTAATCCAACCAGCCGATCATCATTTCTTCCCACGTCTGATCGCCCCATCGCACGGTGATCGTAGGATCGGGATTGAATTTATTGCCTGCCGAATTGTCGTGATGGGCAACGCATTCAATGCGGCTGCCTTTCGGCACGGCAATCGGCTCTTTCACGAAATAGGAAATCTGCCAGTTAAAATCATAACGCGGCACGTTCAGCAGCATTTTTGACGTGCCATCGGGATAGACCAGCTTGTATTGAAAATCTTTCCCGCGCACGTGCATGTGCGGCATGAAGCTATAAATATGCGCATCCTCTTCAAACGTAAAGACCGAGCGTGATTCAAAATTCGCATCGCCGGGCGGAATCACGAGCGTGCCAGGATTGACCGTAACGCCTTTGGTAATCATCCGTTTTTCAACGGGTGCTTTGGCAAACCAGAGGCCAATGCTCGTCTGATCTTTTGCCGCCTGTCCTGTCGTGGTGTAGTGCATTTGGAAAATCAGCACCGAACCTTTTTTGACCAGTTTGGCATTGCCGTTTTTCAAGGTCAGCGGCGACATTCCGGGTGCCCATCCAACAAGCATCCCATCGGGATTTGTGCCGGACGCGCGCGGGCGATTTTGCTGTTGCGCGCGTTGCGGATCATTCGCCGCCGCCGCTTCGGGATTCACGCGCGCTGCGCCAGTTCGGATTTCGCCCTGTGGCGGCAGCGGGCCTTGATCTGGCTCGCGCACGCTGACGATGACGTGATGCACAACACTCGGCTCACCGCGTTTGATTTCGGCAAATTGGATGTATTTATCTTCCGTGAAATTCGTATGCACGGCGTAGTATTTGTACGGCACAGTGCCATCACGCGGAATCTCGGCGGCCTCCGGTATCGAAAACACCACAACCGGTTGCCCAAACTTCCAGCCTTCATTTTTGAACTTCGGCACCGCAGGCATGTCTTTTGCATCGCCTTCTTTTGCGCCTGCGTCTACCCAAGCTTTGATCGTGTCAATTTCAACTTGCGTCAGACTGCGATCATTCTTAAATTCACCGACGTGCGGATCAGCAAGCCAGGGTGGCATCGTGCGATTGACGACGACTTCGCGGATGGACTTGGCCCAGGGGCGCACGTCCTGATAGCTCAGGAACGACATCGGCGCGGCTTCGCCCGGACGATGACATTCGGCGCAGCGGCCATACAAAATCGGCGCGACATCCTTGTTGAAGGTGACTGCCGCACTTCCTTTTGATTTTGCAGTATCGTTCGATGCGGCCACCGAACCGATGACAATAGCCGCGCCAATCAACAGCACGGTCAGAATTGCAAGCTTCCGTTTCATAGGTGAGTCTCCAAAGTGAACGATTACATATACGAGCCGCCCGTCACCAGTAAAACGTGGCCCGTCACATAATCCGATAGGGGTGATGCCAGAAAGAGCACCGGCCCAGCGGCCTCTTCCGGCGTTCCGCCTCTTCCGAGGGGAATAAACTTCATCGCGTTTTGGCGCATTTGTTCGGGGATGCCGAGTTGTACTTCATTTTCTCCGACGTGTACAGGTTTTTGTTCTTCTTTCGCCTGCGTCAAGCGTGTCTCAATAAAGCCATACGCCACCGCATTGACGTTGATATTGAAACGGCCCCATTCCTTTGCCAGCGTCTTCGTCACACCGACGATGCCCATCTTGCCAGCAGAGTAATTAACCTGTCCGGGATTCCCCGCGACGCCTGACGTAGAAGACACATTGATGATCTTACGATGCACCCGCTTGCCTTCCACAACTTCCTGCTTCGCCACGTCGCGCATATACGGCGCGGCAGCGCGAATAATGCGGAAGGGCGCTTTCAAATGCACATCAATCATCGCGTCCCACATTTCATCCGTTACGTTTTGTATTACGCCGTCCCACGTATAACCCGCGTTATTGACGATGATGTCGAGTTGCTTATATTCCTGTATCGCTGTCTGTACGATCTGTTCAGGAAAATCCGGTGCGGTCACACTGCCGACACAAGCCGTTGCCACGCCGCCCGAAGCATTGATCGCATTCACGACGCCTTCCGCCACTTCCCCATCCAGATCATTCACGACAACATGCGCGCCGTGTTCAGCAAATAACGTAGCCATCGCGCGACCGATGCCGCGCCCGGAACCAGTAACAATCGCTGTTTTTCCTTCGAGCAATTTCATGAATTAACTTCCTGTGACTCTTCGTTTGTACAACACTTTAGCCGTATAACTAACAACCACCTGTTCGTGCTGATTGATCACTTCGCTGCGCGTCGTGATGACGCCGCTCGTCGGATCGCGTTCTGTCATTTCGATCACGGCTTGCCGCACACAAATCGTATCGCCGATAAACGTCGGTTTGACGAAACGCAATTTATCCAGCCCATAAAACGCCATCAAGCCATCCGACGGCGGTTCCATTCGCAGCGCCAAGCCGGTTGCGATGGAGAAGATCAACGCACCGTGTGCGATGCGCTGCCCAAACGGCCCCTTCGCGGCCCATTCTTTGTTTGTGTGGAGTTCATACCAATCGCCAGTCAAGCCGGCAAAGTTGACGATGTCGGCTTCGGTAATCGTGCGTCCAGCGCTAATAGATTCCTCGCCAACCACGAAATCCTCAAAGTATTTCCCTTTGCTCATGCGTTTTCTTGATTGCGTTGTTTTTCGTAGCGAAAATCGGAGAATAAAAATACCATCAAGCGTTTCATCCGCTCAAGACTGACCGGTCGGTAAGCGAAAATTATTTTGGAGGGTGATACAGTACGGGGAGCGTGAGCGACCTGCGCCTTGGCCTGGCGATATACCAATCAAGGCACAGGTTGCTCGCACTACCCTGGCTGCACCGTTGCTATGAAGCGAGTCGAAAATGCTCTACACCAAAAAACTCTCTGGCCAGTTCAAGTGGCAGGAACTTGAAAGCGTGGTCGTCCATCATCTGCGTGCGATGACAGCGCAGGGCGGCCAGTTTGCGGTCAACAAAGTCGCGCACGTCAATTTCCGTCGTAATCAATTCCGCTGGCACACCAAATTCTCCGGGCGGGATGTCCCATAGATTTGCGGGCAAACCTGCTTCCTGCAAACGCGCCGCCAACGCAGACATCAAGCCTTTTGGGCAGGCGGCGTAATAGAGTTTAGTAGTGGGTGAGACTTGGGCGACAGCTTGAGAGGTGAGTTGCCCGATGGCGATGTGATCGTCGTGTCCGTACAACCCATCGGGGCCGAACGTTATAACAGTTTGCGGCGCTAATTCCTGCAAGGCGTGCGTCAATTGGCCGAGTGCATTGTACGATTCCTCTTCCATCGCCCAGCGCACGCCGCCATCCGGCAAATTCATAAAGCGCAACCATTGCACGCCTAGCACGTCACACGCTGCGCGTAACTCCTGTTCGCGCACCTGCCCCAGCGTTTCGTAATCGGCCAACTGTTCGTCACTAATCGGCCCCCATTCGCCGCGTGTCGCACAGAGCAGCGCGACGCGCACGCCCGCTGCGGCATAACGTGCGAGAGTGCCGCCCGCGACTAACGATTCGTCATCGGGATGAGCAAGAACTGCCAGGATAGTCGGAGTTTCTGTCACAGTAGTTTACCGATTGTCGCGCGCCGCCTGCACTATGCGCTCGTACACGTCCACATAACCATCCGTCATCGTAGCGACACTGAATTTATGCTCAACATAGTCCCGCACGGCGACGCGTGGGAGCGCGAAAACTTGCGGCAGATGCGCGACCAATTCATCTAACGTTTGTGCGGCGTAACCGCTCACACCGTCAATCACGATTTCCGGCACGGCCCCTAAATTCATGGCAGCGACTGGCGTACCGCAGGCCATTGCTTCAATCAGCACCAACCCAAACGGCTCCGGCTGTTGCATCGGATAGAGCATCGCTTTTGCGCCGCCAAGCAGTGCGGTTTTTTCCTCCTGATTCAATTCGCCCAAGTATTGAATCAGCTTGCCGTCTACGTGCTGTTTGACTTCTTCGTGGTAATAATCATTTTCGGGCGCTGCAATGCGCAGCGGCATTCCCACTCGCTTCGCTATTTCAATTGCTGGCAAAATTCCTTTGCCATACGTGAAGCGTCCGAGAAAAACAAGATAGTCTTCCGTTTGATCAGAAAACGGAAAGTTGTGCATATCAATGCCGTGTGGTACGACACCTACACAATTCAGCCCTTTCATCGCCGAGCGTTGATATTCCGAAATCGCCACCCAATACGATTCCGCGTGATACTTCCACAGCGCGACTTGCTCCGGCGGCGGTTGGTGATGAATGGATTGCACCATTGGCGTGCGAATCAGGCGCGAAAAGGCCGTGCTCATCGGATAGTATGCGGCCTGATAATGAATCACGTCGAAATCGTCCGCGCGTTCACAGGCCGCTGCCAGATTCACCATCTCGTAGTGTTCCCACGGCCACATATCCTGATCCTGCCAATAGCCGTGCGGAAACGTGGCGTGCAACTTGGCCGAAGTTTTCGTGTTGCCTGTTGCAAACAGCGTAACGTCGTGACCACGCGCGACCAACTCTTCGGTTAAGAGCGCCGTGACGGATTCAACCGAACCGCCTTTTGGCGCAGGAATACTGGTTGCGACTGGTGCAACCTGCGCAATTCTAAGTTTAGGATTCATAAGTTTGATGGGGGCACGAAGTTTCGTAGATCAAACACAATCAGACGTTCATTTTCAATCGGGCAAGGAAAATTTGTGCGTAAGTACGCCGCAAATTCCTGGTAATAATTCAGCCACCAGAAGGTAGGCCAGACAAACACGATCCAGCGCACACCCGCTGCCTGTTGCCGTGCTAATTCTGCCAAAGCGGCAGCACTGTCAAGCGGCGCACCGTTGTAATAGCCATCCTGTTCAGGAAACGGCCACGCACGGCGCACTGCACGCAACAAGCCGCCAAATTGGTCATCATCAACCAGGAGAAAAGCGTCTTCGAACGGGAGCAAAGCACCGAGTTCCAAAATGGCTTGATGGATGTTCGCGTGCCAGTCAATGACCTCCTGATACTTGCGCGGATGCACCAGCGCGAGCGGCACAGCGGGTTCTTTGATAGGTAAGGGAGGCAATTCTGCTAACCGTTCTTCTTGCACAAACAACAACAGATTTTGCGCGTAGTACCATTCCACGCGCTCGTTGTTCCAGCAACGCGCCCGCAACGCATCCAATGGGGCAAAACCGCGCGCTTCAAACAATCGCACCCAATATTCTGGCCACTGTTCATTCACGTGATGCGTGCCACCCTGATGCGGAATTGCGGCAGAGAACAGAATCACGGAGCCGAGTTGCGTGAGCGAGGTTACAAAACTTTCCGCACGTGACGGAGGCAAATGCTCCGCGACCTCCAGCGACATTACGAGGTCAAAGTTGCGATTCAGGCGCAATGGCTGCTGCAAGTCGAACGCTTGAAATTGTTCAGAAGGAATTTCCAACCGCGCCCGCTCGACATATTCGCCGTCTACGCCCAGCACATCGTTGACGCCCAACTCTCGCCACACCGAAAGCCACGTCCCGATGCCGCAGCCCACGTCTGCAACGGATTGCGGCCGCAACCACGACTGCACGATAGGCAAAACCTCACGCGCCGAAGCGCGCGCGCTGTCGGTGATGCTACGATAAAATTGTTCGTCGTATGGATTGGTCAAAAAACCTCCGCTACTCGTGGCGGAAGCCCGAATGTGAAGGAGGGCGTGTGGGAAATACGCCCTCCTTTACATTCGGACTGCTGCCGTCAAATTACCAGCAACGCGCTAGCAAATCAGACAAGACTTTCTGCGCGTCAAAGTACTTTTCAGCGAGCGATCGCGCAGCGCGGCAGTGTGCGTCGTAATCCTGGTGCAAGCGCTGCAATTGAATAACTGCTTCGCCATGCGTTTGAAAAGTCAGCAAGCCCTGCGCGGTCGTAGACAATCCCTGCCATCCTGTATCCTGCACAACCACTGGGCGACCGCTGGCCAGATAGCCCGTGCTGCGATCACTGAACCATCCGCTGCGCGTTGTAACGTAAGCGTGCTTAGCAACGCTGAATTCGCCGCGCGATTGCTGCAAATAAGTTTGATAGGTGAAGGGCGTGCGCGTGATAGCTTTTGGATCAGATAAGCGCCAGCCGCCTGTTTCTAATTGCGCGCGAACTTCGGGCGGTGCATTCAGAGCAATTTCCATCGCTTCGCCCGTTTCTTTTGGCAAGGCAAAATAAGGCGCAAATTCACGGTCTTTCTGCCCATAGACCTTCCCTTCAAATTCGCTTTCGCCGTACGCAGACCAATTCATTACCGTCGTCAGTGGAGCGTTTTTATTGCCTTCTGTAACAGGCCACAAATCCAGCACAACGGGCTGGCGCGTCGGCAACCAGTTCACGCCTGCGGTTGGCATACTGCAATCGGTACGTTGCACGTTCTCGCCGTAGGTAAACAAGGTGTGATAGTTCGTAAATGCCCCGCCCAAGCCGTGCCCGCCAATTTGCGTAAAAACCGGATCGGTATCAATCAAAACGCGACGGCGGCATTGTTCCAGTTCGGGAATCCAGTTGATATTGCTGAGATTCAAATACAAGTCAGACGCTTCACACTGCGCGGCCAGTTCTTCTCTGGTTATCCCAAACGCCGTGCCATCCTCCGCGAGGTAGCACCACTGCAATTCAACACCTAGCGTCCGCAAAAACTCCTGCCAGTACGCGATGCCGTACTGCGGATCGCTCGTCATTTCGTTGCGGTCGGGATCGTAGCAGGAGTTCGGCCAGCCGTAGTCTTCAAAGTACGTCACGTCAGCACCGAGCCGTTGCAGCCCCAGCAAATACTGTGCGTGATGCCACGTCATTCCGCCCAACGGATAGCGCAGCAAATAGCCTGAACAAACCACTCGTAAACTCATCTCTATCTCATGAGAACGCGAAGCGCCTGGGAGCGCACGCGGCTCGCGTGCTGAGGCGTGAAGAGGAATTCCGCTCCGAGCAAAGGGATTGCCAATCACTTTTAGCACGCGAGCCGCGTGCGCTCCCAGGCGCTAGCGCGAATGTCGTTCGTCAAAACGCTGCCAGCATTTTTTCCATCACGTGGCGCGCGTCGAAATATTCCTGCGCCAGTTCCCTTGCACGCCGCGCGTGTTTTGCATAATCCGCATTGACAGCATCAATCGCGGCCAACGCTTCTTCGGGCGTCGAAAAAGCAAACAAACCTTCGCCCGTCGGCAAATTGCGACTGAAGCCCGTATTCTGCACGACCGCCGGGCGACCAGAGGCCAGATAACATTCGGTGCGATCACTGAACCAACCGCTGTTGGTCGAAACATACGCATGTTTGGCGACGCCAAATTCAGCTTTGGAATGTTGCAGGTAATCGCGATACGCCCACAGGTTGCGCGAAACCTGCATCGCATCTACCGTCCCCCAACCCTGTTCGGCCAAAAACTCGCGCGGGCCGTTGATCGCCAATTCAATCGGCTGATGAGTGCGTTTCGTCAAATCCAGAAACTTGACGAATTCCTTGTCTTTGTTCCCGTCCACATCGGCAAAGCTGCTGATGCGCCACGTCATCACAGTTGTGAATATGTTGCGCGGTGTTACGTTATTTTCCCAGTGTTCCAGCGTGACGGGCTGATAGGTCTTCTTCCACGCAAAGGGCGTTTCCGGTATGCCGCAATCAGGTGCGCCGAGGTTTTGACCGAAGGTAAAAAGCTGATCGAAGCCGCGAAAGAATTCGACGTACCACGGCTCGGCTTTCGCAATCGCCAGCTGCGTAAACACGGGGTCAGTGTCAATGAAGGCTTTGTGCGGAATGCGCTGGTACTCGTCGCGCCAGAACCACGAACCGCCGGAAAGATTCAGATACAAATCCGCGCCCTGACAATACTCTAATACGCGCTCGCGCGACTGCCCGAAGTAGTTGCCCGCATAATCCACAAACGTCCAGCGGTCGCCCAGATCAAAGGCCGAGAGTGCGTCGTTGATGTAATTACAGCCAAAGCTCGAATCCGTCGTGATCGTGTTTTGCACGGGATCGTAGATACATTCGCCCGTGTCTTCGATGTAGAAAACTTCGTGCCCCAGTGCGCGCAGGCCGAGCAGGTACATCAGCGTACACCACGTCACGCCGCCGAATGGATAGCGCGCAATAATTCCAGCCATCAAAACTCGCATACGTTAACAATATCCTCGCGGCAAATCGAGCAGGACGAACTGCTGCAATAAGTCTTCCTCGCGCGTCTGCAATTCCGCTTTTTCGAGCGTCAAGCGTTCCGGCAAATACTGTCGGATGGCGGCATATTCCTCAGCGTACATTTCAGAGGGAAACTGCAATTCCAAATGCAACGCCGCGCCGTCTTCGGTCACGCGATACAACGGATTGAGATGCAATTCGCCGTGCGGGGTTTGCGCGGGGAAGCATTCGTATTGCCGGAAAATCTGTTCTTTTTGCGTCGCAACGATCACCAGCGCGGCTTCGTCCGCCAGCGATTCATCCGTTTCCGACTGGCTTAGATCAATCGGCTGCCCTTGAATGAACTGTGAAAAGATCGCACTCTCCCGCAGTAGCCGCGCGTGCGCAAACAGCGAACGATAATGCGCGGGCAGCAGCGGCATCCCCGCAGAATAATTTGCCCCCAGTGCGTTATGAACATGCGGCAAAAGCACTGTTCCGGCATTGCCCGCGAGTCGCATCATCTCGCACGCCAGCAATCGCTTTGACCAGATGTAGTGATACGCATCCGAACAAACAACCAAGTCAAAACTATCTGCCGCAAAGGGCAGCGGATTGTTGGCATCACAACACACCGGCTCGCACGTCGGAGCCGTAATCTGCTGCGCCAGCCACAGCTTGCCAAAACCCGCATCGGCTAACACAACCCTGTCAGCAACTTGCCCCAGGGTGCGCGTGAGATGTCCCGAACCGCCGCATAAATCCAACGCCCGCGTCGCCTGTACGGCTTGCCCAACCACGCGCACGGCAGCCTGACTTGCCAGATACGTGGGATCAGAAAAACGATAGACAAAATACGTCCCTTCAGCATCACCATTTAGCAACGCAATGCCTTCACTGTACGTGGCAGTTGCGCCCCTGGCCTGATACGAACGGAATGCATCGTATTGTTCGGCGTCCAATTCCAACATCGCCAGTAACGCTTCCTCCTTTTGACCTCGCCCCAACGCTTGCATCGCGGCATCAGTTGCGTGATCCAGTTGCAGCACCGGAATTCCATCTACAACCGGGAAGGTGCAACAATAACAGGCGAGAATCCCGTTCTGCACAGCGTCATTCGTCGCTTCTAAATGCTCATTGCTGACCACTGACAAAGTGCCACCGCAAAATGGACAACGCAGAATTTCAAGCAGGCTTACGTTCATAGGGGAGGTAGCGAGCGATTTATACGTGTACTTCTTCCGCCACAGGTTTAGTAGTCATAGATAGTTTCTGACAGAGTTCGTGATACAACGGCACGCGCTGTAACAATTCTTCGTGCTTGCCCGCGCCGATAATCGCTCCGCCGTCCAGCACCAGAATCTGATCGGCATCGCGCACAGTCGAGAGCCGATGCGCAATCACAATCGTCGTACGGTGCGCCATCAACGCGCGCAAAGCTGTAAATACGTTCGATTCGGCAATGGCATCCAGCGACGAAGTCGGTTCGTCCATAATCAAAATGGGCGCGTTTTTCAAAAAGGCGCGAGCAATGGAAATGCGTTGCCGTTCACCGCCAGAAAGATGCGTACCTTCGTCGCCGAGAAGCGTCTGATAGCCTTCGGGCTTGCGCATAATGAAATCGTGTGCGGCAGCAGCTTTGGCGGCAACCATCACTTCGTCATCCGTCGCGTCGAGGCGGCCATAACGAATGTTGTCGGCAATCGTGCCGGAAAAAAGCACTGGCTCTTGCAAAACAATGCCGATTTGCTCGCGCAGGGAACGCAATTGAAATTGTTTGGTTGCTACCCCATCCAGCAACACCTGGCCGCCTGTCGGATCATAAAAGCGCGGAATCAAACTCACTAAACTGGTTTTGCCTGCGCCGGTTAACCCAACTAACGCAATCAACTGTCCCGGTTGCGCGGTGAAGGAAATGCCTTTCAAGACGGGCTGATCTTCGGTGTAGGCAAAACGCACATCCCGAAACTCGACGTGGCCCGATAGTTTTTTGGCTTCGATAGCATCCGACACATCTTCAATTTCGGGCGAAGTATGCAGCGTACGCAACGCACGGCGCGCGCTGGCAACCGAAGCCTGCACATTGCCAAACGTGTGACTCATTGTCGTAAGCGGGCCAAACACCGAACCGAGGTAATTCAACGCAACCAGCATTTCCCCTACGCTGAGCTTGCCCTGCACAGCGCGGTAGCCGCAAACAAACAAAACAATCGCAGTTCCGACAGTCGTGACGACGTTAATCATCGCGGCGAAAAACGATTCCTGCAATGTCAGTTTCATCCGTGCTTCCAGCGTCGTCGCGCCTTCGCGGTGAAAGCGTTGTTGCTCGTACAATTCGCGGCCAAAGGCTTTGACAACGCGAATGCCGGTGAAGACTTCGTGGACGAGATTCAGCACGCCCGCTTCCATTTCCTTCACGCGCTCGGAGCGCTCGACAATGCGGTCGGAATAATAACGATTAACAAGCAGCAAAAACGGCACGATCACGAGCGACATCAACGCAACCTGCCAATCAATCGTGACGAGAATAAAAAACATTGCACCGAGTGTGAGGGCTGAACTGGCGAGCGGCAGAATGCCACTGAGCGTCAGGCTTTCGACACAATACGCATCGTTTTCGAGATGATAAATCGTTTCCCCCGTGCCTTGTGAAAGATGAAAGCGAAGAGAGAGGTTCTGCAAATGCGCGAAAAGTTCGCGGCGTAGATCGAAAATCAATTTCTGCCCGATGCCGACCT
Source organism: Blastocatellia bacterium (assembly GCA_046331525.1). GTDB lineage: Bacteria > Acidobacteriota > Blastocatellia > RBC074 > RBC074 > JAFDVL01. Next base: position 89,620 of record JAXLQQ010000001.1, read on the forward strand.
GCATTTGCGTGTGGGCGACGGAAATAAATTCGCTGAGCAGATGAAAAACTAAATAAGCGACGCAGCCAAGAATGAGCAGGGCAAATTTCTGTGTGCCGATCACATTTCCCACGCCAGCCAGCCAGTTGGGCAAGGGGTCGGAACCAAGCACGTGATCCACAAGAAACTTTAGCGGCCAGGGCAGGAGCAGGCCAGAGGCGATTTCGATGATCGTGACGGCCAGCAACAGGAAAACCTGCGCTCGATACCGCCCCAGATACGCGAGCGACCAGCGGAAGGCATTGGATTGCGCGACGGGATTCATCTTACTGTTCTTCAAACGCCGTATCCATTTCTTCAGTGCGTAGATCGGTGGCGGGTACAGCGTTCTTACGCGGCGTCACGGTGCAATCGTGAAATTTCACTTGCTCGCTTACCTCCCGCAACACGGCCACCATTTGCCCGCCGCGTCGGCTGACTTCACACAGCAGGAAGAACAACGCGATAAACACCATCAACACCGTAGACGCCAGCCAATGCGAAAAATGCGTGTGCAATGAATAACCGATCAGCGCCGAAATTGTTAGCAACGCGCTCATAAACGGCCAGGGACGATGCAAGCGCAGTCCGACCCGAAAGAGGCGATTCATCCCGCCGTGATCTTCGGCAGTGGTTTTCAGGTCAAGCGAACATAAGTGACCGGCCTGCACGCGCAGATCATATTGCTGTTGCCAACCGTCATCGCATTGCACCCAACCGGAAGTCGCGCCGAAAGCCGCTTTTAGCCGTTCCAGATAATGCGGGATTTCCGTGTAGCGCATATCCCAGAAACGCAACTCCAGCCGCTGTCCCAGCAAACGCAACGTGTCGCCGAGCGAAAGCCACGGCGCGCTTGCCAGCAATTGTTCGCCACTGTCGGTCAGATGGCTTTGGCTAAAGTATCCTTTCAACCTTCCGCGAAACCGCGCCCAAGGCTGAATGTAATGCAACCACGCAATCAGCGCACGATACTGCCACTTCACAAAACTGCTCATCGGTTGCACCTGCGTACCGATGGAGTGCGGTTGCAGGGCGGCAACATTCGTTTCCAGCGCGTGCGCCAAGCAGCGCCAGAGCGTCGCCAGCAACCCAACGATTGCCAAAGGCAACAATCGCCAATCCAACGCGCTGCCGATAAACAAAGCGATGGTTGCCAACTGCCATTCAATCATTTGCGGCAGCGAACTGAGCCAGTCTACTTCGTTCTGATACATTAACGGAAACCAGTGATTGCCCCAGATACCGTGATAGACCACCGATTTAAAAAGCGAGCGATGCGCGGGCAGTGAACTGTAAATCCGGCCTTGCCAGCGCGTTTGTCCGCGCTCGTTAAATTTTTCGGCGTGCCGTTGCGAAAGAAAGCTCTCGCCTTCGCCGTAACCAACTTGTTGTCGCCAGTACGCTTTCGCTGAATTGCGGTGATGGTGCCAGACCAGCGCCGCAGGGCTAAAAGCCAACTGTCCGCCGCGTGCCTGCAAGCGCCAACAAATATCCACGTCATCGCCTGCTTTCGTGTAGGTCGGATCAAAACCACCAATTTCATCCAGCGCCCATTTGCGAAACGCCATATTGCAGCCGGGAATATGTTCGGCAATCGTGTCATTCAAAAGTACGTGCGTCGGCCCGCCGGGCGAATGCGCGACGCACTGCGACACCCAATCGTCATCGGTTGGCACAATATTCGGGCCACCGACGCCAACGACATCGCTGGTTAAAAAGGGCTGAACTAAAAATGACAACCAGTCTTCGTCTACGCGCACGTCCGAATCCGTGTAGGCGACGATCTCGCCTGTTGCCGCCTGCAATCCCAGATTGCGTGCAGCGCTCAAACCGCCATTTGGGATGTTGATAAGTTGGAACGGATAGCGTCGCGCGATTTCCGGCGTTGCATCGCGCGAGCCGTCATTGACGACTATCACTTCGTAATTCGGATAGCGCAAGCGTTGCAGCGAAGACAGGCAATCTTCCATCGTGGAGGCGGAGTTGTACGCGCAAATCACGACGGAAACTTTCGGCCAATTGATTTGCTCGCCCCCAAACGGCACCTTTGCAAAACGGTCGCGTACAGTGTGATAGGCTTGTTTCGGTTGCCGCGCGACATCCACCAGACCAAATTTCCAATCTTCAATCTGATTACCGCCGCGATACCAATCGTCTGTCCACGCGAACACACATGCTCCGGCCACGCCGCCTTTGAAGGCTTCGCGTAGCTGCCAATCTAAGAACTCTGCCTGCGCCTGCTCTCCTTCGCGCAAACTGTCCATGCCGATTTCCGTTAAGACCAGCGGACGATTACCCGCGATGTTTTGCAGCTTGGATAAGTAGGAGCGGAAGTCAGCCTCTTTGTACAGGAACACATTGAAGCAGACGAAATCGAGAAAGGACAAATCAAGATAATCGGTCGGAGGGAAATTAACGTAGGTGACCAGCGCTTGCGGTGCTTCGGCCTGCACATCCTGGCGCAGCTGGCGCAAAAAGGCTTCGATGTTTTTCTTGCCATGCCAGCGCACAATCGGGGCCGGAATTTCGTTGCCCACGGCAAACGCCAGCACTGCGGGATGATCGGCACAACGCCGCACTTCCTCACGCACCTGCGCGCGAATCTGCTGCGTCAGTTTTGCATCGTCGAGAAAACAGAGATGCTGCGGCCAGGCCAGCCCGACGATGACATACAATCCTTGCCGGGCGGCTTCATCCAACACATAGCGCGGTGGAGCGGTGTAAACACGCACGGTGTTGATGCCCGCCTTGCGCATCAATTGAAAGTCCTGGGCGACGACAGTCGGCAGGGGGTAATCGCTGTCTTCGCGGGGTTGAAAAGTGCCGTAGGTCACACCACGTAACCAAAACTTTGCGGTGTCCTGATAAAAGAATTTGCCTGCAACTGAGGGGCTTGCCATTCTGGTTTGTTGTCCTGTTCGCATTATTGAATCTTCACTTTAACGGTATTAGCGGCTTTGCCATTGACGACGATCACCAAATTCATCGCTCCTCGGCCCGCCAGACTCACGGGGATTTGAAGATTCACTTGATCTAAGCCGACATACGTGCCCTGCAATCCACCATACGCCACGGGCGCAATAATGCCCTCAAAATTCGCCTGCATCACTTCGGCGACGCCATTGTTGTCATCCGTAGTCGGATCAGGCGCACGCCGAATGCCCGTACCATACAGTATCAGATATGCCCCGACGGGAATCGCATTCAGCGAACCGTCCGGGTTCGTCACATTAAACTGCGCCACGCCATCCATCGTCCATTGGGCAGCCGGGCCGCCCGTTCCGCTTGCATTGGCCGTAAAGACTCCTGGGTTATCCGACGTCAACCGCGTCTGCTGCTGAGAAACGATGCCATTGCCTGCAACATTCACAATATTTACGGAAACGTCAGGAGCAATAGCAGCCGGAATCATATAATTCACCTGGGTTGGCGAGACATAAAACAGCGGTGCCGCCGTTCCATTCACAAACACCCGCGTTCCCGCCAAAGAGGTCGGCAGGGGTAATGATGCGGCCCCCTGAACCTGGGTGGCCAAATTCAGGCCAAATAACGACGTAATCATTTCAGGGCAAAGAACCGCTTGATAAGAAGCGCCCGAAACGCTCGTCGTGTTGGGTGAATTGAGTTGTGTGGACGTTGCAATCACGAGTGTTTTTTCATCAAATGTCGCGCCGCCAGCAGCCGTCACGCGAAGGATTACGGTTCCTGACGAATTTACCATTGCCCCAGGAACGTTCACGCTTAAGTTGCCTGTCGGGCCGTCTATAGTACCGACAGCGGCTTGACCGTTCAAGCCGACTGTAGCGTTTTCAAATCCCGTGCCGGTAATTTTCAACGCCACCGGCAAGGCCGTAGGCTGGATGACATACTGCGATAAGCTGAACATTTGCAATTGATTACTTTTTAAAACCCGCACGCGATCCCCGTACGAATCCGTGAAATACAACACCCCATAAGGATCAATCGAGATACCAATTGGTTCATTTAACCAAGCTTGTGTTGCCGTCATGGCATCACCGTTGTATCCCGTACTGCCGTTGCCCGCTACCGTGGTGATTTTGCCTTTGGTATCTACCCGACGAATGCGGTCATTGCCTGGATCGCCAATGTACAAATTGCCGCTAGCGTCCACCGCCAAGCCGCGAATCGGGCTTAAATTCGCCTGCAACGCCGCGCCATTGTCGCCGCCATAACCATCAATGCCATTGCCCGCGTATGTCGAGATCTTACCGCTGGTGTCCACCTTGCGCACGACGAAATTTTGCGTATCGGCAATGTACACATTGCCCAACCGATCCACTGCCACACCATCCGGCGTGTCCAGCTTTGCCTGCGTTGCCAGCCCGCCGTCGCCGGAATATCCGGCAGAACCATTCCCGGCAATCGTCGTGATGATGCCCTGCGTATCCACCTTGCGCACGCGATTATTGAAGGTATCGCAAATATACAGATTGCCCGCGCCGTCAAAAATAAGGCTTTGCGGCAAACTCAGGCGAGCCGCTGTCGCCTGCCCGCCATCGCCGGAGAAACCAGATTGCCCATTGCCTGCCACGGTCGTGATTTTGCCAGTCGTATCAACCTTGCGCACTGCATCATTCAGCGAATCGGAAAAATAGACATTGCCGCTACGATCCACGGCAATCCCAATCGGCGTATCAATGCGCGCAATCGTCGCTTGTCCGCCGTCGCCCGTATATCCGCCAATTCCGGTTCCGGCATACGTCGTGATAACGCCCGCCGCATTCACTTTGCGAATGCGGTTGTTATACGTATCAGCAATGAACATATTGCCGTCGCCATCCACGGCCACCCCGCTTGGCGTCGCCAGCAGGGCATTCGCCGCCGGATTGTTGTCTCCGCCAAATCCGTACGCGCCACTGCCCGCAGGCGAACGAATAATGAGACTGCTTTGCGCAGCCAGTGTGAGGGAAGCCGAAACCAATAAAAGAGTAAGTAAAATAAATCGTCGCGTCGTCAGTAAAGCTTTTGGCATCGTCAGAAATTTGTTAATGGAGATTGAAGTTAATTTGAATCATCATCTGCCGGGCATCGTGCGCTGAATTCGCCCGGCCAAAAAAGGGCGAAGCCTGATTGCCCGTAAAATCAGCAAAGTTTGTATGATTGAGGAGATTGGTGAATTGGACGGAAAAATTTAGCCCGAAAGGCGAATCCTGATCTTGTTGGCGTGACCCAAACGACAATTGGCGACTCAGCCCTACATCCAAACTGGCAAAGCGCGGCCCGCGACCGCTGTTGCGCGCAACGCCTGCCGGACGATCATTTAAAATGGAATCGTTATTGTCATCCAACCCCGTCGTTAGGTTGTAAGGCCGCCCCGAATTGAAGGCGAACATCGGCGTCAGTTCCAGTTTCAGCGGCAACGTCAGCATTGCGCCGACAAACGCCTGATGCCGCATATCGAGCGCGGCGAAACCACGTTCGCTGCGTACCTGATAATTATCCATCGGAAACGTATCGGCCCCGTCTGTGTCATCCACGATGCGGCCCCAGGTGTAATTGCCAAACAATGTCACGCGCGCATTCAAGGTCTGAGAATAGCTCGCCTGCAAACGATGCGTCGTCGAAGTTGCTGAAGATTCCAACTGCGTAATCCGCCAGAATTGCGCCAGCGGTCGCAGCCCATCCGCCAGCGGCGCATTCACGTCGCGCGAACGGAGAAAATGCACGCCGCGCACATAGGCATATGTCAGCGTCAGCGTTGCATCGCGCGGCAATTGTCGTTCGATGCCGACCGAGCTATGCCATTGCTGCGGCAACTGCAAATCGCTGGCGAGCCGGTTCAGACTGATCGGAAACGCCTCCAGCGGGCGACTGCCAAAAGGATTTGGATAACGCGGACGATAAACGATCACCTGTTTTTGCCAGATGCCATCAAACCGTAGCGCATTCGCCACCTGCGACTCGCCGAGTTGCTGATAAAACAATCCGGCTCCGGCGCGAATCACCGTATTATTGGATTGCGATGGCGACCACGCCAGGCTCAGGCGCGGCGCAAAGTTGCGATAGCCGCCGCCCTGCGTTTGCGCTTCGTAGCGCAGCCCTGGCGTCAGCGTAAAATTCGATTTGAGTTTGATTTCATCCTGCGCGTATCCCGCCATCTGCCACAGGCCAAAGCCTAATTCCGGCGTGCCGACATTGAGGGTGTAAAGCAGCGGGCGATGCAGACGATAAAACTGCACATTAGAATATAACCAACTGCCGCCAAAGTTATTTTCGCTGTTGTCCTGCACCTGCACACCAGAGATGTGGACGCCAGTTTTGAAGAAATGCGAACCGCGCAGCAGCGAAAGATTATCCGTGAGCGAAACGTGATGACGTACGCTCGCCGCCGGGCAACATTGTGCGCCGCCGCTGGTGAAAGAGCCAGCGACTTCGACGGCTTCGTCAAAATTGTCCGTCAAATTCCGTACACGTTCCCGCGTGTATTTCGCTGTCGCCTCGTTCACCAAATTGGCGGAGAGAAACGACCGCACCGACGCCTGTAAGCTATGTTCCAAGCCCTGCACTTGAAACGCGCGTTCGGGCAAATCCAAACTTGTAATCCCCTGCCCTTCGTCCCGGCTTCGGGCAAAATCATAGAAAAAGCTGATTGCGTGCCGCTCTGATGGCGTGTAATCGCCGCGCAGATTTACCAGCCATTCCCGGTTCAGCAGCGGCACATTGTCGCCGTAATAGCCATCGGCAGTGAAGGCCGAAACAATCGTTGCAGCATCGTGCCGACGCTGCTCAAACGCGCCGAAAATAAAGGTGCGCGAGCCAATCAAGCGACTACTCCACCACCCACCATAATCTCGATGTTCGAGCGGTGGTTTGTCGAAGCTGAAGGGATTGCGCGCATCTAACGCGCTGTTGCGGTAATGAAAAAAGCCGCCCGCCTGAATTTCCTCGCCGCCGCCTTTGGTTTCGATTTCAATGCGCGCGCTGGCCGGTTCGTGAAACGCAGCGGAGTAGGGATCGTTGTTGATGCGAATCTCTTTGATCGTTTCGAGCGGCGGCAATTTCGCTCCCGCGACACCGTTTACGCGCAGGTCAAGCGTTTCGGTCAACGATCCTGACAGGCGTTGCAGCACACGCAACAATTGCGTTTCGTCACGCGGCAGGCGTTGCAATTCTGCGCCCTTCAACACGCGATTATTCGCGCTGCTTGCCGTGTCCAGACTCAATCCCTTGTCCTGACTCTTGACCACGACATCGCTTTGAATCGCTGCCACGGCTAGTTGAATTTTGACGAGATTATTGGTTGGCATCGTCACGGACTTCTGTGCTGGCGAAAACCCCGCCGCTTCGATCATCAGCCCATATTGCCCCGCTGGCAAACCCGACACAACGAACCGGCCTTCGACATCAGTCGTGGTTTCCTGGACGGTTTTCCCTGCCTGTTGCAGCATAATTTTGGCGGCACTCACGGCAGCCAGATTCGGATCACTAATTTGCCCGCGCAAAGTACTCGGCTGTTTTGCCTGCCCCCAGCCAACGGCTGACCAGCAGACACAAAATGACAGCAGAAAAGACCAGTAAATTTTGTTTTTCATATTCGGTTCTACTGGGGCAGAAGAGAGACAGTGAGGTTTATGTCAAGTATGAACATCTCAAAGTTGTCCGTCTCTCACAAGAAACTTGACCTGCGTCGGGGTCAGTGAAGAACGCAGAGTCTTTTGCACCGAAGGCTAGAGTGCAGTGGCGAGTTGTCGTAGCCAGTGAACTAACTCCATCATCCATCCGATACCAGTAAGCAAGTCCGTCTGCGCGGGCAAAGTTTTTAGCTTGAAGCGTCTGTCAAAACGTCTTCAGTTGCAAGGAACAGGAGAACAAGCGCAAACGGTGACTGCTAAGACGTGTGAGCCAGCCAGAAGTTCCAATATTTGTCACTTATACAGGTCACTTGTGGGGTTGTCTCAGCGCCGCATTCTACTTGATTTGTGATTGGCTGACAAAAAATTAACTTTGCGCTGATTAGCCGGTCGGAAGACAGGCCAGGAGTTGCCGAAGATCATCGCGAGTGTTGTAAAAATGCGGCGAGATGCGCAGTCGGCCTAACCGTGGGGTAACAATAATGCGTTGCCGTTCCAGTGCTTCCCACAAATACTCAGCCGTGTATTTTTCGTGCTCGCAGCAAACGACTGCCGAAGCCTCGCCTGCCGCCCGTGAACTAACAATGCGATAGCCACGCGCCGCGAGTTGTTCGCAAAGATACGTGGTCAATTCCAGCAAGTACCGTTCGATTTGCTCCCCACCGAGTTGCAACATCAATTCAATCGAAGCGCCCAAGCCCATAATCCCAGCCGTATTCAATGCCCCCGGCTCAAAGCGGCGTGCCCCATCGGCAAACTCTTTTTCCCGCCGCGTGAAATCGAAGGGCTGCTTTACCGAAGTCCAGCCCACGACCGTCGGCTGAATCCGCTCCAGCACGCGCTCCGCGACATACAAAATCGCTACCCCATCCGGCCCCAGCAAAAACTTATGCGCATCTGCCGCCAGCGCATCAATGCAGTCGCGCTCGACATCCATTTGCAACGCGCCCACGCCCTGAATCGCATCCACGACAAACAAAACATCACGTTCACGGCAATACTGTCCAATCGTTGCCAGATCATTGCGAAAGCCGGAAGCAAATTCGACAAAACTGAGCGCCACTACGCGCGTGCGCGCATCTATCAGGCGGAGAATTTCTGCCATCTCCAGGCGTCCCGCGCGCTCTTTGGCGTAGCGAATTTCGACCCCGTTTTTTTCCCAGCGCAACCAGGGCTGCTGATTCGCCGGAAACTCGCAATCTGCCGTCACGATGTTGTCGCCCGCGCGCCAGTCCAGACCGTTCGCAATCACACTAAGCCCGGAAGAGGTATTCGGAGCAAAGGCAATTTCGTGCGAACGCGCCTTGAGTAACTGCGCCGCCAGCCCTCTGACTCGCTCGACCTCTTCGCCCCACTCGCGCCAATGCACCAATCCACATTCCATCAGGTCGCGGGTGTAGCGTTGCATCGCCTCAAACACTGGCACCGAAATCGGCGCGACGGCGGCGTGATTGAGATAGACATATTGCTTCGTGACGGGAAAAAGCTGGCGGATGCTTTCGTTCATTGTTAACCTCTCAAAGTAGTCAGCCTGGAAAAATGTCACGCCGGGTTCACGCAAAGAAATCATCGCCACTGACGATTTTTACGCGACAAAACCGCTGAATTCGCTCAAAGTCTTTCAGGTTTTCTGTCACTACTAAAACGCCAGCGCGCATCGCCGTCCGCGCCAATAAAGCATCCCGAACCATCCGCTGTTTATCATCAGGATGAAGCCTGGGCGTCAACCCTTTCGCCTTCGACTTCAGCCCACGCAATAAAGAATTGAGGATTTTTCCGGCTTCATACCAATCCTCGCCGGTTGGCACCAACAGGCGATCTGCTTTCTCAAAGACACGCCACGCCAGTTCCCATTTCCTGAGGTTGGATTTATCCGCCGCTCCGGCAGTCATCTCTTGTACAACCGCGGCAGAAAGAACAAAACCGGTTTGGGGGATTTCGATTTGGCGAGAGATAAAAATTGAGGAATCAAACGTTACCAATGGCATCACGCAATCCTACGTCAGCCGCTTATGCCGTTTGGAATAGGTATCGTGCCAAGCCAGCATCAGCGCTTCTTCCGGTGTCAGGGTTTTCTTTTTCTTTAACTCAGCGACCGGGACAAGAGGAAGAAACTCCATTCGCTGCTTTGCCCCTTTGCGTGCGGCCTTCACGCCATTCCCGTTCGGAGAGTGTTTCTTTTCCTTGTTCATACGCTTGTCTTTTCTATGCTGCCTGGCGATTGCGCCACGCTCTGACTGAAACTTTTAGCACAGCCGCATGCCGTCGTGCAACAAGCGAGATTGTTAGCGTATTAACCACTTTCGCTGCGAAAGCCATCGTATGAGTTTCAATGACTCGCCGCAACAACAAGATATAGAACGTACCTATCAAGTAAGTGATTAGATTGCGCTCTCTGAGTATCCGTGATGCTCCCTGACAATCAAAATGGCTAGTGCGCTATTTAAGCTATACAATATCTTGCTATTTCTACTTTCGTTTTTTTCGTATTTATCCCGCAAAATTTTTCACCACGGCCTGCAATTGACAGGCTGTTATAGCAGCAGATAAGCTGACGGCCTGTTTTTACGAATCCTTTTTTCTACTATGGTTGCTCGACGTTTTCTGATTGCGGGTGCAGTGCAAGGTGTGGGGTTTCGTTATTTCGCGTTGCGCGCCGCCGCGCGGCATCAAGTCAAAGGCACTGTTAGGAATTTACCTGATGGCAATGTCGAAGTCATTGCGGAAGGCGAGCGCGAGGCAATGGATGCGTTCAAGCAAGACCTGGCGACCGGCCCTATTTTTGCGACCGTCGTGGGGCTGGACGAATTGGATTTGCCCGTGACAGGTCGCTACGTTGATTTTCGCATTGACCACTAACAAGGAATTTTTCATGTCTACAGACGCAGAACTCGAATTGAAAAAGCTCATTCGTGAAGTCCCCGACTTCCCCAAACCCGGCATTTTATTTTACGACATTACGACGTTGCTCAAGGACGCCAGCGGGTTGCGGGCCGTGATTGATCGGTTAGTAGATCAATATCGCGGGCGCAAAATTGATACCGTCATCGGCATCGAATCACGCGGCTTTATCTTTGCCCCGGCCCTGGCCTACCATCTGGGTGCAGGTTTTGTGCCAGTGCGCAAACCGAAGAAATTACCGGCAGCCGTCGAGAGCTACAGCTACGAGTTAGAATACGGCAGTGATACGTTGGAAATTCACCAGGATGCCGTGGGCGAGGGGCATAACGTGCTGGTCGTGGATGATCTGCTGGCCACAGGGGGAACGGCGCAAGCGGTTACGCGACTGGTTGAAAAGCTCGGCGGCAATGTGTCCGGCCTGGCGTTCATCGTGGAATTAGAATTTCTGCCAGGGCGGGAAAAGCTTGCTGGCTACGATGTCTTCTCGCTGCTAAAATACCAATCCTGATTTTCCTTGTGGGCCTGTAGCTCAGGTGGATAGAGCGATTGCCTCCTAAGCAATAGGTCGCTGGTTCGAGTCCAGCCAGGCTCACTGTTCACGTCATTCATGGCTGCCCCTACTCCTGCATCGCAACCGTTTTTCTGGGCGGCGCTTGACCGTCAATTCCATCTCACCGAAAACCGCGTCACCATCCGTTCTGAACTTGCCGCTGGAATCACTACGTTTCTGACGATGGCGTACATCATCTTCGTCAATCCGACGATATTACGCGAGGCGGGAGTGCCCTTCTCTGGTGCCTTGTTTGCAACGTGCATCGCGGCGGCGGTGGGGTCGCTGCTGATGGGGTGGTTGGCTAATTATCCTTTCGCGCTCGCACCAGGGATGGGATTGAATGCGTATTTCACCTACACGGTTGTGCTGGGATTGAAGCACGATTGGCGCGTAGCCTTGGGGGCGGTGTTTCTTTCAGGCGTGGTGTTTTTGCTGCTCACACTCGCACGGATTCGGGCATTGATTGTGGATGCAATTCCATTACCGCTGAAAACGGCGGTAGCCTGTGGCATTGGCTTATTCATCGCCTTTATTGGCCTGAAGAATGCGGGCGTGATTGCGGCCTCGCCTGCGACCTTTGTGACGCTGGGACACCTCACCTCAAAGCCCGTCCTGCTCGCTTTATTGGGGCTGCTGGTGATGGGTGCATTGATGGCGCGCGGGTTCAAGACTGCGATTTTGCTGGGCATTCTGCTGGTCACGCTGGCCGCCGTCGCTGGGCCTGACGGCGCTGCCCACGAAAATTGTCGAGGTTCCGGCGTGGCGCGAGACGTTTTTGCAACTGGACATTCGCGGTGCGCTCAGGTTGGGATTGCTGGATGTCGTTTTTGTCTTCTTGTTTGTGGATCTGTTCGATTGCATCGGCTCGATGATGGGGCTGGCACAACAGGCGGGCTATTTGGATGAAACGGGCAGAATGCCGCGCCTGAATCGCGCGTTGTTGTGCGATTCACTGGCCACGATGGCGGGGGCATTGTTTGGCACGTCTACCGTGGTGACGTACATCGAAAGCGCAACGGGCGTGAGCGAAGGCGGGCGGACGGGTTTGGTCGCCGTAACCGTCGCGGGGCTTTTCCTCGTGGCTGCCTTCTTTTCGCCGTTGGCGGCGATGATTCCGGCTATCGCAACTGCGCCAGCCCTGATTATCGTTGGCGCGTTAATGATGCGCTCGGTCAAAAGTATTGCATGGGACGATGTGACCGAAGCAATTCCCGCTCTGTTAACCATGCTGGCGATGCCGTTGACGTTTTCGATTGCGAATGGGTTGGCGTTGGGCTTTATCTTTTATCCGCTGCTGAAAGCATTGACGGGACGCGGGCGCGAGGTCAGTTGGCTGGTCTATGTGCTTGCAGGCGTTTTTGTGCTGCGGTATGCGTATTTGGCCGGCGGATAGAGAGCGGAGATTTGAAATTTGAGAGAGGAAAGGGAATGCCTTTCCTCTTCAAGCTCCAATCCCTAATCTATCAATCTCTAATCTCCAATCTTTACGGCTCCGGTGGCGGGGTAATGCCTTTCAGGCGTAGGTACATTGTGGTCTGGCCGCGATGATGGGTTTGATGGTCTAACGCAACCGTCAGAATCAACCGGCGGGGGACGTTGGACGTAAAGAAGGTGACTCGTTCAGCCCATTGCGTCTCATCATATTTCGGCAAGAGCGCCAGCACGAAGTCGTAGCTTTCCTCAACAATTTTGCGCAACGCCGCTTTCTTTTTCAGGTCATCGCGTTTTTCCAGGTCTTCCTGCTTTTTGCCGTAGGGGCTTGGCTTGTCGGCCAGCGCATCGGTTAGGCCATAGTTCCAAAAGGCCAGATGCAGCATTTGCTCGGCGAAGCTGCGCACTTCCGGCACCGGTTTATAGTTCAGCGCTTCTTCCGGCATCGCGTCAATATATTGCAATGTCCATTGCTTGGCGCGCTTCCAGACAAATTCGGCTTCTTTCGACGCCGGGGATAACGGAGCGGCAGCTTTCTTTGCCTCAGGCTTTGCTTCAGGTTTCGGTTGCGCCCAGATCGTAGCGCCCCCAACGGACAGCAGGCAGGCGAAAACGCCCATTGTAATGAACATTTTTTTCATACGAATCTCCTTGTTTTGGGTTATGCCGCTGGCGCGAGAGCATAGCAAAACAGGAGACGGAAAGGGAGCGGAAGCAGGCTGAATTTCACTCTTTCGTCACGACTTCATCCAGATTCAAAATCGTACTCACCACCATTGTCATCGCGGCCAACACCGGGCGTTCGATTTTTTCATCGGCTTTGCTCTCGCCAATTTTCAGCAGGGCTTCGGCGGCTTTCGCGTCCTTGCGATAGAGGGTGAGTTGTCGCACGTATAAATCTCGCAGCACGCCTAATTCCTCTGCCGTTGGTTTGCGCGCGGTCGTTTGGCGAAAGGCAAAGGCAAGGCGCGCATTCAGATCAGCGCCGCCCTCGCGCAAGGCTTTCGTTGCCAGCACACGTGCGGCTTCGAGGTAGGTGGGATCGTTCATCGTAATCAGCGCTTGCAGCGGCGTATTCGTCACCGGGCGGCGCACGACGCATTTTTCCCGATCCGGCGCATCGAAGGTATTCAATGCGGCAGGGGGAACCGTGCGCTTCCAAAACGTGTACATCGAACGGCGGTACAAATCCTTGCCCTTGCTTAGTTCGTATTTTTGCGCGCTGAAACCATCGCCAAACGCCAGCTCATCCCACAAATCAACCGGCTGATACGGAAACACGCTGCGCCCGCCAATTTCGTTATTCATCAACCCGCTCACGGCCAGCGCCGTATCGCGAATCATTTCGCCCTGCAACGGAACGCGGCCCGCGCGCGAGCAGCCGATTTTCGGGGTCTTTCTGCGCAAAGTTCCGGCGAAAGTTTGGAGGCTTGCCGGTACGGCGCTGGTGACGATCAGTTTACGCAGCGCCTTTGTGTTCCAGCCGGAGCGAATACGGTTGCCAGCCAGTCCAGCAACTGATGGACAGGCGGGTCGCCCTGCGAGCCGAAACCTCTGGAGGTTTTCACGATGCCGAGGCCGAAAAACAACTGCCAGAACCGATTCACAGCCACACGCGCGGTCAGCGGATGCGAAGGCGCGACCAGCCAGTTTGCCAAGCGCTAGCGATTTGCTTTTGCACCGCTCGGTGCAGCGGCGGCAGAATCGCGGGCACGCCTGCCGCGACTTTATCTGTTTTATTGCGATAGTCACCGCGTGCCAGCACAAACGTATCGCGCGGCTTGGCCATTTCATCCATCACCATCGTGTTGAGGATGGCTTTGTCGAGATCGGCTTTCTGCTTTTTGAGATTGTTCAGTTCGCTATATTCGTCGCGCAACGACGGCGGCGCGGCAAAAGTCAGGAAGTAATCGCGCACCGCGGCGGCCTCTTCTTTGGTGCGTTGCCCGTACACGCCGGACAGGTAAACTTGCACCGGATAATGCAGCGCCAACTGCTCTGCGTCCGGGGCGGTCAGCACGCGATTGTAAAACCGCAGGTCATCAAGCTGGCCTTTGTACGGCTTGCCATAATCTTTGTTACCGATTTGCAGCTCTGCCTCCGTCTTGCTCGAACCGCTCAAACTGTCTTTGATAATTTCCAATTCGGCAGGCTTCCCATTGAAATACAACTTGAATCCCGCTGCTTTGCCGGAACCGTCGTACGTAATCGTGACGTGGCCCCAGTCCACAATGCGAATCAAATCTTTCGAGCGTACGTGAATCGCCGCGTCCGGCCAGTTCGCCGTCAATCGGATGTTGAGATGCGGGGCGCGCCGCTGCACACCGATTAATTCATAGCCGTCAAGCAACACTTCAAAGCCCTGCCGCGAGGTTTCGTTCGCGCACTTCTGCAACAGCGTAATCGGCAGGTTGGTGTTGCCGCGCAGCCACATGGCCAAACTAAACGCCTCGGTCTTCTCGCCGGGGCCAACCGTGCCAAATGTAACCTGCGTATCGCCATCAAAGCTCACGGCGCGTCCCAATTTGCCGCCGCCAAAATCAGGGCTGCCCTGCAAACGGCGACCGTGGTTGTAACCGCCCGCGAGGTCGGCAAAGCTGCCGTCCAGTTCGTAATGTGCAACCAGGCCCTGACGCGGCGCTACAGCAATTTTGCCGACGAATTGTTTTTCCCATTCAGTTTGTGCCGACGCGATTTGCGGGTCAGCCAATTGCTTTTCTTTTTCCTTGATCGCTGTCGCCAGTTGTTCCTGTTTCGTTTTTTGTTCCTCGGTTGGTAAGGCTAAAAACGGCTTGGCATTGCCATCGCGCCCATCCAGCCCGGCTTCGTTGACGGAGTTGAAGAAGGCATAAAACTGATAGAACTCTTTTTGCGAAATCGGATCGTACTTGTGCGAATGGCAACGCGCACAGCCCATCGTCAGCGCCATAAAGGCATTCGAGGTCGTTTCGACGCGATCCACCAGATACTCATTCATGTACTCTTCAGGAAACGCGCCGCCCTCGAAATTGATCATGTGGTTGCGATTGAAGCCGGAGGCAATCTTTTGCTCGGTTGTCGCATTTGATAGCAAATCGCCCGCGAGTTGTTCGACTATGAAATCCTTATAAGGCTTATTCTGATTGAAAGCTTTGATAACCCAATCGCGCCACGGCCACATCTCGCGGTGTGAATCAATGTGGTAGCCGTGCGTGTCGGCATAGCGTGCGACATCCAGCCAATACATCGCCATCCGCTCGCCATAACGCGGCGAGGCGAGCAATCGGTCTACGACTTTTTCATAGGCCTTCGGTGAGTTGTCGGCCAGAAAATCATCCACTTCTGCCGAGGTCGGCGGCAGGCCGGTCAAATCGTACGTAACGCGCCGCAGCAGGGTGATTTTATCGGCTTCCGGCGACGGTTTGAGTTGTTCTTTTTCGAGGCGCGCGAGGATAAAAGCGTCTATCGCATTCTGTCCCCACGCGATGTCTTTGACGGTCGGAAGTTCCGGGCGTGTCGGCGTCACAAACGCCCAATGCTCGTTCCATTTTGCGCCCTCGTCAATCCAGCGTTTGACGGTTTCGATTTGCTGCGGTGTCAATTTGTGACCGGTCGCAAGCGGCGGCATCACCGTGTTCGGGTCAAGCGATGCAATGCGCTTCATCAACCGACTGTTCGCGGCATCACCGGGCACGATGACGCCCTGTTTGGCGAATACGCCGTCTTTCGTATCCAAACGCAGCCGGGCTTTGCGCTGTGTTTCATCAGGGCCGTGGCAGGTAAAGCAGTTGTCCGAAAGAATCGGGCGCACGTCGCGGCTAAAATCCACTGACTTTTGGGCAGCGACAGGTAAGACTTGCCAGACGAATGAAATGATGACGACAAAGAGGAACGCAGTCGCGCTGAATTGAATTTTCCGCTTCATAGATTCTGAAACTCCGAAAGAGACGGTACAGGCAGGGCGTATCATACGCGCAGTACGGCAGGAATGACAATTCAGCTGGTAAGACCACCATTTAGCGGTTTTCAATTGGGTACGAAAGTGTCTTAACAGCATACGGAAGATTGACGCTCGAAATGCACAATGGTACTCTGCCGGACGAGTCGGCTTTCCTCATCACTGGTCAGGACTCCCCTCCTGAAAGCCCTCACGATCATCTTGCTTATCCTGATTTCCTTGCGGTGCCTAAACACTGTCGCGCGCTTGGTCTGTGGTCGTGTGTCCGAGCGCTTCCATTCTGCCAAGAAATGTCTGCGTACGAACAACGCAGAGAATGAAACTCCGGCGTAATGTTATTTGAAGGAGAACCACCCTATGCTCATCTCTTCACTTCATCCGCGTTGGTTGCGCTTGACGATCTCCGCCAGCGCCCTCCTGATCCTTGGGCTGCCATTGCTGACGCGCTGGGCCACGGCTTCGGCGGACAGCGCTGCAAAAACAAGCAACAGTTTCCCCCTTTCGTCGAACCCCTTTCTCTCGTCAGGTGCAGCACGCTATAAGACAGCATACTGGCTGACCTTCTTTACGCCGCCCACACCACCGCCGAACATTGGCCCTGATTTGTACACCTCCGTGAACGGCATCATCACGCAGGGGAGCGGGACAGGCTCAGGCATCAATCCGAATCCAGGCACCAATAGCATCGTCATCGCCGGGCCTGGCATCATTGATTACACCGTGACGGTCGGTAATGCGATGGGAGCAGGCACGGCAGTAGCGAATGATGTGAAGGTCACCGTTCCTGCCCTGAATGCTCTCTCCCTCGAATAACTCAACCATGGCGTGTCCATCACGGCGTAGCGGCAAGCAGGAGATGCTTTCAACGGTTGCCGTTGTGGCGCTGGAACTACGGGATGCTGGAGTCATCCGACCTGTTGCCAGGTAGTGCATCGCTGACGATTCGCATTACGGTCGGCTCCCAAAATGTGGCCGGCTGACCATCAACATGAAGTCCACGGTGGCGTCGGTTGGTGGTAATGATACAAACACGGGGAACAACGATTCGGCAACGCAAACCCACACCATTGTTAACCTCCATGACCTGTCCGTGAGCAAAACGGCATCGGTGGCACAGGTCGCCGTCGGCGGGACGATTCAGTACAACGCATTTGTCGAAAATTTGGGCACGTTCTCTCAAGCTGGCGGTAATGCGGCGGCGTCTAGCAATGCATTCGGATTTTTTGTGACAGATTTGTTGGGCGCGGGAGTGACGCAGTTGGTGTCCCGACGCCCGCCCCCAATTTCACCTGTTCGCCCGCCCTATTCGCTGCCCTTGGTGGGCAGTTTGCACTGAACAAAATCATTTGCAAATTTACGGGCGTAGCCGGGCCTGCTCCGGGGCAGGCGCAATTGCGGTTTTCCAGGCGGTCGTCAAAGTCGGGCTGCCGGTCAGTACGCAGAATTTTGTGGCGGTGGACAATCCGGCAGACGCGGGTATCTGCCGCGACCTGATCGGCGTGAAGTCAACAACCGACGAACATCCTTCCGCCCAGCCGCTGGAGCGGTGAGCGGTAATAATTATTTTGGCCCGGTCACGACTAACGTCACAGCCGCGCCAGCGCCGTTGACGATACAAGCGTGCGACCCGGCAGTTTGTAATGGCCCTGGCGGTTTTGTGGCCGTCACAGCCAATCTGACGAATCCCAATCCGGTGCAACTGCCAGCCAGCTTTACGGCCACGTTACCCGTCACCTTGAGCGCGCTGCCGGGGACTTGTAATGCGAGCGTGAATCCCGGCGGTTGTGTGGTGGCGGCCAACGGCGGCACGGTCACCTGGAATGGCAACTTGAATCCCGGCCAAACCGTCGTCATCACCTATCAGACGCAAATTGCCAATAATGCGGCAGGCCAGCTTTGCATCAATTCTACGGGTACGCTGGGCGGGAATGTGATGGCCGATGTGCAAGCCTGCGTGAACGCCACCTGTCCGGTGAGCGGCTTGCTCCCCAACGCCAACATCGGCACGTCGGATCAAAAACCCGGCTCATTTTTGGTCTTCCCATACTACAACTCGAAAGCCGCGCAGCAGTTTGACACGCGCATCACGCTCAGCAATGTCGGCACGCAACTGACCTACGCGCATGTCTTTTTGGTTGACGGCACAAATTGTAATCAGGCGGATTTTTATATCTGTCTGACGCCAAGCGCGATCTTTTCCTTCAAGACCTCAGAATACGATCCCGAAAACACGGGCTTTATTTATACCGTCGCCGTTGATAGCCAAGGCCGCCCCATTGCCAACAATGCGCTGATCGGCAATGGCTTTGTGGACGAAGGGATTTATCACGGCAATTACGGCGCGGAATCGTTCTGGCGCTACGATACATCGGTCACGACCCCGACGAGCGGTTTTGCGACGCTGGGCTTGAACGGCACGCAATATGACGCCGCGCCCATTCAATTTGCCGTCGAATTCCAAAGCCCGGTAGATGTTGCGGGACAGCGCATTGTCGTCGCGCCGTTGTCCGGGGATTTGAGCGGCCTGACAAGTTTGGCGGCGTTCCCCACGTTGCCCAATGCGGCGGCGCAGAACGGAACCGGCTTGGCCACGAATGAGCAGGAAAAGGCGGTGAGTTTTTCTGTGCTTTTAAGCGGTGGATGTTTGAAATCCGCGACGATTAGCACCGGCTTTCCGCGTGTTCCGGGCGGGTTGGGAACGTTAGTGAGCACAGGCAAAATGGGGCTGCTGAAATTCCGCGTCGGAGCGGGCACGGGACTGCTGCTGTCGCCGCGTACCAACACGAACCGTTGGAGCGGCATTCGTGGACTGCATAAAACCGCCGTCGGCAATGTGGCCATCACCATCCCTGTCAGCATCCCCGTTTGCTAGCAGCAGCGCTGTGCTTGCCAAAGAACTGAAAGGGAGGACTTACGCAAAAGCGTACCGCAGATTGTCTAAGCTGCGGAAGATGGGTGAAGGCAGCCGTTGATACTACGCTGCTGGGCGGCGAAGACTTCAGCAGACTCGACAGTCTGCTGTACGTCGTTGGCGTAAGTTCTAAAAGGATGTGGCACCGGGGCGCGCCGCCGCCCTTCAGTTCCTTGCCGTGCTGTTGCTCTGGTTTTATTGATCGTTCTTTTTCGCCATCGCTTTTGCCAGCGTATCTTTGGCAATCTGGCGGGGTACAGTGATCGTGGCGGTCAAACGATTGCTACTCTGGGTGATTTTGAGATTATCGAGGAAAATCATCGAAGCGGGGTCAGCTTCTTTCAATTTCTTACCGAGCGCTACCGCCTGCTTAGCAAGGAATTGCAAGGCTCCGGCGACTTCGGCAGTTTCTGCGAAACCGACAGTGACGAGAGAGGCCTGCTGATCGTCAATCGTTAAAATCATCGAAAGCGAAGTTAATTTCGACAGCGGCCCCAGGGCTTCCGCTT
Organism: Blastocatellia bacterium; assembly: GCA_046331525.1. Taxonomy (GTDB): domain Bacteria; phylum Acidobacteriota; class Blastocatellia; order RBC074; family RBC074; genus JAFDVL01. The sequence goes on from JAXLQQ010000001.1 coordinate 109,472, forward strand.
CGCTGACAGCGTCAAGAATAGACAGCGCGGCTTTGTCAATTTGTGGATTGCCCGACGGAAGGTACCGAGTGAGCATTCACAATGCGTCCATTCGGTTTGATTTCCCCCGAACGCTGACTTTCAGATTACTTCTTCATCGAACGCCAACTTGCCTTCCTGCTTCACCAGGCCAAACGTGTGACTCGATCACGGATGGGGCGCGTGTTGATGGGTTTGAATCCGCTGGAAAGCAGGAGTCGGTGTTGGAGTTGCCTCAGTGGTCGCAAGTGTTTTTCGCCTGCTCCTCGGCCTTGCGCTGAGCCCCTCGGTCGCCTGTCGTTTTGCCTCGGCCTCTGCACGGCGGTTGGTTTTCAAGGACGCGCGTTGGTGCGTTTTTCTTCCTCTTTCAGCTTGTCTAAATCCAGCGTTTTTGTCGGCGGGGCGAAACCCGCAATTGCCTGGGTAACGCATCGGTTGTGAGAGCGTGAGCAAAATGCTTTTGTCGTAAGAAGCATCTACAATTCGATTTGCGTGAGATTGAGTGCCGTGTAGCCGGGCACGGATGAACCGAAACACGCTATACCTGATGATATGCACAAGCAGAGCAGGTAACCCCCACCAACACGCGCCTGCGCGTCGGCGTTAACCAAGAGCGTTCCAGTAGTAGTTGCAGGTTGTCAGTCGGTTCCCGTCTCATCGTCCGTATCGCTAACACATCCGTTTTCACGTCGCCTTTGATGCACGCTTAACCGTTGTGGCTTCGGCCTGACTTACTTATTCATTTCTAATAGTCGCTGAAGGGCTAATGCGTCCTGATTCTGGGCGTCAACCTCCAGCGCCAGTTTCGCGTGCGAGGCCGCGCGCACGCGGTCGCCACGCCCCAGATACAATTTCGCCAAGGCGACGTGGGCGACAGCCAGGCGCGGATTCCAATAAATCGCAGCGGAATAGGCACTGAGCGCGGTTTCGATTTCGTTGCGGCGTTGCAGGATTTGCCCACGCAGGTAATGCGCCTCAGCCAGTGTCGGATCATTGCTAAGTGCCGTTTGCAATTCTGCGAGCGCGCCCGTGTCGTCTTTGCGGGTAATGAGTTGCTTTGCCTGTTCCAGGCTCTGTAAGGCGACGCGGGTTTGTGCGGGCGGCAAGTTCGTAGTCGAAGATCGTTGCCGATTCGTGACGATAAAAATTCACGATTGTATTCAGTTTTGAAGCGCAACAACGCCGGAATTTTATCAGGCCGCGTTTTCCACTGGGCATAAGTAAAGGTTGTTACTCAGCAGCTTGCGCGCCTCCTGATCGGCGTGTTCGCTTTCCACTTTGCGGTCAGTGCGCGCATTCAGCCAGCAATACTGGGCTTCGCCATCTTTGGGATTGCTCGTAACGTAACGGCGCGAAATTCCGTTGCCGCCTCGAATTTGCGGTCACGCCACAGCGCGTAGCCGTGATTGAACCGTGTAGTTGCATCCTGCGGCGCGGCGGCGGCGGCACGTTGCAAATAAAGTTCGGCACGGCTCAGATCGCCTTTACTCACCTGCAACGCGCCCGCGTTGTTCAGCACTTCGACTAACGGCATCGTAGCCGCTAAGCGGGTCATACGTCTCGGCAGCCCGTAATTTGTCCTGCGCCTGCTCGGCCAGTCCGAGATAGAACAGCGATTCTAAATAACGGGGATCATCCTTAATCAACTCCCGAAAATTGCGCATCGCTTCAGCGTACTGCTTCTGGCGATAATCCACGACACCCAGCTCATAAATGGCCTGCGCATAATGCCCAACGCTTTCCGCTTCGTTATATTCCTTGATAGCGCGTTTGAGAAAGATTTCGCGGGATTGCTGTTCGCCTGATTGCATCGCTTTGACATAAAACTCAAAGGCGCGCAGTGGAATGCGACGTGCTCGGCGCTTGAATTGATCCTGCGAATAGGGCAACGCCGGATCGCGTTCGTACAAAATGCTCCACGCGAGCAAGCCTTGCAGTGTTTGCAGATCGCTCAGCGGCCCGCTGAAGTTGAAGGACTTCCCGACCACTCGTCCGGCCTGCGCCTCAACCAGCTTTGCCGTGATGGCAATCGTTACAGTATCAACTTCGCCGCTGATTTCGTACGTGCCGACCAACACCAGATTCGCCTGCGCAAATTCGGCCAGACGCAGTTTTGCCGCCAGCGTCAAACTATCACAGGCAGGCATCCCTGCACGTTCACACGCCAGTGCGCGTTCATCCGGTGAAAGCACGACCAGCCCCGGCGTATCCAGCAAATCCGCCAACAAAATCGCGAAGCTATCGCTGACCCACTGAAAATCTGAGCGCCCGGAAACATTATCGAAAGGGAGGGGTAACAAAATGTCTTCTGCCGCGCGCGCCGAGGTCGCAGCAGTCAGGAAAATTGCGAGAGCGAATAAAACAGTACAACAAAACTTCTTCATTCAGTCCTTCTCCTACGGTGGAAATTGTACCGGGCAGGGAGCGAAAAGCAAACTCTGTTTTTTTCGTGGGGCGGAGGTGAAAGGTTTTTCGGCTGCGTGCTTACCTGAACGAGAGCGAATTACAAAACGATTCGCACAACCACAAAAACATAACAACAACGAGAGTCGAGAAGGAGAACTTATGAACAACACCCAAATCAACGCAACATCGAGCCACAAGAATCAATCCACTTTTTCCCTTCGTCACCTATTAGCCACGCCGCTGTTGCTGGCCGCTTTGTTCGCTGCGCCCGCCGCCGCGCAGGAAAGCAAATCGGCCCGCCCGGAAATGACGGCCCGCTTCGGCCTCAAAGCCGATGCACTGAAGCCGCAATCCACACCCGAAACCTATCAGGCCAATCCGATGAGCGATGCACGGCTGGCGACGGATTCCCTGCTCTCGCGCACGGCCACGATGCAGTTGAATTCCACCAGCGGCGTGTCCGATATGGTCGGCACGACGAGCGTCGAAGATTTTCAGGGCATGCAGGCGAAACTGAGCAACACGCACGAATCCGCCGATGGCTTTCGCAACTACTTCAACACCTGGTACACACCGAATTTCGCCCGTCGTGACAGCGCGGTTTCCGTGTGGCTATTTCACGATTTTGGCAGCTACAACTATGACCTCTGGAATTCTGGCGGCACGGATTTAGATGGACGGCCGACCGTGTCGCGTGGCATTCGGGACACGGCGGGGATGTCCTCCGCCAATCGCTTCTTCGCGCCGATGGGTGCAAACTGGGCAAACAAATGGATGGAATGCAACGTCTGTAGATATGGCGCTCGGCGGCAATTACAACAACTTCGGCGACGAGCGCGCTGCGCTATATGTTCTGGGATACCTGCAACAGCGTGATGGTTAGCGGCGGCAACGATCCGTATTCGACCTGGGGCGTGCGAGCCAAAGGCATTCGGATGGTCTTCGGTTATGAAACGATTCGATTGACAGCCCGAATTACGGCAAATATTTTTGGGAAGAATGGAACAAAGGGCAAGAGCTTATCCACCGCGTTTCTTGATGCCAGTTGGCGCATCAACAATACGAATCAAAGCCCGGCCGTTGTGGCCTTTGGTGCGAACCAAACGGAAGCCTCCGACCGCCTCTACAACGAACGTTTCCTGTATGCCGGTGCCGCCGCGAATAACTGGGGCCAATGGCGCTGGTACTATGCCCGCAGCGCCGCGAGCGGCAAAGGCATTTCGGTTGACGCCAGGGCCGCACGCCAGACGCAGGGGCAGCACGAAACGCTGACGATCCCGACTGAATCCCGCATCCGGCAGGTTGCACAACAAAGTAACTCGAACGATGAAGTGATGGAACTAAGCCGTTCGCTCGGAATCGAGCTGGAAGACAGCAACCTGATTCAGGATCGCCCGCTCGGACTGCGCGCCATCAAAGCGAACAACGCTACGTTAGTCGTCGAACAAAACGGCAATTTCGAGTTGATGATGGAAGCGAATCCCGACTTGCCGACTCGTGATGACGAAATCGCAGATGACGAATTCATCAACCGCGCCAACGATCTGGCCGCGCAATTGAGCGTGCTGGCAGGACAGGATTACCGCGTGAATATGATTCGTGACACCAAAGAAAGTGGTGGGTTTGAAGGCTTCACCGCGCCGACGCGCACCGTCGAAAAAACGATCATCATTGACCAGACGATTGACGGCGTCTCATTCATTGATCCCGAAGCAGGGCACCTGGAAATCACCTTCGACGCTCGCAACGGCCAAACCACACGCGTTCGTAGCACACTGCGCCGCCTGACTGCGACGGTCGAAGACAACACGCCGACTGCCCCACTCTCTCTTGACCAGGTGCGGCAAAACGCCCTCCAGCGGGCGGGCGTTTCCGCCAAACTGAACGCCACGCAAGCGTTGGAAGTCGTGCCGGAAACAGAGGCCGTCGGTTATCAGATGATTGACGGGCAAGCGGTGCCGGTGTATCGCACACTGATACAAGACCCTAATTTTGAACTCGGTCGGCCACAACTGGTGACGATTCCGTTGATCAAGAAAAACTAAGATCAAAACCAATGACAAACGAAATTCGACGGGCGAAGCCATTACGGTTTCGCCCCTTTGTTTTCCAGTAGTAAAGCAGCGAGGGAAAAGCATCATCACCAGTCGGGTCATCTTGCTGACCGGGCAAAGAGTCAACTACAATGCGCGCGACCTATCATCACGAAACACAAATTGCTTTTTCACCACTGGAGCGCCCATGAAAGTTGCCACCCTTCCTCCTCCGGCAGCGTCGGCTGTCGAAGAACCGTATCCGGCAGCACGATATGCGTGGTATGTCGTCGCCGTCCTGACCTTCGTTTATATTTTCTCGTTCATTGACCGTCAGATTTTGAATCTGCTGGTCGCGCCGATTCGCCGCGATTTGCGGATTTCGGATACGCAAATGAGCGTGTTGATGGGCGCAGGGTTTGCGATTTTTTATACGTTCTTTGGCATTCCGATGGGCTGGCTGGCAGATCGTTTCAGCCGCCGCTCCTTGATTGCGATTGGCTTTGTGTTTTGGAGCGCGATGACTGCCGGCTGCGGACTGGCACAGGGTTTTGGGCAAATGTTGGGGCTGCGCGTCGGTGTTGGCGTTGGTGAAGCAACGCTAGGGCCGTCGGCTTATTCGCTCATCTCCGATTACTTCCCGAAAGAAAAGCGCGCAACAGCGATCAGCGTGTATTCGATGGGCATTTACATCGGTTCCGGGCTGGCATTTTTGCTCGGCGGGATCGTGGTTGGATGGGCGTCGAAGCAAGGTTTGTGGGAATTGCCGTTGGTCGGGGCGACACGCCCCTGGCAAGTGATCTTTTTTATCGTCGGACTGCCGGGCGTGCTGCTAGCAGTGTTGATGTACACGGTTAGAGAACCGATGCGGCGCGGGTTGAAGATGGTACGAGCGACGGATGGCACGCTGAAACCTTCGAGCGTGCCGATGACGGAAATCTTCCGTTACACCTGGCTCAATCGCCAAACCTTCGTATGTCATACGATTGGCTTTGCCTTGCTGTCGTTTTCTTCTTACGGCGCATCGGCCTGGATTCCGACGATGTATCAGCGCAATTTCGGCTGGACGGCTTCGCGGGCGGGCGTGGTGTATGGATTGATTGTCGGCATTTTCTCGACGCTTGGCGTAGTAACGGGCGGCTGGGTCGCCGATAAGATGGCGGCGCGCGGCCTGCGGGATGCGACGATGCGCGTGGGCTTCATCGTCTCCGTCGCCTGGTTTCCAACAGGTATTCTTTATCCATTGATGAGCAATGCAATGCTTGCCACGCTTCTGCTAGCGCCTTCCGCTTTTTTAGCCAGCGCCCCCTTTGGCGTCGCCCCCGCCGCGATTCAGCAAATTATGCCCAATGAAATGCGCGGGCAAGCGTCGGCGATTTACCTGTTTGTCATCAACCTCATCGGCCTCGGCATTGGCCCAACCGCCGTAGCGATGATGACTGACTATGTTTTTCACAATGACCATATGGTCAACTATTCCCTGGTCATCGTCGGCACTATTGCACACATTATTTCCGGGCTGCTGCTGTGGCGCGGGATGAAGCATTTCCGCGACAGTCTGGACAAATTGCAGGCGTGGATGAAAGCGTTATAATCAGCAGTTGTGCTGCGGAAAGCCCGACTGTCAAGGAGGGCGTTATCTGCTTCTTACGCGCTCCTTGACAGTCGGGCTCCCGCCACCAAACTTACGGTATATTTTGCTCGGCGCTGACGGCGGCACTGATCACAGCAATTTCATCGCTCGTGGCCATCACTTCAAATGAGGAACTTTGCAAATGGAATCTATCTTGACTATTTTATGCACGTGCCAAAAATCCAGTGCTTCATTTGTACAAAACGCGCATTTGGGCCGGAGAAATAAAACTTGCCGGGGCCGCTTAAATGCACCGTAGTCGCTGCTGCAGCGGCCAGCGCGCGATGCCAGAGCTTAACGAAATCAGCACAACGCGCATCGCCCTTTGTGCGTGGGCGAAAACCTCTTCCGGCTCCAGATCGAAGAAGCGCATGCGCATTGCACGATTGCCTGCGATGCCCTCCAGGTGCCCGCGCCCGCCGCAACGACAAAACTCTTCTTTGGGATCGAGCGTGACGACCAGGTGTCCGCCTTCGCCTGCGCCTGGCACTGGCGGATAAAGTCCCAGCCCGATGCCATTGCCGTAAGAGCCACCAGACGGCGAATCTGCTGATCCAGTTGCCCGCGCGTTGCGGCTACGCCTGCGGCTGTCGCATCAGCGTCATTCAAAATATGAACGGTCGCAGCGTTACCTTGTTCGTTGAGCAGCGCGGCCAGCATCGTCGCCAGCGGTTGCCCTTTCATCTGCTGCAAATTCGGCGCTTCCTGAATAACGCCGTCGCGGATCAGTCCGGGGAAGCCGACGCCAATAGCAGTAATCGGTTGCCCATTGGCAACGGCTTCGAATTGTTGCGCCATCGTGCGCGCCATTTCCTCGGCAGGTAAATCCGCGAGAAATTCATCGTCGGCGTGATTTGGATAGAAGCGCATCCCACCAGTAAGTTGATGATTTTCGACAAGACCAACGGCCAGATGTTCTGCGGCTAAAACGCCTATGGATGCTATGCTTAGTTGACTCCTTGCTCTTTTGCTGTACAAACATCTTGTTTGTTGCCCGAAGTATATGGGAAAGCAGCAAACAAGATGTTTGCTGTACAGTTTAATTGCAAACTGCACTAATTTATTCAGTTCATTAAATGCGGCAGCCTTATAACACTCCGCCAGTGATAGTTAAAACAGTGTCAATGAAATACCTTTAACGTGCCTTCAGCGTCAATACGGCCTGGCCGATGTGCAGCAATTCCGACGCGCCTTCGCCGATAATATGGACTCCTAAGATTTCCTTCGTGTCGCGGTGAAAGATCAATTTCAGCCGTCCCGTTGTATCGCCACGAATCTGGCCGCGCGCGATTTCGCGGTAATACGCCACACCCACTTCATATGGCACGTCTGTCGGTTAGCTGTTCTTCAGTTTTGCCAACAAACGAGATTTCGGGAATCGTGTAAATGCCGTACGGGTAGCTGTCAGGGTTTGTCTGTGTGGCGACGCCAAAGGCATTACAAGCGGCAAGTCGTCCCTGCTCCATAGAGACGGACGCGAGGCTGGGAAAACCAATCACATCACCGACGGCGAAGATATGCGGTTGGGCGGTGCGGTAATGGTCGTCTACACGAATGCGCCCGCGCGAATCGGCATCCAGTTTACGGCGGTCAAGTTCAGGCCGTCCACGTTGCCTTGGCGGCCAACAGAGTAAAGGCATCGCCAACAATCCGCTGCGGCTTTCGAGATTGGCGACGATGCTGCCGTCGGGTAGCTCTTCGACGCTCACCACCTCTTCGCCGAGGCGCGGGGTTACGCGATGATCGCATGGTACGACAGGGCTGACCATTTCGCTGTCGGCAAATTCAACAGTCGCGGTCGCTTTTCAATCACGATGACGCACGCCAAGGGCCGCAAACATTGAAGCGTATTCCACGCTGATCACACCGCCGCCCACAACAACAATCAAGGTTTTCGGTACTTGGTTCAACAAAAAATCTGGTCGCTGTTGATGATGGTGCGGCTGTTGATCGGCACAGTTTCTGACACGGCGGGCGCGTGCCGGCGGCGACGATGATGTTTTTCGGCTTCAGTTCGACGGCGTGCCGCGGCAAGCTCGACTTTGACGCGATGCGCATCCACAAAACTCGCCATCCCGTTATGCAAATCAATGTTGTTGCGCGTCAGTTGCGCCTGCGTCACATCACATTCGGTTTTGATGACGTGCTGCACGCGAAAGGATAGGTCGGCAATTGTGATCTTTTCCTTCACGCGATAATTCATCCCATAGACGTTTTGATACTGATAGCCGGACAAATGCAGCACGGCCTCGCGCATCGTCTTGCTCGGAATTGTCCCGGCGTTGATGCAGGTGCCGCCAAAGACTTCGCGCTTTTCCATCAACGCGACACGTTTGCCGAGTTTCGCGCCCTGAATCGCGGCGCGCTGCCCTCCCGGCCCGGAACCAATCACGAGGAGATCGTATTTTTGCATAGGGATAAAAGTATGTAAGGTACTGCAAACATCCTGTTTGCAGCTTAAATAACGACCTAAAACCCTCAGCAAACAGGATGTTTGCTGTACTCAAACTTACTTGCCCGATTCGATGTGCAGCACCAAATCATTAAATCGCGGGTCAGTGCGCAACGCGCGGAAGCGCACGTCGCTAACCACTGAAGGAATCCGTTCGGCGTGGCTTTCGCTGCCCTCAAAAAGCAGCGCGAAGGTCTGATCCAAGTTGCCCAATCCCACCTGAACGATGGCTCGATAGTAAGGATTCTGCGGCGCTTTGGCTTCGATCTCTTTCAGCCGCCTCTCCGCCTCCGCACGGTCGCCTTTCGCGGCGTAGGCGAAACCCAAATCAGAGAGCGTCAGCAAATTCCCGCGCGAACGTTCGTGCGCGATTTTCAATTCGGCCAGCGCTACGTCGAATTGCTCCCGCGCGCCGTTCAGCGCCAGCCCCAGATACGCCAGCCCTAGATAGCGATGCGCGACAAACGAGTCAGGATCGCGTTGCAGGGTTTCTTTGGCGGCATCTATCGCGCGCTGATAATCGCCGGCCAGATAGTTGATCCAACTGACGTGCGAAGACACGATGGCCGAATTCGGCTCCAGTTCTTTGGCGCGCGTAGCCTGTCGCAGTGCTTCGTCGAAGTTATGCGCCTGCGCCAGCACGCTCGAATACCACTGATGCGCCGGGCCGTATTTGTCGTCGTGATTCAGGGCTTGCAGAAATTCGCTTTCGGCATCCTTCCAGTCCCATTTTTGATAGAGAGAATAGCCTTTGGCGGCGTGCGCTTCCGCCAGTTGCGGATTCAGGCGCAAGGCTTTGTCGGCCATTTCCTGCGCTTTCGCAAAACCTTCGCTCGCGGGCAGAATGTTGTAGACCACGAACATGTTGTAGCAATCGGCCAGGCCAGCATACGCCAGCGCAAAATCAGGCCGCTTTTGCAGCGCCTCTTCAAACGAGATGCGCGCGCGTTGCAGGCCAACGACCGTACGTTCGCGCCACGCCGTGCGCCCGATGGCGTAGGCGAGTGCGGCTTCGAGTTGTTGTTTTTGCTGCGCTGAAACTTTCAGCGACGCATTCTCAAACAGGTCTTTGCAAATCTGGAGCGGCAACACTTCCCAATTCGCCGCCGTCCATTCGTAATCCTTGCTCCACAAATGCTGCCGGTCGCGCACGTCGCTGAGTTCTAGCCGCAGCATTTGCTTATTGCCATCGTGCTGTACTTCTGAGGTCAACGCACCCTTAACGGCTAAATCCTTGGCGATGGATTGCACATCGTTTTGCAGGAGCCGCGCTTCGCTCACTTCGCCGCGTGCGCTGATGCCGACGCCGGAAAACTTGCGCAGGCTGTTGATGAGATCACTTGTGAGCCGATCATTCAGCCGCCCTTCTTCCGTGTTTTTCATCCCCAGCGGCAAGACAGCCAGCGAATCCAACGGGCCGCGCCGTAGGGCAAACAACGTCCCGGTCAACGCCAGCACCAACACGCCCGACAAGGCGAGCAGCACGCCGCGCCGATGCTGGCGAAATTCGCCGTACAGATATTCGGCGCTCGACATTGTGCGCGTTTCCAGACTTTTCTGCCCCGGCAGCAAATGTGCCTGCACGTCCAGTTCGCGTTTCAGATGCTGCAAGTCCAGCAGGAAGTCGCGGACGGTTTGATAGCGTTCGTTGCGGTCTTTGCGCAGCGCCTTGCTGATAATGCGCTGCAATTCATACGGTGCAGCGGGAACGTGCTGTTTGATGGGAAGCGGTTCGGACTGCAAGACTGCCGCAATCGTTTCGATGGGGCTGCCACCGTTGAAGGGGCGCTTGTCGGTCACCATTTCGTACAGCACGACGCCGAGGCTGAAAATATCGGTGCGCGCATCAATGCGGTCGCCGCGCGCCTGTTCGGGCGACATATAACTTGCCGTGCCGATCACAATGCCGGGATTTGTCGTGGATTGCACGAGCGTTGGCGCTTCGGTGTCCACTGTCGCGGGCATTACCTTTTCCGCCAGTTTTGCGATGCCAAAATCCAGCACTTTCACGTAGCCGTCTTTGCGCAGCATCAGATTTTCCGGCTTGATGTCACGATGGACGATGCCCGCTTCGTGCGCGGCGGCTAAGGCATTGGCGGTTTGAATAATTACGTCAAGCGCGCTGCCGAGCGTCAGGCGATCAAGCTGCATCCGGTCGCGTACAGTGTGTCCTTCAATGAATTCCGTCGTGATGTAATGCGTATTTTCCAGCGTCCCGATTTCATGAATCGTGATGATGTTCGGATGGTTCAACGCCGAAGTCGTCAGGGCTTCCTGCTCAAAGCGGCGCAAGCGTTCGCCGTCGGAGGTAAATTCCGGCGGCAAGACCTTCAACGCCACTTTGCGTTTGAGCCGCGTGTCTTCGGCCAGATACACCTCGCCCATGCCGCCCTTGCCGAGTTGCGAGAGGATTTCGTATTGGCGGAAGCGTGTTCCGGGGCCTATTTCCATAACGCAGTCAAAAGTTATTACCGTAGCGACAGCTAAGCCTGCGCAGTGTAGCATCTGCCGTGCATTTCGGAAATTCCGCGCGAAGAAAGTTGCCGCTGTAGTGCAAACATCCTGTTTGCACCGCCTCTCACTCACAACATTCCCTCTTCCCACTCCACATTATTCCCTAGAGTGCTCGCGGAGTATTAATTGGCAATGGAGAAGGTGGAAGGTGGAATGGTTGCAGCGACTTGCCGCTAGAGGGATAAATTCAGTTCGGTCAGCCGCAATCCTTCCTCGCACGCCTGTTGCCGCAAGGACTGAACCGTTTTCATGCTGCCGGGCAACAAGAATGCCGGTATCAAATCACAGAGCGGAGCCAGCACAAAATTGCGTTCGGCAAGACGAGGATGCGGCACCGTCAAATCCGGCTCGGCAATGATTTCATCGCCGAAAAGCAGCAAATCCAAGTCCAACGTGCGCGGCCCCCACGTCACGGTGCGCGTGCGGCCATTGGCGGTTTCTATCGCCTGCAACACGGCGAGCAGTGCGTGCGCGCCGAGCGAAGTGGAGACGCCGACAACGGCGTTAAGATACGCGCCTTGTCCCGCCGGGCCGCCGACCGGTGCAGTTTCATAAATCCGGCTGTGTGCGACAACATTGATGTTTGGATGGGCGGCGAGCGAGGCGACGGCGCTGCGTAAATAGCCGAGGCGGTCGCCCAGATTCGAGCCAAGGGCGATGTAAGCGGTAGTCATCATCCTTGTCGGTCGCGCAGCACTTCGGTGTAAACATCGCGGAAGACGCCCTGCAACGGCGCGTGCGGTTTATGCACACGGACGATGAGGCGTGCGACTTTGGGTTGCGTGGCGAGAATGGTTTCCGCAAGGCGATTGGCAAGGGCCTCGATCAGGTAAAAGCGGCTGCGGGTCACAGTGCTTTTTACGGTTTCATACACGGCGCTGTAATCCACCGTTTCCCGCAAATGATCGGGAATCCCGGCAAGCGGCAGAAACAATTCCAAATCAATCACGAAGCGTGCGCCGAGCTTGTTTTCTTCATCGTGGACGCCGTGCCGCCCATAAAATTCCAGCCCAGATAAAACGACTTTGTCCATATTCCATCAGTAGCGCCTGGGAGCGCACGCGGCTCACGTGCTTACCTGCTAAGCGGTATCTTCGAAGCGGGTTTGTTGCCACTTCAGCGCGCGCGAGCCCGCTCCCCGGCGCTTCGCGTGTTGTGCGAGTTCAGTAAAAAACCAGCGTCAGCGTGGTTGCGTCAACCGTTGCCAAACCTTGACGGCCTGCGCGTGCCCGGCGACATCGTGGACGCGCAGAATGTCTGCGCCCTGTTGCAGTCCGAACAGATGCGCCGCAATACTGGCTGCATCCAGTTCTGCCGGATTCGCAATTCCGACGATGCGCCCCAGCGTACTCTTTCTCGAAGCACCGAGCAACACGGGATAGCCAAGCGCCAGGATTTCGCGGAGGCGGCGAATCAGCGACAAATTCTGCTCGACATTTTTGCCAAAGCCAAAGCCGGGATCAAGAATCACCGACGGCACGCCGTCAGTAATGGCCTGCTGTGCGAGGTGCGCGAGTTCGTCACGGACTTCGCTCACGACATCAGTATATGCCACTGCCGCTTCTGACCAGCGCATCGTTTCCGGCGCGCCACGCGAATGCATCAACACGGCAGGTACACCGAACTCGGCGCACACAACACGCATCGCCGGATCGCGCAAACCGGTCACGTCATTCACAACGTCTGCACCCGCTGCTAAAGCGGCTCGCGCGACTTCGGCCTTGCGCGTATCAATCGAAAGCAGTGCGTCAAAGGCACCCTCACAGCGGAGGTGATGAAGCGATTCGATGATGGGCAGAACGCGCGCGATTTCTTCCTCGACAGCAATCGTCGGCGCGCCGGGACGTGTGGATTCGCCGCCGATGTCAATGATTGCCGCGCCGTCAAGAACCATTGCCTGCGCCTGTGCCTGCGCTGCTTCGTGCGCAGCAAACTGCCCGCCATCCGAAAACGAATCCGGCGTGACATTGAGAATCCCCATAATCACGCCGGAGGTGAATTGCATTGTGCGATTGTGCCAACGAAGTTCCATCACAAAGACAGTTTACGTCGGCAATTGATAATTCTCGAACTGCACGCGCAGCACTTTCTTATCGAATTTGCCGACGCTGGTTTTCGGAATCGCGTCTACGAACACGACATCATCTGGCAGCCACCATTTGGCGACTTTGTCAGAGAGGAATTTGATGACGTCGTCTTTGCTAATTTCTGCATCGGCTTTTTTGACCACACAAGCGAGCGGTCGTTCCTGCCAGCGCGGATGATTGACGCCGATGACAGCAGCTTCAGCAACGCCGGGCATTGCCATCAGCGTATTTTCCATGTCGACTGACGAAATCCATTCGCCACCGCTTTTGATGACATCTTTCGCGCGGTCGGCAATCGCTAAATATCCATCCGCATCAATCGTCGCAATATCGCCCGTGTCAAACCAGCCGTCGGGGAAACGGTCAGGCGCGTCGGCTTTGTAGTATTCGCTGACGATCCACGGGCCGCGCACGAGCAGCTTGCCCATTGCCGTGCCGTCGTGTTCGACTTCGTTGCCCTGCTCATCCACGACGCGCGCTTCGAGGCCGGGCGCGATGATGCCGCAGCGTTGTTTGATGTCGAGTTGTTTGTCGCGTGGCCAGTCTTTCATCTTGCCTTTCAGACGCGCGACGGAACCAAGCGGCGAAGTTTCCGTCATGCCCCAGGCTTGTACGAACGTGATGCCCAGCTTCGTCTCAAACCAATCAATCAAGGCACGCGGCGGCGCGGAACCACCGCAGGTCATAGACTTCAAACTGGACAAATCATACTTGCCGGGATTCGCTTCGAGTTCGGCACGAACGCCCAACCAGATCGTCGGCACGCCCGCCGTGATCGTCACTTTTTCATCCTGCAACAACTGACAAATCGTCGCGCCATCCATCGTCGGCCCCGGAAACACCTGCTTGAAACCGAGCGTGCAACCAGCATACGGCAAGCCCCACGCATTGGCATGAAACATCGGCACGACCGCCATCACCGTGTCCGCACTCGTCACGCCCATACTGTCCGCCATACACTGCGAAATCGTGTGCAGGTAATTTGAGCGATGCGTGTACATCGCCCCTTTCGGATTGCCCGTCGTGCCGCTCGTGTAGCACAGCCCCATCGGCGAGTTTTCATCAATGTCCGGCCAAATGTAATGCGAGCTTTCGCCCTGAATCAGCTTTTCATAATCGTGCGCGGGCTGAAGCTTCGTCTCGTAATCGCTCGTGTTGCTAAATACGATGAAATGCTTCACGCAGGTGATTTGTGGGGCAATACGTTCGAGCAGCGGCAGCAAGTCTTCATCCACACAAATTACTGAGTCTTCCGCATGCGAAATGATGTACGCCAGATGTTCCGCCGACAGCCGAAGATTCAGCGTATGCAGCACCGCGCCCATACACGGCACGGCATAATAAACTTCCAGATGGCGATAACTATTCCACGCCAGCGTTGCCACACGGTCGCCCTGTCGTACGCCGAGTTTTTTCAGCGCATTGGCCAGTTGTTTGCCACGCCGTCCGAGATCGGCATATGTGTAGCGGTGTGTTGTGCCGCGCATTTTCGAGACGATTTCAATATCCGGGGCAAACAACGGCCCTCGATCCATCAGCGTTTTCATCAACAACGGCGTTTTCATCATAGTCATAAACGAGTCTCCCAAAACGATCACGCAAACCGAGAGTTTGCAGTAGCTGGATAATTGGTAATTGGTGCGAATCCTTGAAGAGAGTGAAAGCGAATTCCGAATGCTTTCCTGCGTTTGCCAACGCGCGTAACTTACCATTGCCACCAAAAGGCGACAAGCGGTCAGCGCGCGCAAAGCAAAAAAGCGATTTGCAGATTCGCCGGGTCTACCTTATCCTCCTTCCCGTACTCAGAAACGCCAAACAGTACCTTCGACAGCGCGCTCACCCGCTGATTTCGTTAACCTAGACCGGCAGGAGAAAATTTATGCCCTCATCATTCCTCTCGCACTACTTTGTGCTGCGCCTGCTTCTTTGCTTCTTGTGTCTCTCTTCCCTTGCTTCGGCGCAGGGAAATTCGGGGTCGGTGACGGTGGTTTCCGCTGCCAGTTTTGAAGCCAGACCGGTTGCGCCGGACAGTTTGGTTTCGGCTTTTGGTGCCAATCTTGCTACGGCGACGGCGACGGCAACGGATGTAGATGCCACGCAGCCCGGCGTCCAGTTGCCTATTCAACTGGCGGGGACTTCGGTGCTGGTGAATGGGCGCGCGGCGAAATTGTTGTTTGTTTCGCCGGGACAGGTGAACTTCATTCTGCCGCCGGAAACCGAAGAAGGATTTGCCCGCATTCAAATCATCACAGGTAATGGCGCGGCGTCGAGCGGACAGGCGGAAGTCCTGCCGATCTTCCCAGCGCTGTTCACGGCGAATGCGGACGGGCAGGGCGCGCTGGTGGCGAATGTCGTGCGCGTGCGCAATGGCGTGCGGTTGCCGGATGAATCGCTCGTGCAATTTGACCCAACCACCAAACGTTTTGTGAACCAGCCGCTGGATGTCGGCCCGGAGTCGGATCGTGTCTTCCTCGAAATCTACGGCACGGGCATACGTGGTGCGGGCGATCCGAATAACGATGGCAATATGCAGGAAAATGTCTGGGTCTTGTTGGGCGGGCAAGTGATTACGCCAACATTTGCCGGACGGCAGCCGGTCTATGCAGGGCTGGATCAGGTGAACTTTGAAATCCCGCGTAATTTGGTGGGCAGCGGCAGGCTGAATCTTTCGCTGCACGTCCGCCGCAAAAATCCGGGACTCGCAGATTATACCGGCTACACCGCGCGGCTCGTGGAACTCGTTCTTGCTGACCGGCAGGGGAATCGTCCGCCAACGGTTCGTGATGTCAGCCCGACGACCGTGCAGGCCGGGCAAACGATTACGATCACAGGCGAAGACTTTGCCCTGACACCGGGAGAAAATATCGTCAAGCTGGGAGATGCGGTAGCGAGCGTCGAGGCGGCTTCTTCCACTCAACTGGTCGCGCGCGTGCCTTACGGTGCGGCGAGTGCGCGGGTGACAGTGAAAACGCCGAATGGCTTCGGAACAAGCACCGCAACGGTCAGCCTGCGCACTTCGATTAGCGGGTATGTCGAATTGGTAGACGGCGCGTTTTATCTTGGCCTAACTTTGCGCAGCCCCAGCGTGTACGCGCTGAAAAATATCGCCGTGCGTTTGGTCGGCACTAACTTGTCCGCCCGCACGAATGAAGATGGCGTCTTTCAACTGAACGATGTTCCGCCCGGCGTTGCCTATCTGGAAGTTGACGCCAACATCACCCCGGTCACGTCCCAATTTCCCAAAGCAAAAATTCAGGTAACAGTCGAGGCGGGCAAAGATAATTTGCTGCTTGAACCGATTCGCCTACAGCCCAGCGACGGGCCGGGCTTTTCGCCGGATTATCCCGATGCGCGCGCCGACTTGCATGTCGAATTGGCCGAGGGCGCTACCGTCCAATATGCCGATGGCACAACGGATCGGCCACTGGCCGTCACACGCATCTGGGATTTGCCCAAAGCGACACCCAGCTTAAAGTTGCCGGAAAGCCTCTTGTCGCCGCTGGTGTTGCTACAAGTGACGCCCTCTGATGCCTCATTTCCCGATGGCGCGAAGCTGGTGATTCCGTCTTTTGCCGGGATTCCGCCAGCCGCACTTCAGTGGCAGGTGTACCGCTATGACCAAACCATCGGCAGCCCGACGTTCGGCAGCTATGTGGAAATACCCGGCGTGGCGCAAACCAGAGATGTTCCTGCCGGTTTGGAAGTGCCGATTAAAGAAACGGGATATTACCTGCTTGGACTTGCTCTTCAACCGTTCGAGCTTCCCTATTCTGACCCTATCTCGCCAGCCCGGTTGGGGCGCGTGTTCGCTGCCGATGGCACCACGCCTATCCCCAAGGCGTTGGTTTTTGCCAGTCCGTTTTTGCGAGGGGGGCAACTGACCGATGAAGCGGGCTGGTACATTCTGCGCAACACTCCTTTCTTCGACACCGCCCTGGTGCAATATCTCAGTCCCACAGGCAAAGTCATCCGCCGCACTTTTGCGCCTGCTACGAATACCATCAACCAATCAGCACCGGCGGAAATGGTGCCAGTCGAACATCCGACCAGCCAAATTGAAACGGGCATTGTGTTGTTGCCGAGCGTAATGCAGATGAAGGTGAACGAGCAACGATTTGAAAACTTCCTGCTGTTGGGCGCGAGCAATATTCAACAGGTCGCTGTCACTGGCGCGCCCTTTGCTTCGCTGCTGGCGAACGGCGCGGGCAGCTATTCGCTCAGCCTCAAACCGAAGACCAGCGATTTCGGCGATTTTCGCCTTACAGTGAGCGCGACAGATCGGCAAGGGCAAACCTATTCCCGTCTGGTGGATGTGCGCGTGACAGCGTCAAACAGCCCGCCGACAATTACCTTGCCGCAGTTGGAATATCAGGTGAAAGTGGGCGAAACGCTATCCATCCCGATCACCGCGACGGATGCGGATGCCGGGCAAACCGTGTCGCTTTACTTCGGCACCGAACTGGTAGCACAAGGGAATCCCGTCAACACCACGTATACCTTCACCCCCGTGTCGACGAGTATCGGAACAACGTTCCTCGACATCACAGCAGTAGATGATGGCTATCGAGCCTTGAGAACGAGGCGAACAGTCGTGCTTCGGGTTGTCGGGAATCCTCAAATCAATGACTGGACGCTGATTAGTCGCAGCAGCTTGCCGGGGCTTGTAACGGATGGTGCGGGGTATGGCGTGCCGACGGCATTCGATGGGGCTACCATTCCGCACACTTACATAAGCAGCACGCTGTATAGTTCCGTTTTTGGCGAAGGAGTTTTCTACTCCACCAATTTCGGCGTGACGTGGACAAAAGCCAACGGCTTGCGCGTCAGTCCCAATGTGGAATATGTCGGTCAGGTGTTCGGCAGTGACAAGTTGCTGCTGATCGAAGTTGGTTCGACTACGACGCGGCGCGTGTATGCCTCGTTCAATCAGGGACACGACTGGACGCTCTTCCAAAGCTACAGCGGCTCGCAGAATGTCTTGGCCGGTGACGCGCGCGGTCATCTGCTGGTGCGCGATGCAGATGGGCAACTGGCGCAAGCTACGCTGTCAGGAACAACCATCAAGCTGACGCCGACGAATCTGCCCGCCAACAGCGAAATCAAATTCATCGCCGACGCGGGCACCCAGCTTTATTTGGCTGTAGATCGTCTGGACAACAGCGCAGATCGGATGCTGACTTCCTCCGATGGCGGCCTCAACTGGACGGACGCGACGGGAACTTTCCCGGCGGGCGATTACCGAACCCTGCATTTCGTGGGAAATCGCGTCTATGCTCGCACAGACAACGGAGCGTGGATTTCGACGAATAACGGCGCGAGTTGGAACCCGCTGACAGGCTTGGCCGATGCCAACACGGTAGTTGCTTTTGCCTCGAATGATAAATACGTGTTTGCGTTGCTCAGCGATGGGCGCGTGTACGCCTTCCCGCTGGCGTAAGATGGCGGGGCTGTCAGGGAAGAAACTGGCAGCCCCTTTTGCTTTCGCCGTCGCACACGCTACAATCCCGCCTTCTCAATTCGCGTTATTCCAAAGCAAAACATTCTCTTTTTCGCAAAGGACAAAACAACCGGTATGGCTGAAGCATTTCCGAAAATCAAAACGATCAAGTACGAAGGCGCAGATTCGCGCAATCCACTTTCTTTCAAACACTACAACCCCGATGAACTGGTCGAGGGCAAATCCATGCGCGAGCATTTGCGCTTTGCCTCGTGTTTCTGGCACACGATGCGCGGGCGCGGCTGGGAAATCTTCGGCATGCCGACGGCGGTGCGACCGTGGGATGATTTCTCGGAATCGGTGGAAACCGCTCAGCGCCGCATCGAAGTGTTTTTTGAATTGCTCGAAAAGCTCCAGATTGATTATTACTGCTTTCACGACCGCGATGTCGCGCCCGAAGGCAAGAATCTGAAAGAGACGAACAAAATCCTCGACAAGATCACGAAGACGCTGCGTAAGGCGCAAAAGAATTCGGGCAAGAAATTGTTGTGGGGAACTGCCTGCTTGTTTCAGCATCCACGCTTTATGCACGGCGCGGCGACTTCGCCGAATCTGGACGCCTTTGTGTATGCGGCGGCGCAGGTGAAGAAGGCGCTGGAAGTCACGCACGAACTCGGCGGCGGAGGCTATGTGTTCTGGGGCGGGCGTGAAGGCTATTTCTCGCTGCTCAACACCGATATGAAACGCGAACTCGATCACCTCGGCGCGTTTATGCATATGGCGGTGGATTACAAAAAGAAGATCGGATTTACGGGGCCGTTTTACATCGAACCGAAACCGAAGGAGCCGACCAAACATCAGTACGACACCGATGCAGCGACATGCCTGAACTTCCTACGGCAATACGATCTATTGAATGATTTCAAACTCAACATCGAAACCAATCATGCGCAAATCGCCCAGCACACGATGCAGCACGATCTGGAAACGGCCATTGCCGCAAATGCGCTCGGTTCGATTGATGCGAATATGGGCGATTGGCAACTTGGCTGGGATACCGATCAGTTCCCGACCGATTTGTATATCGGCACACACGTTATGTTGTGTGTCCTGAAGATGGGCGGCTTCACGACGGGCGGTTTGAACTTTGACGCAAAGGTGCGGCGTGAAAGTTTTGAGCCGGATGATTTATTCCTCGCACACATCGCCGGGATGGATACGTTCGCGCGCGGGCTGAAGATTGCTGCAAAGATTCGGCAGGACGGGCGCATCGCGGATTTTGTCAAAGAACGCTATTCATCGTGGGACAGCGACCTGGGCCAGAAAATCGAAGCGGGCAAGACGAGCTTTGAAGACCTGGAACCGCTGGCGTTGAAGATGGGCGAAGTGAAAACCAATCGCAGTGGACGGCAGGAATATCTGGAAAATCTCTTCAACGAATTCATCTAAGGCAGGATAGAACGCGGATGACGCGGATGTTACGGATTCAGGCTGCTCTGATCGGCGAAAATCTGCTCCATCCGCGTCATCCGTGTTCTATTGTCTTTGTGACAACCCCAAAACTGACACACGCTTGCACCCACACATGATTCCGCACGAATACACTTGCGCTTCCTGACAAACTTTTTTGGTACGAGGATCGCTATGAAAACTACTCCCGGCAAGCAATACGCTTATTACGCACTGGTCGTGTTGTCGCTGCTGAACCTACTGAATTATGTGGATCGCTTTATCTTTGCGGCGCTGATTCCCTACATCAAACCGGACACGGGCTATAGCGACGAACAACTCGGCTGGGTTGGTAGCGCCTTTACGATTGTGTACACGGTTTGCTCGCCTTTGTTTGGCTATTTGGGAGACCGCTATCGGCGCGGACGATTGATTGCGTTTGGCATTACAATTTGGAGTCTGGCAACAGCAGGCGCAGGTATCTCGAAAACCTTTGCCCAGTTATTGATTTCTCGCTCTGCGGTCGGCGTGGGCGAAGCGAATTACGCGACGATTGCGCCGGGGTTGCTCTCTGACTTCTTTGTGAAAGCGCGGCGCGGTTTTGTGATGAGCATTTTCTTTGCCGCGATCCCCATCGGCACGGCGATTGGTTATGGTGTCGGCGGTTTCCTTGGCGCGCCAGAGCAGCTGGGCTGGCGACATACGCTGTATCTGGTCGGCTTGCCGGGCTTGCTGACAGCGATTGCCGCGTGGTTTATGTATGAACCGGAACGCGGCGTGATGGATGACGAGGAGGGGAAGGTCAGCGGTGTTAGCTTTGTCGAGGGCTACAAAATCCTGCTGCAAAACAAAGGCTATATTTTCGGTAGCCTCGGTTATGCCGCCGTTACCTTCGCCGTTGGCGCGCTCGTGTTTTGGGCACCGGAATGGCTCAAGACTGACAAAGGAGTAAGCGCACAGGAGGCGAATTTAATTTTAGGCTTATGCGTCATTGTCGGCGGTTTCGTCGGCACTATGCTGGGCGGATGGGTCGGTGACAAGCTCATCAAACGCGGCGTGCGCGGGGCGTACTTTTGGGTTTGTGCCGCTGGTTCCGCATTGGCCGCGCCGTTTTGTTTGGCGATGCTGATGACGAACAACAAAGCCCTTTACATTACCTGCGTTTTTATTGGTGTCACGCTGGTACTGTCAGGCAATGGGCCGGTGAATGCCTTGATTGTCAATCTGGTGCCTGCTCACGTCCGTACAACGGCGCTGGGCTTTGTCGTCGTAATTATTCATTGTTTCGGCGATGGCATTTCGCTCTCGCTGGTGGGAATGATTTCGACATGGATTCAGAATTCCAAAGCGGCGTTGCCGGGCGTTGTTACGATGCTGGGCAATCTGTTTCACATCAATCCGGCGGCGCAATCGCTGTCCATCGCGTTGCTCGTGATGCCGTTGTCATTGGTCGTCGGCGGCATCTTGTATTTCGTAGGCGCACGAACGCCGGAAGGCAAGCGAACCTAACGCGCAGCAGGTGCAGTATGGGGAGCGTGAACGACTTGAGCTTCGGAATGGGATGCCGCTTTCCAAAGTCAGGTCGTTCACGCTCCTAGTACTGCATCTGCTGCGCCCTCTTCACACGCTCTCACCGTTTTTGCGTCGCCTGAAAAATCGCTTTGGGGATCATCGCATGCACTCCTTTGGTGCCGTCCACTAACTGGGTTATGCTGAAATCCACTCCCACGCTGGCGAGCATATACGCTTCTTCCCGACTCAGTTTTTTCTCGGTCACAAGAAAGTCAATCGCTTCGCGCACGGCAATCTTCGTCGCAGCATTCAGGTCTTCGTCAATGCCCATCGCAATGAAATGCGTCGGTGTTTCGGCGCGCGGCCAGCGCAGTTTCATATCTTTACGCACAACGAATTGAAACTTGCCGATGAGCGAGGTTTCGAGTGCAGTAATACAGACTTCGCCGTTGCCTTGTGCGGCGTGTCCGTCGCCCACTTGGAACAATGCGCCGCGCGTGTGAATGGGGATGAAAAGCGTCGTTCCGGCAACCAGTTCTTTGTTATCCAAATTGCCTGCGTGAATACCGGGCGGGGCGCTGCTGACGCGGCCACTCGCGGCAGGCGGCGCGACACCCATACTTCCGAAAAAGGGGCGCAGCGGAATTTTGATGTTATCGCTGAAATGCCCGACCATTTTCTTTTCATCCAGCGGAATGATTTTCATTTGCGACGTCGAGAAGTCTTCCGGTAAAAAACCTGCACCGGGACGAAAAGCGGTGTAGGCATACGGAATCGCCAGTTTGATGGATTGAATACGAACTTCCAACACATCGCCCGGTTCCGCACCATCGACAAAAATCGGGCCAGTGAGAATGTGACCGCCAGGGCCTTTATCAGTCACATTGGCGACGATGTCGCGCAAAGCGGCTTCGATTTGATCCGGTTTGACTCCCGCACTTTCGAGTCGTTGTGGCGTGGACGTGATGAGCGTGCGAATCTCGACCGTATCACCAGATTTGATCTGCAAGACAGGTTTGGTCGTCGCAGCGTAATGTCCATAGGCAACGGTCTGAGGCGTGGGTTCAAGCGAGTAAGATTTGGATTGCGCCCGCGTTTGGATGAAGACAGCGACAATGAACAACAGTTGTGTTGCGGAAACAAGCGCACGATGGCGTGTAGTGTTTTTGCGCACGATTTGTGGCCTCCGAGATTTGTAATTGAAATTGACGCGGGGATTATACGCCGTCGGTTGGCGCGACGAAAAACCTGTGATAGAAAACGGCGTACTAAATTATTCATCAACGAGGCAAACAGAACTATGAGACTCGCGCTTTCTATCGCATTCCTGCTTACGGCATTCAGCACTTACGCACAAACCACCGCGCAAAAACTTGGTTATGGCCCGAACGACAAACTTATCATTGTGCATGCCGATGATATTGGAATGTCACATTCGGTAAATCTAGCCAGTATTGAAGCCTTGAAACATCAAATGGTCACGTCGGGAAGCATTATGGTTCCATGTCCATGGTTCCCCGAAATCGCGGATTATGCCAAACAACATCCTGAGCTGGATTTGGGCTTGCACCTGACGCTGACGAGCGAGTGGAAATACCTGCGGTGGCGTCCGGTCGCGCCGATTGACAAGGTGCCGGGCTTGCTCGATGAGCAAGGCTTTATGTGGAAATCAGAAAGGCAAACTGCGATGAAAGCCACACCTCAGGAGGTTGAAACTGAACTCCGCGCGCAGATTGAACGCGCGTTGGCCTTTGGCATCAAGCCCACGCATCTCGACACGCATATGGGAACGCTCTATACGCGACAGGATTTCTTCGAGGTGTACGCCAAATTGGGCAAGGAGTACGGCATTCCGATAATGGCGATGCGTCCGACACCGGAAGCGATGGTGTTTGCCAAAAAGGACGGCTCGCCGATCACTGCCGAGCGGCTGACAAAGCTTGAACAGGATGGCTATCCCGTGCTGGATTATTTAGTAACGGGCGTTGAGGGCAAAACCTTTGCCGAGCGCAAACAGGCGTATCACCAACTGTTGCGCAATCTGAAACCGGGCGTCACGATGCTGATTGTGCACTTGGGACTCGACAACGACGAACTGAAAGCAACTACGGGATCGTGGCAGCAGCGGCATGCCGATTTTCTGAGCTTCACTGATCCTGAAACCAAAAAGCTGATGGACGAACTTGGCATCAAAACGACGACGTGGCGCGAATTGGGCAAACTTGCAAAATGGCCAGCGAAGCAGCAAGCTAAATGACATGCAATCCGTAACGGTGAAAGACCCAGTTTGTGGGATGATGGTTGACGCGGCGACCGCCAAGTGGTCACACAACCACGACGGCACGAGCTACTATTTTTGCAGTCGCGGCTGCTACGAAAAATTCAGCGCGAATCCCTCCGCTTTTCTTGCTCCACGCCCTGCTGTAAAAGCCATTGATCCGGTCTGCAAAATGACGGTTGATCCGGCAACGGCAGAACGGCGTTACGACCACGCTGGCCAAACGTATTTTTTCTGTAGCCGGATGTGCTTCGAGAAATTCAGCGTCGAGCCAGAGCAATTCCTCAAGCCAAAACTGGTCAGCCTCGGTGGTCTTGGCAGTAAACCTCAAATGGACATGGCGCATATGCGGCCAGCCACGATGCAACCTGCAAGTCGGAGTCAGGAATATTTCTGCCCGATGGACCCGGAAGTGATAAGCGACAAACCGGGTGCGTGTCCGATCTGCGGAATGGCGCTGGAACCGCGCCTGGTTTCACTCGAAGAAACGGAAAATCCCGAATTAGTCGAGATGAAACGACGCTTTTGGATTTGTCTGGCATTAACACTTCCCATCTTTGCCCTGGCGATGTCGGAAATGATTCCGGGGCAACCTGTGCAACACGCTTTTGGACATCGTGTCATCACCTGGATGCAGTTATTGCTGTCAACACCTGTCGTGTTGTGGGGCGGCTGGCCATTCTTTCAGCGGGGCTGGGCTTCGATCATTAATCGCAGCCCGAATATGTTTACGCTGATTGCGATTGGCACAGGGACGGCATTCTTGTACAGCCTCGTAGCCGTGCTGGTGCCAGATATTTTTCCCGCTTCGTTTCGCGGGCACGGAGGCGAAGTAGCGGTTTACTTTGAAGCGGCAGCAGTCATCACGACACTCGTCTTGTTAGGGCAAGTATTGGAATTACGTGCCCGTTCGCAAACCAGCAGTGCCATCAAATCCCTGCTCGGACTAGCACCGAAAACTGCGCGAGTCATTCGCAGCAACGGGCAAGAGGAAGACATCCCCCTCGAATTCGTAGTTGTCGGCGCACGCCTGCGCATTCGCCCCGGCGAAAAAGTGCCAGTGGATGGCGTCGTCATTGAAGGGGCGAGCGCTGTGGATGAAGCGATGCTCACGGGCGAGCCGCTGCCCGTCGAAAAAGCCCCTGGAAGTAAAATCACTGGCGGCACAATCAACGGCACGGGCGGGTTAGTTATGCGAGCGGAACGCGTAGGCAGCGATACAATGCTTGCACAAATCGTGCAAATGGTTGCGGAGGCACAGCGCAGCCGAGCACCGATTCAACGCCTGGCTGATACGGTTGCGGCCTGGTTCGTTCCCGCAGTAATTGTCGCGGCAGTAATCACCTTTGTTGTATGGGCGTTCTTTGGCCCGGAACCGCGTTTTGTCTATGCGCTGGTGAATGCAGTAGCCGTATTGATTATTGCCTGCCCTTGCGCGCTCGGACTGGCAACGCCGATGAGCATCATGGTCGGCACTGGCCGCGGCGCGATGGCTGGTGTCTTAGTACGCGATGCATCCGCGCTGGAAACGTTGTCGCAGGTCAAAACACTTGTACTAGACAAAACCGGAACCATCACCGAAGGCAAGCCCAAACTCGCTGCGCTGATTACGGTCAATGGACAGGAGGAGGAAGCGCTGCTGCAACTCGCGGCCAGCCTGGAACGTGCAAGCGAGCATCCACTCGCAGCAGCTATCGTCGCAGCGGCACAGGAGCGAGGGATCGCGCCGTTGCCCGTCAAAAGTTTTCGCTCGCATACTGGGCAGGGAGTAACAGGCAACGTCAATGGGCAGGACGTTGCACTCGGCAATCAGGCGTTGTTTGCGTCCTTGCAGATTGATGCAATTGCGTTGCAGTCACAGGCCGAAAACCTGCGGCGCGAAGGCCAAACCGTCATGTACATTGCCGTCAATCAACAGGCCGTCGGATTGTTAGGCGTGGCCGATCCGATCAAGGAAAATGCAGCAGAAGCAATTCAGGCATTACGTCAAGACGGTATTCGTTTAGTTATGCTGACCGGCGACAATCGCACCACTGCCGAAGCGGTTGGACGCAAACTCAAGCTTGATGAGATCATTGCAGAAGTGCAACCCCAGCAAAAAGCCGAAGCGGTGCAACGCTTCCAAGCGCAAAAAGTAGTGATGGCGGGCGATGGCATCAACGATGCACCGGCTTTAGCCCAGGCCGATGTGGGTATTGCAATGGGTACAGGAACGGACGTGGCAATGGAAAGCGCGGGTATTACGCTGGTCAAAGGCGATTTACAAGGCATTGTGCGGGCGCGGCGGTTGAGCGTGGCGGTGATGCGCAATATTCGGCAAAATCTGTTTTTTGCATTCCTCTACAATATACTCGGCATTCCGCTCGCGGCAGGTGTGTTGTATCCGTTTTTTGGCTGGCTGCTCAGCCCGATGATCGCTAGTGCGGCAATGACGTTTAGTTCGGTTTCAGTAATTAGTAATGCGCTGCGGCTGCGCAAAACGATGTTGTGAAAAATTCTCGATTCGCAAGTCTTCCTGCTTCTGCCGAGAAAAGGAGAATGGAAGATCGAAAATTGATAATGGGCGAAATTAATGCACAAAAAATCCTCGTTCCTGCTTCTCTTCCTCCTAGTCTTTCCGCTCGCCTCGTTTGCGCAAATTCCACAGCAACGCTTGGCCGTGCAACTGTGGAGCTTTCGTGATGCCTTTGCCAAAGACGTGCCGGGAACGCTGCGGCGCGTGCGGGCGCTGGGGTTCAGACAGGTGGAACTCGCGGGCTATTACGGATTGACGGCGCAGCAATTCAAAGCCGAACTTGATCGAGCGGGGCTGCGCGCTGTCAGTATGCACATTGATCTGGAAGAGGCGCAGACCAAGCTGGATGAGTTTATCCGCGATGCGAAAATTCTGGGCGTCACGCAAATCGGCGTACCGTGGATCAATTCTCCGTTGTCAAAAGCGGATTGCGAAAAAGCGATTGCCGTTTTCAATCAGGCAGGCAAAAAACTGGCCGCGCAGGGCATCACGTTTTTTTATCACCTGCACGGCTATGAATTTGTGCCGAACGAGGGTGGCACAGGAACATTGTTTGATTACTTGCTGGCTAAAACCGACCCTCGCTTCGTCAAACTGCAACTCGACACTTTTCACGTTGCCCAGCCCGGTCAAGACCCAGCGCAATTGCTGCGGCAATATCCGCGCCGGTTTGTTTCGTTGCATCTGAAGGATATTCGCAAAGACAAGACGCCGGACAATACGGGCGAGGCCAGGGATGAAGACGGCAGACCGCTCGGCCAGGGGAAAATTGCCTGGTCTGCTGTTTTGAAAGCTTCGAGGCGGGCAGGCGTACAGTGGTATATTCTTTTGAGGATGAAACGCCAACAGTCTGGCAAAACATTCCACAAAGCTTGCAATACCTGCGGCGCATAAAATTTTAGGTCGAGTTTTCGTTTCGGGTACAGTAAACATCTTGTTTGCTGCCGTCAACAGACCAGCAAACAAGATGTTTGCTGTACATTTCCTTACCAATCGCTGTCGCCGCGCTCCCTTCCGTTGCCCTTTGCCGCCGTGCTAGTATCTGCGCTCGTAATTTTGAGCAACGCAGCATCCCTCTTCTTGCTTCGTTAATATTTTCGAGACGATCTGCAAATGTGCTTTTATACCGCATCGCCGCTACCCAGCCCTGCTCGCTTTTATTCTTTGCTTGTTCTCTTTTTGCTGTCCGTTAACGCACTCGCCCAACAAACCGACCCCGTCGAACGCAAGGTGCAAGACCCAATCAGCGCCGCCGAAGCTGAACGGCAGGCGTTGCGCCGCAATGTGCCTGGCATGCAGTTGAATATCACCGCGCGCAATCCCGCCAAACCGGAAGAAGAGATGACCGTGACAGCCCTAAAAGCGGAGGAAATGGGCAAGGGGGATACCGTCATTTACACGGGCGAGGTGAGAATGTTTTATAGCGATATTACGTTACTTGGCGACCGTGCGACGTTTTATAAAAATACCAATGATGTCGTCATCGAGGGCAATGTATTTTTTGAGCAGAAAGGGCAAAGCGTGACGGCGGAGCGCGTGGAATTCAACCTGGAAACGAAACGCGGCACCCTCTTTAAATCCACCGCTTTCACGGATCGCACGCCCGACGGGACAACGATTGTGGTGGATGCGGCGCGGACGGACAAAACCGGGGAAATCAGTTACACACTCGAAAACGCGGTGCTCACGGCCTGTCAGGAGCCAGTGCCGAAATGGAGCTTCACTGCCAAGCGGGCACGCCTGAAACTTGATGACCGCGCGGTGCTGTACAACACGCTATTTCGTATCAAAAATCTGCCGATTTTGTACCTGCCATACGTCTCGCTTTCGATCAGCAAACGCGACCGGCAATCAGGATTTCTCTTGCCGACTTCCGGTTCGTCGAATATCAAAGGCCGTACATTGCATATGGCGTATTACCAAACGCTTGGACGCAGTGCCGATGTACTTATTCGCACGGATGTTTTCTCAAAACGCGGGCTCGGCTTCGGCTTCGATTTTCGGATGCGCCCGGATGAAAACTCACGCATTTCTCTGGGTTCTTTTCTAGTTAAGGATCGCATTCTTGGCCCCAAACGCGACGCGGCGGGTAATCTGTTGCCAGATCAGGGCGGGAGCAGTTTTTATGCCGACGCCGTGCAATATTTCAAAAATGGCTTCGTTGCTGTGGCTGATGTCAACATCACATCCAATCTCGCCTTTCGACAGGTCTTCGCAGAAAACGTGCAACAGGCAATTTCGCCCGAAGAACGGTCGCAGTTTTACGTCAACAAGAATTCTGGTGCCTACAGCTTCAATGCGAGTTTGTATGAGCAAAGCATTTTTCTCGGCACGCAAACCGTCAAGACACGTAATCTTCCGAGCTTTGAACTGAACAAACGCAGCGAACGCCTAGCGGAATCGTTTCCGATTTATTTTTCTTTCGATTCCTCGGTGGAAGGGATGAAACGCACTGTTTCGCAGGGCAGCACGACCTCTTTTCGTTCGCCGAATGTTTCGCAACGCTTCTCGTTCTTTCCAACGTTTACACTGCCGCTGAAACCCGTCGCGGGCTTTACCGTTACGCCCAGCCTAGGCTTTCGCACGGCGTTTTATAGCGACAGCCTGAACCCAGTGACGCAAGCCGTGACGGGAGAAAATCTCTTTCGCCATTTTGCCGATCTCAGCATAGACATACGCCTGCCAGCCTTTGCGCGGGTCTTTCATCATCACGACGGCACGCCTAGCTTCAAACACGTCATTGAACCGTTCGCTACCTATCGGCGCGTTATCGGAGCCGATGATTTTGACCGCACGATTCGTTTTGATGAACGCGATATGTTTGTAGAGACCAATGAAATTGAGTACGGCCTCACCAACCGTTTCTTCATGCGGCGGCAAAGCCAGGACGGCAAATCGGTGCAAGCGTACGAATGGATGGCGTTGACGGTCGCACAAAAATACTTCTTCGATCCTACCTTCGGCGGCGCGCTGAAAGAGGGACAGCGCAATCAGTTTCTGAATACGTCAACACTTACCGGCTTTAGCTTTTTGAGCTTTCGCCGCGACTACTCGCCGCTGAATGTTAATGCGCGTGTGCGGCCCAGCAATACGACGTTCGCCGATGTACGAATGGATATGGACACGACGATCAATGAATTGCGCAACATCTCGGTGTCGGCAGGCACGTTCCGGCGACTCTTTTCGGTTAGTCAATCGTGGTACTACACGCGCCAGGTGTTACAAGCCAATCGTAAATTCGATCCGACAACCTTGCCGGGCAATCAAATGGACACGTCCGTGTTTGCGGGAAATTCGCAAAACGGGCCGTACCTGGGCGTGACCATCGCCTATGATTTTCGCAATCGCTTTTTTGACGGGACGCCACGCGATCCGCGTTACATTAACCTCGTCACAACAGGCGGCTGGGCGTGGGATTGTTGCAGCTTCCAATTTCAGAACTACACGTTTAAGGCGGGGTTACGCAATGAGAACCGCTTCTTGTTTTCTTTCACGCTGAAAGGCATTGCCACGTTCGGAACGGACAATATCGGGCAGTCCCGGAGGCGACGGTAAAACGCGAAGCGCCTGGGAGCGCACGCGAGCCGCGTGCTTAGGCATTGTAAGCGGTAAGTTTTCTCGGAGCGGATTTCCTTCCCACGTCTCAGCACGCGAGCCGCGTGCGCTCCCAGGCGCTCCGCGTGCTCTTCAATCTTTTAAAGAGCGCCCGAATCCGCCGCCGCCGGGGGTTTTAATGACAATGCGATCACCTGCCAGTAGGGCGCGGGAAAATTTTCCGGGCAAGGATTCCTCACACTGGCCTGCGGCGCAATGCAGTCCAGCTTCGCCACATTGCCCCGGCAAGCCACCACCCAAGCCATAGGGCGCAAAGCGACGACGATCAGACAAGAGTGTGACTTGCGCGTCGGTTAGCACTTCAATTTCGCGGACGACACCATCGCCGCCCTGCTGCTTCCCTGCTCCTCCCGAACCGCGTCGAATAGCGTATTGCCAGACCCGTAATGGATAGGCGAATTCTAACGCCTCAACGGGCGTGTTGAGCGAATTGGTCATGTGAGTATGAATAGCGCTCAGGCCGTCGGCGTTCGGGCGTGCGCCCATTCCTCCGGCAACGGTTTCGTAATAGGCGAATTCACGGTTGCGTGTGCCGTCCCAACCGCCAATCGTCAAATTATTCATTGTGCCTTGCGAGGCAGCGGGAATCAGCGCGGGCGCGGCTTGCGACAAGGCTTTGAGCAACACGTCTACAATGCGCTGAGAAGTTTCGACATTGCCGCCCGCGACGGGTGCAGGCGGTAGCGCGTTAATGATCGTGCCGGGCGGAGTGATAATTTCGAGCGGCGCTAATACGCCAGCACTTGCGGGAACATCGCCGGGAATCAAACAACGGAACACGTAATACACGGCAGAAACTGCAATCGCAGCGACAGCATTGATCGGGCCGCGTACCTGCGGCGCGCTACCGCTGAAATCAATGCGGGCGCGGTCGCCGTGAATTTTAATCGCTACTGCAATGCGAACCGGCAGATCCGTTTCGCCGTCATCATCCAACCAATCCTCAGCCTGATAAATGCCATCTGGCAAATCCAGCAACGTACGACGCGTCATTCGCGCAGTGTAGTCGATCAGATGGCGGGTGTAGGCATCACATTGCTTGAAACCATACCGCGCTACGATTTCACGCAGCCGCTCCGCGCCCACCCGCAAAGCACCGAGTTGCGCCGTTAAATCCCCCTTGCGCTCTTCGTTCACCCTCACATTGGCGAGCAGCAAGTGCAACAGTTCTTCATTCACCGCGCCGCGCGTAACCAGATGAATCGGCGGAATGCGCAAGCCTTCCTGATAAATTTCCGTCGCCTGCCCCATCGAACCGGGCGTCGCGCCTCCGATGTCCGCGTGATGCGCGCGGTTGGCTACGTAAAACCAAAGCTGCTTCCCCGCTTCGTCATACACAGGCGCAACCAACGTAACATCCGGCAAATGCGTGCCACCCGCGTACGGATCATTCAAGACAATCACATCGCCCGGTGCGAGATGGCAATGATCTATCGCCGCCTGCACAGACATCGGCATCGAGCCAAGATGCACCGGCATGTGATCGCCCTGCGCAATGATTTCGCCGTGCCGATTGAAAACTGCGCAGGAATAATCGCGCCGTTCTTTGATATTTGGGGAAAATGCCGTGCGGCGCAAGCTCGCCCCCATCTCTTCCGCTACTGAGGTGTAGAGCGATTTGAAGATTTCGAGTGTAGTGGAATCCATAGCCGCAGAGGATACGGAAGAAGGTGGGAAAGTTGAAGGGGAGAAGGAGAGAAAGACGGAAGGAGCAACAGAGAAATAGAGAGGAGGAGTCTCCCCTCCTTCTCTCTATTTCTCTGTTTCTCCGTCTCGCTCCCGGTCAATTCCGGGGGCGAGTTTTAGGTGCAGGTTTAGTTACGTTGCGGGTCTTGGCAGAACTGGTTGCAGCCTTCGGCTTTTCGCTAGGATCAGGCTCTTCCACCGGAGCGGGACCGAGTAAGATCAAAGACTCGCGTGCGACTTTGCGGACGGATTCATCAGCATCACTCGCGGCAATCTGATTCAAAATATCGCGTCCGATTTCGGCTTTGTGCTGACCTAACCAAAAAGCACAATCGCGCCGCAGGTTGGGATTGATGGATTGCTTGAGCATGGCGATCAGTTCGCGCGTACCGTTACGAGTGTCTTTGAAAACGAGCAAGGTTTCGCGGGCAATGGCTTTGACTTTCGCGTCCTCGTGGTTTTGCAGGCCGAAGAGGAAAAAGTATGGCTTGCGCGAAAACCCGACATCGCGCAACTGCTCAATAGCCAGGAAGGCGTTACAACGGGCGCGGGCATCTGCTTCATCCAGCGGATAAGAACTATTGGTCACGCCCAGATAATTTAGCGCCGCATAACTGGGCTTTTGTTTCTGGAAGGCGCATAGCGCCGGGCCAACCACAAACCGCACGC
Source organism: Blastocatellia bacterium (assembly GCA_046331525.1). GTDB lineage: Bacteria > Acidobacteriota > Blastocatellia > RBC074 > RBC074 > JAFDVL01. The sequence continues at coordinate 141,776 of JAXLQQ010000001.1, forward strand.
GCCAATCCGGGTCTTTGACAATTTCAATCAACGGCTCAATGGCTTCCTCATCGCCCAGATGCGCCAGCGCATCAATTCCAGCCACACGCACCAGCGGGTCTTTGTCTTGCAGCAGGGTCAGTAAAGGTTCGGTACTTTTTTTGTGACACGTCTTGCCCAACTCGGCAGCCAGTCGAATTTTCCCGGCAGCATCAGCGGTCGCCAGGTCTTTGCCCAGCCTGGCAACATTCCCGTCATCCGTAGTTTTTAGGTCTTCACACTGCTCCGGCAGCGGGCGAACCTTGAGCGTAAAGCGGTCGGTATTTTCTTGCGCGAATGCGCTCACTGCCAATACGAGCAGGAGCGTGAGGAGGAGGAATTTGTGCATAGGAAACCTTTGTCTGTTGAGATCAGCAGCTTAGATCGTCTTGGGGTTCTTGTCCGGGTTTTCGGGAGTCAACAACTTCATCGCACGTGAGGCGTGACCTAAAGCGATGACGTTATCGGCGACCTGCTTGGCGTTGAAAGCTTTCAGCGCCTCCCAATCTAACGCGCGAATTTTAACAATGGCGTCAAAAAGTTTTTGCTCGCCCGCCTGAATCTGTTTTTGCTGCTCGGCTGTTGGGCTGAAGAGTTTGTTGAGTTGTGCAAAATGAAGGACTTCGAGCAAATGTCCAGTCAATTTGATGACACCACGATAAATCAGCATGTCAATCACCTGATCTTTTTTCACTCCAACGCGCTGCATCTGTTGCTGATACATCGCCTCTTCCTGCGGGTTTGGCGAAATTGGGCCACTGCGGGCGCTGTTGTATTCGTGTTCGATATTCTCGCTTTCTTTGACGAGCCGATAGACAGCCAAATTCAATTGCTCGGTGACGCGCTCTTTAATACGGCGGTCTGTGTAGCCATTTTTGACAGCAGCGACAAACCCATAAATCGAGTGGCCGCCGTAGCAGGAATATTCTTTGATGAACTTGCGAAACGGCTCTTCGGGAATCGCTTCATTTTTCTCGTAGGCCGTATGCGCGGCCTGACAAATCGTTTCAAATTCGACGAGCGACTTGTCTACGACATCGAGCAAATCAATCTTTTCGCCCCAGGCATTTTCCCAGCTTCCTTTCCCACCTGGCATCAGATACGAAAACGCGATCATCCCCCAGGGCAGATGCTCCTGCGTGTAGATTTTCTCGTATTTTCCCAGATTATTCGGATCAAGACGGAACAAACTCTTGGCATGTTCGCCCACGTCCTTCAGGGTGTATTTCTTACCGTTGGCGGTTACCGCTTGATCGGGGTTAACGCCGGCTTCGAGAAAGGTTTTCAGAAAACTGTTGTCGTGAACTTCCACATTGAAGCGTGTGAAGCGGACAAACTTTTTGCCGTTGACGTCCTTTTCTTCCGCACAGGTCGCGCACAGATGATCCACCGTGTTTGAGCCATCGGCGCGTTTGAAGTTGCGCCCGAAACCGCGTACGGCGTGAATCAGATTCGACGGCGTATCAAACACTTTGGCGTAATGGTCAATGAGTTCATCCATTGCCGTCATCGCGCTTGCCCGATTCGCCGGATACGTCTTCGGAGTCAGCGGCGGTAGTGCAGACATTGGATTGGCGGTCGGCGTCGGGGAAGGTGTCGGCGTGGCGCTGGTTGCTATCGTGACCGGCTTGTCATCGCCGCAAGCCGTCAGCCCGGCGGCCCCGGCAGCCAGCGCGCTTAGCAGAAAATTGCGTCTCGAAAGCACAGGCGACCACCAATTGGCCTGTGCAGCAGAAGTGGATTTCGACATGGAAAAGTAGCCTCTATTTTTTGTGTTTCTCGTGTTCAGGCTTCAAGCGACCGGGGCAAGTGCGAGGACGCCGCCGTCTGGGGTCGGGAACAAGGACGAGAACTTAATCTAAGGGAGGAAAGGCTGTCAAGAAAGTTCTCTGACGTAGATCATAAACAAAGCAAGCAATCATCGCTTACGTTCCGCTTCCCTTTCTGGCAAGACGCGAGGCGCCTGGGAGCGCACGCGGCTCGCGTGCTTAGGGACGGGAGGAAACCCGCATCGAGAAAAGGAATTGCTGGATCACTTCTCAGCCTGCAAGCCGCGTGCGCTCCCAGGCGCTTCGCGTCTTGTCAGAATTTACGGCGACACGCAGTTCAGGATCAGGTTTTTCCATTTATCTACCAACAAAAACCAGCCGTGCGGCACTAAGGTGGTCGAACCATATTCCACAATTAATGCCGGTTGATGCAGCGAGAACCCCACGGGCAGGCTCTCGCGGTCATAAACTGGCAGGAATTCGCTTTTTCGCTCCAGCCGCGTTTGTGTGGTGCATAGTGGCTGCGGAGTGCGCCGACTTCGGCGTGCTGGTTGTAGTGTCGGCTTCTCCGTACGGCCAATGGCACGCAGGCGTGCGCTGACAATTTCCAGTGGCGCGGACGGGTCAGAGTGACCATATCGTTCGGCGTGCTGGGTGTGAAATTGCGCGAGCGTAGCGGAAAAGAATCAGAATAACGCACATCCAACTCAAACGATTGCCCGCGATAACGCACAGCTAAGTGGCGTTGCAGTTCGATCTGACTTGCGGCAAAACCTTCACGTCGCAATTCGCGTTTGGCCTCACGTTCGAGAGGAGCAAGTTGTCGAGCCAGCGTTTTTACGACATTGCCAGGAGCAGCGCCCGCATCAACTGTCAGCATTACAGTACGCGAGTAATCTTTGACAACGTCCGCCAGCAACACACCGAGCGCCGAAAATGCGCCGGGGTAGGCGGGAATTAAAACGCACGGAATGCGCAAGGCTTCTGCTAATGCAGCAGCATGCAAGCCCCCTGCGCCCCCAAAACTGACCAGCGTAAAGAAGCGAGGGTCTTGTCCACGCTCGACCGACACGAGGCGCAACGCACGTTCCATATTGGCATTAGCAACTTTGACAATGCCAAGCGCTGCATCAATCCGGGAAACTTTTTTGCCCACAACGTCTGCCATCTGTGCGGCAATTTCATCAACTGCTTTTTCCGCGCGGACTTGATCCAACATCATCGTGCCATTCAAAAGTCCTCTGCCGCCAAATCGTCCGAGCACGACATTTGCGTCCGTAACTTATCGCTTGCACGCCAACGCCATAACAGGCCGGGCCTGGATGCGCGCCTGCGGATTCAGGGCCAACACGCAACGCCCCACCTGCGTCTACGCGCGCGATGGAGCCGCCGCCTGCACCAACGGTGTGAATATCCAGCACGGGCACGGCAACAGGCAGTCCGACGATTTTGGCTTCATTCGTCGTCTGCGCCGCGCCGCGACAAAGCGCGACATCGGTTGAAGTGCCGCCCATATCAAATGTGATGATGTCCTGAATTCCCGCGAGTGCAGCAATCCAGGTCGCCGCAATCACGCCGCCTGCCGGCCCGGAAAGAATCGTGCGAACAGGCTCACGCGCGGCGGTTGTAGCAGAAATCGAACCACCCGAAGATTGCATAATGCGCAGCGGAGGCGCGGTTTTCTCGGCTTTGGGGAGGATGCCGCGCAAACCGATTCGTAGTTCAGTTAGGTAACGGCTCACCTTCGGCGCAAGGTAAGCATTGATCGCTACAGTTGATGTGCGTTCGTACTCGCGGTATTCCGGCAAAATCTGATGCGAAATTGAAAGCGGGACTTGCAGTGGCTGCAATGCCTCGGCAATCGCTTGCTCGTGCGCGGGATTTGTGAACGAAAAAAGTAATGAGATCGCAATGGATTCGACTTGCAGCTCTCGTAACTTTTCGCCGAGCCGGGAAAGGTCTTGCGGCTCCAGTTGTTTGAGAATTGTGCCGTCCGCTGCAATGCGTTCGCTGACGCCAAACCGCAATTCGCGCGGAATCAAAGGCGCGGGGCGCGTCACGGCGAAGTTATATAAATCAGGTCGCGCCTGTCGCCCAATTTCGATGACATCCTCGAAACCGGCTGTCGTTACTAACGCTGTCCGCGCGCCTTTGCGCTCCAGCAAAGCATTCGTTGCCACGGTCGTACCGTGGACGATTTCCGGGCGTGCCTGGGCAAAATCGAAGGTTTCGGCGATGCGTGCCAAGCCTGTCAAAATTGCCCGCGCGGGATGGTCGGGCGTCGAGGGGACTTTGAAGGAAAGAATGTTCGGCGGCTGCACGGCGATGAAATCAGTAAAGGTGCCGCCGGTGTCTACGCCAATCCGCAAGGACGCGGATGAAAAAGGAAGCTGACGTCGCATAAAAATAATGAAACCTGTACGCTCACCTAGCGTTTGCAAGTCCGCTGTTGAGGAAGATCGCAGGCACTACCAATCGTTGATTCTTCTCACAGCAAGCAGATGGAAACGCCAGCACCTCACAACCCAACACGTTGGCTGGCGTATTTTCAAGTTCGTGCCCCGAAAAGCATAGCGAAAGAAAGTCGCTATTTTGCGCCGACTACTTCATTGTCACAATGGCGCGGGTCGAGTCGCAACGAATAGTTCGGAACAGCGCAGATGTTTATGCGTTTGTTTTGTGTCTCATGCAACGATCACACACAAGGAGTTAACTGTAATGAAAATCTTTACCCTCAAAGCTTGCCTGCTTACTTTATCCCTGTTCGTGCTGGGGCTTGGAGTCCATGCTCAGACAAAGAAAAAAGGCGATACCATTACGACGGAACCGAAACTCGTCGTCACGAAATTGAAAATCGGCGAAGGTGAAACTTTTGAAGTGCGCGGCAAAGCGAGCTATACCTTAACCGCTGCCAATTCCGATGATTCGTTGGCGGGCGTCGTCACTTACACGTTACCGGACGATGCGCGCAACAAAATCGCGCAGATGAAAAATATTGCCGTGGCCAAAGTGCCTACAACGGTGACGCAAAAGGACGTCGTTTCCACGTATCAAAAGCTGACCGAATGTCCGGTGCTGCATTTGGATTTCCCGGCGATGGATTTAGTGATTGAGGGTGTCACCCTGCACTTCAACCGCTTTGTACTGGATGTCAAAGAAGGCCCGAATCCCATCACGTTGTATATGTGCACGACGGCCCGCCAGATCAAAAACGGCCTGCCGCGTCGTGGCCCGATTCGCCGCATCAACGAAATCATCAACGGCGAAGAGACACAGCAGTAATTATTAAGTTTTTTGACCAACCGCAGAATTAAGTTTGCTCTCTTTCAGCAGGTGGTAGCAGCGCGGAAGCGCGTCGAAGTTGCCACCTGCTTTTTCTCGCTCATTCGTTGTGGTTGTGGTAGGCTAAGCGCCGCCACGGGAAAGCCAAATGTTCAAACGCCGCGTTACAGCTTTTATTTCTTTGCTCTTACTCCTTGCAGTAAGTCCGATTGCATTTGGTCAAACCACGACTCGTCCAGCCGCCCAACCGATTCAAGAAGATGTTCCTTTTGGCCCGCCGTCGCTTGACGCTGTTGTCGAGCGCGTCAGCGGCGAATACCGATTGCGGATCACTAACAACGATTCCGCCCGCAGATTTCAGGGTTTAGCCGTCATCAGCCTCGGCACCTCGTTCCAACAAGCAGAAGCGGGCAAAGTGAAGCTGGCCATCGGGCCGCAGGAAATGGCGATTCATTTGCTGTACTCAATGCCCGTAGTGGGCGATCAGTATATGCTAGTGATTACCGATCAGACAGGCACGCTCGTTGTCCATAAGATCGCGCCCGTTCAAGTCATTAATGACGCTTCGCTGGCCGCGCCACCGCCCAAAGCCGTCAGTATGGTTCCGGTCGCCACGGAAGAAAGCATTCCGGTCAAAGTAAAAGTCCGCCTCGCGGGCGGCGCAGGTGAAAACGATCCCTACCTGCTGGGTTTTGAACTCTCCTCGCCGAATCAAATTGCCAATGCCCGGCTCGCCGTCAAAGCCAAAGGGCTAGATGATAGTAAGCCTGTGAGTTTTTCCGGTAAAACCAATGTGGAATTCAAACTCTCGGAAGATTTGGAAGTCCAAAAAATCAGCTACACGCTGACCGGTTCGCGCGGCGAGATTTTAGCCAAAGGCGAAACCGACCTGGCCACATTGATGACCGAAGATGTCGTCACGATCAATGGCATGCGAATGGACAAGCCTTCCTACAAGCCGGGCGAAACGGCGAAAATGACGGTCAGCTATCTGGGCAATGTGCCCAATGGTATTCGCGTTGAATTAGTCGTCACCGACAGCACTGGCAAAACGGTCTTCCGCGATATTCGCAAAGAGAAAAAAGAAGGTGCGCTGCCCGCCCACGAATTCATTATCCCAATTCCGAAGGACGTGCAGGAGTCGTTGAATGTAGACTTCAAGATTTTTGAAGGCGATACACAACAAATAATTGACTCTGGCACCCGCGATATTCAGGTCTCCCGCAATTGAAAACTCCCGCCTCGTTCGACGTTATCCGAGAATTGCTACTTATCATTTTGCGCAAGCTGGGGTAAACTCTCCGCTCTGCGTTGCCCCAGAGTCACGGCTCTCTAAACAACCTTCATAAACTACTTTTTTTTACCCGAAGGAATTCTTATCTATGATGAATGCGATTGGTATCGTGCAACGGATGCGCCCCGGCGATGATGTGGATGCGCACTGCGGCAAATGTAAAGACGTCAGAACGCACGCGATTACTGCCGTCAATGAGCAAGGAAAAATCGAGCGCGTGCAATGCCGCACCTGTCACGGTACACATAATTACAAGAACCCTGCCAAAGAAACCAAACGTGCCACGGGCACCAGCACTCGTGCGGGCGGTTCCGGGCGCGCAAGTTCCGGCCCCGCTGTGCCGTCGGGCCCGGCGCGGCAATATTCGCCGCGAGAAAGTTTTCAAACAGGCGATCAAATCTCGCACCCGACGTTTGGCTTGGGTTATGTTTCCGATGTTCGCGACAAAAAGATTGATGTCAAATTCGGGCGCGAAACCAAAACCCTGATTCACGCGGGTTAGGCAAGCGACACAAAACCCTCAAAGGAAATCGCATGACAACCCCGATTTTCGAGCGTGCCGAATGCGCGGCACGGTATATCCAGGAACAAATCAGAACTGCTATAGACTGTGCCATTGTTTTAGGTTCAGGACTCGGCGCTTTCGCGGAAACGCTGCAAAATCCGGTGGTAATTCCCTACGAGGAAATCCCGGATTTTGCGCGCTCCACCGTGGAAGGGCATGCCGGGCGACTGGTCGTCGGAAGGCTCGGCGAAAAGACTGTCGCCGTGATGCAAGGCCGCTTTCATTACTACGAAGGCTATACGCTGGAAGAGGTGACCTTGCCGATTCGCACATTTGGCGTGCTTGGCGTCAAAACCCTGATCCTGACCAATGCGGCGGGCGGCATCAATCCCAATTTTCAACCGGGATCGTTGATGCTCATCACCGATCACATCAATCTAATGTTCAAAAGCCCATTGCGCGGCCAGCACGACGAACGCCTCGGTGCACGCTTCCCCGATATGACGGAAGTTTACGCCCGCGATTACCTGCGGCTGGCGCAACGCTGCGCGAACGAATTAGGGATGCGATTAGAATCGGGTGTGTATCTGGCCTTGCAAGGGCCGAATTATGAAACCCCGGCGGAGATTCGGATGATGCGAGTACTCGGCGGTGATGCGGTCGGCATGTCCACCGTGCCGGAAGCCATCGTCGCCAAACAAATGGGGATGAAAACGCTCGGCATCTCGCTTATCAGCAATGCTGCCGCTGGCGTCAACGATCAACCCATCAATCACGAAGAAGTGATGCAAACCGGCGCACAAGTCGCCGAGCGGTTCATCGCATTACTCAAAAAAATTATCGGGGAAATTTAACTTAGCTGGTGGTCGGTGGCCAGTGGCCGGTTGTCGGTTCAAGTTAGAAATATCTGTGACCAACAACTGACGACTAGCCACCGCCCACCGACCACCAATAACTATGATTATCGGCATTTGTGGCGGCACAGGCTCCGGCAAGACGACGGTGGCGCGGCGCATCCTGGAAAATGTCAGCGAAGAATTCGTGGTCTATTTGCCGCAGGATAGCTATTACCGCAATCTCGGCGATATGCCGCTGACGCTCCGTCGTCACATCAACTTCGATCATCCCGACGCGCTCGACAATGATTTATTTGCCAATCACCTGCGCGCATTGCGCGCGGGCGAGCCGATTGACATGCCGATTTATGATTACACGATTCATACGAGAAAAGCCGAAGTAAAGCCGGTTGCCGCCAAACCTATCGTCATCGTCGAAGGAATTTTGATTTTCAATGACGCCCGCTTGCGCGAAGCGATGGACGTAAAAATCTTTGTCGAAACCGCAGACGATTTACGTTTCATTCGACGACTCAAGCGCGACATTACCGAACGCGGACGCTCGGTAGATTCAGTCATCAACCAATACCTCGAAACCGTGCGCCCGATGCATCAGCAATTTGTCGAACCGTCGAAGCGCTACGCGGATGTGATTATTCCCGAAGGCGGGTATAATGAGGTCGGCATTGATTTAATCACGGGCAAGATTCGCGCCCAAATTGATATTGAATTATCAAAGGTGACAGGAACCAAGTGACTTCAGAGGAATTAGTTGAAGCGGCGCGGCAAGCCCGCGAACACGCCCACGCGCCGTATTCCAATTTCCAGGTCGGCGCAGCGTTGGAATGCCAGGATGGGCGCGTTATCACCGGTTGTAATGTTGAAAATTCCAGCTATGGCCTAAGCATGTGTGCCGAGCGAGTCGCCATTTTCAAAGCGATTTCCGAAGGCTTACACAATTTCCGGCGCATCGCCGTTATCGCTGACACTCACACGCCGGTACGTCCCTGTGGCGCGTGCCGTCAGGTGATTTCGGATTTGTTTCCGCAAGACACTGAGGTCATCATGGCCAATCTGGACGGCGCAATGGAAAGCATTTCTATCCACGAATTATTGCCTGCGCCATTTGATCGCAGTTTTCTGTAAGACTGCACTTTCCTTTCTTCTTTGCACGGATGAATATGAAATACGATTATTGCCCTGCGTTATTTCTTCGTGCGGCTTGTGGTTCGATGCTTTTGCTGGTCGTGACTTGGGCGCAGTCTCCCACAACGCCCAAGCCTGCCAGCCAGGCTCCGCAAACCACCGCCACGCCCAAACCATCGCCCTCGCCTGCAACCGCTAAAAGTTATATCGCCAGCGGTATTGTGCAATATCGCAAGGGCAAATTTGATCTTGCCATCAAGCAATTCCTGGCGGCCCTTAAGTTGGAGCCAGACAATGACGAAGCTCTTGGCTATGCCTCGCTGACCGCCTATCAGTTGGGGAATCAAATGCAGGCGCGCGATCTGTTCCAGCGCCGTGCAAATCTACCCAATCAGAAAAGCACGGTGAGCGTCTTCTGCAATTACATGGTCGCGCTGACGTGGTGGCGCGAGGCGCACGAACTGATCGCCAAACGCGGTGAACTAAAACCGCCGAAGACTGTTTACACGTTCGCAGAAAAAGAACTCGCCGCTGCCTCGCTGAGCGTCTCTTCCGGCCTGGCCAGCATCGGCAAAGTGTTGGCCGCGAAACCGGATTACGCCGAGGCACTCAACCTGCAAAATCTGCTGCACGCCGAAGCCGCCTTGCTGGCCACGGACGAAAGCAAAGCCGAGGCTGAGCGCAAAGCCGCGCTGGTATCGCTGCGCCAAGCCATCAAACTGCATCATCCTGGTAATGAGGATTTCGGCGCTCCGACGTTAATGGTCGGAGAATTCGGTTTGGACGACGAAATCCAAAAACAAATCGCTGACCCACTGTGGAAATTGGTGGATGGCGGGCAGCCGCTAACACGCACCATGGCCATCCTGCCGATCATTAAAGTCACCGCTGGCAAGACCAAAAGCGGTGGCGATCAACCTGCACCAACAGGCGTCGGCCCCGGAGGTAGCGCCGTTTCCATTGGCCCCGGACAAGGCGCGTTACGTCCCTCAAAAACAGAAGTGATGCAATTAAAGGGCGGCAAGGCAAAAGTGGAAGTGCTGGTTTCTACCACTGGCAAAGTGGTGTTCGCTCGCATTCTGGATGGCCCGCCTGTGACGACTGGTCCTTCCGTAGATGCCGCGAAAAAATGGACATTTGCACCGCCCAAATTTGAAGGCCAGCCCGTGCAGGTTTTGGGCGTCATTACGTTTGAGGTGAAATCTATTGGTGAGGACAAGTCCAAGGCCAAAAGTGCCACCAAACCCAAAGCACTGACCGAGGAACCCAAAAAGAAAAATTGACGCTCGCCGCCCAGCTTCAGTAAGTGCTTTTGACCACCCCAATGTAGGGCAAATTGCGATATCGTTCGTCAAAATCCAAGCCATAGCCCACGACAAAGTCATCGGGAATATCAAAGCCTTTGTAATCCAATTCGACCGCCACTTTGCGCCGTTCCGGTTTGTTCAGCAATGCAGCGATTTTGATCGAGGCCGCGCCACGTGCACGAAACGTTTCAAGCAGATAGCTGAGCGTGAGTCCCGTGTCGAGAATGTCTTCGACAAAAATCATATCGTGCCCTTCCAGCGGCCCGTCGAGGTCTTTCACGATGCGCACTTCGCCCGTTGAGCGCGTGCCGGAACCGTAGCTGGAAACAGCAATAAAATCTATATTCAGCGGCAAATCAATCGCCCGCATCAAATCCGCCATAAACACCATCGCGCCCTTCAGCACGCAGATCAAAAGAGGCTTGCGCCCGGCGTAGTCTTTGGCAATTTCGGCTCCCATTTCGCGAATACGGGCTTGCAAAACATCGGCAGGAATGAGAACTTCAAGGCTTGTGTTATTGAATTCTGAGTCGTGATTCTTTTCCATTGTAAGTGTCTCTTGAAACACAGATAAGTCTTGGGCTATTGATCTTTGGTCTTCGCCAAAGGCCAAAGACCAAGATGCAACAAAGTACAACGGACAACCGACAACTGACAACTGACCAGCATTATGAATTTTAGATTTCCTTTGATTGAAAAACTTCCGCCCTATGTTTTTGCGGTGACCAGCCAAATGAAGATGGAAGCGCGGCGGCGCGGTGAAGACATTATTGACTTCGGGATGGGCAATCCTGACTTGCCCACACCTGAACCAATTGTCGAGAAACTGGTAGAGGCGGCACACAATCCTAAAAATCACCGCTATTCGATGTCAAAAGGCATTCCTAATCTGCGCCTGGAAATCGCGAAATGGTACAAGCGCCGTTACAATGCCGAGATTGATCCTGAGACAGAAGCCATTGCTACGATTGGTTCCAAAGAAGGCTTATCCCACATGATTCTCGCGCTGGTTGAACCGGGAGATCGCGTCATCGTGCCGACGCCGAGTTATCCGATTCACTTGTTTGCCGCGACGATTGCCGGATGCGAGCTGGTCAAAATTAATGTACTCGAAGGCGCAGAATCCATTCTGGATCAATTGTACAAACTGGAATATTCCCCCTCGCAACAGCCGAAAATTCTAGTGCTAAGCTTTCCGCACAACCCCACGACGATTTGCGTGACGAAGGATTTCTTCGAGAAAGTTGTCGCCCTGGCAAAAGATCGAGGCTGGCTGGTGATTCACGATTTGGCCTACGCCGATCTGGTTTTTGATGGCTACCGCGCGCCCAGCATTTTTGAGGTCGAAGGCGCGAAAGACATCGCCGTTGAAACCTTCTCAATGTCCAAGAGCTATTCGATGGCCGGCTGGCGGGTCGGCTTCGTGTGCGGAAATCAACAGGTCGTTGCCGCCGTAACGCGGCTGAAAAGCTATTTGGATTACGGGATGTTTCAGCCGATTCAAATCGCTTCGATCATCGCGCTGCGCGATTGCGATGCTATCGTGCCAGAAATTACCGCTGTCTATCAAAAACGCCGTGACGTGCTGTGCAAAGGTTTGAATTCGGTCGGGTGGGAAATTACGCCGCCGCTTGGCACGATGTTCGTGTGGGCCAAAATCCCGGAAAAATACCGCCCGCTCGGTTCGCTGGAATTTGCCAAACAACTCATCGCCAAAGCCAAAGTCGCCGTTTCACCCGGCGTCGGTTTCGGGCAGGAAGGCGATGAGTATGTGCGCTTTGCCCTGATCGAAAACGAAGAACGCACTCGGCAGGCGATTCAAGGCATCAAGGCGTTTTTCAATGAATAGCAAGGTACGACAGGCGGCCCGCCTGTTGTAATTTTCAAGTGGTAAAAATTTGATACGGGCGACAGGCAAGCTGCCTGTCGTACATTTTTTGCAGGAGTCTACCCAATGAAAGATGCGCCCAAAACAACCCGCCGCTCCTTACTAAAAAACGCTGTCGCCGCCACTTTCGGCGCAGCCGCCGTAACCGCCACCCAAGCGCAAACTAACTCCAAAGCCCATAGCGAAGAACTCGTAGCACCCCGCAAACCCGGTCAGGGAGTTACGCCAAAAGCTAAAGAAATCATCAAAATCACAAAGCTCGAAACCTTTCTCGTCAAACCGCGCTGGCTGTTTCTAAAAGTACATACTAACGCGGGCGTCGTCGGTCTCGGCGAACCGATTACCGAAGGTCGCGCCTTAACGTGTCAGGCTGCGGTGAAAGAGATTGAGCCGTATCTGATCGGCAAAGACCCGCGCAATGTCGCGCATCACTGGCAGGCGATTTACCGGCATGCGTTTTATCGCGGCGGGCCGATTTTGACGAGTGCCTTATCAGGTATTGATCAGGCGCTGTGGGACATCAAAGGCAAGCTACTCGGCGTGCCGGTCTATGAATTACTTGGCGGCCCAACCCGTGATCGCGTGCGTGTTTATGCCCACGCGCGAACTGAAGCCGACATCAAAACGCGCAAAGCCGAAGGGTTTACCGCTTTCAAATGCGGCCCGGCGAAATTGAATGATCGCCCAGCACACTTCGTCGAAAACCGGCAATACATTGATCACTGTGTCGAACGCTTTGCTGCGCTCAAGCAGATTGTTGGCAAAGACGGCGATCTGGCGATTGATTTTCACGGCGCGATTCCCCACGGCACAGCGAAGCAGCTTATCAAGGCATTGGAACCGTACGATCCTTTTTTCTACGAAGAAGTCGTGAATTGTCAGGAAGTGGAAGTGATGGCGGAATTGGCAAAATCCACACATATTCCGCTGGCGACGGGCGAGCGCATTTTCACGAAATGGGGCTTCCGCGAAATTCTGGAGAAAAAAGCTTCGATTATTTTGCAACCTGATTTATGCCACGCAGGCGGTATCACGGAAGTCAAAATCATCGCGGGTATCGCCGAATCTTTTTACGCTTCGATTGCGCCGCATAATCCACTTGGCCCGATTTCACTGGCCGCAGGACTGCAAATCGCAGCTTCGATTCCGAATTTTCTTTGCCAGGAACAGGTCAGCCTGGGCGAGGGTTATCTCAAAAAACCGTTTGTCGTGCGCAATGGCTACCTTGATTTACCGACGGGGCCAGGACTGGGCATTGAATTGGACGAGGAATTGATGAAGAAAAACAATCTTTACGACCACGACTGGAAAAATCAGGAAACCTACGATCCCGATGACGGCAGCGTCGTAGATTGGTAACGCCCGGCGAAATTATGAGCAATCCGCAATCACTTGACCGCGACGCCATTCGAGCCTTGGTGCGGGAAGCCGTAGAAAAACAGCAGGCTTCCCTTCCCGCTGCCGCGCCGCCCGCATCAGAAATAATAGACGAGTCGCTGAAAAACGTGATCACCGAAGCCGAGGTGCGTGACATCCCGGTAGGCGGCGGTTTATTGATCCGCGAAGATGCGATCATCACGCCCTCCGCCCAAGACCTGATTCGTGAAAATCGGCTTTCGCTCCAACACCGCAAACGTGCGCAGAACACGGACAAGCAACGCATCCTCGCGCTCGGTGCCGATCACGGCGGGTTTGAAATGAAAGAGCGGCTGAAACCATTCCTCACGCAACTTGGCTATCAACATCGAGATTTCGGCACGCTTTCGGCAAACGCCGTAGATTATCCCGACTTTGCTCACGCCGTCGCGCGTGCCGTTGCTGATGGCGTCTGTGATCTCGGTATTATCCTGGACGGGGCCGGCATTGGTTCGTGCATGACCGCGAACAAAGTTCCCGGCATTCGCGCCGCGATGTGCTATGACGCAGCGACCGCGAAAAACTCCCGCGAACATAACTACGCCAACGTTCTGACGCTGGGCGCAAAAATGCTGAGCGAGGAAAAATTGCGCGAGGTTATCCAAGCATGGCTTGCAACCGATGAAGGCGAAGTACGGCACGGCAAGCGCGTGGCGAAAATTATGGCGATTGAAAAGCAGTATTTGCGGTAACGGCGGATATTTTTAGCCACGAATTCACACGAGCTTTCACGAATGGGAACAAACCACAAAAAGCGCAAAAGGCACAAAATCAGATGCGTTTCCTTTGCACCTTCCGATGCTTGCTCTCATTCGTGAAAATTCGTGTGAATTCGTGGCGTAAAAGAAGAGATTTTGCGGTGGCTGAAAAAAGACAAAATAATAGGAGCCGCCTAGAACGCCCCGTTATTCTATGACGACTCCTACTATTTGTGTTGCTTTCAATTTGACTACTACCGCGAAAGCAAGGTCATTATACATTCAACACTGATTAACGCAAGCAAAAAATGTTCAAAATGAATTCTTTTTGTTAAAACTGATCTATTTCAGTCATTTAGCCCGCAAACTTTTTTGTTTTTTTGACAGATTCGGCTGGTACGAATAACAAATTTTGGGAGATTGCCTTTTTTTTCGCTTCAGATTTTCTGCGTGGTCATTGGGAAAATCCGTTGCCTTGATTTAGTATCTCTCTGGCTGCACCAAACAATTTAGGAGGAATCAATGGGCGCTAATACTCTATCAATCACTGACAATCGCACGGGCAGGCAGTATGAAGTCCCCATCACTGATGGCACAATTCGGGCTATGGATTTGCGGCAAATCAAAGCCGCCGAAGATGATTTCGGACTGATGACGTACGATCCGGCGTTTACCAACACAGCTTCCTGCAAAAGTCGCATCACGTTTATTGACGGCGACGTAGGGATTTTGCGGTATCGCGGCTATCCGATTGAGCAACTGGCCGAGCAATGTTCGTACCTGGAAGTTGCCTATCTAATCTTACACGGTGAATTGCCCAACGAGGCGCAGTTGAAAGATTGGACTTGGAACATCACACACCATACGTTTATTAACGAAAACATCAAGAAAGTCCTGGACGGATTTCATTACGACGCGCATCCAATGGGCATTTTTATCAGTACCGTGAGTGCGCTTTCGACGTTTTATCCTGAAGCCAAAAATATTTTCGATGCGGAAAACCGCCGCAAACAGGTTTATCGCCTGTTGGCCAAAGTTGCCACGATTGCGGCTTTTGCCTATCGCCATCGCGTCGGACTGCCCTATTCCTATCCTGACAACGACCTGAGTTTTCCAGGCAATTTTCTAAATATGATGTTCAAGACAAGCGAGTTGAAATACCAGCCAAATCCGGTGCTGGAACGCGCGCTGGATGTCTTGTTCATCCTCCACGCCGATCACGAACAGAATTGCAGCACGAATTCGATGCGCGGCATCGGCAGTTCGCACGTTGATCCATACTCTGCCTTAGCTGGCGCGGCTGCCGCGTTGTACGGCCCGCTGCACGGCGGCGCGAATGAAGCGGTGTTGCGCATGCTGAATGAAATTGGTTCGGTCGAACACGTGCCGGAATACATCAAACGCGTCAAGGCAGGGGATTTTAAATTGATGGGCTTCGGCCATCGCGTCTACAAAAACTACGATCCGCGCGCCAAGATTATCAAACAAGTCGCAGACGAAGTTTTTGAGGTCACGGGCAAAGACAAGCTCCTGGATGTCGCACTTGAACTCGAACGCATCGCGCTGGACGATGAATATTTCGTCAAGCGCAAGCTCTACCCCAACGTAGATTTTTATTCCGGGATTATCTACAAAGCGATGGGCTTCCCCGTCGAAATGTTCCCGGTGCTGTTTGCCATTCCGCGCACTTCTGGCTGGATTGCACAGTGGGAGGAAATGCTGCTGGACACAGAGCAAAAGATTGCGCGCCCGCGTCAAATTTATCTGGGAAGCGAGGAACGCAATTTCGTACCGATGGCAGAGCGGAATCAGAGTTGAGAATAAAATCTACAGCGATTTTCTGTACGTAAAACAACAAACCTGACCACTGACAACTGTCCCCTGATCACTGGCTAAAATTTTCGTTTTAGCCAGTGATCAGGGGACAGTTGTCAGTGGTCAGGTTTGCTGTTTACACCGATGTCACAAATGCTTATTCAATCACCGCCAGTGATTCGCCAGCATTGACGGTCTGCCCTTCTATGACGTTGAGCACGGCAACTTTTCCTGCCCTCGGGGCTTGCACTTCGTTTTGCATCTTCATCGCCTCGACAACCAACACGCCTTGCCCTTCTGCCACCTCGTCGCCTACGGCTGCCAGCAGGCGTACCACTTTGCCCGGCATAGGTGCGGTGAGTGTAGCGCTCCCGCCCGCTTGTCCTTCCGCGCCTGCACCGTGCCTAAGTCGTTTGGGGTCTTCGATGGTAACTGGAATTCGCTGCCCATTAACGATGACTTCGGTAGCTCCGCTGGGCGTTTTTTCGAGTGCGCAGTAAAAGACTTTTCCGCCGAGAATGACGGTAAATAATCCGGGTTGTGTTTCGACGAATTGCGCTTCGTGCGTTTGGTCGGCGAGCGTCAGGGTTGCTTTTGCTGTCTGCTGGCGATATTCGGCAGCAATAGTTTTCTTTTGGATCGTCAGGTGTAATTTCACGGTTATTTACTTCCTAAGGCGGCTATTCGTCCGGCCAGTTTCCACTTGCTTAGTGGCGCAGTCGTTGTCGCAGCCGAGGGCGTTTGCTGGCGGGCAAAATCGAAGGCAGCAACAAAAGCAGCGGCGATCTCAGATGGCGTAAATTCTTCCGGTGCCTCGGCGATTGGTTGGGCGGCGCGGCGCTCGAAATAGCGGGCGATAAAACCAGTATCAATTTCCCCGCTGCGGAATTCAGCATCACCCAGCACTTCCTGAAAAAATGGAATCGTCGTGCGAATACCGCCGACGTAATATTCGCGCAGTGCGCGTTGCATCCGATTCATAGCCTCTTCGCGCGTCGCGCCGTAAGCTGCCAATTTGGAAATCATCGGGTCATAAAACAAGGGCACTTCCCAGCCTTCGTAAACCCCGCTGTCATCGCGCACGCCGGGGCCGGAAGGAGTTCTGAGTTTGGTGATTTTGCCGGGCGAGGGCAGAAAGTTTTTCTCCGGGTCTTCGGCATAAACACGGCATTCGACGGCGTGTCCCTGCCATTGCACGTCTTCCTGCTGAATCGTCAACCGCTCGCCCGCGGCAATACGAATTTGCTCGCGCACGAGGTCTACACCTGTTACCAATTCAGTCACGGGATGTTCGACCTGCAAGCGCGTGTTCATTTCGAGGAAGTAAAAACTGCGCTGTGCATCCACCAGAAATTCGAGTGTGCCGACGCTGTAATAATTCGCAGCTTTGGCAATATTGACGGCGGCTTCACCCATCCTTGCGCGTAAGGCAGGATCATTGAGCGGCGACGGGCATTCCTCAATCACTTTTTGATGGCGGCGCTGAATCGAGCATTCGCGTTCGCCGAGGTGAATCGTGTGGCCGTACTGGTCAGCCACGATTTGGATTTCAATGTGGCGCGGGCGTTCGATGTACTTTTCAATGTAGACCGAAGCATCGCCAAAAGCGGCTTCTGCTTCGGCGCTTGCCGTGTCAAAAGCGGATTGCATCTCCTCCGCGCTGCGCACAATCCGCATCCCTTTGCCGCCGCCGCCCGCCGATGCTTTGAGCATTACGGGGTAGCCGACGCTGAGCGCAGTTGCCAATGCTTCTGCCGTATCAGCCAGTTTATTCGCTGTGCCGGGCACAATTGGTGCGCCTGCTTTGATCGCGGCTTCGCGGGCGTTCGTTTTGCTGCCCATCAATTCAATGGAATCTGCCGAAGGCCCAACAAATGTTATACCAGCCGCAGTGACAGCGCGTGCAAATTCGGCACGTTCGGACAAAAAGCCGTAGCCGGGATGAATCGCTTCCGCGCCGGATTGGCGCGCGGCATCGAGAATCTTTTCGATCACCAGATAGCTTTGTGCGGCGGGCGCGGGGCCGATGAACCAGGCTTCGTCAGCAAGTTGTACGTGCAAAGCGCGGCGGTCGGCTTCGGAATAAACTGCCACTGGAGAGATGCCGAGGTCGCGGCAAGCGCGAATGATGCGAACAGCGATTTCGCCGCGATTGGCGATGAGAAGCTTCGTAAACATTATAAGAGGGTCTTGGGGCTTTGGTCTTTGTGGGTTGCAAAATCCAAAGACCAGACAAGTGGCCGTAATTATTCAACCACCGCCCGCCCTGGTGCGCGCGGATCAAAGCGGACAGAAACTGCCGCGCCGGGAAAATATTTTGCGCGATGCAAACCTTGTTCGGGCGTGAGTAATTGGGACGATTCGTAGCGAACGTTCGAGATGTGGTAGCAATAATAAATCGTCGTCGCCGTCAGATTTTCATCATCCGCATCAATCACGCGGCCTTCCACCACGCGGCCATATTGCAACAGCCAGCGGCGATATTCATCTTCCGAATGGCGACGCAGGAGTTTATCCACCAAACGTCCAAAGTATGTTTTTGCCATAGGTGTTTTAGTGTTCAGGCCGGTCTGATCGCAGGTACTTTCGATCTTGCAGGCGCAGGCAAAACAGTAAATTACCTATCGTTGAGTTTTTCGTTATTTTTGGTGCTAAAGAAACTGGTAAACCAATCATCTTCGTCCGTAGCGTTCACAATCACGCCATCCACCATACGAATGTCATCTGCGGTTCCCAGTACTCCATCCGGCCCAGCCGAGACTAGTTGATAGTTGCTATATCCGGGCGTGCTGTTGCGCGCCGCGATGAGCGCAGTGGGTGCGTAACGAATCGCATTGCCCCAATAATCGGTCGAGGGAATCACCTGCGAGGTATAATCGCGCAAATCCGACAATTCCTGCGGGTACGTGCCAAAAGCGGCGTAGTGTTGATTCAACGCTTCGCCGTGCAAGCGATAAAACTCTGCTCGCACGGCGGCGACGTGTTTTGCGCGTCCTTGCTGAATCGCGCGCGGAATCCAACTAATTCCGGCAGCGCTGAAAACAAGAAGGAAAACCAGCAGGCACGCGAAAGCACCACCCGCTAGTCGCCGTCCTCCAAATTGCAAAGGCTGCAACGTCGCCAACTTTCGCGCGCGTCGCGCCAGCGCGAGTCCGAGGATGGAAAGCGGAATCAGGGCTAACGACAGATAACAAGCCAGCCGATAGGCATCGAAGGTGAAGATGCGATAGTACGGGAGGCTGGGATCAAGTTGAAGTAGCGATTTGGTAAACGTCGTGCTTTCCCCCAGCGCCAAGACCAACAATGCGCGCGCCACTTTCATATCATTGCTGAGCAGCCACGCGCCGACAAAGGCAAGGAAGATAACAAGCGCAATCAACACGGCAGTAAATGCTGGGCCAAGGCTCGGCAAGCGGGTTTCAGGGGGTAGCAGCGGCTCCGCGACTTGATGCGCCTGACAGCTAGCGCAAACTTCCAGAGATCGTGGCGTGCCACAGCAGGGACAGATTAAGGTTTCAAGGGTATGCATGCTTTTCATCGGTGCGTGTCAGAAATATGCGGAGCTACGGTGCCATTAGCGCGCGAGTGCGCTATTTTCAGAGGACTGCGTGTCCGGGCCGTCGGGCAATTGGCGGGTTTCCATTTCGTGCGTCAGCCGCCAGGTGTCATACAGCCGTTGTCCAAACGTCCAGTACGACATCACAGTCATTAACCAAATCGTTGCGGGCATTTTATTCAATGCCCAATGTGTGGAATTGGGCCACACGGTCAGGGAGCCGATAATTAACAAAACCACTCGTTCCGGGCGACGAAAGAAGCCGACATCCATTTTGGGCAAAATGGATTCGGCGCGCGCGCTGGTGTAACTAATCATGACCGACCCAATCAACGCCGCGCCCGTCAATGAAGCATAAAGTGTGCTGTGATACTGCGTGTCACGGGCATAGAAAATGATGATGCCCAAAAAGACCACCATATCGGACAGGCGATCCAAACTGGAATCGAGAAACGCGCCAAATTTTGTCACGCGCCCGGTCAGCCGCGCAACGCGCCCGTCCAGCATGTCAAAGATGTTGGCAAAGATCATCACCAGCCCGGCATAGAAAAATTCGCCAAAGCCGTACAAACAAGCCGCAAAAATATTAATGCAGAGACCGATGACGGTCAGAAAATTTGGATCAGGATTAAAGCGAACGATGCTGCGCACAATCCCATTAATTACGCGCGTGCATGCTTCTCCGATAACAGCCCCAAACATAATTCAGGCTCGTTTTCTTTCTTGTAAGCTGAGGGACAGGAGTGCTGCCCTCGCTGGCTTGTTTGCTAATCTGTTCGACATTATTTGTCCGAGCAAATGCGACCATCACCTGGCAACGTATGATAGAAGCGCCTCGAAATTATGTCAAGAAATTGACTTTTCCCACGCGCCATTCCTGACATTGCCCGACATTGAGTGATAGCGGAATAAAAATGTGTATGCTAGACTACTTGCTCTTTCAGGCACCGCTGAAAACAAAAATGCCGTCGAAACTTTCCTGTCCGTTCGCACGGCCCGCTGCTAAAGTCGCAACTAAAGTCGAAGATGTATTGCATTAATTGTGGTCAATCAGTTAACCCGGCGTCGGAAACCTGCCCGCATTGTCATTCGCTGCTGCCCGGCAACGAACAGACCCTGCTCAAACGCGAAGCTGTGACGCTGATCGCCAGTGAAGAAAAAACGCTGCTGGCCACACCACCTGCTGCGCCTGCCCCACCGCCTGCCAATGCGGCAGAAAGCACCAAAGAAATGGAAGCAGGCCGAGTACTAGGGAATCGCTACGAAATCAAAACCTGTATCGGCAGCGGCGGGATGGGCGCGATTTACACGGCGCGACGCATCCACATTGGCGACACAGTGGCGGTAAAAGTGCTGCGGCCTGAAGTAGTCCACGACACGCAATCGCGCGAACGCTTCCAACGCGAAGCACGTGCTGCCGCCAAGTTGCATCATCCTAACGCCGTCGTCGTGCATGACTTTGGCCAGGACCCGGACGGCACGACCTACATCGTGATGGAATATCTCGAAGGCCGCAGCCTGCGCGATGTCCTCAGCGAACAGCGAATCCTGCCGCTGCCGCAAACCGTCAGCATCATCAAACAAGCTTGCGCGGCAATTGAAGCGGCGCACCGGCTCGGCATCATTCACCGCGACATCAAACCGGATAACATTATTGTGCTGGATTCGCACGATGGTGTCCCGCACGTCAAGATTCTGGATTTCGGCATTGCCAAATTGCTCGACCGGTTGGATGAGACAGGCGAAAAGGATACAACCCTGACGCAAGTTGGTACGGTCATTGGTACGCCAAATTATATGTCGCCTGAGCAATGCCAGGGCGAACCATTAGACGCGCGCTCGGACGTCTATAGTTTGGGCGTAGTCCTTTATGAAATGCTGACCGGCATCCAGCCCTTCACGGCAAAAAACTCTACAGGCGTCGTCATCAAACACGTTACGGAAAAGCCCAAGCGGTTGATTGCCGTCAATCCCAACATCCCGGCAGAAGTCGAGCGTGTGGTACTCAAAGCGCTGGAGAAAAAACCAGAAGCCCGCCAACAATCGGCGCTCGAACTGGCGCGCGAATTTGAAGCGGCAGTGAGCCAGCCGAGCCAGCCTCAATCTTTCGCCCCAATTCCACAAATCGCCGAAACTAGACTCGAAACCAAATTCGTCGCGCCCGCCTCCAAAACGGAGCAGATAGACAAACCTTCCCGTTTGCCGATGTATGCGGCAGGGGGTGTGGCATTCCTGCTTTTGTTAGGTGGTGCAACGTGGTGGTACTTTTTTGTCTCACACGCCGCGCCGAAGCCAGCCACGCCTGCCAAAGATGTGTTGGCCCAGATGCCTCCGCAAAAAGCCGAACCGTCGCTCGCAGCAACGGCCAAACCGCTGGTCGCGCCGGAGGGGATGGTGATTATTAACGGGGGTGATTTCAAAATGGGGCGCGATGACGGCAACGATATTGACGCGCCATCGCACACCGTCACAGTCAAACCCTTCTTCATTGACCTGACTGAAGTCACGAACGAGGCCTATAAAAAATTCGTGGATGCCACCCAACACGCCGCCCCGCCATCCTGGAAAGATGGACAATTCGCTGCCGGTCAGGATAAACACCCGGTGACGGATGTGACGTGGGAAGATGCCGCAGCCTATGCCAAATGGGCCGGGAAACGCCTGCCGTCGGAGGAGGAATGGGAGTATGCTGCGCGCGGCGTGGATAATCGTTTCTATCCGTGGGGCGACACCTACAAACCCGGTGTTGCCAATATCAACGACAATACGGCTGCCGATCCGAAAGAAATCAGAACCAAGCCGGTGGGAATTTACAACGAAGGAAATTCTCCGTTTGGACTTTCCGATATGTCCGGCAATGCCTGGGAATGGACAGCTAGCGAACTGAAAGCCTACCCTAACGGCCAACTGCCCCCGGCCCGCAAAGGATACCAAAATTTAAAAGTGATTCGCGGCGGTTCGTGGAAAAGCGAATTACCGCAAGCAACTACTACTTACCGAAGAGGCTGGCCCGCGACGCGCACTGATTGGCCGAGCGATATGCCACCCGATAACATTGACTACAGCGCCATCGGCTTCCGATGCGCTCAAGATATACCGCAACCATGAAACTCACCTTCATTACCTTTCGCGGCATCTTCCTTTTGTTGGCATTTTACGCGGTTCCGACGTTTGCGCAGGGTGGCAGCGGCGATTTACCCCCCGTGCCCAAATCCACAACGACGAAACCCAAGCCAAAACCCGCGCCCCCGAAAGCAAAGCCCCCAGTCACGCCAACGACAACCAAAATCACGGCGGTCAAAGAACCCTCGAAGGTTGATTCCATCAATTTCGATCAAAGCCTCGAAGGCCGGATCGAAGCGCAGACGGCAGGACGCATCCCGCCGAATGTCTATTATCAGGAATTCGCCCTGACGGCGACGGATGCCGACCTTTTTAAAATTCAGGTCAACAGTGTCAACGCATCGCTCAAAGTCGAATTATTGGATGCTCGCAGGATCAACGTGCCGCTTAAACGCGATGAGCAATCCGGCGAGTATCAGCTAAGCACAGCAGGCGCAACCGTGCCTGCCGATGGCGAATACCGCGTGCGCGTTTCGGTCGCCCCCAGCCCAACGCTCGCCGCACCGGTTCTCTTCACGCTAAAACTGCCGCATCTAGGGCTATCCGCTTCCGGCTATAAAGACCGGTTAGAGCAAATCGTCAAGGGCTTCAACCCACAAAAATTCGCCGAAACCATCGGACAACTTGAACGCTTGACACAGGACGACGCCAAGCAGGCGGGCGCGTATGAATATCTCGGACTGCTTTACAACGAATACAACAAGGATCAGGTCAAAGCATCTGCCGCCATGTTGCAAGCGATTAAATTGGGTGGCGCAGCAGTGTTCAAGATCGCGCACGACAGCCAATGGCGGCGTCCAAATCGAGACCGGCAAACGCAACGTTTTACGTTTCAAGAATTGAAAACCAGTTGGCTTCGCATCTCGTCCGCACAACTCGTCCTGTCCGATTTCAATGCGCCCGACAAAGCGCTGGCCAGCGTCACTAAAGCGCAAGTCAAGGATGCCAATCGGCTGCCGCAATCGGCCATAATTGTCCTCAAACACAACAACAAACTCTTCAAAATCGAAAACGTCACTTTCAGCCTCAGCACACCTGCCGAGGCCGATATGGTGATGGATTTAATCAAAGACTTTTTACAGAAAAAGGAATGATGATTGTCAGGTGTCGGTTGTCTGTTGCACTTCGCTGCTGACAACTGGCAACTGGCAACTGACCAAATTATGAAACTTTGGGGCGGACGATTTACGGGCGAAGCCGATCAACATTTTGCAGCGTATAACGCCAGCTTTCGTTTCGATCAACGCTTGCTCGCGGCGGATTTGCAGGGATGCATTGTGCAGGCGAAGGCCTTAGGCAAAGCGGCGATCTTGCAGGAGGAAGAAGTTGAAAAAATTGTTTCCGGCCTGCAACAAATCGCCGAGCAAGCCCAAGACTCGGCGTATCTGTTGCGCCCGGAATTTGCCAAAACCGAAGATGTGCATAGCTTCATCGAAGCCCGCCTGGTCGAATTGATTGGAGCCGTCGGTTACAAACTTCACACAGGCCGGAGCCGCAACGATCAGGTCGCGACGGCCACACGCTTGTTCCTGCGCGAAGAAATCAAAGCCATTGATGTCCACATCGTTGACGCGCAACGCGCACTGCTGGAATTTGCTGAAAAATATCCTAACGCCCCGCTGCCAGGCTATACGCATCTGCAAAAAGCGCAGCCGATTCTGCTCGCGCATTTTCTGCTCGCCTACCTTCAAATGCTCGCACGAGATCGCGCCCGCCTTGCCGAAGTGAGCCAGCGCGTCAATGTCCTGCCGCTTGGCTCCGGCGCGCTTGCGGGCACAAACTTTCCCGTTGACCGCGAATGGATGGCGCAGCAGTTAGGTTTCACGAGCGTCACGCACAACAGCATAGACGCCGTCAGCGACCGTGATTACATCATTGAATTTGCGAACGCCGCCGCCCTGACGATGATGCACCTGTCGCGCTTGTCAGAAGACTTGATTATTTATTCCACGCAGGAATTTGGCTTCATCAAACTTGGCGATGCGATAGCCACGGGCAGCAGCCTGATGCCGCAAAAGAAAAATCCCGATTCGCTCGAACTCGTGCGCGGCAAAGCAGCCCGCATCTTTGGCCACGTCACGGCGCTGCTCGTGATGGCAAAAGGCTTGCCACTCGCCTACAACAAAGATTTGCAGGAAGATAAAGAAGCCCTGTTCGATTGTATTGATACGCTGTCAGACAGCCTGCGCGTAATTGCTACGGTGCTGCGTAATATTGATTTCAACGCTGACCGCGCCCGCGCTGCCGCCATCCGCGATTACACGAACGCGACGGACTTGGCCGATTACTTAGTTCGCAAAGGCATTGAGTTTCGCAAATCCCACGACATCATTGGCCGCGTCGTCGTGTCTGCGATACAGCAAGGCAAAGAATTGAATGAACTAACGTTGGCCGAATTTCAGGAATTCTCGCCGCTGTTTGCCGAAGATTTGTTCGCGGCGATCTCATTGGAAAGCTGTCTGGCCGGGAAGAATCGTATTGGCGGCACGGCTCCCAGTCAGGTCGCACTGGAGTTGGCCAGCGCCCGTGCGAGTCTTATTGCCTAGTGGAGCTTAGTCTCAACCGGAAACTCACCCTTTTCGCTTGTCCTTTACATACCTGGCAACCGTTGCTACTGGCGCGATCCATATGCCATTCGCCGGATCGTTCGCGTAAGTACACAGCTTTTCGAGCATCATCAGCCGTGTAGTTTGCGGGCCGCTGTTGTTCATTTCGTGTCCCGCTAGCACGACCCAAAAACCATATTTGCGTGCATCTTGGATAATTGGCAAAATCTGCTCGAAGTCTTTGCCATCCGATTCGATACCCGTCAACTGCGCGAAATCCACATAGGTGGGATCGTTCGGCGCTTCGTCCAACCAGCCGCGTGCCGTGACAAACAAACTTGCCGCGAGCGGCACATAGCTGCGCGTATCCACGCCGCGCCCGACAAAGGATTGCCCGCACGGATAGGCAAACGATTCCGGCGTGACGCCGAGCAATTCTTTGATACGCCGGTTCCCTTCCAGCATTTCTTGTCGCATTCGTTCCAGCGTGTACTCTTCGAGCGCCTTGCCGCGCGACCACGCGAAGTTGCCGCTGCAAGGATGATTGAGCGAGTGATTTGCTATTTCGTGGCCACTGGCAACCGCTTTTTTCCAGCCGTCCAGCTTTTTCTCAACACTTGATGGCACGACATAAAACGTGGCTTTGACGTTGTGCTTGTCGAGCAATGCCGTGCCGCCTTCCACCTGACTTGCCCGCGCATCATCAAAGCTCAGGCTCAAGGCCACGCGCTTCCCTTCCGGCCATTGGAAAGCGGGCGCGGATTGTTGCGCGAATACGACGACGGTGAAGAAGAACCGCAATAGAAAATTGAAGGGCGATTCGCATAGAGGTTCCCACTGATTATTCAATGCCCAACAAGCGCTGATTGCGTCCTGCATCAGTTTCCGCGCCGACGAAATCATCAAACGCAAACTCGGTCGCTTCGATCAAATGCTGTGCGATGAACGGTGCGCCTTCGCGTGCGCCTTGTTCCGGGCTTTTGACGGCGCATTCCCATTCCAGCACGGCCCAGCCGCGATAGCCCGCTTCGGTCAGCAAGGTAAAAATGCGCTTGAAATCCACCTGCCCATCGCCCAGCGAACGGAACCGTCCCGCGCGCCCCGCCCACGAAGCATAGCCGCTGTAGACGCCTTGCCGACCACTCGGCCGAAATTCCGCATCCTTGACGTGAAACGCCTTAATGCGGTCGCCGTAGAGTTGAATGAACTGTAAATAATCCAGCTGTTGCAACACAAAATGGCTCGGATCATAGTTAATGCACGCCGCCGGATGCTGATTGGTATAGTCCAGAAACATTTCAAACGTCGCGCCATCGAACAAATCCGACCCTGGATGCAGTTCGTAGCAAAAGCTCAAGCCGTTGTCGCGCGCCGCATCCAGCGCGGGCGTCCAACGTTTCGCCATCTCTTTGAACGCTTCTTCGATAATGCCCGCCGGACGCTGCGGCCAGGGATAAAATAGATGCCACGCGAAACCACCGGACAATACGGGAATTGCCGTCGTGCCCAATTTCACGGACGCGGCAACGCTCTTCAGCAATTGCGACGAACACCATTCGGTGCGTTCATTGCGGCTCAAACCGGCGGGGTGAAACGGCGCGAACATTTCTTCATACGCCGGATGGATCGCTAGACATTGCCCCTGCAACGCCGAGTTAAGCTCAGTCACGACGAGGCCGTGTTTATCGAGCAACGCGCGAATGTCGTCGCAGTAACTTTGCGATTCCGCCGCCGTTTCCAGATCAAACACGCGCTTGTCCCACGACGGAATTTGCACGCCCTTGTAGCCGAGGCTCGCCGCCCAGGCGGCAATGTTGTTGAGCGAATTGTACGGCGCAGTGTCCCGTAAAAACTGCGCGAGAAAAATAGCTGGTCCTTGAATTGAGTTCATATTTCTGGTTGATTGTGCCTATCGTAATGAGGAGCTGTTTTCTAATCCTCTCCGGCCCTGCTGCTGAAGCTTATACCACGAATACGCTGGCCCCGCGCTATGCAACGGATTATTTCTCCGGCGGCGAAGGCGATAGAAACCGACGACAATCCTTGTTATTCAGCACGCCTTCCCAGTACTTATAGAAGTCGCCACTTAATTTAGGCGAGAGAAAAGACTTTATCTGAGAAAAAACCTGCCCTTCTGATTGGTAGCTCTCGCCGCGTTCCATCCGTCCCATCTCTTGCAGGAGTAGGCGCATCTCAACGAGTTGAGCTAAAGCAGGCAAGTTCCAGACTCTGACTGATTTATCGTCCACACCTGTCGTCACGATTTGATAGCCTGACTGCGGCTGTGAAGTATTGAATGCCACACTACTAATTCTTCCCACATGAGCCATCAAGCCAAGTAACAATTTCACAGGTTGGTCCCGCATATCCCAAATGGCTAGCCGTTGATCATCTCCTACAGTGAGAAGCAATTTTCCATCAGAACTAAAGGCGACGCCAGAGAGCGCGCTGGTGTGATGCGCGAGCGTGTTTCGTGCCGTAGGGTTAGCAGGGCGATTTTCAATACCCCAGAAGTTACTTTTTCTGAAAGGCGGGGAAATCTCCCACACTTTCACCAGCTTATCCTTGCCCACTGTGGCCAGCAATTTTTCCTGCGGATGAAACGCCACTCCCGTCACTTCATCCTGATGGCCTTCCCAGTAAAGCAGGAGTTGCCCGTTGCGAGTGTCACGCAATTCAATCGCCCCATCATCGCGGCCAATGGCGAGGTATTCATTGCACGGACTAAAGGCCATCGCCGTCACCAACTTTACCCGCCTCGTCCCATTAAAGTTATCCAGAATCAGGCGAGAAATCGGATCGGGCTTTTTCCAAAGTTTTTTCTTCTCTCCTATTCGCGTCACAACGGATGTCCAGGAAACGCTGGAGGTAGCGATCAGCGGAGCTTGCCCAGCGACCTGACCAAAGGTGATTCGGTTGATTGCGTGTCCCTGACTTTTAGGCAACAAATGAGAAGGGGAGGATTGGCCTGCCGTTTGTAACTCAGCGAGTTTCGCATATTTGACCAGCCCGTCGTTCTGCCCGATTGCCAGATAAGTACCATCAGGACTCACCGCAATGGATTTAATTTTGGCGCGCGTTGTCGTGTTTTTGTAGAAATCAGGTTCCAGCGAAAAAGGTTGGGGGCTGGTCTTGTTTATGACACTGCCAAACTCCCAGCCCCACGGCTGCCAAATTTTCCCCTTGCCGTCGGCGGTCAGGGTAATTAACGAGCCATCGGCCGCGAAGGCAACGCGCTCCTGCCATTCGTCATTCTCGAAGCGCTGGGAAAGCATCGTCATCGGTAAGACCTGCTGGAGTTCACTCCATCCCCTTTTCTGAATTTCACCAATCCTTTTTTCCTTATCATCCAGTGCTGATTCTTGCAGAGCCGACAGAGACGTGATTGCACTGCCTGCGAGTACTGTCGCCAAACTTGGATTCTGAGTACGGTAAAGTTGGGCTTTATCAATCTGTGCGCTCAGGTTTTCAAATTTTCGGTAGTCTTCAATTTCTCGCTTTCCTTTTTCCGCGCGTTCTTTTTCTGCCTCTGCACGCCTGGTCGCCTCTTCCGCACGCTCTTTCTCTTTTTTCGCGCTGAAAGCGGACATATCAGCAGCGTTCTTGGCATTTTCGGCTACTGCCTGTGCCGCTTCGGCAGTCTTCCGGTCTTCATCCGCCTGCCGTTTTTGCTTCCTTGCTTCGATGGCAGAGGCGATGGCCTCATTTTTTTTCTGTTCAGCAATTTCCTTCTGTGCCAGTGCGGAGTTTTCGGACACAACAGCCTTCGCTCTTTCTTCTTGGGCAATACATTGCTGAAGCAACGCATCCCGCTTGGCAACGTTGGCCTCGTTCTCTTTGTTTTTGGCTTTTTCTTCCTGCCCTACCGCGTAATCCTCCCTATTGATGGCCTCCCTTCGCTGTTGGAAGGCAAAAATTGTTGCAGCTAACGAAACCAGAAAAGCCAAGAACAACACGACGCCCACAAGGCGAGCGCGGCGCAATGCTTGACGGTCTTTCGCTTTCGCTTTCGCTTTTCTATCTTGCTCGTCCGCACGACTCTTTTCCAGAAACCCCATCACCATCGCAAAGGCGGGAAAGTATTGCTGCGCCCAGGCTTCGCGGGGTTGCTGTTTTTGCTGCCAATCCAGAGCGAAGTGCAAATCGGTGTCGCGCAACAATCCGGCCTGTCCTGCCTGAAACAACTTAGCAGTTTCAGCCAAACGTAAGTACCGACGCGCGGATTCGGCTTCTTCCTCAACCCAGGCGCGTAACCGTTCCCAATTGCGAATCAGGCTTTCGTGCGAAATATCGATCAGAGATTTGGCATCAAGCGGTGTTCCGGCAGGCGGCATCAGAAAGGAGCGGCGCGACGCGCGAAACGTGTTGATGACCTCGACGACTTCTTCTATCGGCGCAGGCTTGGTGTTGTCGTCTGCGGCTCCGACGATAGCGCAGATTTCGCGGAGCGTGACAGAGCGGCGGACTTCGCGATTGCTCGTGCCTTTTTCGGTCAGGCACTTGAACATTCTTTCAGCAACGAACTTTGCGCGGTCGTCGGGTAATTCAAGATACGCCTGGTCCGCGTGCTTCGATAACGCAGCAGCCATCCCGCCAATCTGTTCATAACAACAAACATCAATCGCTTCGCCTTGATGAGTGCGGGCGTGGTCAGGCTGTTTGGCTTTCCATTCATCCCACGTCCGCATCAGGGCGTGTTGCAGAAGGGGCAATTGATCCTGTTTGTCGCCGATGTCTTTGAGCAAACGATGGACGAGGCGCGGCGTCATCGCTGCGCCGCCGACGGCTACGGGGTTCGTGATGGCTTGCCGCAGTTGCTCCTGGGTCAGGCGCGGAATCAGGTATTGGCTTTCGTTGATGGCTTCGGGCAAATCCTGAAACTGCGAACATTCACCGAGATAATCCGAGCGCATCGTCAGCACGACGTAGATATTGACTTTGCGTTGTTGCGCGGCGGCCAGCAGCAGGCGGATGAACTCTGCTTTGTCATTTTCGCGGGCTTTGTTTTTGGTGTTCTTTTCGACGCGGAACAATTCTTCAAACTGATCGGCAATTACTAACAGGTTTTCGGTAAGGGATTGATGAGCTTGTCGTGCGGCTTCGATCAGACCGAGGTTACCACCGCGCAGCGTGGCTTCGGTGAGGGCAATTTGCAGGCTGCGATTGTCGTCGTCGTCATCGCCGAAGGCATCGCGGGAATTTAGTGCTCTCGCCAGGTTGCCAAGCGGATCATTGCCGGGACGCAGCAAAGCCACGCGCCAAAACGAGCCAACGATTGGCATAAATCCGCCGAGGAGTGTGGGCAGCAACCCCGCGCCGACGAGCGACGATTTGCCGCTGCCAGACGTGCCCACAACCGCCAGGAAGCGCGTGCGGTGGAGTTTCTCGATCAATCGTTGATTTTGGCCTTCGCGTCCGAAGAACAAATGATTCTCGTGATACTCAAACGGGCGTAAACCGGGGAACGGATTGGCCTCAATCCCGGATTGGATAATTTTCCTGGCATCCAGAGTAATCATAGCGCTCCCTTTGCTCGCTTAATATCTGCGATGAATTTGGTCAGTAAGGCGGGCGTAAAGCCCTGCGTGCCGTTGATAACCAGGGCTTCATTCGTGAAGAAATCATCTTTATCTTCTGTAACCGGTGTGCTGAGGTAAAAGGCCTGGGCAATCAATGGCTTTTTGCGGCCCAGTCCTGGCAGTTTTTGTAATTCACGCAACTTCTGCCACGTCCATTTATCACTCGCCTCGCCGTAATAAACCATCACGGCATCGGCCAGGAATAGCAACTCTTCATGCTCTTCTTTATCCCGGAGCTTCCTTTTGCCCTCAGGAATTAAAACCTCGAATTGTTCATCCAATAAGTGCTTCCGAAGCTGGCGCGCCTGTAGATAGTCAGGCTCATCATAGACCAGATAAATTCGGGCTGGCCCGTGCCCATTGTTCACCTCCGGCGGGTCTTTTGGCTTCTGTTTCGGCTTCAGCAAGTTGTGGATGGTGTCTTTGAGCGCCCCAACATCATTTTGGAGCAACTCAACGCCCCGCATTTTTTCGGAGCCGTTGAGCAGGCGCTCAATGAATTTCTGCTGTTTCGCCTCATCCGTCTGCTTCCCCGACAACCAAACGACCCGTTGGAAATCGTCTGCGGTTATGTGTTCAAGAGCGAGTTCATGTTGAATTTGTACGAGCGACCGTTCGTTATCCGGTGGCAGCGTATTGCCGTAAGAAGCGCCCACCATCACCACAGACATGCGCGAGCGGCTCAAATAGTCGCGCACCATTGGTTCGATAATATGCACGGGTGCTTTAAGAGGGAGGTCATCGGCAGGGAGGATCGAATAGCCGTGTTGTTCCAGCTCGCTCTTCACCCGCGCCCGCTCCTCATCCAGATCGTAGGCGGTGTCGGCGAGGTAAATTGTTTTTTCGCGTTGCGGCGCGGCGTGCGGCTGGGAAGCGGCGAATCTTGCTAACAAATCCCCAATCGCATGCACCAGTCTTTCTACCGTTTCGATAAACTCCCTTTGATTTGTTTCCGGTCGGAAATCAATCGTGGTGTCGTTTAATTGGTTGATCCGGTAAAAGGGAAAGATAAGAGATTCTTGTAGTTCTTGCAGATGTTGGCCGGGTAGAAGCTTCGTCTTCACCACATTCAGTGAACGCAGGGAAGTTCCAATCATTAACCCGCCTTTTCGTTTAGCACTTAGGGTGAAGGCAATGCGCTCTTTTTTACACCACTCAGAGTTGAAGTAGTTGGGGGAAAGAACCGAAACCAAAAGCGCAGAGTTGTGAACCTGTTCCGCCAGTGCCGGCTCCAATAGGTCTCCCCCCTTCAGAGAAAGGTCGCGCCAAATTTTCAAATCTTTCGCGTAAAACTCCTTGAATCTATTTCCTAATGCCTCGTGCAGACTATCAATCCACCCTTTCACTCCCGGCAAAGGGGGACGATTATCATCGTGTGTGAAGCTAATAAACACATCGTTTTTGTAACCAGGAACCATGGCCATAGCGAACTCCGGGCAGCGCTCTGAAACGCTGATGCTGTCCTGCAATAAAGCACTGTCTTACTCTAAGTATTAGTTGCTGATGGCTAGAAAATTAGTGGCAAAAGGAGGGAAAAGCAAGGTACTCACTCAGGGCAGGCGAACTTTCCTTCAGTTGGGTCAGGTGACGCATTGCGATCATACGTCACCTGACCATCACCCCCAGGATTAAAGATATGCTTCAAACAATCCAGCCGCGCCTTGTCCGCCGCCGATGCACATCGTCACGACGCCGTACCGCGCGCCGCGTTGCAGCATTTGATTCGCGAGCGTGCCGACCATCCGCGAACCGGTCATCCCGAACGGATGCCCAATCGAAATCGAGCCGCCGTTGATGTTCAGTTTCGCTGGATCAATGCCTAAGCGGTCGCGGCAATAAATCACCTGCACGGCAAAGGCTTCGTTCAGTTCCCACAGGTCAATGTCTTCGACGTTCAGGCCGTGACGGCTGAGCAGTTTCGGGACGGCAAAGACAGGGCCGATGCCCATTTCATCGGGTTCGCAGCCTGAGATGGCAAAGCCGCGAAAAATCAGTTTCGGTTTGATGCCCAATGCTTCGGCGCGTTCGCGTGACATCACGAGCGTCGCGGAGGCACCGTCGGAAAGTTGCGAGGCATTGCCTGCTGTGACGGAGCCGTTTTCTTTATCGAAGTGCGGCTTCAGGGATAACAAGCCTTCCAGCGTCGTGTCCGGGCGATTGCATTCGTCGCGGTCGGCAATCCATTCTTCGGTGCTGGCGATTTGGCCGGTAGCTTTGTCGAGGATGCCACGAGTGACTTTCATCGGCGCGATTTCTTCGGCAAAGAAGCCTTCGGATTGCGCGCGGGCGGTGCGCTGCTGGCTGAGCAACGAATATTCATCCTGCGCCTGGCGACTGATGCCGTAGCGTTTAGCGACGACTTCGGCGGTGTCGCCCATCACCATATAAATGCCGGGATAATGTTCCTTGACCCACGGGTGCGGTTCGCCGTCGCGCTTCATCATCGTGATGCTGTCCACGCCGCCGCCAATCGCTGCGCCTACGCCTTCGGCAATCACCTGATGCACTAACCATCGCAATGGATTGCAGGCCGGAAGAGCAAAGCGATTGACGGTGGTGCCAGCGGCTGGAAACGGGCAATTCGGCATATGGCCGCGACGCGGGCGATGTTCTGGCCTTGTGACCCGGAGGGCTGCGCGGTGCCGATAATCACGTCTTCGATTTCAGCGCGGTCGAGTTGCGGCGCTTTGCCGAGCGCGTCGTTGATGCAATGCGCGACAAGGTCTACAGGATGCGTCATATTAAAGGAACCGCGAAACGATTTCGTCAACGCGGTGCGGGAACTGGCGACAATTACGGCTTCTCTCATTGTGTATTCCTCTGGGTACGCACGCATTCTGTGTGCTGTGATAGACAAGAGATTGCACGCAGGATGCGTGCGTACCCAATTATGTTGACGGATGAAGGACGGCTTAAACGTGGCCAGCGTTTTGGCTGCAGGCCGTCCGGCTTCTCACCTTCGTTCTCATTGGTTTCGATGACGATGCTGAATTGCGACCGGAATGCACCACTACGGCTTCGGCAATCAAATCTTCATCGCGCACGGCTGAAATGTAATTGATCTTCCATTTCGAGCGTTGCCCCGGCATTAACCGGATTGCAAGCGTCGTCACTGCCGCCCAGCCCAAGCGTGATCGGCCAGCGCAAAAATCGCGCCGCCATGCACACGACCGAGCGACTGCAAGAATTTTGCTTGGAATGGCAGCCGTAATCGAATCCGCCCTTCGCCCTTCTCGACCACAACAAAGCCGAGCAACTCCGCAAAAGGCGATTCAGTGATAAGCCGTTGATAGCGTTCGTATTCTTCCTGCGTCATTCCTACAATCTCAAATCTCAAATTTAAGATCATTGATCCACGCGCCGGATGCGTCCTTCTGTTTTGGGCGCAATCGTCCCCGCGACAGTAATCGCTTCGCTCACAATCACCGCATCCACTTTCGCGTTTTCTTCGGCAATCAAATATTTCAAGCCTTTGAGCATCGTGTAGCCGTCGCCACCTTTCAGCAAATACGCGCCGGAAGCGAGCGTGTACGTTTTATTGTCATCCAGCGGTTGCCCATTTACTTTCACTTCAACGAGGCGCGCGCCGGGCGGTTTGCGGGTGTCGTAGCTGTAGCTCATTCCCGACACTTGCGGAAAAGCACCGACTTCGGTTTCGATAGCGATTTTCGAGACGCCGTGTTCCAGCGCCTGCCTGAGCGTCGCGCCCTTCACTTCGACTTTTACGATCAGGTTTTCAAAGGGCAAAATCGAAAGCACGTCGCGCTTGGTCAATGCGCCGGGGCCGTAGGTAGTGTTGGAACGAATGGAGCCGCCGTTCAGAATTGTTACATCGGCTCCGACTGCCGCGCGAAAGGCATCGGTGATGAAATCGCCGAGATTTGTTTCGACTGAGCGGCTGGTGATTTGTTTGGCGTCGAGTTCGACGGAGGTATTGCCAACCGGCTTGTCGAGTTCAGCCGAGAGTTTCTTCTCAAATTCGCCAATGATTGCCGCCGCCAGTGGCTCGCTCGGCACGCTTTCATCTACCGGAAGCGCGGCGTAATCAATGCTGTCAATGCGGCGCGTGGCCTTGGAAATATTCAGGTCAATGCGTCCGAGCGTGCGGGCGTCCGACCCCATTTTGAAAATCGGTGTGCAGTTTGATTGAGACTGCAAAATCTCGTGCTCGTGCCCGCCCAGAATGACATCAATGCGCGCGGCTTTGGCAGCGCCTTGCTTCCGGCATCGTCAGCGTCACGGCAATGACGATGGAAGCGCCCTTCGCCCGCAGTTGCCGCGCCACGCGCGCCGCTGTTTATACGGATCAAGAAAGCGCACATCCGCACCGGGCTTGGAAGAGTTCGCCGTATCGGGCGTGAGAATGCCGAACACGCCGACTTTGATGCCATTGAATTCACGAATCACAAACGGCGGCATCCACCGAAGGGCTTGCCGGTTTTCCGATGGACGACGTTGGCCGCGAGCCACGTGAATTTTGAATCCTTCATCCGCGCGAGCAAAATTTCATCCCCAAAATCAAATTCGTGATTGCCGAGCGCCGCGATGTCTAAACCTGCGGCATTCCAACCCGCAATCATCTGTTCGCCTTTGAAAATGTTCGAGGCGACGGAGGGCGAAATCGTGTCGCCGCCGAGGAAAAACAACGTATTCGGCGATTCAGCCCGAATTTTCTTTTAACGTTGCGAGCCGTGCGAGGCCACCTGCTGCCACGATCTACCGGCGCAACCTGATAGACATCGTTGACTTGCAGTAACGTGATGCGGATCGTTTTGCCCGTTTGTGCCTGGGCAGCAAACACGAAGCCGAGCAAAAGAACGCTCGCAAAAAACCAGCGACTAAAAATGGTATTCGGAGCTTTCATTGGATTACTCGTTGAGTGTGAATAGACCACAGATGACGCGATTTACGCAGATTACGCCGATCCGAAATAACGATCAGATCAGCGCAAATCTGCTAAATCCGCGTCATCTGTGGTCTATAACCTGACTTCACCGCCTTCGCTTTTTCCTTGTCGAAATCCTCAAACGTCTTCCCTCCTCGGCCAGTCGTTTGAGCAGCGGCGCAGGCGTCCACAATTCGCCGTGCTGTGCGTGGAATTCGCACACGCGATCATAGACTTTCTTTAGTCCAACCGTGCTGGCATACCACATCGGTCCGCCACGCCACGCCGGGAAGCCATAGCCCATCAGGTAAATGATGTCTATATCCACTGCACGCAGCGCAATGCCCTCTTCCAGAATTTTCGCGCCTTCGTTGACGAGCGCGTAAATCGTGCGTTCGATGATTTCTTCTTTCGTAATCTCGCGGCGCGTGATGCCCGCTTTGGCGGTGATCTCTTCGATCAGGGCTGCAACCTCAGGATCAGGCGAAGGCTTGCGGTTTTCGTCATAGACGTACCAGCCCTTGCCCGTCTTTTGGCCGTAACGTCCACGCTCGGCAAGTTCATCAGCAATCAATGCTTTACGGCGTCCGGGAACTTCGAGATGCGCGCGTGCTCTTTGCGAATGCGCCAGCCGACATCCAATCCGGCCAGATCGCCCATCGCCAGCGGCCCCATTGCCAAGCCGAATTCGTACAACGCGCCATCCACGTCCTGCGGCTGTGCGCCCTCTTCGACAAGGAACTGCGCTTCACGTCCGTACTGATGAATCATCCGATTGCCAACAAACCGTAACAGTTGCCAACCATCACGCCGACTTTCTTGATCTTCTTCGCCAAGTCCATTGCCGTGGCCAGAACGGATTTGCTCGTCTCTTTGCCGCGCACAATTTCGAGCAGGCGCATCACATTTGCGGGCGAGAAAAAGTGCGTACCGACAACAGCGTCAGGTCGAGATGTGGCGGACGCGATTTCGTCAACGTCGAGCGTCGAAGTGTTAGAAGCGAGAATTGGTGCCGGGCTTACAAACCTTGTCGAGTTCGGCAAAGATTTCTTTCTTGAGGTGCCATATTTCAAACACGGCTTCCACCACAATGTCGGCGTCAGCAAACCCTTCCCAACTGAGCGTCGGTGTAATCAGCGCCAGTCGCTTGTCCATCACTTCCTGCGGGAAGCGTCCTTTCCTGACCGAGTTGGCATAGTTTTTCGCAATCGTCGCCATCCCACGATCCAGCGCTTCCTGCGTCGTTTCTTTCACGATCACGGGGATCCGGCGTTCGCAAAGTTCATCGCAATGCCGCCGCCCATTGTACCCGCGCCAAGCACGGCGGCTTTGGCAATCGGAATCAGCGGCGTGTCTTTCGGGATGTCGGGAATCTTGGCGACTTCGCGCGAAAAGGCGTGGATCATCGCTTTCGATTGATCGGAGAAAGGCATTCCTGAAATAGTTCGCGCTCGCGTTTGCAGCCCTCGAAGAATTCCAGTTTCGTTGCTGCCTCAACGGCATCAATCGCGGCGAGTGGGCCATCATCCACGGGCGGCTTTTTCGCTGCTGCGCGTGCCGCCACAAAAATCGGCGCGTTTGTCGCTTCGTCACCCAGCTTGTCGTTCTTGTCGCGCGTCTTGACGACGGGCTGGTCAATCACGGAACGGGCAAAAGGCCTTTGCGCCTTCCAGCAAATCGCCTTCGACAATTTGGTCAACGATGCCCGCCGCCAGCGCCGCTTTCGCGTTAATCGGATTGCCGTCCGCGCACATCTGCGTAGCGAGCGCGACGCCCGCGAGCCGTGGCAGCCGCTGCGTGCCCGCCGCGCCGGGAATAATGCCCAGCTTGCATTCCGGTTGCCCGACCCATGCCGAAGCGACAGCAACGCGATAATGAAACGCCATCGCCACTTCCAGTCCGCCGCCGAAAGCCGTGCCGTGAATCGCAGCGACCATCGGTTTCGGACAATCTTCAATCGCAACCAGCAGGTCGAGGAAGTTGATGCCATCGCGTTTTTGCCCTGACGTGACTTTGCCAAATTCCTTGATGTCGGCTCCGGCAATGAACGTGCGCCCGCCGCCGATCAGGATGCCAGCTTTGACTTCGTCGTCTTTATTGATTTCTTCCAGCGCCAGCCCAATGCCTTCGGCACGCCGGGACTCAGTGCATTGACGGGCGGGTTGTTGACCGTAATGATCCCCAGTTCGCCGTCTTTGGTATAGGAAATAAGTTCATTCATGGGTTATTGCTCCTAAGAGTGGTGAGAACGCGCAGCGCCTGGGAGCGCCTGCGGCTCGCGTGCAAAGAGACAGGGTAAGAAAATCCGCTGCGAGAATTGTTTAGACTTATCACGACAAGCACGCGAGCCGCAGGCGCTCCCAGGCGCTGCGCGTTCTCAGTTTTTGCGATTTACACAGTGGTTTTAAACATCCCGCTCACGACAATCTTGGTAATCTCGCTGGCAATGGATGCGCCAGTCAGCCGACCGCTCGGTTGATACCAGCGCGCGAGCCACATCACCGTGCCGAAGATCGTGAAAGCACCGACCGTCGTGTCTATGTCTTTCAATTTCCCTTCGACTCTGAGTTCGTCAAGCGTACGGCGTACCAGATTCAGGTAGACTCGTTTGCGTTCGATGATTTGCGCTGATGCGCACGGGTCAGTCCGGCCAGTTCATCAGTGAGAATCGAAAGCAACCCATTGCCCTCTTTCGCGCTCGTGCCGGTGATGAGTTGCACATGACTGCGGATGATGTGACACAGCCGCGTTTCGGCATCGGCAATCGATCAGCGGGCGCAATCACCTCCGTATCCAGGTGATCCATCGCGTAACTCATCAACGTGAACAGCAACTCTTTTGCCCGGAATGTAGTGATAGACGCCCGCCTTCGTCATCCCGACTGCTTCCGCAATGTCGTTCATCGAAGTTGCGTCAAACTCTGCTTAAAGATGATTCCGCCGCCGTGCGATAGATTTCACCAAGTCGTGCGGGTTCACCATTCAAGGCCGCTTTTTCCTGGCTTTGACCGCCGCCATAGTTTTCGAGAGAGAAAGGGCGAGGGAGAGAAAGAGCAAAGGAGCGACAGAGAAAAAGACCGTTTCGCCTCGCTTTCTCGCTATCACTCCTTCGGTATTGTTAGTGCTTCTTGCCTTTGAATTCGCCTTCGGCCATCCCGCCATAATCCACGCGGCCTTTGACTTCCCCGCCGCTGACGGTGCCTTTGGAGGTAATCGGCAGGTCATTGCCTTCGTATTTAATCGTCAATTTGAATTCGACGTTGTCGCCTTTCAGCGTGCCTTTGAAAGGAACTTTCTGCGCATTCTGGCCTTTCATATCGGCGATCCCGCTGATGTTTTCACCGTCCTGCTGCACGGTCAGAATCACGGGAAATTCGCCTACCGGGGAAGTATAGGTTAAATCCCAGGTTGCACCGGAAGCGGAAGCCGCCGCCTTCGCCGGAGCGGCGGCACTGGCGGCCTCTCCGGCGCGTTTGGCTGACCAGTCGCCTTGCGCCAGCCCGCCAAAATCAGCGTCGCCCTTGATGTCATTGCCCGCCAGCTTGCCCGTCAAGGTGATGGGGAAATCGTTATCCTGAAACTTGACGGTAAACTTGATGGTGACATCGCTGCCCTTGATCGTGCCTTTGACGGGCAATTCGCCACGCTCGTTTTTCAAAGCGCCGGACAAATTATCGCCCTCTTGTTTAAGTGCCATGTTGGAGGTTTGGGAACCTTGAGGCGAGTTCAACGTCACCTGCCAATCGCCCGCCACCGACTGCGCCAGAGAAGCTGCCGCGAACACAAAAACCAACTGGATTGCTGTTACTGCCAGGTACAACATTCTTTTCATACGTCTTAACATCCTCTTTGTCTGTGATTGTATGCAACTGCCTGCGGGCAGCCGCCCTGCCAATGATAAAGTGAGCGAAAAGGTGTCTCGCCTCTTACCTACCGACCGGTAGGAAAGTACCACTCCGTTCCATGGTGCGTCAAGCGACCGGGAAGAATGCAAACCGGATGTTTGCACTACAATCGCACCTCTATCAGATGCGGGCCGGGTTCAGCCAAAGCGATTTCCAATTCGTTCACTAAACCTTCTGCTGTCTCAACAGCAGTGGCCGCGACGCCCATTCCCCGCGCTAAGCTGACCCAGTCTAATGCAGGATTGTCGAGGCCGATCAGATTACGCGCCTGTGCGCCTTTTTGTTCGATCCCGGCGCGGCGCAGTTCGATGTCGAGAATCTGATATTGGCGATTGCTGCAAATCAGCGTCGTTACATTCAAGCCTTCGCGCGCCTGCGTCCACAGGGCTTGCAGCGTGTACATTCCTGCGCCATCGGCTTGTAATGTAATCACCGGGCGATCCGGGCAAGCGACAGCAGCACCCGTCGCGCACGGCATCCCCAAGCCAATCGCACCGCCCGGCTGCGCAAGGTACGAATGGAAAGGCGCGCCGCCGGAAATCTGAAAATAGTTGCGCGTGCTGGAAATGCCCTCTTCCATCAGAATCGTGCCTTCGGGTTGCACGGCGGCAACAGCGCGGGCAAGGGTTTCGGTGGTTAACTTGCCCGTGGGACGATCCGGGCGCGCGAGGGGTTGAAATTCGCCTGCGCGTGCGGGAGCGCCTAATTCATCGGCTAGCGCTTCCAGTGCCACGGTGATGTTGTCCTCAGGCGAGGCGAGAACGGCAAGCTGCTGTTCTGGTGCAACGAAATAGCTGCGCGTGTTTGGATAACCAAAGAACGTGACGGGATTTCGTGCGCCCGCCAACACAACCGTCTTGAACGGCGCGAGCATTTCAAAGCCCGGCTCAGGAAAATACGGCAAGCGCAGCAATGCAGGTGTGCCTGCGCCACGTTCCAAATGCGTCGGCGCAGTTTCGCAGAGCAACTTGCAACCTGTCACAGCTGCAATCCGTGCTGCCGCG
The DNA here is from genome assembly GCA_046331525.1 of Blastocatellia bacterium. GTDB lineage: Bacteria > Acidobacteriota > Blastocatellia > RBC074 > RBC074 > JAFDVL01. The sequence continues at coordinate 182,347 of JAXLQQ010000001.1, forward strand.
CGCAAACCGCGTCGCCGCAACCCGAAGCCGCCGAGAAAGAGTGCCGCCGCTTGTTCCTCGCGCAATAGTTTGGCGATGACAGCAATGGTATGCGCGCTTACCAACGGCGGTGGCGTGACAGCGGCGCGCTCGACCTTGTTGTTCACTTCGGCCAGCGAATAATCGTTCGGCAAAATCAGCGTCGCAATGCGTCCGGGAAAGGTCGAAGCCGCTGCAATTGCCGCCGCCATATCGCTCGCCTGCGTTTCCGGCGCTTGATTGCGATGCACCCAATGCGAAACCGGGCGCGCCAGCGATTCAATATCAGAATTAAGCGGCGGATCCGCTGCGATATGCCACGAAGCATGTTCGCCAATCAAATTCACCACCCCCGACCGCGCGCGTTTGGCATCGTGCAAATACGCAATGCCGTTTGCAAAGCCGGGGCCAAGATGCAACAGCGTTAAGCCCGGCTTACTCCGACATGCGCGCATAAACGTCCGCCGCGCCTGTTGGGTGACGCCTTCAAAGGCACAGGACGGCACGTATCCCCGGCGTGCTGTCTATGGCCTGCACAAAAGGAATTTCCGTCGTCCCAGGATTGGCAAAACACACGTCCAACCCAGCGGCGACGGCAGTTTGAATTACGCTCTCTGCTCCAGTCATGGTGTAAATAATGGCAGGGATCAACGCAAACAAGCAAAGAAGTAAAGGAACAAAGAAAGCCTTATCGGCCTACTCTCTTTGAACCTTGCCCCCTTTGCCCCTTTGCGTTTTTCATAATTCTTCAACTATTGCGTGACACGATAATTTGTCGAATACCTGCGCCAATCGCCACGCAAATAACACAGGCGTAAAAATCCATAGTCGAAGTTAATGACGCCCAACTGCGCCAGCACCAAAATCACGATGCCAACGGCAAGGCCGATTTGCAGGAAGCGATTGGCCCGGCGATAGAGTTCCGGGTCGTCTTCCTGCACAGGTTCTTCGGGTTCCTCGTGACAGTTATTTGGGCGGCATTCTCAGCGCGCCATCCAGGCGAATCACTTCGCCGTTGAGCATTTCGTTTTCGATGATGTGTTTGGCCAGCGCGGCGTATTCGCGCGGCTGCCCCAAACGCGGCGGGAACGGCACTGAAGCACCGAGCACCTGCTTCACATTTTCCGGCAAGCCCGCAAGCAACGGCGTATCGAATAAACCCGGCGCAATCGTCACGATGCGAATGCCCAGCCGCAGCAGGTCGCGCGCAATGGGCAACGTCATCCCGACGATGCCGCCCGGAGGCCGAATACGCTGCCCGCTCAACTGTCCGTCATACGCCGCGATGGAAGCGCACATAATCACGCCGCGCTCGCCTGCTGCATTCGGTTCCTGCGATGCCATCTGCGCGGCTGACAAACGAATCACGTTGAAAGTACCGATCAGATTTACTTTGATGACTCGCTCAAACGAAGCTAGTGCGTGCGGCCCGTCTTTGCCCACAGTTTTTTCGGCCACGCCAATGCCGGCACAATTCACCGCGCCGTGCAACGCGCCAAAGCTTCCCACTGCCGTTGCCACCGCATTTTTCACTGCTTCTTCGTCTGCCACATTCACCTCAACAAATTTCGCGCCAATCTCATTGGCAGTCGCCTCACCTGTCTCACGGCGAATATCCGCAATGACAACATTGCCGCCGTTTTCCGCCAACACCCGCGCCGTTGCCGCGCCTAAGCCTGATCCACCACCCGCCACCAAAAATGTTTTCCCTTGAATTTCCACGTTACGTTTTATCCTTTCTCAAATCTCAAATTTCCAATCTCAAATTCTTCCGAAAGTAATGCCACGTCTGCGCGCCGCTGCTATGTGCGAGCACGGCGAATTCTTCGTAGCCATTTTTCCGGTACAGGCCCGGCGCTTGAAAGCTGAACGAATCGAGGATGATAAATTCGCAGCCACGTCTTCGCGCTTCCACTTCCGCCGCCGCCAATAATTTCTGCCCAAAGCCGCGCCCACGCAAATCCTCGCGCACCCATAGCACGTCAATTTTCAACCAAGCCACCGCCGACCAGCCATAGACGCCACCACAAACTGCGCTCTGTTCATCGCGCAAAAAGATGCCCAGGTATTGCGGCTCGTCGCTACCAGAATGTCGCGTGTTGTGGTCGTGCAAGCCGTCCCACAACACTTTCACATCCGGCTCTGTCGGTGGATGTTCGAGTTGTATGGTGTAGTTCACAGTCGTTCAATGATCGTGCAAGTTGCCATTCCATGTCCGGCACACATTACCTGCAAGCCGAATTGCCCGTTGACGGCGTCCAGTCCGGTCAACAATTTGGCCATCAGAATCGAGCCAGTTGCGCCGACCGGATGCCCGTGCGCTACTGCGCCGCCCCACGGATTGACCCTGCTCATATCCGGTTTCAACTCGCGCTCCCACGAAAGCACGACGGTGGCGAAAGCTTCGTTGATCTCGATCCAGTCAATGTCACCTAGCGTCAAACCCGCTTTTTTCAGCGCGAGTTGTGTGGCGGGAATCACGCCTGTCAATTGCAGTTTCGGATCGCTGCCGATGGCCACGCGCGCACGGAATTTGGCGCGAGGCTTGAAGCCTTCTGCTTCCGCAACTTCCCGATTGGCGACCAGCACAGCAGCGGCACCATCGGAAATCTGGCTGGAATTCGCTGCCGTCACAACGCCGTTGCCATCAGGACGAAACACGGTCGGCAGCGTGGCCATCTTTTCCAGATTGATCGTCGGGCGCACACCTTCGTCATAACTAAGCGTCACGTTTTTGCCTTCAGCATCCAGGCCAGTCGCGGGTTCGATTTCTTTATGCACGCCTGCTTGAATGGCAGCATACGCGCGACGGTGCGATTCAGCGGAGTATTCGTCTACATCCTGGCGCGTGATGCCCCATTGTTCGGCGATCAACTCGGCGCTGATGCCCTGATGCACAAGGTCGTAATGTTCGAGCATCGGCAGGTAAATCTGGTTCTTGTAATCGGGACAATCGCTGCCCATCACCACGCGCGTCATATTTTCAATCCCGCCCGCGATGATGTAATTCGCATCCTCAGCCGCAATTGCCTGCGCCGCGAAATGGATGGATTGTTGCGCCGAACTGCAAAACCGATTCAGCGCCACGCCCGGTGTCTCAATCGGGAAGCCTGCGAGCAGCGCCGTGCGACGCGCAATGTTGACGCCCTGTTCGTTGACCTGCGTGACACAGCCGACTATCACGTCTTCGACTTTGGCTTTGTCTATGCCCGTGCGTTTGGCCACTGCTTCGAGTGCGTGCGAAAGCAATTGGTCGGGCCGCGTTTCCCGAAAGGCTCCGCGAAAGCGACCTATCGGCGTGCGAACAGCATCAATGATTACAGGTTCAGCCATAAAGAAATCTCCTTGCGAGCGATGTGCAGAACATTGTGATTACTTACCTACCGGTCGGAAGGGGCAAGACTAAGGCGAATCGTGCGCCGCGTCAAGCAGGCCGTAGGTCGTAAACTTGACAGCCTGTGAGATCATGCCCAGTATCCTCGTGCATCCCCTGCCGGAGAATGAATAATGAAAGACGATTACCAAGACCGCTTCCTGTTTTCCTGCTGGCGTACCTGCTTTGGAAGCTTACTGTTGCTCGGCGCGGTGCTGCCGGGATGGAGTCAGACTAACTTGGCCGAACGCGTGCTTGTTGTGTACAACGCTTCTGTACCAGAGTCTATCGCCGTCGCGAACTATTACCTCACACAACGTGGCATTCCCGCCGAAAACAAATGCGCTATTACACCAACTGACCCGACTGCGATTGAGTGGAACGAATTTGACAGCACAGTCAAAACTCCGCTCCGTGCGTGTGTTGACGCGCTCGGCAAAGAGAGAATTTTGTACATCGTCTTTGCCTATCAAACGCCTTTTCGCCTGCTCAACGTGCCGACGGAATCCGGTTTGGAAATGCGTGCCCTTGACCAGTTTGCGGCGGATTTGTGGAACGATCAGGTGGCCGATGTCACGACGATCACCAGCCATCCGTATTTCGCCACCGCACAAAGTCAGGGCAATGTTTATGCGCCTTTCGTTTCGCTCTCCGACTTTCGCAAACAACTTAACGCGACCCAGCTTTACTCTGTCTGGCGACTGGATGCGGCGACGGCGGAACTGGCGCGCGGGTTAGTAGATAAAGCGATGCAAACGGAAGCCAATGGCCTGCGCGGACAAGGCGTGTTTGATCGCCGCTTCGGGCCCGCTGCTGGACTGGAGGATTGGAACTACGGCGCGGGCGATTGGGATTTGCAACGCGCCGCCGACGCCACACGCCGCGCAGGCTTGCCCGTCACCGAGGACGAACAGGAACCCGAATTCGGCACTGCTCCCGCGCCACTGTTTTGCGATCAAGTGGCACTTTATGCAGGCTGGTACAGTTACAATAATTACAACGACGCTTTTGAGTGGGCACCGGGTGCAATTGGATTGCACCTCGACAGCGCCTCCGCCGCCGATCCGCGTGGCGGAGCAAATTGGGCAGCGAATGCCTTGCAGCACGGCATTACGGTCACAAGCGGGGCGGTGAATGAGCCGTATTTGGAGGGCCTGGCGCATCCTGACGGTGTGTTTCGTGATTTGTTCGCGGGCGCGAGAATGCGGGCGATGCTTTGTTGCGCAACACCGTTGTTTTTTGCAATGGATGGTCATCGTCAACATCGGCGATCCGTTGTACCGCCCATTTCCTGGCGGCCTGTCACCGTTCAATGCCGCTACCGTCGCACAGAACTCGCTGGCGTTGGACAGTCCATTTTTGGTCGGAGGAAAAACGATTCACGGTACCGTCACATTGTCCGCTCCCTGCCCCAGATGGCGGCGGAAATCCTGGAGTAATTCGCGAACGTGGGCGCCATGATTCCAGCCAGGCGTTTCTGCTCCTGCTGGTGAAACACAAACCACCTTCGATATCACAACCGAAGTTACAACGTATTATCAAGCCGCGATTCTGACTGCCACGTTTCCCGAAGAGACCATTGCCAATACGCTAGCCATCGCGCCATTACTCAGTGCGCCAGCGTTTGCGCCGCCAGTTGTAACGGGAGAAATGGCCACGACGGGAACCATTTTTCTGAAATGACGCCGCGCCAAGCGACGGAGTGGTCGTCACACTGAGCAGTGACAATCCAGTTGCAACCGTGCCGGACAGCATCACAATTGCAGAGGGGCAAACGAAGGTAGGATTTAAGATTGGTACCGCGCGCTGTAACACAGAACACTTCGCTCACGATTACCGCCACACTCAGCGGTTCTCAACAGGCTGCTACTTTGCTGGTTGTGCCTTAGAATGCAGGTACCGCAAACATCTGTTTGCCACGCTTCTTTCTAATTACTGTTCAGCAGCCAACAGGATGTTTGCGGTACTTTGCGCCGCTTACAGCCGTTCCACTTCGACCAGCGCATCATAGAACGTAGCCGCCGCACCGTAACCAGTCCTTGCGAAGTCACATCATTCAGCATTGCCGCCATCCTGCGTCAGCTTCTTCCACCAAACTGACAACGCGACGACAACGCCGGGACGGGTTTTGTCGTTCACACGCGCTTTCAGGTTGAACGAGCCGCGCGCATTGAAAACCCGCACCAAATCGCCTTCCTTGATGCCGCGCACGCCTGCATCGTCGGGGTGAATCTGTACAAACGGTTCTTTCTCGGCTGCCAAAAACGAAGGCAAATTCGCAAAGCTCGAATTCAAGAAGTTATGCGCAGGCGGAGAGATGATCGCCAGCGGATATTGCGCGGCCAATTGGGGCGCGGTCTGCACAGATTCGCGCGGCGGAATGTAAGTGGGCAGCGGGTCAATTCCCTGCTGAGCTAACGACTCGCTGAAAAATTCGCATTTGCCCGAAGGCGTCGGAAAGTTCCCCTGTGCAAACGGCGCGTACCGATCCGGCACGTTCAGCCGCTGCCAGCCCTGTTGTTTCAGCGTAGCAAAATCAATCGTGCGCATCCGTTCGTGATCATAGTTGAAAGCGTGGGCGGCGATCTCTTCATCGCTCTCAAATAAACACGGGTCATCCCAGCCCATTCGTGCTGCGAGCAAGCGGAAGACTTCGCTATTGGGCTTCGCTTCACCGAGCGGCACAATCGCGGGATTGTTCGCCAGTACATACAAATGCCCGTAGGCTTTATGTACATCGAATTGCTCCAACTGCGTCGTTGCGGGCAGGACGATGTCGGCATAATCTGCCGTGTCGGTCTGAAAGATTTCGTGCACGACCGTGAAGAGGTCTTCACGCGCGAAGCCCGCTTTGACTTTGCCGGAATCAGGCGCGACGGCAACGGGGTTCGAATTGTAGACGTATAGGGCTTTGACCGGCGGATCAAGCGGGACGACTGAATTATCCGGCAAGCGCCAATCGCCAAGCAGAGCATCGCCAATCGCCGACATATTGATCGTGCGTGTGCCTGGCGGCATTAAATCCGGGCGTTCGAGCGCATTGGTGTTAAGTGCAAATGTCCCGGAAGACGAAAGCAAAATTCCTCCTGCCGCCTCACGCCACGCGCCAATCAGCGCAGGCAAACAAGCAATATTGCGCACGGCCATTCCGCCGCCCGCGTGCCGCTGCATCCCGTAATTCAAGCGAATCGCCGCCGGTTTCGTCGCCGCGTATTCGCGCGCCAAATTGACGATGGTGGCTTCGTCCAGTCCCGTAATCGCGGCGACACGCGCGGGCGGATATTCCTGCACACGCTCGCGCAAGAGTTCAAATCCTAGCGTGTAATGATAAATGTAATCGGCATCAATCAGGTTTTCATTGATGATGACGTGCATCATCGCCAGGGCAAGCGCGCCATCGGTGCCGGGCAGCGGCGCGATGTGTTGCTGGCATTTTTCGGCGGTCAACGAACGATACGGATCAATCGCAATCAGCTTTGCGCCTCGTCGTTTGGCTTCCAGCAGTTTCGGCATCAAATGCACGCTGGAAGTTTGCGGATTGCCGCCCCAAATCAGAATCAATTTCGCCTCGTCAAAGCGCTCCATATCCGTGCCCATCGAAAGTCCCACTGTTGCTCTATAGCCCGCCGCGCCCGCGCTCGCGCAAATCGTCCGATCCAGGAGCGACGCGCCGAGTTTGTGGAAGAAACGGCGGTCTATGGATTGCGATTGCACCAGTCCCATTGTGCCCGCGTAACTGTACGGCAAAATTGCCTGCGGCCCGAATTCATTCGCAACGGCTTGGAACTTCGCCGCAATCGTGTCTAAAGCCTCTGTCCCACCGATGCGCGTGAACAGTCCTCGGCCTTTGTCGCCGACGCGCTTCATCGGATACAGCACGCGCTGATCGGAGAGCGTGCGTTCGAGATAGCGATTAACTTTCGTGCAGAGAAAGCCGTTCGTAGTCGGATTTTTCGCCCCTTCAACCTTGATAGCCTTGCCGTTCTCTATAGTAACAAGATGGCGCAAGTATCAGGGGCAACCATGGGGGACAGCCGCGCGGATGATTTGTTTGGTCATAAAATCTCTTCCTTTCAAGGGCTGGAATTATAGCTGCGCTGTCGTTGGAAGCGTAGCGTCTTAGCCAAAAGGATGATATTTTTTGCCCGTCAATTTCACCCACATAACACAAAATTGATCCCACAAGGAGAAGACAATGCAGCGAGAAAATAAAAATTACGCGGCGTAGCATGTTGCTTACGACCGCCGCAGGCTTAGGCGCGATGACCTTCATGCCCAAGGCTGCCACTTCCTCAGCTTACAAGGGGCAAACACAAACTGAGACCTACAAGCTGAATCCTAAACACCTGCAACCGCCTGCTGAAAGGGCGGCTGAAACAATCGGCTTGTCGCTGGTGCTACAACAAAGTTTCTTTTGGATGATCTATGCCAAGCAGTAAAGGCGATGGGATTGGTTGGCATTGATCTCGTAGACAAAAAGGATTGGCCGACGCTCAAGAAATACGGGCTGACAGCCACGATGGTTTACGGTGCGGGCAACATTCCCGACTGCCTCAATCGCAAAGAAAATCACGACCGGCTGGAAAAAGAATTTACCGAAAGCTCGGCACTGGCTGCGCAAAATGGTTGGAAAAACATCATCACTTTCAGCGGCAATCGCAAAGGCTTACCCGATAATGAAGGGCTGGAAAACTGTGCGATTGGGCTGAAGCGATTGGTACCAATTGCGGAGAAAAATAATGTCGTAATCCAGTTTGAATTGCTCAATAGTCTGGTCAATCACAAAGACTATCAATTCGATCATATGGCCTGGGGCGTCGAGTTAATGAAGCGCGTCAACTCGCCGCGCACGAAAATTCTCTACGACATTTACCACGCGCAAATTATGGATGGAAACATCATTCAGACCATCAAACAAAATCTGGAATGGATTGGCCATTTTCACACGGGCGGCGTCCCTGGTCGGCACGAACTGGACGACACACAGGAATTGAATTGGCGGACGGTGATGAAGGCGATTGCCGATTGGAATTATCAAGGCTACGTCGCCCACGAGTTTGTGCCGACGAAGCCTGATCCGTTGGATTCGTTGCGCGAGGCGGTCTTACTGAGTGATGTGTAAGCCAGCGTTTTTTCAGCGCGGGCGACGTGTCAGTAGCCCTCTCTCACGGTCAGGCCACAGACACGTCGCAGGTAACCACTAATCCGTTGTCACCGATTGGCGCAGCTCGTTGCGCAGGCGTTCGATCTCATCCATTTTGCTCTGAATACGTGCAAATAACGCCGCCTGTGCCTTGATGCCCTCGGCAATCAGAAAATTTGCCGCTTCGGTGCGCGATTTGTAAATCCCCGCTGACACAAGCGTATCGAGCGCATCGGATTCACTCTCCCCTAAACGTAAAATCACAGTCGTGTCTTTCACATTCATCGCCCGTTCGACGGCCTTGTTGATGGTGTCGGGTGCTTTGGTGACGAATTCTCGAATGGCATTGACCACGTCATCCACGGTCGAGGAAGAGTGACTGCCTTGGGGTTGCGGTTGCGGGTTTGGGACTAATTGTTCGCCGGGTTGATTACTCATATTTTCCTTTCTGTTAAGTGCTTGTTGCTACCAACAACAACGTTGGAATCATGCGAAAAGTTGCAGGCAAGCACAAGGGCGAGGCACGAAGGCTTTGCCGGTCGTTTTACATGATTTTTCCCGATGGAGGGCAACAGTTTCCTTGCTACTTTGCGCGGCATCGCCAATAATTCTTTCCACCTCCGATTCCGAATTTGTCTTCCCGAATAGTTCTGCTAACGCGGTCAAGTAAAGGTTTGGTTTGACCCAGACAAAGGAGGAAATTCATGCTGCGTAAATCCATCGTTCTCTCATTGCTTAGCGTCGGCTTATTGTTATTTCTGTCTTCGCTCTCAGCAACGCCAGGCATTCTGGCCAAAGAGGAGAAAGGCAATAGTCCAGGGAAAAAGCTGTTTCAGCAATATTGTGTCACCTGTCACGGTACGGATGCCAAAGGGAATGGCCCGACGGCAAAACTGCTGAAAAAAGCGCCTGCGGATTTGACGAAAATTGAAAAGGAAAATGGGAAATTTCCCTTCGCCCGCGTCGAACGCACGATTGCCGGAACCGATATGCTGGAATCGCACGGCACGCGCGATATGCCGGTCTGGGGCACCGTGCTAAGGCGGAAGTCGGGGGCCGGTTTTGCGACGCTGGAAATTTATAATTTAACCAAGTACATCGAATCTATTCAGCAGTAAGTAGAAAGGTCGGGCGAGGCTGCACGTTCGCCCGCCACTAATCTGCTCCTGATAACTCCGGCAAAATCCTTATGTCACCGTTCACATTCTCGAAAAATATCGTTGTCATTCGCACTGGCAAAGGCTTCCTGCTTTTGCTTTGCCTGATTTTTACCATCAGCAGCTACCGCGAGAATTCCTTACTGCAAAAAGCGCGCAATAAATTCAGCGTGCTTCCGGCGCAGGCACCAGAATTGAAAAACAATCCGCTGACACCGGCTAAGATTGAGTTGGGCAAATTGTTATTCTTTGACCCGCGCCTGTCCAGCACCGGCACTGTCAGTTGCAACAGTTGCCACAATGTAGCCAAAAGCGGCGTAGATAATCGCGAGGTTTCATTGGGCGTGAATGGCCTGACTGGCACGCGTAACAGCCCCACGGTTTTCAATGCTGTTTTCAACGTCGCGCAATTCTGGGATGGCCGCGCCAAAGATTTACAGGAACAAGCAAAAGGCCCGATCCAGAATCCGGTCGAGATGAACAACGCACCGGCGCAGGTCGTGCAAACGCTACGCGCGATTCCGACCTATGCCAATCTTTTCCAAACCGCCTTTCCCAATGAAGTCGAACCCCTCACTTTCGACAATCTCGCTAAAGCCATCGCCGCCTTTGAGGCTACGCTGCTCACACCGAGCGCGCGTTTCGATCAATATTTAGCGGGCAATGAAGCGGCTTTGAACGAACAGGAACAACGCGGCTTATCCCTCTTTATCAGCAAAGACTGTGCGTCCTGTCACAAAGGCGTAAACCTGGGAGGGCTGAGTTATCACCGCTTCGGCGTCGCAAAAAAACCTGCACCCGAAATCCTGCCGCCAGCGGATAAAGGCCGCCACGCAGTCACCCATCTGGCCAGTGACGAATATGTTTTTCGCGCGCCGAGTTTGCGCAACGTCGAACTGACCGCGCCCTATTTTCATTCGGGCAAGGTGTGGGAGTTGAAAGAAGCGATCACCGTAATGACCAACGCGCAATTGGGAATCAAATTGAAAGACAAGGAAATCGAAGACATCGCAGCATTCTTGAAAACCCTGACGGGCGTACTGCCGAAAATCGAAGCTCCGACGCTGCCAGCACGGGAATAAAGGGAAAACGCATTTGGCAGGAAATCGTGGACGATTACCCGAACTCAAGCTGCCGTTCCTTTAAATATTTGATCTTGTCACGTAATTCCGCGGCGCGCTCGAATTCGTATTTCTTTGCGGCGTCGCGCATTTCGTGATCCAACTGCCCAATCGTCTCGGCCAATTTCTCTGGGCTGTAGTCGTCGAAGAGTTCCATTCTTGTCGGCACTTTGAAGTAATCAGCCTCATACGCCGTGACGAGCGTGGCTTCCACCGGTTTGACGATGGATTGCGGCGTAATGCCGTGTTCTTCGTTATAGGCGATTTGTTTGGCGCGGCGGCGGTCGGTTTCGCTGAGGGCGCGCCGCATTGAATCAGTCATCTTGTCGGCGTACAAAATCGCCTTACCGTTGGCATTGCGCGCGGCGCGTCCGATGGTTTGAATGAGCGAAGATTCACTGCGCAGAAAGCCTTCTTTGTCGGCATCGAGAATCGCCACGAGCGAGACTTCGGGCAAGTCCAAGCCTTCGCGCAGGAGGTTAATGCCAACCAGCACGTCAAATTCGCCTTTGCGCAAATCACGCAGGATTTTGACTCGTTCGAGCGTCTCGATTTCGGAGTGCATATAGCGCACTTTGACGCCGAGGTCAGCGTAATAATCCGTCAAATCTTCGGCCATCTTTTTCGTCAGCGTCGTAACCAGCACTCGCTCTTTGCGCGCCGTGCGTTCGCGGACTTCGTGCAGCAAATCGTCAATCTGGCCACGCACGGGGCGCACGTCTACTTCAGGATCAAGCAGGCCGGTGGGGCGAATGATTTGCTCAATAAACTCGCCGCCTGCCTGTTCCAATTCATACGGCCCCGGCGTGGCGGAGACGTAAATCAGTTGACCGGTGCGTTCCTGCCATTCTTCAAATTTCAACGGACGATTGTCGAGCGCCGAGGGCAGACGAAAGCCGTATTCAACCAAAGTGGTTTTGCGTGAACGGTCGCCGTTGTACATCCCGCGAATCTGCGGAATGGATTGGTGACTTTCGTCCACAACGACAATCGTGTCAGACGGCAAATAATCGTACAGCGTCGGCGGTGGCGCTCCGACAGGCTTGCCCGTGAAATGCCGCGAATAGTTTTCAATGCCGCGACACGACCCCAGCGCGTTCAGCATTTCCAAATCGTAGAGCGTGCGCTGATGCAGGCGCTGTTCCTCGACGACTTTGCCCTGCTCAATCATTTGCGGCGACCACCAGTCGAGTTCGGCTTTGATAGTCTTGATCGCTTTCGACGGTGCTTTGCGGCATCACATAATTCGATTTAGGATAGATCGGCAACCGCGAATGATGCTTGACCAACACTTCGCCGAGCAGCGGATCAATCGTCGCGATGGATTCCACTTCATCGCCCCACAGCTCGATGCGGTAGGCTTGTTCCTGATAGCTCGGCTGAATTTCTATCGTGTCGCCGCGCACACGAAATGTGCCGCGCCCGAATTCGATGTCGCTGCGTTCATACTGCAATTCGACCAGTTTTTGACGATGTCGTTTCGTGAAATCTTTCGCCCTGGTTCCAGAAACAGCAGCATCCCGTAATAGGCATCAGGATCGCCCAAGCCGTAAATCGCCGACACCGAGGCGACGACAATCACATCACGCCGCTCGAACAACGACCGCGTCGCGCTCAGACGCAAGCGATCAATTTCATCGTTCACCGTCGCTTCTTTTCGATGTACAGGTCAGACGATGGCACATAGGCTTCGGGCTGGTAGTAATCGTAATAGCTCACGAAATACTCGACGGCGTTGTGCGGGAAAAACGATTTAAATTCCTGATATAACTGCGCCGCCAGCGTTTTGTTGTGCGCCATCACAAGCGCCGGACGATTCACACGCGCAATGGTCTGCGCAATCGAAAACGTTTTGCCGCTGCCTGTGATGCCGAGCAGGACTTGGTGCTTTGCCTGCGTTCAGCCCGTGCACCATTGCTTCGATTGCTGCGGGCTGATCGCCTTGTGGTTGATACTCAGAGACAAGTTGAAAATCCATAACGAAATTATAGGAAGCGACCGGGGAGAGAAGCAACAAGGGCGGAGTCCCGACTGTGAAGGAGGAGCGTGAGGTCTCAATTACGTTCTCCAATTACGCCCTCCTTCACAGTCAGGCTTCCGCCATCACTTCAACTCCATCAGCCAGACATTACCGGTGGTTTCGGCGAATTCGTACACAATCTGATTGCTGAGCGGCGACCAAGCCGGATAGCGAACGTAGAGGTTGGGTTTAGTGTAATTCGTCACTTGCTTCTGCACTCTCGTCTTGCGTGACACCCAATAAACATTCCAGATGCCGTTGCGCTGCCCGGCAAAGGCAATGCGGTCGTTGTCAGCGGCCCAGCTTCCGGGCCAGCTTTGACCGGGCGTAGAGGTGATTTGTTCCAGCGCGCCGCCCTCGCGCGGAAGGATGACTAGATGCGTGTCTTCGCCGCGCTTCATCTCTCCGACGATCCATTGCCCATCGCGCGACCAGCAGGGAAAGCCCAACAACTCCTGATCGTGCGTGAGTTGCTTGGCCGACCCGCCCGCGACAGGCAGTGTCGCCAGATTGATGATGCCATCGGTTGTAGAGTTAAACGCGAAGAGCTTGCCATCGGGCGAAAGTTTGCCCAGCGCAAAAGGAAAAACCTGTTCAGAAAGGAATGATTGCTTTTGGGTTTCGATGTTAATGCCTTGCAACCGCAGGGTCGCACCTCCGTGGGCGACAACAGCGACCTGTTTTCCATCCGGCATCCAATTCGGCAATCCGGCCAGCCCGGCGGTTAATTGACGGGGATGATTGCCGTCCGCATCCATCAACCACAACTCGCCGCCCGCACCTGCGCGCCATAAGCTGTAGGCAATGGTTTTGCCATCGGGCGCAAAGCTCGGCGAAGTCTTTCGCTTGTTGGTGTCCTGCGTGAGCAAGATCGGCGCGCCAATCGCCTCGCCTGTCTCCGGCGCGATAGCCACTGAGCCAAGATTGTTCGCCATCATTAGCGAGCTGTACGCCAACCGTTTGCCGTCCGGCGAAATCGTCAGGTATCGAGCCAGCGCGGCTCCGGTGTTCGCCACTTCTTCCGGCTCACCCGCTGGCAAACCGGTTTCGGGCGAAAGCGGCAACCGCCACAACTGAAAATTGCCCCCTGCCGTCGCCACGAACAAAGCATTACCATCCGGCGCAAAGACGGGATCGAAATAACTGGTATCGCATTTTGTGAGCGGCTCTAGTTCCTTGCCTTCCGGCGTGACCGTATAGAGTTGCGACCGTCCGATCAGGTTGGCGGTAAACACGATGCGTTTGCCATCGGGCGACCACGACGGCGCGCCGTGTCCGCCATTGGGTTGGTTGCGTTGCGTGATCCGTTTCGGCGTTCCCCCTGCCGCTGGCACGATCCACAGCGTCGAAGGGAGAATCGCCGTAAAAGCATTCTGTGCGATGTCAGTGGGCGCATCGGATTGGAACACAATCCATTTGCCATCGGGCGACCACGACGGTTCTGCGCCGAATTCCGTCACCTGTTGCGCGACACCACCGAAGGCGGGCACGATCCAAATCCCCTTTCGTTCGCGCGAGTAAAACGCGATGCGCTTGCCATCGGGCGACCACGTCGGTTGCAGGTTTTGCGCGCCATCGCTCGTCACCTGCACTTCCCGGCTGCCCGGCGTCAGCGGTTGTACGAAGATTTCAAAACTGCCATTGCGAATTGAACTGTAGGCCAGCGCCGCGCCATCGGGCGAAAAGGCTGGATATAAATCCATCAGCACCGAGGAAGTGATTTGCACGGTTTTGCGAACCCCGGCCTTGGCTCCCCAATCCGGCTGCGTGCGATTGGCACGCCAGAAAATCAGCAACCCGATTACCGCGAAACCTGCCAAGCCTGCCCACAGCCAGCGCGGGTGCATCGGCCTTCTGGCATTCATGGCTGGGGAAGCATTGTCAGCCGGAGGCTGGCGCACCGGCTCGGCAGCAATCTGCTTTGCCTCCGCGATGAAGCGGTAGCCGCGCGTCGGAACGGTTTCGATGTACCGCGCCTCTTTCGCATCGTCGCCCAAACTTTTGCGCAATTGGGCAATCACGCGGGTCAGCGCATTGGGCGTGACAAACGATTCGCCCCAGATGGCGTCGAGCAATTCATTTTTTTCGATTAAGCGCCCCGGATGATGGAGAAAGAAAACCAGTACTTCAAATGCTTTGGGTTCCAGGGCAAGGGGGGTGCCCCCCTTCCAAACCTTGCAGGATGCAAGGTCAACTTCGACATTATCAAACTGAAAATTCAACAACTTATCGGCCATCACAATTTCCTCATCAAAACACGTCAAAACATCAGTGTCCTGTCACGACCGCCCGGCTGTCCGTGCGTGAACATCTCCGTCCGGCAGACAGGAGCGTGTTATGAGAATCAATTCCACAATGATAATTCCGGTGAGGCTGGGCATCAGCTTGTTCATTTTATGCCTGCTCAGGCCAGCCGCCGGGGCCGCTACCGAGAGGCAATTTACGCTAGTTCGGCAGTTTTTGATAGTCGTGCCGGTGCGCCTCAATGACCGCGTAACGGCAGACTTTCTGCTCGACACGGGAACAAATACGACGCTCGTGCAAACTGAGTTCGCGCGTCAGCTTGGCCTGCAAGCGCGCGACCGAATGGAACTGGTCACAACAGCGGGTAGCCAAATCGTCCCGCGCGCTTCCCTGCCCGCACTTGCCTGCGCAGAAAAGACGGTGAGAAATCTGGAAGTGTTAGTTTCGGATTTGGCAGAAGTACGCACCGTGCTGCCTAACGTACGCGGCGTGCTGGGGCAAAACTTTCTGTCGCAATTCAATTTTCTGGTGGATTTTGACCAGCGCCGAATTTCGTTTCAGGACGAACCGGAGGCGGGCTGGTGCGGCGTAGAAGTGCCGTTTATAGACTCAGACAATCGCATCCTCATCACCGTCGCGTCAGGGCAGCGGATGTTGCTGGATTCCGCGATTGCCGAGTTGATGTTTTTTACCGGGAAGTCACAAACGCCGGAGGCAACGCTTTTTGCCGAAGGATTAACGCGCAGGCAATTCAGGAGTGACGCGGGCAGCGGCGAAGTCTGGCAAGGAAAATTGCGCCGCTTTGCCATCGGCAACCTTTTGTTTACGGATGTGCCGGTAAATCTGCTCGCACAATCGCCGCAGGAAATGCAACGGAGCGAAGAGGGCTATTGCCGCTGTCGCTGTTTCGCGCGGTGTATTTCGATCATCGGCAGCACCGCCTGCTGCTCAATCCGCTGCGGCGTCCCGCAAATCTATCACCCACGCCTCCATCGCGTGCTGTTGCAACAACGCCTCGCTCAAATTGAACCACTGCGACACGCCGTCCAGTACATTGGAATCCGAGGTAACGGCGAGCAACTGCGATTGCTGAATTGTGCGGTCAGGATTCAGCACGACTTCGACTTCCCACGGCCACTGATGCTGTGCGGCAAGGGAGCGAATGGTTTGCGCCAGTCGTCCGCTGTTGGACACGGGCTGATCCAACAGCCACCAGACTGCTTCCGGTTCGCCTTGCCACAAAACATCGCTAATCAGGCAAATGGCTGTTTCGGTTTCGGCCACGTTGCGATATGACCCGTGTACGCTCGACAAATCGCGGATGCAGCCATCACGGCACAGCACCAACACCCCACCCGACAATGCCGCCTCCACGGTAATGATGAGATTGAAACCATCCAGCACAATGCGTTGCCCTTTCAGCGCAGTGAAGGGCCGACAGGTTTGGCGACGATAGCCTTGCTGCCGATCGGAACACGCGGCACGGGCAACGGCCAAACGCTGCCGTTCTGTTAATCCATAGCGATCTCCAACCAATTTCAGCGCCGAGTTCACGGCATAATTCCGGCTGAGCAACCACGACAAATTGTCGACGGCCTGCTGTAGCGCGGGCAAGTGCGACGCGGCGAAAAGGTCGTGATCCTGTGGATGCGCTCCGCGATGACGACGATGATCAGGCATAAGCGTGAGCAAAGTTTCCGTGCCCGGTTGAGAATCGCCGCCGAACCAAGTAGATTATGTGCCTTGCGATTCTAATCAACCGAACGCTCAACGATTATGCCAATAACTTTTACTGGATTCCATCACGCAGGGGTGCTTGTCACCGATGTCGAACGCGCGGCGGCATTTTATGAAGAGGTGCTGGGGCTGGAGAATTTGCCGCGCCCGGATTTTGGCTTTCCCGGTCGCTGGTATGATCTGAAAAACGGTCATCAGTTGCATTTAATGAGTACGCCCGATTTGCCCGCTCATTCGACGAACCTGCCGCGCTTTGACCGCCACATCGCCATCGAAGTTCCCGACCTGCAAAAAACCGCCGAAGAGTTAACGACGATGGGCGTGACGTTTGAGCACGGCAGCGGGCGCGGCGGCGCGGCACAGATTTTCCTACGTGATCCTGACGGCAATATGATTGAGCTACGATAAGACCGAAACCGGAGAATAAAAATGCAACCTATCAACCGTAGATCATTTCTTGCACTCGGCGCTGCTGCCACCACCAGCCTGGCGCTGCCCAAGCTCCCATTACCCGCGCCAAAATTGAATCGCGTAAAGCTTTCGATCACGTGGGGCATGACGCGCCAAACTCCGATTGCCGAAGCACTGGCCAAAACCAACGAACTCGGCTTCGACGCATACGAAATGTTCAATTGGCGCGACGCTGCGACGCTGGCCACGTTTGTCACCGAACGCAAAAAATATCCGAAGCTCGAATGCGCCTGCATCACTGCCAACAAAGGCGTCGAAGCGCCTGGCTGCGGCCTGACCAATCCCAAAGAGCGCGATCAATTTCTAAAAGAAATGGAAGCCGCCGTTGCTGCCGCCAAGCAAGTCGAATCCAAACGGCTCGTCACGCTGACAGGTAACGAAGTCGCTGGCATGTCGCGCGAAGCAATGATGGAAAGCTGCATCGCCGGACTGAAAGCCGTCGCGCCGATGCTTGAGAAAAACGGCATAACAGCGGTCGTCGAAATTCTGAACACCTACGTCAATCATCCCGGCTACTTTCTGACAAAAGTTGCCGATGGCGCGCGGATGGTTGACGCGGTCGGCAGCCCGAACGTGAAGCTGCTGTTCGATATTTATCACGTCCAAATCATGGAAGGTTTTTTAATCAAGAATATACAAAACAACATCCAACGCATTGGCCATTTCCACATCGGTGACGTGCCCGGACGCCATCAACCCGGCACGGGCGAAATCAATTATCGCAACGTCTTCAAAGCGATCAACGATTTAGGCTATGAAGGCTTTGCTGCGCTGGAATACGGGCCGACGATTCCGCTATACGAAGATATGGCGAATATGCGCAAGATGACGATGTTTGAATAATCCCCTATGTCTACTCCGTATAATTTTCGTCGCATCGCATCGCTGAAAACAGCCGATGATTTCGCCGCGTATCTCGCGAAACTCAATCTTGATTTAGGCTTTGATCGTGAATTGCAGGCGGGCGCAACGTCACCGCTGGGTCAAGCTTACGATTTGGATGGTTTCACCATCGGCAATCGTTTTTCCATCCTGCCGATGGAAGGCTGGGACGGCACGCCTGATGGCCATCCATCGGAATTAACGATACGCCGCTGGAAACATTTTGGCGAGAGCGGAGCGAAATTAATTTGGGGCGGCGAAGCGGTCGCCGTGCGCCACGACGGGCGCGCCAATCCGAATCAGCTATTGCTGAACGAAGCGACTGCCGCAGCGCTCGTGCAATTGCGCGAAACTTTAGTCAACGCGCATCAGCAACGCTACGAACAAACGGATGATTTGCTGATCGGGTTGCAGCTTACGCATTCAGGCCGATTCGCACGACCTAACAGCAAAACCAAACTGGAACCGCGCATTTTGTATCGGCACCCGTTGTTGGATAAAAAATTTGGCATCGAATCGGATGATGCGATTTTCACAGATGGCGAATTGGAAGCGTTGATTGCCGATTTTGTGCAAGCCGCCGTACGCGCCCAACAGGCGGGTTATCACTTCGTTGACATCAAGCATTGTCACGGCTACCTTGGTCACGAATTTCTGAGCGCACGCACACGACCGGGCAATTATGGCGGCAGCTTCGAGAATCGCACGCGGTTCCTGCGCGAAATCGTTGCGGGTATTCGGCGCGACGCACCAGGATTATTGATCGGCGTGCGACTGAGCGCCTTCGATTTCATCCCGTATCGCAAAGGAGCAGACGAGCGCGGCGAGCCAGAAATATTCGACGGCGATTATCCCTTTGCGTTCGGCGCGAATCCAGCGAATCCGTTAGAAATTGATTTGAGCGAAACGTATCAGTTCCTCGATTTGCTGTCTTCGCTCAACATCAAACTCATCTGCATTTCCTCTGGCAGCCCGTATTACGTGCCGCACATTCAACGCCCGGCGCTTTTTCCGCCTTCGGATGGCTACCTGCCGCCGGAAGACCCGCTAGTCGGCGTGACGCGCCTGCTGAAGGCGACGAGCGATTTGAAAGCGCGCTTTCCGCAGCTAGCGATTGTCGGCACGGGCTACAGTTATTTGCAAGAATGGTTGCCGCACGTCGCGCAGCATTTCGTCCGCACGGGCCAAGTAGATTTTGCGGGCTTAGGTCGGATGGTGTTGTCCTATCACGACCTGCCCGACGATGTGTTGCAAGGCCGCGCGCTGCAAACCAAACGCCTTTGCCGCACCTTCAGCGATTGCACGACGGGGCCGCGCAACGGGCTGGTTTCCGGCTGCTACCCGCTCGACCATTTGTACAAATCACATCCGCAGGCGGAACAATTGAAAGCCGCGAAACAAGCCCTGAAAACCGCCTAGGAAGTTGAGTCTGGCTGGCATGAAAGCTGAATTAAAAAGGGAAAAAGTTGTATCGCGCCTTGCGCCCCCTTCGCTCGCCACAACGGACGAGACATCTAATCCGGGCAGTCGCTATTTCCGTTTTGTGCGCACGACCTGCGGCCTACTGTTCCGGCTGTATTTTCGGCTGGAATTTTGCGGGTTGGAACACGTTCCCAAACAGGGTTCGTTCATCGTCGCGCCCAATCATCAAAGCTATCTTGACCCGTTCTGGGTTTCGGTTCCCTTCCGTTCGCCGCTGCGGTATATGACGTGGGATCGGTTTATTTATATGCCGCTTCTCGGTGATTTTATCCGCACGCTCGGCGCGTTCCCCGTCAAACTTGAAACCGGAGATCGTGGGGCCTTACGGCATTCGCTTACCCACCTTCAACAAGGCGGCAGACTGATGATTTTCCCTGAAGGCGGACGCACGCGCACGGGACAAGTGGAGCCATTCAAGCCCGGCGTGATACGACTGGCAATGGATGCGAAAGTGCCGATTGTTCCCGTGACGATTGTTGGCGGCTACGAAGCCTACAATGCTCATCATCTCGTCCCGCGTCCGCGCAAAGTCAAAATCATTTTTCACCCGCCGCTGCACCTGCCCACCTGCCAGGGCAAAGACGAAATGAAAGCGGTGCTGTGCGAACACGCCGCGCGCTTGCAGGCGATTGTCGAATCAGAATTGACCTGAAGGAAATCCCCCAAACACGCGAAGCGCCTGGGAGCGCACGCGGCTCGCGTGCGCTCCCAGGCGCTTCGCGTTTACCGAACCTGGCTCAATTCCCGATTTTTGAGCCGATGACTTCGCCGGAGACGATCAATTCGACGCGGCGATTTTGTTGTCGTCCTGCCGCTGTTTTTGTTATCGCCGACCGGCATCGAGAAGCCTTTGCCCGACGAATTGATTTTGTCGGCGGGAATGCCCTGTGAGAGCAGAAATTCGCGCACCGCGTTGGCGCGCTGTTCTGAAAGTTTTTGATTGAGCGCTTCACTGCCGACATTGTCCGTATGGCCTTCGGATTCGAGTTTTAAGCCTGGATAGCTCAGCGCGATGCCCGCAAGTCGCGCCAGTTTTTCGCGGGCGAGCGGGCGCAATGTGAAGCGTCCTGAATCAAACAACACATCGCCCATATTCACCACCAATCCGCGTTCTGTGTCGCGGGTTTCCAGCACGGCGTTGAATTGTTGCAGCAGTTTGGCTCGCAATTCAGCTTTTTCGCGCGCGGCTTGTTCCGCAGCCTGCCGTGCGACCTCTTCGCGTTTCTTCGCTTCTTCCTCACGCATCCGCGCAGAGTCGGCGCTCTTGCGGGCTTCTTCCTCGCGCATCTTGGCTTCATCGGCTAACCGGCGCGCCTGTTCTTCCTGCGCCATTGCTCGCGCGCGTGCGGCTTCGGCTTCGGCGCGGCGTTGGGCTTCCTGCGCAGCGGTGAGTTCGGCTTTCATTTTTTCGGCTTCGGCGCGTTCGCGGCGGGCGGCTTCGACTTCGCGGTCGAGTTCGGCGCGGCGGCGGGCTTCAGCTTCGATTTTGCGCTGTTCGGCTTCGGCGGCGGCTTCGGCGCGGGCGCGTTCCTGGCGTTCGCGGGCGGCCTGGCGTTCGTTGGCGAGCCGTTCTTCATCCTGCCGTTTGAGGGCGATGACGCGGGCATCTTCAAAAATTTGCGTCGCGTCGCGCGCATTCATCATCACCGATTTGCGGTTGTTGTTTTTCTGGCTCTGAAAGCCTTCCGCATTCTTCAATTCGATCTGCGCTTTGGCCCACGATTCAGCAGCGTACTTGTCCACACGCAACCATTGGCCGATGCGTTCGGCATTGCGAGCCTGATAGAGTTCCAACGGAACCTTCGGGTCTACTTTGAACGGCTCGAAGATGCCCTGTTCGTATTTGCCACGTTCGAGCAATTCGTATTTCGCGTCCACCGCCTCAATCTTGCCGTAAGTATCGGGCAGGATAATATTTTCCAGAATCACAGCTTCGCTCGGCATGCCAATAGCGAAATACGGCTCAGCAGTAACGATCAGACCAAAGGATTGCAGGTTGGTGCTGGCTTTGATTTTGGCGCTCGTGCCGTCTACTACAACTTCGCCGAGATTGCTGGCGCTGCCTTCCGGCGTGATTGCCCATAACACATAAGTCAAAAACGGCGCGCCAAACGTCGTCGCGGGTTCCAGCTTCGAGACCTCCCCTTCGATGTAAGTCACGCCCTGTTTATGCTGCACCCGCGCTTTCCCTTCGGCACGCGGGATGAGCGCGGTGCCGCGCAAACCAATGGTGGATTGCCCGCTGTTTGGGCGGTAAGTAACGGATTTAATGGTTCGCGCGATGCGAATATTAACAACCGGCTGTGATGGAGCAGTTTGCTGCGCCCAGAGAATCGGCGCGGCAAAAAGCAGCAATACACTCAGTAATAGTTTGGATGACTTCATTAGATTTATCCTCCCAGAGTAGTCGGGTTACATTTGAGCCAGCCTCCGAATGAAAGCAAGCTCTCCATTGTGGGGGAAATTATTTGTAAAAGTTCGACCAGTCAAACAATACGATCTTACAATCGCAGCAAGCTCAACTCAATCACATCTTCATTACCTGCCGAAATCAGTTGCAGCGTTGCGTCATCCAGCGGTGCATCGAGTGCGATGCGGGCAATCGCGGCTTGCGCGCCCGCAAAGACGATGTTTTCCATTTGCTGCACGTTGATATTTGCGGCTTTGATTTCGTTCAGCACGTGCGCCAGCACGCCGGGGCGATCACGATGTCGCACGACTAACAGATGAGTCGCGGGCGTTTGATCGGACAGATTGACGACATTCGGCACCTTGCCAGTGGCTTGGTAAGTTTGAATGATGCGCACCGTTTCCGCCGCAATGGCTTCCTGCGCCTGCGTGGTCGAAGCACCGATGTGATGCGTGCCGTACACATTCGGCAATTGCACGAGCGCATCGCTAAAGTCGCCCGTCGCCGTCCCAGGTTCGTTGGCAAAGACATCGGTACCAACGCGCAAGCCCTTGTTTTGAATAGCAGATTGCAGCGCGTCCTGATCTACGACCTCGGCGCGCGAGGTGTTAATGAACATTGCGCCATCACGCATCACCTCAAAGACTGCTTGATTGATGACGCCGCGCGTGTCGGGCGTGAGCGCAATGTGAACGCTCAGGATGTCGCAATCATTGGCAACTTCGGCAATCGTCTGGCGAAAGGTAATGCCCATTTCGGCGGCTTTTTCCGGCGTCAGGCTGCGGCTCCAACCAATCACATTCATCTCAAATGCTTTAGCGCGTGCAATCATTTCGGAACCGATTTGGCCAAGGCCGATGAGGCCGATGGTTTGGCCCTTCAAGCCCTGCGCCTGCGAATATTCTTTCTTGTTCCACCTGCCCGCGCGCAGGTCGTTGACGTTCTCGGCAATCCGACGATCCAACGCGAGAATCAAGGCGAAGGCGAGTTCAGCGACAGCGACCGCATTTTTGCCAGGACAATTGGAAACATAAATCCCGCGTGCCGACGCCGCCTTAACATCAATCGTGTTATAGCCCGCGCCTGCGCGCACCACCAAGCTCAATTTTCCGACGGCCAACATCGCTTCCGTAACCTTGGTGGAACGTACGATCAGGACATCGGCTTTCGATGAACAGATCGCCTGTGTCAACGCATCGTCCTTCAAATTCGGATCGTACACGACCTCGCATCCGAGCGCCTGCAAGCCCTGAATACCACTGTCTTCAAATTTATCGGCAATGAGAATTTTCATAATGGTCAGTTGTCAGTTATCAGTTGTCAGTTGCCTGCTGTTGCATAAACTCAGTTTCCACAAAAACCTCGATTAGCAAAAACAATAGACGACTGACCACGGACAACTGACAATTTCAAATCAAATGACTCAACAATCCATCTCGCAGCTTCGGCTCAAACCACGTGGATTTTGGCGGCATAATTTCGTTCGCGTCTGACACGAGCATTAATTCGTCCAGCGTCGTGGCGTACATCGAAAAGGCGACGGCGGCGTGACCTTCGTTGACGAGGCGTTCCAGTTCGGCAGTACCGCGAATGCCACCGATGAAATCTATGCGCTTGTTTGTGCGCGGATCGGCAATGCCGAGAATCGGCGCGAGCAAACGATCCTGCAACACGCTGACATCCAGTCGGTCAATCACGCTGAGAGGTTGCGTGGCGTCCGGTTTAAGCTTCAAGCTGTACCATTGGCCGCCGAGGTACATCGCATAATGACCGTGTGCGGTGGGCGTTGGCGAAGCCGCTTCCGTAACGTCAAAGCTAAATTGCAACGCTTCCAAAAACGCTTCTGGCGTGTGGCCGTGCAGGTCTTTGATGGCGCGGTTGTAGGGCAGGATTTGCAATTGCTCGTCCGGGAAAATCACGCATTGAAAGAAATTGTATTCCTCCGCGCCCGTGTGTTCCGCGTTTTGTGCCTGCAATGCTTCGCGTGCACGGCTCGCGCTCTTGGCGCGATGATGTCCGTCGGCGATATACAGCAGCGGCACAGCTTGAAACGCTTCGGCCAGTTGCGCGTTCACGTCCGCGGGGATTTTCCAAATGGTATGCGCGATGCCGTCCGCTGCTGTGAAATCAAAGAGCGGTGCGGTGAGCGCGAGCGGTTCCAGTAACGAACTGACGCGACGATCTACACGATAGGTCAAAAACACCGGCCCGGTTTGCGCGCGAATCGTCAGGATGTGGCGCGTGCGATCATCTTCTTTGTCGGGCCGCGTGCGTTCGTGTTTGCGAATAATGTCGGTGTCGTAATCGTCTACGGAGCAGCAGGCGACCAAGCCGGTTTGCTCGCGGTCGCCCATTCGCAGGCGGTACAGGTAGAAGCTGGGATCGTCCTCGATAATGAGCGGCGCTTCGGCGGTGAGATTATTAAAATTGATTTTCGCTTTCTCATACACTTCGTCCGCGTAGATGTTCGTGCCGTCGGGCAAATCAATCTCAGGACGCGAGACGTGCAAAAAGCTTAACGGATTGCCTGTCGCCAACGTGCGCGCCTCGGCAGTATTGACGACATCGTAAGGCACAGCCGAAACAGCAGCGGACTGTTCAGGGTGCGGGCGTAAAGCGCGAAAGGGTTTGACGATTGCCAAGATGATGCTCCTAAAATTGGGATGACAGGTTGCAGTATGGGGAGCGTAAGCGACCTGTGCCTTGACCAAGTAGCCTCTTGATCAAGGCACAAGTCGTTCACGCTCCCCGTACTGCACTTATTTCAACATACGAAACAATTCAAAATATAACCGCAGCGTGCCACCGTATTCGGCGGCTTGCCCCGTGCCGTTGTACTGCTCGGCAAAGGTAACGAAATCCTGATCCTGCAACGCAATAACCTTGCGCGACACGGTTTCCGGCCCCTGGATAAAATCAAACAGCCCCAGCACCTGCATCCGCTCGTCTTTGCTAAAGGCCGCAAACATCTGCGCGGCGGATTCATAGCCGATCAAGCTGTGATTCGCGCCCATAATCTGCGGCAAGCCCATACTGATCGCCCCCTTCGCTGCTTCATCATTTAGGCTGGCCGCTTTCTTGAAGACCTGCCATTCGCCGGGTTGCGAGCCGTGAAAGGTTTGCCACGCGGCGTTGGCATCGGCGCGAAATTGATGTTCCGTCCACGGCTTGTCTGCATTGAAGGTGAAGAAGCGGCGGAATTTGTCGGGATTATCCTTGCCCCACAAGCGCCAAAAATAATGATTCTCAAACCGAACGATCATCTGACCGTTTAGAAAGCCGTTGCCGCTCGATTCCGTCGCAATCACGGCGACGGCGACGCCCGGATCAATGCGTAGGGCTTGCGACAACCGTTGCAGCAGGCCGCCGAACTTATTCCAAATGCGCGCGACCTGCTTGGTTTTGGCATCGGCATCGGGAGGCGGATTTTTTAGTTTGGCTGGGGCGAGCGGCCACGTTTTAGCGGCGCTCTGTTGCATAAAAAATCCGCTCGCGATTTTTTGTGCAGCCAACACAACGAAATCACGATGTAAATAGCCTTTTTGATTATTCGCCGACACTTGATACCAAAGGCCGGATTCGGATAGGACTTCGATGCTGGTGCGATTGGGTAGCAAGGCAACAACATCGAAATTCGTGCCGGGGCCTTTGCGAAGATTGACGGCGCTGGTGGTCGTTCCGGTTCGTGGGCTGGGCATGGTTTATTTGAGCTTAATCAGTCGTTCTGCTGCGGCTTGCAGCGTTTCATCTCGTTTGCAATAACAAAATCGTACCTGCTGTGCGCCGAGTTCAGGCTGGCGATAAAAGCTACTGCCTGGTACGACGGCGACGCCGATGTCGCGGACTAAATATTTCGTAAACTCAATGTCATTCGCAAATCCAAAATCGCGGATGTCGGTCATGATGTAATACGCGCCATCGGGTTTGAAGCAGCGAAAGCCCGACTCTTCCAGCACGCCCAACAACAGATCACGACGTTGGCGATAATCGTTCTGCAATTTTTGATAATAGCTTTCGGGCAAATGTAATGCTGTCACACCGGCTTCCTGCAACGGCGCGGCGGCACCGACCGTGAGAAAGTCATGTACTTTGCGAATCGCGTCAATAATCACTGGCGGCGCAATAGCATAGCCGACACGCCAGCCCGTGACGGAATACGTTTTCGACATGCCATTAATTGTGACGGTGCGTTCGCGCATGCCATCGAGCGTAGCCATCGCGACGTGCTTTATGTCGTGAGTTCTATTGGGATAGATGATGTGTTCGTAAATTTCATCCGTAAACACCAATACATCGTGCTCAATGCAAAGGTCAGCGATGAAACGCAGTTCTTCGTGTGTGAACACTTTGCCTGTAGGGTTGTGCGGCGTGGTGATGACGATGGCGCGTGTCTTATCATTAAAGGCGGCGCGCAATTCGTCGGGATCGAATGTCCAATCGGGCGGATGTAAAGTCACATAACGCGGCGTCGCTTCGGTCAAAATCGCGTCAGGGCCGTAGTTCTCATAATACGGCTCAAACAAAATCACTTCATCGCCGGGATTCAAGGTTGCCAGCATCGTGGCAATCATCGCCTCGGTCGAACCGCAGGTCACCACGATCTCGCGGTCAGGATCAATATCGAGGCCAAGATGCCATTTGGTTTTCGCAGCGATGGCATCGCGGAACCGCTTCGATCCCCACGTAATGGCATATTGATTGATGTCAGCATTGATGGCGTCGCACGCGGCGCGTTTGAGTTCGTCAGGCGCAGCAAAATCGGGGAAGCCTTGTGATAAGTTCACCGCACCATATTGCAACGCCTGCCGCGTCATATCGCGAATGATGGAGTCGGTAAACTGGCGGGCTTTTAGCGAAACGGAGTTCATAGCAGCGTACGGCAAACATCTTGTTTGCCGATTAATGTAATGATCTGAGCGGCACAGCAAACAAAATGTTTGCTGTACATTTAAGCACGGCGAATGCGTCCGACGACAACATTGCCGGGGCCACGTTTGATGGTTCGCTTCACAAACTGCTCGACATCGTGGCGCAGGAGCTTAGGCGAACCGTTCACCTCAAGCGCACGCAACGCGCCCCGTCGAATGGCCAATTCCAGCGTCAACGCCGGGACATCGTATTCCCGCGCTGCGGCTTTAATTTCCATCAGATCCTGACTATCAAAAACACTCATCGGTTAACTTGATCCTTGTAGGGGAATTAGAAAAGAGCTTGATGATAAAGAGTCCGGCTCAGTGTGTCAAAACGAAAGAGGCCAACGTACTTTCACATTGGCCTCTCGATTTTCTCACAGACGAGCAGCGCTGCAATCTTTCCTGCAAGAATATATCCTCTACGGACAATTGAGCACAGGCGGAGTTACTGGAATGATGTAGGATTCAATATCCATCAAGGCAACTTGCCGCAGATTGGTGCCTCCATTGCGCAGAGTCGTCGGGTTATACGACAAGGTTGCACCGATGATGGAAACGCCGGAACCGGAATTGAACCGCATCCAGCCAGTTCTTCCTGACGGAATCTGAAGTGATAAACGTGGAATCACGCGCGGATACCCATCTCTCAGTTCGCTGCGAGACTGTACACTGGTCGCGGGCAATGTCACATTTACGGGTTTCTTTTCCGTATCACTGTAAAAAACCGCAGGGATATTTCCAAAGGGTTCGATGGGATTGGCCTTAGTTAAATCACCACCAAAACGATTGATGACCAGCAGCGTCGAATTGCCATCCAGCGGGCTTGGGAAGTTGTCAATGTTGAGAATGCGCGGTGCAAGATCGTAGCGCGTCCCATCAAATTGCAACTTCGCCGTTTCATCGCCGGGCAGATAAGCAACCGGTGTCGTGGCCAGCGCCGCAAAACTCATCGCATTCAAAACGGCCTGATGCCCCGATTTCATTTTGACGTATGCTGATCCGATGAGCGCATTATTTTTGATCGGAATCCCGCTAATGTCTACGGCGACAACGACAACATATCCCGTGATGCCGGGGTCAATGTCCAATGCCCGCAGGTTCGCGTGTCGCCCCGGTTGCAGGCAAAGAAATGTATCAGTCGGTAAATTGCTGACGCTGTCTACCCAAAAAATATGCACAATCGCGGGCCGCTGATCATCGGTGTTCGTAATGTTGATTTGCGTATTTTCCAGATGCGGTTTTGCCGGGTCAGAAGTGTAGAGATTATAAAACAGCACCGACCCTGCTTTGACTTCGCTCGGAATCCCGAAGCCCACAACCGGCGTCGTCGAAGTCGAACCGCAGCCCGTGATGATCGTGCGAATTGCGGCGGCAGTGCCAGTGCCATCCTGCTGTGTTTCCAGATAAAAGCCCGCCGTCGTCGTCGCCAAATCCTGCATCAGTGGCTTCACTTTGGCGGTGTCCTCCACATAAGTGGGCACGTAAATGCCAGAGATTTTGATGTTCTTATCTTTGGCTTGGACGGCAATCGCGTGCATGTGAACATCATCAATGCCTACAGAGTAAGTATCGTCAAAGCCACCAGGAACCGCGTCGGAGATATAGATAATCATCTTGTACGCGCGATCTCGAAAGGCAACTGAAAAATCACCGACCTGCGCACGCCCAGTAGAGGCAAGCGCATTTACCACTGTATTCAATGCTTCATCGCCGGCTTCAGGAATCCCGTTACCGCCATCGGCCATCAACGCCAGAATTTTTGGCGTGATGGAGTCGCGATTATTCGGCGCAAAGACTTCGCGCACCGTGACATTATCTTTGAAGGTCACTAACGCCATCCGGTAATCATTGCCCGAAGCGCGCTGAATATCGTTGAGGATGTTATTTAAGTCCGCTTTGATGTTATTCAGCGAGCCTTGCAAACTGGCCGTGTCGTCAATCACAAAGGCCACATCAATCGGCCCGCACTGCGCCCGCGCAGTGGCGGAAAGGAAGAGGAAGCCGCTGCTGAAAAGTAGTGCGGCAAAGAATCGTAGCAAGGTTACTTTCGTTCGGTTTTGTGTGGTTTGCATTGTACTTTCTCCTGGCCTGATAGAGAGGCGTCCCAGGTATTTCTTTCTCAACGGGGCATGGATTTTCGATAAAGAACAACATGCCAGAGCAGTGAGGGGGTCGCGCGGCGGCAGGGGAATTAAGCGAGTGGAACAGCGTGAGGCTGTTGGGCACCCAGACACTTAATGTGTCCCGAATGTTGAGTTGGCATTCTTACCTAACGTGAACGGGCGTCAGTATAGTAGAAGAGTTTGAATGCCAGCAACATTTTTCTCCTGCCTGCCACTTTGTGTCAGCCCTGACTGCCGCGATTCGTCAAATTTGCGCCCCTACGATCTTGCGGCTGCCCCATTTCACCCACTGCTAACCCTTAGCAGACGCTATGGGTTACTCATTTTCTTGCGGTCTGATGCAGCATTGGCACAAGACTCGCACTAAACCACTATGACAAGAGAGTGGGCAGTTGCTGCCGTCGTAGTGGTTAGCTTGGGTTGTTCAGCGGCGGCAGTCCGGGGCCACTGACTGCTCTCTTGTCATTACGTTTTCCAACTCCTTCACGCCAAATCTAATCCCCTTGCTAACGCGACACAGCGCCATTTGCTGTTCCTGCCAAGCGCACCTCATATGCAATAAAATGCCAATGCCGGGCAAATTTCTATTTTTTCTCTGCCGACCGAAATGATCTGCCAAGCGATGTACTGCAAACATCTTGTTTGCAGCAGTGTTTGCTACATATCTGTCGCCCGCTGCAAACAAGATGTTTGCAGTACACCAAATACCGTTTGAGCTGAGGCTTTGCTAGTGTTCCTGCTTGTGGCAGAATGCTCGTTCACCCCCTGATTCAATGGGCAGAGCATCATGAGAGTAAAGTCTACGCTACAGCTTCTTTCGTTCCTGGGACTGGTCACACTGGCAGGCTGGCGCGCCATCGGCTACCCCAATTACATGAACCAATACGCTCTGGACGCGCGCGCGAAACCGGAATTGCGCACCAACTGTGCGATCTGTCACGCGCCAGAAGGACATCGTACTGATCCCAATTTTCTCACCGAGTTTGGACAGGCATTCAAATCCAACGGCAATGTTTTCACGTCGCAGATGCGCGACCGGTATCCGAGTATTTTCAATTCGGCAGATAAAGAAATCTCGAATGTCCCGGTCGAAACGATCAAGCTTTCCACCGAACAGGTCATCATCAACATCACTGTCAAAGACGCCAAAGGCAAATTTGTGCGCGGGCTGGATCGGCAGGCGTTCACCTTGCTGGAGGACAATCGCGCGCAGGACGTGAGCCAGTTTCTCGGCGAAGACGCGCCGCTCGCAGTCGCGGTCGTAATTGACACGTCTGGCAGTACGCTGGAAAAAGACCTGGATCGCATTAACAAATCCGTCCTCGATTTGGCGAATCGGCTATATCCCGATGACGTGCTGGCCATTTATGCATTTGGCGAAGGCGGCGTGCAGCAGGTGCGCGATTATGCTTCGAGTGTGCGCGACCTGAAACCGCTGCTCAAACAACTCAAAGGCAAAGGCGACACGCCGCTCTATGATGCTGTGCTGCGCGCAACAGCGGATTTGAAGCAACGCCCGGAACGGCGGCGTGCGATGATATTAATTTCGGACGGTGCAGACACGACAAGTCAAATTACCCTCCATGAAGCTGGCCGGGAAACCTTTTTGGCTGGCGTTTCGATTTACGCGATTGATTTAATTAACATGAAAAGCGAATCCAAACGCTCGCCCGAACGGCAGGCAGGTGCGACGGCCTTGCGGCAATTAGCTGAAGAAACCGGCGGGCGTTACATCACTGCCGAAGGCGGATTTTTCACGGGTGGTTCGTTTTTCCTGACCAGTCGCGGCAAACTCAAACAGATTTTCACCGACCTGATTGACGAGTGGCATAAACAATACACGATCACGTATGAACCCGCGAATGCCCGTCGCGCCGGACGCTGGCGCACGATTCGCGTCAATCTGGAACAAGCGGATTTGTCCGCGCGGACGCGGCTCGGCTACCGCGAGGGAGTGCAATGACAGCAGTACAATTTCATTTAAGCTGGCAGGAGTATTATCAGGCCGAACGCTTTTTACATCAGAAAGTCGGCCTCTTCTCTGTTCCGCTCTTTCGGCAATGGCGGTTGAAAGCGCGCTGGAAACGCAAACTGATCCTGCAAGCCGAACATCGCGCGACGTTTTCGCCGGATGGCATTCATTACGTGATGGATCACGTCGAATCTGAACTGGATTGGCGTTATTTTCTACGCTGGGCCGAAACCAACGAGGGCTTTTTGCTCATTCGAGCAGAAGATGTATTCAGCCTGATTCCGAAACGCGCCTTTGCCAATCAAGCGCAGGCGGAAGAATTTCGCCGTCTGCTTATCTCCAAACTTCGCCCCCAATAATTCCCTTTATATCTCGCAACAATGACCTTAGACGAACAGCTCTCATACCTGACCAAAGGCGCAGTGGATGTCATCCCGGTGGAATCCCTGCGCACCAAGCTCGAAGCAGCCGCGAAAACCGGGCGCAAGCTCCGCGTCAAAGCAGGCTTCGATCCGACCGCGCCGGATTTGCACGTCGGCCACACGGTGTTGATTCGCAAGATGCGTCATTTCCAACAACTCGGCCACGACGTGATTTTTCTGATTGGCGATTTCACCGGCTTGATCGGTGACCCGACGGGGCGCAACGCTACGCGACCGCCGCTCACGCCCGAACAAATCGCGGCAAACGCCGAGACGTATAAAACGCAAATCTTCAAACTGCTCGATCCCGAAAAAACGATCATCGAATTTAATGCCAAATGGCTAAATGCCTTCACGCCGATTGATTTCATCAGGCTGACGGCAAAAGCGACGGTCGCACAAATGCTCGAACGTGATGATTTCACCAAACGGTATCAGGGCGGGATTCCGATCAGCGTGCATGAATTGCTCTACCCACTCGCACAGGGCTATGACTCTGTTGCACTGCAATCCGATGTCGAACTCGGCGGCACGGATCAAAAATTCAATTTGCTGATGGCGCGCGAAATCCAACGCGCCTACGGGCAGGAGCCACAGGTGATTATGACGACGCCGTTGCTGGAAGGCTTGGACGGCGTGAACAAGATGTCGAAAAGCTACGGCAATTACATCGGCATCAACGAAGCGCCCGCCGACATCTATGGCAAAGCAATGTCGGTGTCGGATGCGATGATGT
>JAXLQQ010000002.1:0-166448 GCA_046331525.1 Blastocatellia bacterium
TTGATCGGCGCGATAGCGCGGCAGCGTAGGCGGCGGTGGCGGCGGCGGCGGTTGATAGCCGCGTTCGCGCTGTGCTTTCAGCTTCGCCCGCGCGCCTGCTTCGTCAATGATGTCAATCGCCTTATCGGGCAAGAAGCGATCCGGCAAGTAGCGGTTCGATTGATAAACGGCAGATTCAATCGCGTCTTTCGTGAACGTAACGTTATGAAAGGCTTCGTAGCGGTCTTTGATGCCTTCGAGAATTTGAATCGCATCGGCTTCACTCGGCGCAGCGACTTTGATGGCTTGGAAGCGACGTTCGAGCGAGCGGTCTTTTTCGATGGATTTGCGATATTCGGCGGGCGTTGTCGCGCCGACGCATTGAATCTCGCCGCGTGAGAGTGCGGGCTTGAGAATGTTGGCCGCGTCCAGGCTGCCTTCGGCGGAACCCGCGCCGACGAGCGTATGCAGCTCGTCAATGAAAATGACGTACTGTGGGTTGTCAATCAACTCGCGCATAATCATTTTCATCCGCTCTTCAAACTGCCCGCGATACTTCGTGCCTGCGACGACCAGACTCAAATCCAGCGCGAGAATGCGTTTATCCGCAAGAAATGAGGGCACTTCAAAGTTGACAATACGCTGCGCTAGTCCTTCGACAATGGCGGTTTTGCCGACGCCCGGTTCGCCAATCAGGACAGGATTGTTTTTCGTGCGGCGACACAGGATTTGCACGACGCGATCAATTTCGTCATCGCGTCCGACGAGCGGGTCAAGCTTACCTTCCAGCGCGGCGTCGGTCAGGTCGCGGCAGAATTCGTAGAGATGTGGCGTTTCCTTACGCGCGGCGGTGTCGCGTTCGCGTCCCGATTGGCGCAGCAGTTCGCTGCGAATGTCGGTCAGGCGGATGCCGCGTTCGTAGAGGATTTCGGCGGCCAGCGTATTTTCCTCGCGCAGCAGGCCAAGCAACAAATGCTCGGTGCCGATGTGCCGATTGCCGAGCCGTTCGGATTCTTCGGCAGAAAACGCCAGCACGCGCTTGGCTTCGATGGCGAGCGGCAAATCTATCGTCTGCGGATGACGCGGACGCATCACGATGCGGCTCTCGACATCTTTGCGAATGGCTTCGACGCTGGCTTGCGCGCGGTGAAAGAAGCGGTTGGAAATGGTTTTGTCTTCGCGGATGAGGCCGAGCAGGATGTGTTCGGCGTCAATTTGTAAGGCACCGACCTGGCTGGCTTCATAACGGGCAAAGAAAATTACGCGACGGGCTTTTTCTGTGTATCTCTCGAACATCAGTACATCCTACGATTGAGAGTCAGGTTAATCTTCCGCCTGCCAAATGCAGCACGCGGTGACAGGAGGCAGCCAGTTGCTCATTGTGGGTCACCAGCACCGAAGTCAATCCTTCTTCGGCGTGTAGTTGGCGCAGCAGCGCGAAGACTTCTTCGCCCGTTTGCTGATCCAAATTCCCCGTTGGCTCGTCGGCTAGCAACAACGCCGGAGCCGCAATTAACGCCCGTGCCAGGGCAACCCGTTGTCGTTCGCCGCCAGACAATTCGCCCGGACGGTGTGACGTTCGGCTTTCCAATCCCACCCGCCGCAGCCATTCGCGCGCGCGCGCCGAGGCCGCAGCCCGTGCTTGCCCGCCAATCAACAGCGGCATCATCACGTTTTCAAGCGCCGAAAACTCCGGCAGCAAATGATGAAACTGAAAGACAAATCCGATGCGACGATTACGCAACCGCGTTAACTCTAACTCACCATTTTTGAACATGTCAAAATCTTCCATCCAGACCGTACCAGCGGTCGGGCGATCCAGTCCACCGAGCAAATGCAGCAACGTAGATTTGCCCGCACCGGAGGCACCGACAATCGCTATCATCTCGCCTTTTTGGATCGTGAGATGGAGGTTTTGGAAGACAGTAATCTCTTCGCCGACGCCACGATAAATTTTGGTTAAGGCGTCCGCCACGAGCAGCGCCGTTGTCTGTCTGGCAGGATTTGTCATTGCTGCTGCAAGATAACATATTCCTACCGCCTTGTGTCGGGTGCAGTTGGGGGGCGCGTCGAAAATATGGTACAGTGGCGGCGTTCCACAAAACAGAGTAGTTCCAGACCACAGACCGGCAAAAATAAAGCGCAAAGGGAATCTGAAGCTATACGCCTTTTGCCAATCTCCATAGAGTTTTGAGGGTGAATTGATGAAAGCTCCGACGTCCTCACCAAAACTCCAGCTTCTTTTGCCGCATCCTGTGCAAGCGCGCCGTTTGCGTTGGCTTTTGTACGGAACGCTGCTGGCAGCGGCGGCCCTACTGTTGTTGTTTTTGACCGCTTATCTTTCTGCGCCGACGGCACGCTTGCACGCTTTGGCGTTGCTGGCGGGTAGTTTGTTGTTGGGCTGGTGGGGTTACACGCTCACGCGGCGCAAGCTGCCCGAAGTGACGACGATCCTGCGCAACGGCATGCAACGATTCTTTCGCACGCCGTTGTGGCTGGGGTTGTTGTCGGCGCTGCCTGCGGTTCGACTGATTTTGCTGCTGGCGCTGGAGACGGATCGTTCTTTGCCAGAACTGCTGCTCGCGTATCGTTGGTTGCTGGGAATGCTTCTGGCGCTCAGCCTGCTGTTGCTGTTGCGCCGGGCAATTGGCAACGCGCTGGATCGTGTGTTCTTTCGCCGCTTGCAGCAACAGGAGCAAATGTTTTCGCTGTTGTTGGAGGAGGTCAAAGCAGCGGCGGATTTACGGAGGCGGCGCGCAAAATACGATGCGCCTGCTTAACCAACTCTGGCAGCCGCAACATATTCGGCTGCTCTTCCAGGAAGCAACGCTCACCGATTTTCATTTTTCGGCGGATGCGCTCAGCCCGCCGACGCATTTGCCAATAGACTTTCCGCTGGCGCGACTGTTCACACTCGCCAATCCGAATTTGACGGCGGCAGAAACGGCGTGGGTCGCCAGCTTACAGGCTGACTTGCTGGTGCCAATGCGCGGAATGGATGACAGCATCGTAGGGTTGATGACGCTGGGTCGTAAACAATCGGCGCAACCGTACACGCCGGAAGAAAAACGTTATTTGCTGGCGATCACCTGTCAGCTCACCTGGCTTAGCGAGCGCACACAGGGTAAAGTCACCGCTGATAAAAATGCGCAATCGCGCTTAGCAAAACTCGCCCGTTTGGAAGCTGAACAGCGGCGGGCAAGCGAAGAAGAGACAAGAGAAGAAGATGACCACAATTTACTTTTGGTGCAAGAACACCTGAACGACCTGCCGCAACGCCAGGAGTTACCTGCGCGCGCTGGATAAACCTGGAACCATCGAAATCGTCGAACGCGATTACGCCAAAACACCGCTCACCAACGCCGAAGTTGAAGCCATTTTCGGAGACGACGAGATTGCCCTGTTCTTGAACACCCGTCACGCCACGTACAAAGAGCAAGGTTGGGCGGAGCAATTGCCGGAACGTCCGGCGCTAATTGCTGCCATCATCGCCGAGCCGAACCTACTGCGGCGTCCGATCCTGCGACGTGGCAAAAGTGTCGTCATCGGCTTCGTAGCCGAGCAATACCGGCAGTTGATAATTGCCGACTGATCGGCAACAATGTCGGCTTATGACGTTCCTTCTGGTGGTGGCATTGTTGCTGTATCTGACCAGCATCACCTTTGCCCTAATCACATTTGCGAAAGAGAAATTGCGGGAACGCGCCGCCTTTTGGGTGCGTCTGTCCGTCTTCGCGGGCTTCATCCTGCACACGAATTCGCTGATCGTAAGCTGGATCAATCTCGGCCATTTTCCGATTCTGAATCTGAAGGAAGTCTGTTCGTTCATTGCGTGGGCATTGATTGGCTATTATCTCGTCGTGATTCGCCGCTACAAAGCACGCGCGCTGCCGGTTTTTGTGCTGTCCGCGGCTTCAATTCTGCTGATCTTTTCGCTACACCTGCCCACGCCAGAAGGCCCATTGCCCGGTTCGCTCGCCAGCGCGTTGGCGGATGACACGCTGACGCATTTTATTTTGCCCCTGCACATTACACTGCTGTTGTTTGCCTACGCGGCATTTGTCGTTACGGTAGGTTGCGGCGTGATGTATCTGATTCAAGAACGCGCCTTAAAAGCCAAACGCTTTGGGGCGGCCTTTCGTTGGCTGCCAGCCCTTAACACCTGCGACGAAATCGGTCAGCGTTCGATGACCGCCGGGTTTGTCACACTCACGCTCGGTATTGTCGCCGGGATGTTCTGGGGCCGCGAACACGATGGCCGTTTCTGGCACAACGATCCGAAAGAAGTGATGACGCTGATTACGTGGGTTGTCTATCTGACGATGGTGCATTATCGCCTGACTGCTGGCTGGCGCGGTCGTCGTGTCGCGTGGCTCGCCATCGGCGGCTTCGTTGCGGTTTTGATTACGTTTATTGGTGCCCGCGCAATGGGCGGGTATCATGTATTTGGGTAGTCGGTAATCGGCATTCGGTTGTCGGTTGCATTTGCACTCTGAAGCACTGCCGACCATCGGCCACCGGCCACTGATTTATGAGCATTGTTCTGATTGGTCTAAATCATCACACCGCACCGGTCGAAGTGCGAGAGCAGCTTGCCTTTTCGCAAGGCGAATTGCTACCGACGTTGCAGGCGATGACGGCGCAAGAAGCCATTCAGGAAGCCTTGATTATCTCCACTTGCAACCGCGTCGAAGTCATTGCTGAAGCTGCTAATGTGGATCATTTGCGCGAGTTTCTCTACGAATGCAAACACCTGCCGTGCAATAGTCTGAACGGTCACTTGTTTCAATACACCGATGCGAAAGCCGTGCAGCACGCCTTTCGCGTGGCGTCGAGTTTGGATTCGATGATCGTCGGTGAGCCGCAGATTCTCGGTCAAGTCAAAGATGCTTTTCACTTGGCACAACAGGCAGGGACGGTCGGGCATACGCTGACGCGCCTGATGAATCGCGCGTTTGCTGTGGCTAAGAAAGTCCGCAACGAAACGGGCATTGCGGCCAATGCGGTTTCGATTAGCTATGTTGCGGTCGAACTGGCGCGCAAGGTTTTTGACGCGCTGGAAGGCACAACCGTAATGTTGCTCGGCGCGGGCGAAATGGCTGAGCTCGCGGCCAAACATTTCATCACGAATGGCGCGAGTCGTTTGTTGATTGCGAATCGAACGCTGGAAAACGCGCGGGCATTGGCCGCCGAAATGAACGGCGAGCCTGTCGCACTGAGCGATTTGGAAAAGCGGTTGCCGGAAGTGGACATCGTTTTGTGTTCGACGGGTGCAGCCAATTACCTTGTAACGCCACAGCAAATCAAAAGAGCTTTGGCGGCGCGTCGTTATCGTGCAATGTTCCTGATTGACATTTCCGTCCCACGCAACATTGATCCCGCCATCAGCGATATTGATAACGCTTTCGTCTTCGACATTGACGACCTCCA
This sequence comes from Blastocatellia bacterium, assembly GCA_046331525.1. GTDB lineage: Bacteria > Acidobacteriota > Blastocatellia > RBC074 > RBC074 > JAFDVL01. The sequence goes on from JAXLQQ010000002.1 coordinate 5,410, forward strand.
AGCCGTCGCCGAAGCTAATAAACAGGAACGACAGCGTGAAGCCGTGCGCGCCGAAGAAATCGTCGCTGCCGAAGCCGAACGCTTTACCGCATCGCTCAACGAAGGCAATCTGAACCAAGTCATCGGCGTCTTTCGCCGCGAGATTCATCAACTCGCGCTCGACGAACTGGAACGCAGCCGCAAACGACTCGGCCAGCTAACGCCCGAACAGGAAGACGCCATTCGCCTGATGCTTAACGGTATCGTCAACAAATTCACGCACCCGATCATCAGACAACTGCGCGACTCCGAAGACGGCCATTCGCCCTATCTGGAAGCCTTTCGCGAATTTTATCATCAAGACAAAGAGTAGCTTATGCCCGCCCGCGACATCTTACTGCTCGGCAATCCGCAACTTTGGCAATCGTCCGCCGCCATCACCGACATTCATTCCGCTGAAACGCAAAATCTGATTCGTGACTTGAGTGAAACGCTTGCCAACTTTCGCGCCACGAACGGTTTTGGACGCGCCATCGCCGCACCGCAAATCGGCGCGCGGCAACGGATGATTTACACCAACATACGCGGCGGCATCGCCCTCATCAATCCGGTCATTACCGCCGCGAGCGAAGAGATGTTTGAATTGTGGGATGATTGTTTTTCGCTGCCGAATTTGATGGTGCGTGTGCAGCGTCACGTCGCCATCACTGTTGCGTATACCGACGAACACGGCGCGCCGCGACGGCTGGCCTTAGAAAACGATTTGTCCGAATTGCTGCAACACGAAATAGATCATCTGGACGGCATTCTGGCCACTGACCGCGCAATTGATGGGCGCAGTTTTGCGATGCGAAGTGAAGTTATAAATTAACTTGTTTGGTCACCAAAATTGCAATGAATCCTGATGAAAAAAAATTCCTTGCAGGTCTGGAACCATTCCTTCGCATTTATGGCTACCATCGGCATGAAAGTGAACCTTGCTTGATTCGTATGCCTTTTAAAGAAGCGGTTCCGATGATCTTTATTGAGTTCACCAAAAATTCAGTAAAAGCAAAAGTCGGAGTCAAATTTGTTGACTTGGAAGAGTATCTACCACTTGAAGCAGAACCAGTTACAAGCACACTAAAAAACTTTGCAGCGATCTGCCCTCGACCACAAAATTACTTCCTTGCGGAGGGTGCTTTCCGCCTCAGCGTAGACCTTTTTGAATTTGCCGTTCCCTATTTGCAGCGCCTGACAAATCGGGATCATACGATCAAGCTCCTGCAAAGACAATTTTCAGGCGCGTGGCCTGTAAACACCTATTCCGAACGCATCCGACTCCTTCCATTATTACTAGCCAGCAGAGGGCAATCAGAAGAGGCTTGCAATTTAGTGAGAAGGTTTGTAACTGAAATAGCTGCGGGGGAAAACGCGGCTCTAAGCTATGACAAATTCGCAAAGGCATTTGTCAATAGATTTTACTGTAGTAGCACGTAACACAACATTCATTGTCCTGAAACGCACCCTAGAAAGGCAGAGGATTCGTGAAACCTTTATTGCTAATTATGGGGAGTTGCGATGATTCTTATCGGAATTTACCAACCGAATCACCACATACTTCGACACGGGCGTATTGCTCTTCTCCGCCACGCTCTCAAGCGGCACTAACACGTTCGCTTCGGGAAAATACGTCGCACAGCAACGACGCGGAATGTCATAGGGGACAAGAATGAACTTACGCGCAATACGATCTTCGCCGTTGTGCTGCCCAAGCAAATCGACAACCTCACCCGCGCAAAAACCTAATGATTCTATGTCCGCAGCATTCATCAGCACCACGCGGCGCTCATTGAAAATCCCGCGATAACGATCATTCAGGCCGTAAATCGTCGTGTTGAATTGATCGTGACTGCGAATCGTCATCATCACCAATTCGCCCTCCTGCAATTCGTGCTGCGGAATCGGATGTACGGTGAAATGCGCCTTGCCGCTCGGCGTCAAAAACTGCCCTTCGCGCGGGCCATTCGGCAAATAGAAGCCGCCCGGCTGCCGTACCTGCGCATTGTAATTTTCAAAGCCCGGAATCGTCCGCTCAATCGCTGCGCGGATGTTGTCGTAGTCAGCCACGAAAGGTTGCCAGTCCACATCCAACACCGCTTTCGCCAACCGCGCCACAATCATCGGTTCGCTCAACAAATATTCTGACGCCGGCGCGTTTTTCCCTTGTGAACTTTGCACTACGCCCATCGAATTTTCAGTGCTGACGAATTGCGCGCCGCCTGCCTGCGCATCAATTTCTGTGCGTCCCAGACACGGTAGAATCAACGCCTGCTCGCCCGTAATCAAATGCGAGCGGTTCAGCTTCGTTGCGACGTGCGCGGTCAAGCGGCAACGGCGCAACGCTTCCGCCGTAAATTCCGTATCCGGCGTCGCGGAAAGAAAATTGCCGCCCATCGCAAAGAAAACCTTTGCCCGCCCGTCGTGCATTGCCTTAATCGCCTCGACCGTGTCAAAGCCGTGTTCGCGCGGCGGCTCGAAATTAAATTCCCGCTTAAGCGCGTCCAAAAACGCAGGCTTCGGCCTTTCCCAAATGCCAACTGTGCGGTCGCCCTGCACGTTGCTATGCCCGCGCACCGGACACAAACCCGCGCCCGTTTTGCCGATGTTGCCTTGCAGCAGCGCCAGGTTCACGAGTTCCTGAATCGTCGCCACTGCGTTTTTGTGCTGCGTCAAGCCCATTGCCCAACAGGTAATTGTCGCGTTCGATTTGCACAGGATATCCACAGCCTGTTGAATTTGCGCGCGCGCGATGCCGCTGTTCGCCACAATCTCTTCCCAACTTGTCGAACGTAACGCCTCGCTGAATTCACTAAAGCCAGCGGTTTTGGCGTTGATAAATTCGTGGTCGAGCGCATCGGCTTCGAGCAAGCCTTTCATCAACCCTTTGAGCAACGCCACATCACCATTGATGCACACCTGCAAAAACACGTCGGTCAGCGCAGTTCCCCGCCCTACTATTCCCGTCACTTCCTGCGGATGTTTGAAACGCATCAATCCTGGTTCCGGCAGCGGATTGATCGTGATAATTTTCGCGCCGTTGCGTTTTGCCTGTTGCAGCGCGGTCAGCATGCGCGGATGGTTGGTGCCAGGATTTTGGCCAATGACGATGATGGCGTCGGCTTTGTCAAAATCTTCGAGCGTGACCGTGCCTTTGCCGATGCCGATGGTTTCGTTCAGCGCCGTGCCGCTCGATTCGTGACACATATTCGAGCAGTCGGGCAAGTTGTTCGTGCCGAACATCCGCACGAACAACTGGTACAAAAATGCCGCCTCATTGCTTGTGCGACCCGACGTGTAAAAGACCGCTTCGTGCGGTGAAGCCAGCGCCTTCAATTCTTGCGCGACCAAAGCAAACGCCTCGTCCCACGCAATCGCTTCGTAATGCGTCGCGCCTTTTTTCAGCACTATCGGCTGCGTCAGGCGGCCTTGTTTGTTGAGCCAGAAATCGGACTGCTCCGCGAGTTCTGCGACGCTGTGGCGCGCAAAAAATTCAGGCGTGATCTTTTTCTTCGTCGCTTCATCAGCCACCGCTTTTGCGCCGTTCTCGCAGTATTCTGCAATGTGCGACCGCTCGCCATCCGGGTCAGGCCACGCACAACTCATGCAATCGAAGCCGCCTTTTTGATTCACCTGGCTCAGCGTCGTCAGGCTGCGCACGACGCCGATTTCGCCAAAGGTATGTTTGAGGGCCGAAATGACCGCAGGAATTCCGCCCGCCGCTTCGCTGGGGGGCTGGCGTTCCAATCTCGTAAACACTGAGGGTGGTTGAGCGTTGCTTGGCTCGCGTGTGTCGTTCTTCATCGCTAAATTTTAGCAGGTTGTTTGCCCGCTCAATGGATGCGTAAAAGCATCGGCATCCTCTTCGCCGCGTGGGCTGAGGCAGGCAAAATCTTTTTCGATGATGAGTTGTAGGCTGACATTTTCGGCGATTTTTTGCTCAGCACTTAGGCCGATCAATTCGGTCGCAGCCCAGTCGCTCGCCATCACGCGGGGAACGCGAATTGTCAGCGTGTTGTTGGTGTAATCGGCTTCGAGTTGCGGCGAGTCTACGGCTTCGAGGGCGTAGCAGAATTGTGCCTGCGGGCCGAAGAGAGTGAGTTCCTGTACACGCCCGCCAGCGCCGACGGTGGCGACTTCGCTTTGGGTCAGGCGGAGGCGGATGATGTTGCCTTTGATTCTAAGTTTCATAGCTGGTGGTCAGTTGTCTGTTGTCCGTTGTGAGAATCAAGGGGCAGTTGAATGCGTTCGGGGCCGCAGTAAATATTAAATCTGCCGTCGCGCACAAAGCCAATTAGCGTCATGCCAAATGCGCGCGCCAATTCTACTGCTAAGCTGGAAGGTGCGCCAACAGCGGCGAGCATCGGCAGGCCCGCCATCAACGCTTTTTGTACTAATTCAAAACTCGCGCGCCCGCTGACGAGGAGCAAATGATGGTGCAAGGGGGTGTCGCCGGATTGCAGTGCGGCACCGATGAGTTTGTCTACGGCATTGTGGCGGCCTACGTCTTCGCGCAGGGCGGCGAGTTCTCCAGTGGGTTGAAAGAGCGCGGCGGCGTGTAATCCACCAGTGGTGTCGAAGACGGATTGCGCGGCACGCAGCTGTGCGGGCAAATCGTGAACCAGGTCGGCGGCGATTTGCCAACTCAGTTCTGGCAATGTGGGGCAAGCGTTGGCCTGCAGGGCTTCGATGGAGGTTTTGCCGCAGACGCCGCAGCTTGACGAGGTGTAGAAATGACGTTGCAGGCGCGCGAAATCTACGGTGACATCAGCGGCCAATTCGACGCGCACGATGTTGTCCTGGTCGCCGCAGTGGTGCAGCGCAGTGATTTGCCCAGCATGTTGCACGATGCCTTCAGTAAATAAAAACCCGGCAGCAAGATCGAAATCGTGGCCGGGTGTCGCATGGTGATGGAAATGCTTTGGTATTGGCGTTGTCCGTCGAGATCAAAGCCGAGTCGGATTTCAAGCGGTTCCTCAACGGCAAGCGCATCGTGGGTGAATGTGGGTGCGGCGCGGCTGCTGATTTTTGAACCGAAATGGCTTTACTGCTGGCTTGCATTACTGCACACGAATTTTGACTTTGTTCGCAAGTTTACCATCCACTGTCAGCACTAAATCAACGACGCCTGACAGGCCGCCTGGCACTTGCACGTTGAGTTGATCAAGGCCGGCGAATTCGGGCTGTTTGCCCGCGTACAATACCGGCACGTCTTTGCCGCCGATGCTGACCTGCACCGTATCAAATGCGGCGTTGCGGAAGCCCGTACCGAAGAGTTGCAGATAATGCCCAATCGTCACAGGATTCACTGAGCCATCCGCATTGCCGATGCGATAGTACGTTTTGCCGTCAGGGGTGGCATCACCTGCGGGCGCTTCGGTGCCCTGTTGATTCGCAGTGAAAATCGCGGGGGCAGTGGAACTGATCGGCAGTTCGGTGCGCGTAATTGCGCCATTGGCGGCGGTGATTTCAATGATTGCCGTGCCGGGCGTGGTGTTGGCGGGAATCAGGAAATTGATTTGTTCTTTCGAGGCAAAAAAGAGTTGAGCAGGAACGCCATTCACCCGCAGACTCGTACCCGCCAATGAAGTTGGCAGCGGTAGGCTCTGCGCGGCTTCGGTGCCCGTTGCCATATTCGTGCCGAAGATCGAAGCAATGCCATCGGGCGTCAACGCGGCGTCGGGGTTATAGCTGGCGGCATTCACAGCTTTGCCCGAAGATGACGTGCCGGAGCGAGTAAAGTTCATTGGCGTCGTGCGCGATCCGTCGGGATTGATGATGGCCACGTTCACCTGTTGACCAGGTGCGGTGTAAACCTTCCACATTTCGTTTGAAGCTAATTCGCTGGCGCTTTTCTCGCTCGTGTCGCGCAGGCGGCGGCCATTGATTTCGATGTCACTGCCAGGTAACAGATTTGCGCCGCGTGTCACGAGCGCGCCGCTTTGATCTACGCTCACTTCGTCGAGGCGAGGCGTTGACGGAGCAAGGATTTCGGAATCTAACGTGAAGCCGATGAAGGCGAGCGCCATTTCATCAGTAGTGGCTTCGCCCCAGCGGACGGTCTTGGGTGGACTATTCGGATTGTTCGGGTTCGCGGCGGAGTTATCAAAATAGGTCGTCAAACTCACTCTGCCTCCCACCGGCAACGTGATCGGGTCTTGATAGGTGTAAGTTCCCTGCCAGCGAAAATCCCACTTATCAATATTCACCAAACAATCCGCCGTCGTCTTGCCCGGCACCGTCATTTCCACTGCGATGGATTTGCCGAGCAAATGCATGTGCGGCGTCATGTTGATGATCTTTGCGCCGAGCGGCGTCGTGAAGGAGGCCGTCACTTTGTAATTGCTATTCCCGGCAGGAATCGCAAACGACGTGTTCACGAGCGGCAAATATTGCAGTGTCTTGGTCACGGGCGCTTTAGCAAAATAAATACCAATTTCCGTGCGGTCAGTTTCATCTTTCGGGCTGCCCGTACCGCAAGTCGCCGTTTGGCAGGGATGGTAATGCACCTGGAAAACAACACGCGCGTTTTTGTCCAGCTTCATCGCAATGCCATCGGGATTAAAGAATGGACGTGCGCCCGGTGCCCAACCACCGAGCATCCCGTAGTTATCAAAGCCGGGGCCGCCAAACGACGTGTAGCCGGGGCCGGGGTCTTTGTCGTCGAGCGCCTTCGATGCGCCTGTCGGATCGGTGTAAGCAATCACGTGATGCACCAGTTTCTTGTTGCCCGCGCGCACGTCTATTGCCTGAATGTAGCGGTCGCCGCGTAGGCTGGTCGGCACGGTGAAGCAACGGTACATATCGCGGTCTTTCGGCGGCGTGTAATCTTCGTCGTAGCGCACGATCAAATCCGGTTCACCCAACGCCCAGCCGTCGGGAAAGCTCAAAGCTGACGGCAGGTCGGCAGAATCGCCTTCGGGCGCACCGCTGTCTATCCATTGCGTGAGCGTGGCGAGTTCAGCATCCGTCAACTGCCGTACGTCGCGGAAGTTGCCGCAATTCGGCAGCGGCTTCCAAGGCGGCATGCGTTTCGAGACGATGGCATCTTTGATGGCAACAGCAAAAGGTTTGGCGTCCTTGTATGACATTAACGAAAACGGCGCGATGTCGCCGGGGTGATGACAGGACTGACATTTGTTTTGCAAGATGCGCACAACCTCTTTGCTGAATGTCGGCGTCGCGGCTTCTTGTTTGAAAGGAATAATTGCGAGGGCAACCGTGCAGAGCAGGCTCACCAATACTAGGAGTCGTTTTGTCAAGGGCGTCATCCGTAACCTCCAACCAAAGGGGAATTGCGTGCTGTTTTGTTTATGCGCGCCGCTCATTCTAGGGCTGCACGGCAAAGCTACAAGAGCAGAAAAAAAGACCTCACGCTTTGGTTACCCATTGCGTGAGGTGTAAAAACCCAGGTTATTTCGGATTAGAGAAAAATCAAAAACTAGAAGTTGAACCGCATACTTAATTCAAACTGACGGCCAGGGGAGGCGCTATTTGAAGCGTAGAAATACGGCGAAGTTAAGGTTCCCGTGTACTGTCCAAAGTTCACGTGATTGAAAACGTTGGTGATTTGCGCCGAAACTTGCAGCGTGTAGCGTGCGCCTTCAGCACCACCGCCAGGGCCACCACCGGGGCCACCGCGCATGCCGCCGCCGCCCATGCCACCCATCATACCGCCCATCGGGCCACCCATCGGGCCACCGCCCATTCCGCCGCCGCCGCCACGACCGCCGCCGCCGCCGCCACGACCCCCGCCGCCGCCCATTCCGCCATTGGCATTACCGCCATCTTTGCGTTTGCCAAAGCCGAAGGTCTTGCTCACATTCGCATTGAAGCTCACGTTGCCAGGGCCGAAGGCGTGGATGCCATTCGGGAAATTTTTAGTCAGGTAATCGGTGAACGAAATGGCTCCTGTACCAGTGCAGACACCATTAACCAACTGCCCAACGCGGCACCCCGCAACCTGGCTGTACAGGCTGGCGGGCAGGTCAGCATTGCGGCCAATGCCTGCCGGGCGATCATTGAAGCTGGTGTCACGGTTAGCATCCTGTCCGAGTGTGATATTGAAGGGCGAGCCGCTGCGCAACGAGAACATCGGGTTAAAGCTGAAGCCTTTCGGCAACGAAACGCGGCCCATCAGGAAGAATTGATGCCGGTTCGACATCTGCGCCCATTCTCCGGCCAGATTGTAATTGTTCGCCGGTTGGCCGCCCGCATCGCTGCGCATATCGGTGATGGTGTAGTTGGAGAAGAACATCGCCGTGCGTCCCAAACGACGATTCACACCAATATTCAACATCATAAAGCGCGACTTGGCGGACGATTCAGTTTGCAGAATGTTGCCTTCGAGCGGCAGTGGGCGCGTGCAATTGATGTCAACTACCTGGCCGGGCTGCGCCGGTTGACAGGCGGCTTTCGTAGCCAATTCATCAATCTTAATCGCATTGATATTGCGCGTGCGGAAAAGATGCGTGCCTTTACTGAAAACGAAATTGGATGTGGTCGTTAAGCCCCAGGGCAGTTGCCGTTCCACGCTGAAATTGAAATTGTAGTTATACGGCGCTTTCAGATTCGGGTCTAAGATGTAACGGTTTGTATTGCCAGCCAAAGCGTCGCTTGGTTTACAAATGTTCCCCGTGCTGTCACAGGTTTGTGGCAACGGATCACCCGGCTTGTAGGTCTTTAAGAACTGCGACGGATTGGTAATCAAATAGCTCAACTGCGTCACGCCATTGAAGCGAATCGTCTGGGCATACGTGTTTTCGTTCAGCCGCTGATAGAAGATGCCGCCGCCAGCACGGAACGTAGTTTTGCGATCCTTAAAGGGCGACCACGCGATGCCCACGCGCGGAGCGAAATTGACCTTATCGCCCAGGTTCGTTTGGAATTCATGCCGCAAGCCCAGCGATAACGTGAACGTCTGGCTGACGCGAATGTCATCGTTAATGAACCACGACGATTCCGATTGGTTATAGCTCAGAGCAGGACTGCCCTTGCTAAGCGTAAATTGATACGCGCCGCGTCCGCCGGGATCGCAAACTTTCGCCGCCCCGCTGTCAATCAGGTTATAGCAGGCCAGACTGGGGAACGTGTAAGTACCGTTAAAGTTGCTCTGGCTGTAGCTGTACGGTTTGACAAACTGTACTTGCACCCCGCCTTTGACCGTGTGTTTTTTCAAGGTGTAGGTCAGGTAATCCTGAATTTCGTAATCGAAGTTATGCGAGTTGTTGATGCCGTTGGTGGAACCGCCGCCGTTGAAAGCATCCAACACATTGATGGCCACGCCAAACGTGCGCGCGCTGGAATTGCGGGTGTCGTAGCCCAGGCGCAACCGCGCTTCGTTAATCAACCGGGACGAAATGATCGTCGTGTTGAGAAGTTGCAGATCGTTGGTGGAGTTATAAGAATTCGTGCCGCGTTCGGGCAGAAGGAAATTCACTACGCCACTCGCGCCGCCGCCACCGCGACCGCCGCCGCCAAAGTTACCGCCAAAACCAAAGCCGCCGCCAAAGCTTACGGCAAATTCCTGATTTTCGGCATTCCGCTGCGAACGATGATAGTTCAGGCCCAGCGTGTTCTTTTGGTTCACGAGGTAATCCGCACGGACGCTGAAATTCGTATTGTCATTCGGCGCTAAAACGTTGGCCGCATGCGCGCCCGTCGCGTCAATCCAGTTCGTCGTGCTGCCGCCGGTAAAATCGCGGCGTTCCATGTGCGCGAAGAAAGACATTTTCTTCTTGATGATCGGGCCGCTCAGGTTAAAGCTGAAGTTCTGCTGACGCATATCCGGCTTCGTGACCGCAAACGCATTGCGCGCATTGAGCGCCGAATTGTTGTAATTCAAACCGAAGGTACCGCGCCAGTTGTCATTGCCGGGCTTGGTAACGATTTCGATGCGCCCGAAACCGGGTTGCGAAAATTCTGCCGAGTAGGGATTTTGATTGATCGTGATCTTTAAAATCGCTTCTTTGGGTGGGAGGCGTCCGCCGCTAAAGCCGTTGACCAGAATTTCTGCCCCACTCTGTCCGCCGCTCGCGGCACCCGCGCCCGGCCCTGCCAATGCTTGCAGCACATCGCGCAAGTCGTCTTCGTTGTTGGGTAAATCCTTGATGAAATCTTCACCCAGCACAGTAGCGGTTAAGTTCTGATCCGGTTCTACCGAAACGCCCGCTGCTTCGGCGACGATGTCCGTAGTTTCCTCAACGGAAGCAGGCAGCAGCGTGACCTTTAAAGCCTCATCGTGCGGCGCTTTCAAATCGCTGATGACGAACGGTTGGAAACCTTTGATCTGAACGAAGAAGTTATACACGCCCGGATTCACATTCGGGAGCGAAAACGTACCATCGGCCCCGGTCGTGACAACACGAGTCTTGCCGCCGGGCAAAACGAGCGTGACTTTTGCGCCCGGCACCACGCCGCCCAACTCATCCTGCACCGTGCCGCGCAGGATCGAACCAGTGCTTTGTGTTTGGGCATTGACGGACAAACTACAAGCAAATATGACGAGGCTTAAACATAACCAGGTGTTTCTCAAAATCCGATTTAATTTCATGGTGAAACCTTATTCTTACTCTCTACTTTACTTTTCTCGTTATTGGTTGACGTTGGTTTTTGCCACTGTAGCAACCGGGTACGTGTCTATAGACGACTTACCGTTATAAGAGTTTCACAAAAGTTGCCCGCGAGTTGTAAAGAGTTTGTAAACTTGTGAGAAGGTTGTAAAGAATTGGTATATTTGGAGAAAATTCTGCAACAACAGCTTTGTAGCGAGCTATTTTGAGGAGCAAAACAAGGAGAAAAACCATGTCCGAAACGTTCCCAACCCGCGCCCAGGCCTGGGCACTTTTATGCGAATGGACGCAGAGTGAAAGCCTGCGCAAACACGCCCGCGCCGTCGAACATGCGATGCAAACTTACGCGAAAAAATACGGCGAGGAGGAAGCCCGCTGGGGGCTGGTCGGCCTGCTGCACGACTTCGATTATGAACGCTACCCCGACCAGCGCCACCCGCAACTCGGCTCTGAGGTCTTGCGCGAGCAAGGCTACCCCGAAGACATCATCCGCGCGATTCTCTCGCACGCCGATTACACGGGCGTCAAGCGTGAATCGCTGCTAGAACACGCCCTGTTTGCGACGGACGAACTCTGCGGCTTTCTGACCGCCTGTGCGCTCGTGCGCCCGGACAAAAGCTTCGATAACCTCGAAGTCTCGTCGGTCAAAAAGAAAATCAAAGACAAAGCGTTTGCCCGCACCGTCAATCGCAACGACCTTTGGCAAGGCGCAGAAGAATTGGGCGTGAGTTTTGACGAACACTGCGCGTTCGTCATCGCAGCGCTGAGGGAAATCCAGGAAGAAATCGGACTGCGCAAACGCGAAAGTTGCGCACGAAGCGCGGGCGGCGGGAGCCGCCCTCGCTTCCCGCTGCGCCATAATTGCGCGACTCAAAGTAAGTTAAAGCTGAATTCCATCTGCATCCGCACCGTGACCGGCTTGCCGTTTTTGCAGGCGGCTTTGAAGCGGATTTTGCGGGCGGCTTTGATCGCTTCGTCATTCAGCCCATCCGGCAAACCGCGCAGGACACGCACGCTCGTGATTCGTTCATCCGCCGTGAAAACCGCACTAATCAGGATCGTTCCCTGAATTCGATTTTGGCGCGCAGCATCAGTGTACTTAGCTTTTTCCTTGTACAAAATCGTGGGATGCAAGGCCAGCGGAGGGTTAGGATCATCCTTTGTTCCGGCGCAAGTGTTCACAAATGCCAACTCAATTTGGCTGGGTTTGCCCAGCTCTTTGCTCAATTGATTAGCCAGAGTTTTGTCCTGTTTCTTCAGCAGCTTTTGCGCGTCTTCTGCCTCTTTCTTGCGTCCCGTCAAAGCATACAATCGCCCCAAACGGAAAAGCGCGTCCGCATCCTGGGCATCCACCTGAAGCACCCGTTGGTAACATTGAATCGCGAGCGGATAGTTGCGCGCCAGCACAGCGCTGTAACCGATGGTATATAGCGGCGCGAGCCGGTTGGCAGCAGCGGGGCGCAACTTGAGCGCCGTGTCATACGCCTGCAAAGCCTCGGCCAGTTTCTCCTGTTGTTCATATACGCTGCCCAGCGCTTCCCACGCAGCAGCCGACTGCGGGAATTGACGGGTAGCCTGTTCAGCCAGGCGTGCGGCTTCGTCCACTCGTTTCAAGCGTAAATAGAGGTTGACTAAATCCTGCTGCGCTTCGACCGCCGCAGGCCATTTCTGCATGATGGACTGATATAACTTAAGGGCTTCGGGCAACCGCGCTGCTTGTTCATAGCATTCGGCCAAATTCCTTTGGGCGGCGAGCGATTGCGGAAAGGCGGTGGCAATTTGCTCGCTCAGCGTCATCGCCTGAGGTCGGTCATTGGCAGCCAAAAGAAAATTGGCAATCGCCAGCAAGGGCGTCGGGTCTTGCGGGTGCAACTCGCTGTATTTTTTGTACAGCGCATAAGCTTCGCGGTATTGCATCGAGAAGTGGTGACAGCGGGCCATGTGAAACAACACGCGATCATCCTGCAAATGATCTTTGGCGTAACTCTCAAAGGTTTTCAGCGCTTTGGCGTAATCGCCTACGGCTAATTGCAAAACGCCTTTTTGATAGAGCAGTTGTGGCGCGGCGGCATTGGCTTTGAGGTCTTTTTCCAGGGCTTTGAGCGCCGCCGGAAATTGCGCGTGATAAGTGGTGTTCCACTCCCGATACTGGTCGGCATCAAACGGCGGATCAGGAATCCCCCCTTGTGCACACACCAGCAGCGGCAGCAGCAAAACGAACGAAAAGCAACGGATTATCGTGGACAGGAACGGCATCAATCCCCCCTTGACAGAGCGCGTGCAGAAACAGCCGAGACACGCGGGATTCATTTTTTCTTCAGCACTCCAATGGCAATCTGGTTTGCTATGGCGCGGGCACTATACACATCCTGCCGTCGCAACGGCAACATAAATCTTGCTGACACGCGCGCCGCTGATGAAGCCTGTGAGGCGACCAACGCCACACATAAATTGATGAAAGGGAAGAGAAAGGAAATGGGGCGAGTAGTGGGGCTCGAACCCACGACTTCTAGTGCCACAAACTAGCGCTCTAACCAACTGAGCTATACTCGCCACAGAGGATTGATTTATCAACGGCACGCATCTTACTCACCTCTGCTACATTGGTCAAGTCGGCGGGCAGAGTTTGAATCTTACCTGCCATCCCCTCTACAATCACTCGCCTATGTGGAGAGATAAATTGCATTACGTCGGTCGGCTGTTGTCCCTGGTGTTGCTGATGGCGGTGATTGGAATTTTGATTATCGCCTTCATCCGCAGCCGCAGTAAGCGCCAGCCGGAACTGCCGGTACCGCGCGGGCCAGCACGGTTGGGCGATCAAATCCTCGCCATCACCGAAGGCTATCAATACGTCAGCACGATTAACGGCAAGCCGAAATTCAAGGTCGTAGCGGCGAAAGACATTAGCTACGTGAGCGGGCGACACGAACTCGAAAAGCTGGAGCTGCTGGGCTTCGACGACGCGGGCAAAGAAAACGGGCGCATCAAGGCGGACAAGGGCGATTATCAACAGGACAAGGATTTGGTGAATTTCGCCGGGCACGTCGTTGCGACCAATAGCGACGGGCTGGAAGTGACGACCGAAGTTTTGAAATACGACTCAAAGAACGAAATTGCCACAAGCGATGTGGCTGTAAATTTCAAACGCGAAAACCTGAGCGGTTCCAGCACTGGCGCAACGCTTCAGGTCAAAGAAAAAAAGCTGGCACTGCTGAAAGATGCACACGTCATCATCGTGCCGAAAACATCCAATAGCCCGCCGCTTGACCTCAAAGGCGATAAGGCGGATTACCTGCAACTCGAGGGCATCGTCAAATTCACGGGCAATGCGCAGGTCACGCAGGGCGAGCAGTTTGGCAAGGCGGATGTAATTACGGGATTCTATCGCAAAAATTCCGACAAACTGGAACGGGCCGAAGCGCGCGGCAACAGTTATTTGAAGACGCAGGAGAAGGGCAAGAATCAGGAAATTGCGGCGCGGGATTTGGACTTCTTTTTTGACGAGCAACAACGCCTGCTGAAAGCGATTGCCACCGGCAAGGCCATCGCGCGTTCGCTCGAAAAAGATGCGCCGCGCGAACTTGCTGCCGAACGATTGGAAGCGAATTATCTGCCGCAGGACAAAATAAGCGAGATCACTTCGCTTGTGACGAATGGCCGTACGGTGATGAAAATCACGCCAGTTGAGAAGACCGAAAAGAATGTGGAGCGCGTGATTGAAGCCGATGCCGCCAACGTGACCTACCTTCCCGGCGGCAAATATCTGGCCAAAGCCGAAGCCACTGGCAATGCCGTGCTGACGGTCACGCCGCTCGTTGCCACGCCGAAAGCAGAGGCAAAAAAACTGCGTGCGCCGAAATTCATCGCAGACTTTTACGACTCCGGCAACGACATCAAAACGTTCCTGGCCGAGACGAACGCCGTTGCCGAATTCACGCCGCTGCAACCCGATAAAAAACACGTCAAGCGCGTGTTGACCGGCAGCAAAATGACAGCGACGTTGACAGCGGGCGAGCAGGAAGTGAATGAGCTTGTCGTGGATGGCAATGCCAAATTTGACGAAGGCGAACGGCACGCGACGGCGGCGAAAGCGAATTATCTCGCCGCTACCAAAACGGCTTTGCTGCGCGGCAAACCACAGCTTTGGGATAGCGTGGCGCGCACCGATGCACAGGAAATTGACGCCAACGTTGACACGGGCGAAAGTCTGGCGCGCGGGCGCGTGCGAACGACCTACTACAGCAAGGAAACGACGAACGGCGCGGCTCCTTTCAAGAAAAACAACGCACCGGTCTTTGTCTCGTCTGACCGCGCAACATTTCGGCATCGTGAATCCGCCGCCAAGTACGAAGGCAATGCCCGCGCGTGGCAGGATGACAACTTTGTGCGTGGCGATGTACTGGAGATCGACAACGGCGAACGCACGATGATTGCGACGGGCAACGCGCAATCGGCGATCTACAATTTCGAGCGGGAAGTCGAGCCGGGCAAGAAAGAAATCGTGCCGGTGTTTGGTGCGGCAGACAAGATTCATTATTTCGATAATAACCGCCTCGTCCGCTACACCAACAACGTAAAAATCCGGCAAGGCACAGACCAAATTGATTCGGTCAAAGCCGAAGCAACGCTTGACGAAGAGTACAAAATGACGCGCTTTGTGGCCGAGCAGGAAGTGGTGCTGACACAGCCGCAACGCACCGGCAAAGGCAACATGCTGGATTACAACGCAACGTCAGATGAGGCCGTATTGACGGGCAATTTAGCGATGATTGAAGACCGTGAACACGACACTACGTCAAAAGGCGCAAGATTGACTTTGCACCTACGCGATGCTAAGATCACGGCCACTGATGAGGGCGGCACGAAGCGCGTGAAAACAGTTCACCGCATAAAAAAACGAAATTGAGGCGGTTAGTAGTGGCCGATGTACAAGAGCAGTTGCGCGAAGCAAAATTCGTCACCGAAATAGCAGCGAACAACGACATCCTCCCCGTAGCTCAAACGTCATCGAATCCGCCGACAACCGATCCGAAAATCGCAACCTTACGTGCCGAAAATCTCAGAAAATCCTATCGTGGCCGCTGCGTCGTCAATAACGTTTCGATAGTTGTTACCCCCAGTGAAATCGTGGGACTGCTTGGGCCAAACGGAGCCGGAAAAACCACGACGTTTTATATGGTGCTGGGGTTGGAGCGTCCTGACGCCGGACGGATTTTGTTAGGAGAACAAGACATCACGCGCCTGCCAATTCACAAACGGGCGCGCAGTGGGATTAGCTACCTGCCGCAAGAAGCATCGGTCTTTCGCAAATTAACGGTGGAGGAAAACATCCTCGCCATTTTGGAAACGCTCAAGCTCACGCGCAAAGAGCGGATGGATCGGCTCGAACAGCTCATCGAAGACTTTCACCTTGGACACGTCCGGCGCAACAAGGGCTATGCGTTGTCGGGTGGTGAACGACGGCGCACCGAGATTGCGCGCTGTTTGACGCTGGAACCAAAATTTATTTTGCTGGATGAACCCTTTGCTGGCATTGATCCTAAAGCGATTGACGACATCCAACAAATTATTGCTGACTTGCGCGCGCGCGGTATTGGTGTTTTGATAACGGATCACAACGTGCGTGAGGCGCTGGCGATTACGGATCGTGCCTACATCATCAACGAAGGGCAGATTTTCCGCACCGGAACGCCGCACGAACTGACAACCGATCCAGAAGTCAGGCGCGTTTATCTGGGCGAAAAATTCCGTATGTAGCTTTTGCTGAGAGGTAAGTTGGTAAAGTAGTTTGCCAAGTAGTTTGTATGAAGCAGGGACTTTCACAATCACTTCGTCAAAATCTGGGGTTGGTCTTAACGCCACAGCTTCGACAGCGCATTGAAATGCTGCAAATGACGAAGTTGGAGTTGGGCGATCTCGTCAATCAACAACTCCAGGAAAACCCCGTCCTGGAAGAACTCTCACCCGAAGAGATTTCGGTTGCGCCAAGTCTTGGCGGCACCGACTTTGCCGAAGACGCGCCGGCCAGTGCGCTGAATGGCTTGAACGATTACGAGGCAAGCGCGACGACCTATCAAAACGGCGTGGCAGACATCAGCGATTTCGCGCCGGGCGAAATGCGCGATTTGGGTAGCGACGCCAATTTTGACAACTACACAAACGAACGCACGACGACAACCGAAAGCGCAACGACCACCAATGAAGCGAGCGAAATGGAAGTTGGCGAGCGCGATTCGTTTGAAGAAATAGACTTCGGCCAGACCTTTGAAGAATATCTTGATCCTGGCTATCGCACGCGCGAAACAGAAGTGAAAGAAGGCCCGTCGTTTGAGCAATTTCTTTCCTCCGAACAAACGTTAGGCGAATACCTCGAATGGCAGCTGCGGATGACGCAAACAACCGAAGACATTCGCGCGGCGGCGGAAGCGATCATCGGGAACCTGAACGACGACGGCTATCTGGAAAGCTCGCGCGAGGAGATTGCGCAACTCGGCGGCTGGTCAATAGAAACCGTGAATGCGGCCTTTGACATCCTTGCCCAACTTGATCCGCCTGGCGTCGGTGCGGCGACATTGCAGGAATGTCTGGTGCTGCAATTATGCGCGCTTGGTTGTGGTGACCGCCTCGCCGTCAAGCTCATCAAAGAACATTTCCACAAACTGCAAAATCATAAGTTGCCCGAACTCGCGCGCGAACTCGGCCTCACGATTGAAGACCTGGTCAACGAACTCAAAGTCATCAAACAACTCGAACCGCATCCCGGTCGTAAGTTTGCGCCGCGCGATGCGCAGTACGTTGAGCCGGAAGTCTACATCGAAAAAATGGATGACGATTATGTCATCCGCTTCAATGACGATGGCTTGCCGCAACTGCGCATTAATTCGCAGTATCGCCGGATGATGGAGAACAAAGACACGTCGAAGGAAACGCGCGATTACATCAAAGACCGATTTCGCTCTGCGGTAGACTTGCTGAAAAATATCGAGCATCGTAAACAAACCATCTATCGCGTGTGCGAACAAATCGTCTATCGGCAACGCGACTTTCTTGACCGAGGCGTTGAATACATCAAGCCGATGATGCTCAAGGACATTTCCGAAGACATCGGCATGCACCTTTCGACTGTTTCGCGCGTCGTCAACGGCAAATACGCGCACACGCCGCAGGGCGTGATCGAACTGCGCCGCTTCTTTACCGAAGGCATGACGAACGAAGACGGCGAAGAAGTTTCCACGCAAATTATCAAACTGAAAATCAAAAAGATGATCGAAGCGGAAGACGGACGCAATCCACTGACAGACGACGAGATTGCCAAGATTCTCGCGCAGGAAGGACAAAAGCTGTCACGCCGCACGGTCGCAAAGTACCGCGACCAACTGCGCATCCCTGGTTCACGCGAACGAAAACAAGTAATTTAAATCTGTTGTCATTTCGTCTCGTGCGGCAAACAAGATGTTTGCCGTACTTTGAGTTGATGAACTCGACAAACTTCCCCTCCCCGTAGCACAATTACACGCCCCACAGATGATCGAAAAATAAACGCAACCACCGAAAGGAGGCGAACAATGAAAATTGAATTCACTGGACGCAATTTCACGGTTTCACCTGCCATCAAAAAACACACCCTCGAACATTTTGGGAAACTTGATCCGATCTTAAATGGAACCTCGAAGGCGCACGTTATTTTAAGCGTCGAAAAACATCACCGCCACGTCGCCGAAGTCGTCGTGCATTGGAAAGACCACGAATTGACCAGCAACGCCGACACGACCGATATGTATAATTCGGTCACGCAAGCGATTAACAAGTTGCATCGGCAAGCACAAAAGCTCAAAGGCAAAATCATTGATCGCAAACAGCACGCGGTCGCCACCAAAATCGTCGCCTCCAGTCCACAAGACGAAGTTGTCCCGGCGGCCAAAGCCCCGCGCATCATTCGCTCCCGTCGTTACTCCGTCAAACCGATGACGCCGGAAGAAGCAATGCTGCTCGTCGCCAATGATTCCGAACAATTCCTCGTCTTCCGCGACGCCGAAACCGAGCGCGTCGGCGTAATGTACAAACGCAAAGACGGCAACTTCGGCCTGATCGAACCCTAATTGTTAGGATTTAGGATTTGGGATTTAGGATATAGTTAAGCAGCGCACCCTAAATCCTAAATCCCAAATCCTAAATCCTGCTTTATGCTGCCTCAACTCGTTATCATCACCGGACTCAGTGGCGCGGGGATTTCCTCGGCGATGAACGTCTACGAAGATATGGGTTATTTCTGCGTAGACAATTTGCCGGTGCAATTGATTCCGAGTTTTGTGCAACTCTTCGAGCGCAAAGAATCCGGCATCACACACGCCGCGCTCGGCATCAATATTCGGGAAGGCGAATTTCTCAACAGCTTTCCGCAAATGTACGCGAGTCTGCGCAGCCGCACCGATCTGGAAACGATGGTGATTTTTCTGGAAGCGAGTGACGGCGCGCTGCAACGCCGCTACAGCGAAACGCGCCGCCCGCATCCGATTGGCGAAGGCACAGTATTGCAGGCAATTCAGGAAGAGCGGCAATTGCTCGCACCAATTCGCGCCCTCGCGGACATCGTGATTGATACGTCGGATCACACAGTGCATACGCTGCGCACGTATCTCAAAAAACGATTTGCTTCGACAAGCGGGAAGGCACGACGGAAATTACCGTCGTCAGTTTCGGCTACAAACACGGCGTGCCGATTGATGCGGACATTATGCTGGACGTGCGCTTTCTGCCGAATCCGCATTTTGTGCCGGAACTGAAAGAATTCACGGGCAACGATCAACCAGTCATTGCTTATTTGGAAGATAGTCCAGAAGTCGCGGAAACCATCCAACGCTTCACCGCCCTACTGGATTATTTAATTCCGCTCTATCAGCGCGAAGGCAAAAGCTACGTCACGATTGCCGTCGGCTGCACAGGCGGCAAACATCGCTCGGTCTATTCCGCCAATGAACTTGGCAAACATTTACACCGGCAAGGCCATCACGCACACGTGATGCACCGGGATGTGAAAAAGTAGGATTTAGGATGTGGGATTTAGGATTTAGGGAACACACCCACGCTAAATCCTAAATCCTGCATCCTGCATCCCAAATCCTAACACCTATGCCATTAATCGGAGGAGTCATTGTTACGCACGGCAGCCTCGCCAACGAATTGTTGAGCGCGGCGGAAACGATTGTGGGCGACATCAATCACGTCACGGCCGTCTCGATTGGCTGGCACGATGATGTAGATATTGCCCGCGAGGAAATCAGTCGCGCGATTGAACGGGTGCAGGCTGGGGCAGGCGTCCTGGTCTTAACGGATATGTTTGGCGGCACGCCAACGAATCTGGCTTGCACGTTTCTCGGCACCGCGCCGATTGAAGTCGTGACCGGCGTCAACCTGCCGATGGTCATTCGGCTGGCCGATCAACAACCCAATGAAACATTGCCCGTCATTGCCCAGCGCGTGCGCGATCAGGGGCAAAAAAATATTTATCTGGCCAGTGAAGTTTTAGCCCCCAAATAATGCTTTATGGAGTTGCGCCGTATCGTCATCCCGAATCGTCTTGGCCTCCACGCGCGGGCTGCCGCCAAGCTTGTGCGTCTGGCAAATACCTTTGATAGCTCTGTGCAGGTCTCGCGCTGCGATTTGCCGCAGCGCAATGCCGATGCCAAAAACATCCTCGGTCTGCTGCTGCTCGCGGCCACGCAACATACCGAAATTGAAATGCTGATCGAAGGCATTGACGAAACCGCCGCGATGTCCGCCTTGAGTCAGCTCATTGAGGAAAAGTTTGGAGAAAAGGAGTAGGTGGTAATCGGTGGTCGGTGGCTGGTGGTCGGTGGTCAGGGGGTGCTCATCGTCGTTGAGGCACTGCTGGCAACCGACCACCGACCACCGACCACCGACCACCAGTGACCAACCGTGTCCCCCCTATCGAAACTCTCGCACGAAGAACGCCTGGAAGGGATTGGCATCTGTCCCGGTATTGCCATCGGCACGGCCTTTCTGGTGGACGATCCGCGCGGGCGTATCATTCGCGTGCGACTGCGTGAAGCGGATGTTGAGCGCGAGATTACGCGCTTTCGGCAGGCTGTCGAAGTTGCGCAACAACAACTCAACACCGTCTACGAACGCCTGCGTGCGGCACTCGGCGAAGAACAAGCTTATATCCTTGAAGCCCACGTCCTGATGTTGCAGGATCAATCCATCGGGCGACAAATCGAACAATTCATCCGCGACAATCGCGCCAATGCGGAATGGGCGGTGCGCGAAGTGTCCAATCGCTTGCTGAAAGTCTATGCCGAGATTTCGGATGAATATATGCGCGCGCGCAGCAGCGATCTCGAAGACGTTTCCAACCGCGTCATTACGATTCTTTCTGGCACGCAACCGCGCACCTTTGCCGACTTTTCCGAAGACGCAATTTTAGTTGCCGAGGACCTCTTGCCTTCGCTGGCCGCCGAGATGAACACCGAACGCATTCACGGCTTTGTGACTAATGCAGGCGGCTGGACATCACACACTGCCATCATTGCGCGCAGCTTAAATATCCCGGCGGTGGCCGGTTTGCGACGTATCACCTCGCGGATTCGTTCGGGCGAAACGATTATCATTGACGGACACAACGGCGTGGCTATCGTGCGACCTGCGCCAGACACGTTACGGTTTTATCTGGAGCAGCGCGCGAATGAACAGCAGCAGGCCGTATATGACCTGGAAGAGCGTGAATTACCCGCCGTTACCGCCGACGGGCAACGTGTCGCGCTGCGTGCCAACATTGAATTGACGGACGAAATTGATGTCGTGCAACGCTTCAATGCCGCGGGAATTGGCCTGTTTCGCTCGGAGTTTTTGTATGCCCGCACAGAATCCGGTTTGCCCAGCGAAAACGAGCAATACGATGTGTACAAACTGCTGGCGGAAACCAGCGGCGAGGAAGGGGCCGTCATTCGGACGTTTGATTTAGGCGGCGACAAGCTACATCTGAAAGGCTTCAAACCAGAGCGCAATCCGGCGCTGGGCTTGCGCGCGATTCGACTTTCACTGAAGGTCGAAGAAGTATTTCACACCCAGCTGCGCGCCATTTTGCGGGCCGCCGCGCACGGTAAATTGAAAGTCGTGTTGCCCATGATTTCCGGCCTCGACGAACTGCGCCACGCACGCCAGACGATTGCGACGCTGGCCGCTGAACTGCAAGCACAAAACATAGCGCACAACGCCGCGATTGAAGTCGGCGTGATGATTGAAGTCCCCACTGCCGTACTGCTTGCCGAAGCCTTTGCGCGCGAAGCCGATTTCTTCAGCCTCGGCACGAACGATTTGACCCAGTATCTGATTGCCGTAGATCGCGCCAATGAAGAGGTCAATCACCTCTTTGAAGCCCTCCATCCCGGCGTCCTACGTGCTATCAAACTCGTGGCCGAAGCGGCGCGCAACGCGGGTATTCCCATCACTGTTTGCGGCGAAATGGCGTCGCATCCGGCAGAGGTCATCGTGTTATTGGGATTAGGGCTGTGCGATCTGAGCATGACGCCCAGCGCAATTCCGCTGATTAAGCGCATCATTCGTGGCATTAACGCCCAAACTGCGCAACACATCGCCGCCCAAGCCTTGACCTTCACCACACCTGCCGAAGTCACGCAATATCTGCATCAGGAAATGGCCAAACATTGGGCGCATACGTCCGTCGCTGGCGTACCCGGCAACTGAATTTATTCTTTCACTTCCGGCTGCCCATAAATCAACACTTCCGTCCCCATCGGCAGCAGGTGGTAAAACTCTTCGGCGGCATACATCGGAATGCGAATACAGCCGTGTGAATCAGGATAGGCGGGAACGAACGTGCTGCCGTGAATTGCGAGGCCAGCGAGAAAATAATTCGGATAGTAAAGCATCCCTAACGGACTCTTGCGCCAGCCTTTGATTTTGTTGTTGACGTTGAACCGGCCCGGCGGCGTAATTGCATCACGCTCGAAGCCTTCTGACGTGAATTCCTTGCCGTTGCCAGAAGAAATGGGCAGGATTTTGGTAACATTGCTTTCGTGATCTATCACAAACAAGACCTGGCGGCGCAAATCTATTTCGACGCGGATTTTCCCGGCTTCCAGCGTTTGCACTTCTTTCGGCACGGGCGGGTGCGCGGCACGCAACGTTTCCAAATCTTCCAGGCTTAACTTTCCTGTCGGTGGCAGCGCCTGCACTTTCTGAAAGGCCGTGAGCGCGTGCCGATACGAATCTTCGCTTTTCATCAGCCAGTAACCGAGCGTTGTCAGTCGTTCTTTGGCTTCTTTGATGTCCGCGACGGTGATCATCGGCGGCTTGGGTTTGGGTGCTTTGGTTTTGGCGGCGACGGTGCGTGCGCGCACCACGCGACGCGCACGGGTTTCCGGCGCTTGGGCAAGCAGAGGGGAAAGCCAAACAACGGCGAGCGTGAGAATCACCAGCGCGGCGCGACAGCGCCACGCCCTTCGTACAACCAATGTTTTCATGACCAACCGTATCAGTTATCGCCTGGCGGCCTGCGGGTTGTATTCCCAATGCCAGGGTTCATAAAAGTAGGGGATGAAACCAAACCGACCGGCGTTTTTGACTAACCAGCGATACGCTTTGGTGTTGACCTGTACGGCACGATTCGCATCTTTCGTGCTGACCGGTTCGCCACCAACGTATAAATCCAACGCGCGTCCGGTGAAGTGAGGACTGTGTACGGCCAAACCGGCGCGTCCGGCTTGCGGGGATTGTTGCCGTAGTTTTTGCTGATATTCGGGGGAACGAAAGGCTGAAATAATTTTCAAATATTTTTCCGTCGGAGCCCACCCGCCCTGCTCGTCCAATGTCAAAGACAAATCGCGCGCAGCGGCGGCAATCATTCGCTTGTAGGCGGCGTACGTTTCGCGTTCGACCTGCCGCAATTCCAGAGGGCGTTCCGGGTCGTAAAATTCTGACGCGGCAACGGTCAGCAGCCGCTCTGACGTGGGAAGCGCGCGATCTTTGCTGCGGCAGGCTTGCCACTGCTCCACCATTTTCGTCCAGGCGGTTTGGTCTAACATTCCGCTCTGCCCTAAGCCCGCGCCTTGCTGCCAGGTGGCTAGGGCCGCCGCAAATTCTTCGCTGCCGACGGGTGCTTCGCACTGGATAAATTGCTGAATCAGCGGCTCATACAATTGCCAGCCACGCTGCGACTTGCCGCCGAATGTCCAGCTTAAAGTTCCTCGCAACTCCTCATTCTTCAGACTTGCAGCAACATTCGCAGACGGTTTGGCGGAACTGCGATAGACGATGTTTTTCGGTTGTTGTGCGTAGCCCTGACTTAACACAATCACAGCCAGGACAAGACTGGAATAACGATGCCATCTCATATTGTCTTTTACGAATCAGGCCCTCGTTTGACGGCCTTTCACGAACGGTAATACTACACAGAGACGCTCGTTGATGAAAGTGGGAATTTGGCGCACCTGGGTACGCGCGCTTCCAGCGTGCTCCGCGTCGGGAAAGTACGCCGACCGAAACGCAGCACACTGGAAGCGCGCGTACCCAGTTAAGCAACATTGGCGGCGCTGGTCTGGTGCGCCAGACAATCGTTGATGAACGTGACCAGATCGCCATTCAAATCCGAAAGATCGCCGCTGCCGCAAGCCACCAAAAACGATTCCAGTTCGGTCTGAAAGGTGCGGTCAGTAACGTCTTTGACTTTAGCGCGCAATTCGGTGCGATGTCGCCAAATAGCAAGGCTGTAGAAAGTCGAAGCAGCGCTAATGATGGATTTCAACGCATCCAGCAAATTGCCCAGATGTACCTGCCGGTGGAGCCGGAACGTGCAGCAGCAATGCGGTTGATGCTGCAACAATTCCAACACGGGCAAATCGCAGCGCGTTTCCTGCGCGAGTTTTAAGAGTGCTTGCGCATCGCGCTCAAACGCGCCGCCTTCCAGTTTTAATTCCAACAATAGCCGAAAGCGTTGCCATTCGGGGCTGGCGCAAAACGTGGCGATCAATTGACGATTGGCGGACGGGCCGACTTCGGCTTCGTGCGCGGCGGCGTAAAATTCGCTGTAGCGTTTGCGGAATTCGACAAACTTCGCTTCCAATCCCTGCCGTGACACGACATTCAGCAAAATGCTGGCGTCCTGTACTTGTGCCAGCAACTCAATGCGTAAAGCTTCGATGCGCTCCTCAGTGGTCGGTTCGACGACTAGCAGGTAGTTGCGAATCTGCGAGAAAACAGGCATCCAATCCAGGAAGCCGCACAAATCCCACATATCGTTTTGCATTTGCGTCAGCGAGGCGCGATCCAGGCCGAAAATATCAGCAATGCGTGATAGCGCGGTGCGCAGTTCAACTCTGCCGCTAATGGCTGCTTCGACCAGCGCCGACACGCGCGAGAAGCGCGTTTTGCTCGTATTCAGCGCCCGCCACGCGCTGAGCGTCATCATATCGAACGGCAATTCCTCAAAGCGCGTCCGCAGTTGTTCCTGTTGCCACGTCGTCAGCCATTGGCGCAAACTCTCGCGGATTTGCTGTTCGTTTTCGAGCGAAGTGGGCAAGGGCAACTCGGCATCGCCTGTCAACAAGCGCGCCCATTCGCCCAGCACCGTGAGCGGGTAGCTCACCGAAGTCATCCGCCGCACAGCAGTAAAGCGCGCCAGATCAAAGTCCGCCGTCAGGTTGTCTTTGTTGAGCGTGTGCTTGTTAACCTCGTCTACCAACTCAATCAGGTTGGATGCGAGCAGCGCCCCAAACAGCACGTATTGCGCGGCGCGGTGCAGGCCGTAGGGCGAATCGCTGAGCAGGCGTTCGACCATAATCAGCGGGATATGCGCAACGCCTGTTTCTTCGGCGTGTTGATCCAGAAAACTCAGAATCGCCTGCACGAAAGGCCGTTGTTGCGCGCTTTCGCTGAAAATATCCGGCTCGTACAGCTCCACGCCGAATTCCGGCGCGCTCTTGCGGCTGGCAATGCCGAGCGGTTCGGCGCAGGCTTCCGCGAGTTGTTGCACCGTGCCCGTTTGTCGTTCGGCAGCTGTGCCCAAAAAGAATTCGGCCAAAAGGACGTTCGCCTGTTCCAGCGTGAAGGGTTGCAGGAACACTGGATGCGCGGGGAACTGCTGACTGAACAGCCAATCAAAAGCGTGTGCGAGAAACTGCTGGAAGGTAATTTTGCTATCAGGTTCCGGCTTCAAATATTCGACGATAGCTGCCGTGCTGGCACTTTGGGTGGTGTCTTTCAGCGTGCCTTGCGTCAGATACACCCGCTCGAAGAGGGAGCGAACTTCTGCCAACACCTTTTCCTGCAACACGCGATACTCTTCGGTAAGCGCCAGCCCGCTCTTGGCGCGGGCGAGTTCCTCCAACGCTAGCGCCCGTCGCAAGGGTTGTAACCCAGCAGGCGTGGCGGGGGCGGCAGGTTCCCAGGTCAAAGTGAAATCATCCGTCTGCAATTCCGGCAAAAAGCCATCGGCAAGACCCGCCGTTTTCTCAGCAGTGCCCGCTTGCGCGCCTGTCAACGATAACGGCGCAATCAACAGACGCCACTGCGATTCCGACATCTCTTGTCCCGGTAGGCACACGTCAACCGTGCGTTTGCTGCCACGCCAATATAACGTTTGCGGCGGGAGTTGTGGCAAGGCGGAGGAGGCAGCAGGGGCATCAGCAAAAAGCGTGAACCCCTGCGCCAGCAGGATCGTCGCCAAGCGCGGATCATCCGGCGCAATATCGCGTACTGCCGTCGCAAGCTGACGCTCTAAACTGGAATGAGCGGGTTGCTGCGCTGAAGCGAACAGATAACTGGCCTGTGGCCCGGTGCCTTTGGTCGTGAGGGCTTCGGGACAGCAGGTGGCAAAATGTTCCAGAATGCGCGCGACCCGTTCATATCCACTTGACGGATTGCCGTCTTCCAGCAACATCTGCGCCTGCGCGATTTGATAACAATTGGACGCCTGCCCGTTCAGCGCAAACACAAACAACGTTTTCAGCACCAGCTTGCCCCAGAGCTTTTCGATGACGGGCAGCTTGGCGACGGCGTCCGACACAATCTTGTCGTACAACTTCAGGGCTGGCGCGAGGTCATCGTTTTTGCGAAATTCATATTCGTAACGGTCAAACACCTCGTCAGGCGTAATGAGCGAAGTTTCCGGACGGTTCAAAATGCGCGGCACCGAGGCCACAATAAAACTCGGCAGCGAAAAGCTGCGCGCGGCGGCACGCAGGGCTGGAGCGCTTTCGAAAAGCAACGGATGCAACGGGTACGCCTTTCGGCAAAATCTTTCTTTGACCATGCCAAGCCCGGCAACATTTGCTGTATTTCGTTATACACATCTTCCAGCTCGCGGAGTTGCGGCGGCGTTTTTCTGAGAATGCGCCGCGCGATAATCTCCCGCACGGTCGAGGCCGGGATGTTGTAAACCGCTGAGTCAGCCGCTTCTAAAGCATTCGCGTCCTCATCGCGCACAATCACCGCACGCAACGGCAAAGCATCGGCCTGCCGCGCAATCAGCGCCAGCCAGTCCAGGTCGCCCTCGACCTGCGCAGGAGCCGTGCGCCAACGACCCGGCAACCCATCAATAAACAGAATGATTTGCGCCCCCAGCGGCAAGGCACTGAACGCCTGCTCAAACACCTGCTCCTGTGCCACCGCCGTATTCCATTTCTCGTCGTCAAAGTACAAAGGAAGTTTCAGCGATTCACACAAAGCACGCCGCAGCCGTGCGGCAAACGATTCCTCATCACAGCCCGCAAAATTGATGTCAATGGTCGTGATGGTTTTGTCGGCAAAATGCCCCAGGGCGCTGAGGATGCTGGCTTCCGCCACCATACTACGCAACGCCTTTACGCTGATGAGCGAGCGAATGAACGCCAGGAAATGGCTTTTGCCGACGCCACGCTGCCCGGTGATGATGTGAAGCGCGGGCAATTGCACCTCGGTCTGCCGCGCGCGTGGAGCCGCCAAATCTGCCAGCAACCGCGCCGCCACCGCTCCCATTTCGTTCGTCACGATGTAAGACGCAACCACACGCTCGGCTTCGGCAAAGCTGGTGGTTTCATTGAAATTCTGCAATTCGACGTAGGCTTTAACTTGACGCATTTTGACAGTCTCTCGTCAGGGGAAAGGGTCGGTTAAATCTGTTTGGCTGGGTTGTTGATGAGGCGGTAGACCTGACGTAAGTGCTAGCAAACGCAGGCTCGAAGGGCCTGAAAGCAGGCAAACTGTAGCATAAGGCCCAGACGCAGGCAATCAAATTATAGGGCGCACGGCGCGCGCGTTGCTTTCGCTCCGGCTCTGTTTTATGCTGCGCGGCAGAGGCTTATGAATACCCGGCAAAAAGGAGCACCGCGCCCGTGATTTTGCGAACCGTACTGCTGGCTTTATCGCGCCAGCATCGGCTGAAAAAGGTCTTTGCCAACCTGCCCGGCTTCAAGCAGGTCGTGCAGCGTTTCATCGCCGGAGAAAAAATTGAGCAAGCGATTGCCGCCGTGCGCGAACTCAACCAACTGGGCATCGCCGCCACGCTTGATCATTTAGGCGAAAGCATTACCTCAGAAAGCGCCACACAAGGCGAAGTCGCCGAATACCTGCGCGCCCTGCAAGCGATCAAAGAGGCGCAGGTCAACGCCAACGTTTCCGTCAAACTCACCCAACTTGGTTTAGATATTAATGAGTCATTGTGTCTGGCAAATACGCGACAGATGGTGGCACGCGCGGCGGAGTTGGAGAACTTCGTGCGCATTGATATGGAAGATTCCACCAAAACCGACGCGACGCTGCGCATCTTCTCCACTTTGCGTACCGAATTTGCCAGCGTCGGCATCGTGTTGCAGGCGTACCTGTATCGCAGCGACCGCGACCTGACCGATTGTCTCACGCAACAAAGCCGCATCCGGCTGTGCAAAGGCGCGTATGACGAAGGTGCCGAAGTCGCCTTCCCGGCCAAAGCGGATGTGGATGCGAATTTTATCAAGCTGATGCAACGCCTGTTGCCCAGCGGCATTTATCACGGCATTGCGACGCACGACGAGGCAATGATTGCGGCGACCAAAGAATTCGCCGCCCGTGCCAACATCGCGCGCGACGCCTTTGAGTTTCAAATGCTCTATGGCATCCGCCGCGATTTGCAAGTCCGATTGGTGGAAGAAGGATACCGCGTCCGCGTTTATGTGCCGTACGGTGAATTTTGGTATCCCTACTTTATGCGCCGCTTGGCTGAGCGGCCCGCCAATCTCTGGTTCGTCGTAAAAAATCTGGTGAAGGGCTAAAACCTTGACGGCGTAGTTGTTCGTTGGAGCATTCTCTCTGCCATTCTCTAGCGCAACATCGGCAAGCTGTCGGCAACACGTCTGCACCTGTGGCAAGGCGGCGAAAAGCGGTTGTTCATTCCCCTTATGCTTTTCGCTTTGACGCTGAACTGGTGAGCAGTGTGCCGATGCGCTTTGTTTGAATGCTGATTTCAGAAATGAGAAGCATGGAATGACACCAACGGATTTAGACCCTCGGCTTGTACCGTATTGTCAGGCCGAGGATGAGGATGAGGCGCAACGAATCTTGGAACAACTAATCGCGGAGCAGCTTGAACCGCTATTGCAAGTGATCGTGCGACACAAACTTGGCTTGTGGTTGCGCTTGCAGCACGAAGAAGCGGCGGACGTGCAAGGCGAGATTCGCCTGCGTCTGCTCGAACGATTGCAGCGGTTACGACGTGGGGAAGAAGCGCCGATCAGAGATTTATCTGCCTATGTTGCGGTCGTCAGTTATCACGGTTGTGCAGCGTACGTGCGTCGCCATTCTCCGGAACGATGGCGACTACAACATCGCTTGCGCCATCTGCTGACCCATTACCCGCAATTCCGCTTGCGCCAGGAAGCCGAGGCAGAATGGCTGGGCGGGTTGGCGAGTTGGGCGGAGGCGCATTCTGGGCGGTTGAGTCAGACACAGGTGCAACAATTGCTGGACGGCCCGCTCCCGCCGCCACTTGCGAGCGTGCCTGACCCCACTTTCACCCGCCACCGGCCAGAGCAACAATTACAGGCGTTGCTGCAATGGGCAGCGCACTGGATCACGCTGGACGAATTGGTCGCTATTTTTGCGCAGTGGTGGAAAGTTAAAGATCCCCCTCCGGCCAGCCTACATCCGGCGGCCCCACCTCCCGCCGCTGCACAACAGGTTGAGCAGCGGCTTTACTTACAAAAAATCTGGCAGGAAATCACAGCGCTTCCTTTGCGTCAGCGACAAGCGTTGTTGCTGAATTTGCGTGAAATAGGCGATCCTAATGCCATCGTTCTGTTCCCCGCCCTGCACATTGCCAGCCTGCACGACATTGCCGCTGCGCTGGAGCTATCGCCGACAGAATTCGCTACGCTCTGGCCCCGGCTGCCGTTAGAAGATAACGAAATTGCCGCCCGCCTGCACCTCACCCGCCGCCAGGTGATCAACTTGCGCAAGGTCGCCCGCGTGCGTTTAGCCCGCCGTGCCAGCAACTGGTAAAAAATATTTATTGTCCATGGTAACAAATGCCTACTTTCGACATCCTGGTCTTTGCAAGGGGGCTTGTAGTTGAACGCATACGAGCGATCCTCAGCCAACAAAGCTCTGCCTTGGTTGAGGAACCTGAGAGGCTTGGGAAGGTAAGGAGATGTAATGCACCTGACGTTGCAAGAATTGCAAGAGTATGCGAATCGAACACTCGCACCGACCGCCTTGTTGGCGGCAGATACGCACCTGATGGAATGCGGCGAGTGTCGTGAGAATTTACAAAGTGTCCTAAAAGCCAGTACTGGGACAACCGGGCTGCCAGCTTTCCGCAATGGGAGCTGGCAGCCGCCGCTGAAGAATTTCACCTCAGTTTCGAGCAGATCACTGGTTTTTTTGGCAGCGTCGCTGGATGACGTGGAACAGGAAATCGTCACCAGCCATCTGCCCTTTTGCAATTCCTGTCAGGCGGAGGTGGACGATTTACGCGCCTTCCAACAATTGCTCGCCCAACCACAAGCGAGAGCGGCAGCCGCAACCGCACGACAAACACCTGTCGCGCCCGCGCGCTTTTGGACGACGGGCAAAACCGCTTTCTCAGTCGTCATCGCCCTCGGTCTGACAATCGTCGGCGTACTTCTGTATCACAAACCGGCAGCAGAACCCGTCGCACAACAAACAGCGGCGCCACAACCGACCGCTTCGCTTTCTCCCTCACCACAACCTGCCGCCAGCCCGCGCGCCACGCCAACACCAATGTCGCCGGAAGAGCAAGCCATTCAGCAAGCTATGGCCACTGGCCATGTCGAAATCGCAGCGGAAAGCAAACGCTTGCAGCGGCGCGGTGCCAGTTTATTGGGCGGCAAAGGAGAAAATCTGTCGTTCGCCGTGGTGTCGCCGCAGGGCACACTGGTGGAAAGCCTGCAACCACAATTGCATTGGACGCCATTGCCACAGGCCCAAGCCTATGTGGTAATTGTGACCGATCAGAATTTCAAGGAAGTGGCGCACAGTGGACCGCTCACACAAACAAACTGGTCAGTGACGGGCAAGCTTACGCGCGGGCAGCTTTATCAATGGCAAGTGACGGCGACCACTGAAGACGGAACCGAAATCACCGCGCCCGCGCCTTCCGCACCGGAAGCGCAATTCAAGGTCTTGGCGCAGGAACCATTGAATGCACTACAACGCGCCCGCGCGCAATACGCCGGGGGGCATTTGGAGCTGGGTATTTTGTATGCGCGCGTCGGCTTGTTAGACGCCGCCGCCGCCGAGTTTGCCCGCGAGTCTGCCCGTAAGCCGCTCGCCCATCGTTTGCAGCAAAGCCTCGCCCAACAGCGGCGCTAGTGCGGGACAAGGCTTGTGCAATCGGCGCAAATCCACTATCGTTCGCACGTATTCAGCAGTTTAGTTTTACCCATCCACGCATCGTTTGTTAGCCGACAACAGAGAATAGTTTTCTCTGCGCAATCATGCGTGCTGTCATAGAGGAGACGGCGAATCGTTCGCCGTGGCCCCGAATGCAACTTAATTAAGGAGAGAAAACCATGAAGAAACTTCGTTGCCCCTGATTCTTGTCGCTTTAGTATTGTTCGCAGCTTTCGCCCAAAATGCAGCACCAGCCCCAGCTAAACCTAAAAGCCGACAGCCTCAACTGCCCCAAAACAGATGCCGAAATTGCCAAGTGCATCAATGACAAATTCAAAACCTCGACCACTGTGAAAAATGGTAACGCGACCGTCAGCGGCGGCGTTGCCACATTGACAGGCGAGGTTTCCAGCGGCGGAGCGAAAGGTGGTCAAACCAACGTACAAAGCGTGAGCCAAATCCGTCACGAACAACATCACCGTAGCGGCCAAGCCTAAAGCAGCCGCTTCCGCTGCGCCACCGCCGCCACCACCCGCACCTAAAAAGCCCTAACAAGCAAGAGCCATAAACAAAAGGGAAGGCACGTCAATGCGTAGCCTTCCCCTTTTTTTATTTCCCGCGCAACTACACTTATTGAATCTGCACGGAAGTCATTTGATCGCCCACGCGAATTTGCTTCACGACATCCAGCCCTTCCGTCACGCGGCCAAACACCGCGTAATTGCCATCCAAAAAACGGCGTCGGCGCGAGCGTAATGTAAAACTGCGAACTGGCCGAATTCGGATCAGACGAGCGCGCCATCGCAACCGCCCCCGCTTCGCCGTGTTTGAGGTTCGGCGTGACTTCGAGCGGAATTTTTTTATCCGAGCCGCCCGTGCCATTGCCGCGTGGGCAGCCGCAATTTCGAATCACAAAAGCCCGGCTCAACGCGATGAAACGTCAGCCCGTCATAGAAATTATTTTCCGCCAGATTGATAAAATTCGCCGTCGTAACTGGCGCTAAATCTTCGGCCAATTCAAATTTGATTGTTCCTTTGTTCGTTTCGATCACTGCGGTTCGATTCGCTGCCATTGTCTCTCCTGGTTAGTTGTTTTGTAAAATGTATTTTTCTACCGCTACGGCCACTCCATCTTCCTCGTTCGAGGCTGTGATTGCAAATCCCAGTTGCTTCAGTTCGTCTTCCGCATTCGCCATCACGATGCCAATGCCGGCGTAGCGCAGCATCGGCAAATCGTTGTGATTGTCACCAATCGCCATCACTTCGTTTTGTTGAATGCCATGCATCGCAGCCAGATGCGACGGCTTCGCCTTGGAAGCGGACGGACTCAGCACATCCATAATCGTCAAATCCACCTGCCGATAGCGCGTCAGAAAAATCTTCGCGCGCTCGCCGAGCATAGCTTTCCAGCAGCGCCGCGAATTCATCCATCCGATCACACGCGCCGGAAAACATCAGCTGAATCGGATCGTGCTGTAAATAGCCGAGTAAATCCGGCACTTCGACGACCGAATCCTGTTATTTTTTCAGATACATTTCCAGTGCGCGATTGTCCGGCGAAAAGCCTTCCATCACCATTTTGCCGAGGCCGTGCGGATCGTCGCAGCAAATGATGTCGGCCTTAAATTCCCGCCCTACGCGAATCACGTCGCACGCCGTCGCGTTGGCGAACGGATGATATTGAATCGTTTCCAGCGTCGTGATGTTTTTCGTCAGCGCGCCGTTGTGCGAAACCAGCGGAATCGAAAGTTCCAACTCCTCCACAATCGGGCGCGCCGAACTGAAACGCCGCCCTGTCACCAGCGCAATCTGCACGCCCTGCGCCTGCGCCTGATCCAGCGCCTCGCGCACACGCGGTGTGACCTTGCTCTTCCGATTCAGCAACGTGCCATCAATATCGAGCGCCAGTAATTTAATGGACATAGACGAGATGTTGGATGCGGGGAAACAGCTGATGATATTTCCCAGCATCCAACATCTTCCTTCCTACAAATGAATAATTTTCTCCGCCAGTTCCGTCTTCTTCAAGTCGCGTGTAGCGTTGCGCGTGTCTACCAACAGCTTTGCGCGTTCGGCGACCCAGCGGTAATCTACAGCGCGGTGGTCAGTGACAATTACGACGCAATCTGCGTTTGTTACCAAGGCTTCTGTCAGCGGCACGCCAGTCATACGTGCGCCATTTTCCAGTAGCACTTCGTTCACGTGCGGATCGTGGAAAGTGACTTCGGCACCAAGCTTTTCGAGCTTTTCAATGATGCCGAGCGCCGGGCTTTCGCGCATATCGTCAATGTCGCGTTTGTAAGCCACGCCGAGAATCAAAACCTGTGAACCATTAACAGGTTTGCGATGTTTGTTGAGTCCGGCTTGGACTAATTCGACGACGTGCTGCGGCATCGTGGAGTTCACTTCTTCCGCGAGCGAAATAAAGCGCGCCTCAAAACCATGCATCCGCGCCTTCCATGACAGGTAATGCGGATCGAGCGGGATGCAGTGTCCCCCGATGCCCGGCCCCGGATAAAAGGCCATAAAGCCAAACGGCTTGGTCGCCGCCGCTTCAATCACTTCCCACGTATCAATGCCGAGCGTGTAGCAGAGCTGTGAGAGTTCATTAACCATCCCAATGTTGACAGCGCGGAAGGTGTTTTCAAGTAGCTTTGCCATTTCCGCTGCCCGCGCCGAAGCAACACGATGCACATTGTTGACGACAGCGCCGTACGCCGCAGCGGCAACATCGGCGCTGTCTTCCGTGACGCCGCCGACAACTTTGGGAATGTTTTTGGTTTGGAACTGCGGGTTGCCCGGATCAACCCGTTCGGGCGAAAAGGCGAGAAAGTAATCCTGGTCGAGCGACAAGCCTTTTTCATCGAACATCGGGCGTAACACTTCGTCGGTTGTGCCCGGATAGGTTGTGGATTCGAGGATGATAAGTTGTCCCGGATGCAGCGTCGCCTGAATCTTTTCCGCCGCAGCGAGGATGTAGGACACATCTGGCTCTTTCGTTTTGCGTAGCGGCGTCGGCACGCAGATGATAATGATGTCCTGTTCAGCCAGTTCCCTGAAATCTATCGTCGCGCGCAAGCGTTCGGCATTGACTAAACTGGCGACTTGTTCGGCAGGCACGTCAATAATATACGATTGTCCCTGATTGATCGCATCCGCCTTGCGCGCGTCCACTTCAAACCCCGTCGCACGAAAGCCGGAATGCGCAAACTCCACCGCCAGCGGCAAACCAACATAGCCCATCCCAATCACCCCAATGCGGGCGCTACGATTCGCAATTTTGTCCAATAAGATTTGTTTTTGACTCATAGTTGAAGCTTCTTCCCGACACGAAATTTACACCATTGCGGGGGCAGGTTTTCAAAGGAAAAAAGTGGGGTAGTTTTTACACTGAGTGGCTGGGAATACTCAAGCGTTATCTTGCAACTGCCAGCAGGCAAGAAACTCGCGGTTGCCGTCCTGTCCTAAAATCGGGGAATCTATCACGCCGCGTTTGTGCAGCTTTATCGTCGCCGCAAACGCCGTGATTTCTTCCACCACACGCGCCTGCGCCGCCGCGTCGCGCACGATGCCGCCCTTGCCGACCTCTTCGCGCCCAACTTCAAATTGCGGTTTGATGAGTGTGATGATATGCGCTGACGGCTGAAGCAATGGCGGCAAGACA
This sequence comes from Blastocatellia bacterium, assembly GCA_046331525.1. GTDB lineage: Bacteria > Acidobacteriota > Blastocatellia > RBC074 > RBC074 > JAFDVL01. The sequence goes on from JAXLQQ010000002.1 coordinate 40,504, forward strand.
GGCAAAATCAAACGCAGCGAAATGAACGAGACATCGCACACGGCCAGCGCAAATTTTCCCGTAAAATCTTCCGGTTGCAGAAAGCGCGCATTGACGTGTTCGCGTACTTCGACGCGCGCATCCTGGCGAATCTTCCATGCCAATTGCCCGTGCCCGACATCGAGCGCTACGACTTTTGCTGCGCCGTGCTGCAACAAACAATCCGTAAATCCGCCCGTCGAAGCGCCCACATCCAAGCAGGTAAGCCCCGTTACGGCAACTTGAAAATGATCCAGCGCCGCCGCCAATTTTAGCCCGCCGCGACCTGACATACGGCATCGTTTTCCTTCAGCGTGATTTCCGCCTCCAGCGGTAACAATAAACCCGGCTTATCAAGCCGTTGTTGCGCCGAGAAAACCTGCCCGGCCAGGATCAAAGCCTGCGCTTTCGCGTGTTTCGGCTTTAACCCGCGTGAGCGGTTTTGTCCAGGACGTTCTTTAGGTGGTTTGGATGACAAGGCAACAACCAATTTTAGAAGGCGCGCGGTGACAATGCTTTCTGATGTTGATGCCTTTGCGGTCGGCATACGAGGTTTCGCACGGCTCATCCAGTTCAAAAATGTGACTTGCGCGACGCCTTCGTTGGCGTAAATGCGCACGGGCAAATCCGCCGAGTTCGAGAATTCCAGCACCAGTCGTGCCAGCCGGGTTCCAGCGGTGTTGTATTTACGATAATGCCGGAGCGGGCAAACGTGCTTTTGCCCAGGCAAATGCCGATGACATTGCGCGGCATCTTGAACGTTTCGACAGTCACGCCGAGCGCGTAGGTGTGCGGCGGCATCAACCATGCGGAACCGTCCTCCGCTGTTGTTTTTCAGAGGGCTTCGATCAGTGAACCTTCATCAAAATTCTTGGGATCAATTTCGGCGCTCGTGGGGAGAAAACACGCGGAAGCCATCGGAGAGCGAGCGCAAATCATCAACCGTAACTCGACAGGCCAGCAGAAATAATGCGCCGTCCGTAACCAGATCAGGGTTTCTTCGTACAGGGTGATGAGTTGATGTTCGCGGCACATCCGCAAAATCCAGCGATCCGACTTAACGCTCATTAGGCAGCTCCTGTAAATACGGGATGAATTAGGAACACGCGAGTCTATCCAATCTCCCCCGGCAATGACAAGGCGACACTTTTTCGCCTTTGCTTGACACCCAAGTCGCCTCCCTATAATTCGCACCGCTTTATAGGTCGTTAAACTCGTCGAGTTCCTGCTTCTACGAAGACAACAGAATTACCAGTCGTGGGAGGCTGCGCTTTGCGAACATTGTACGGAGGAGTGGTCGCTGGGCCGCCATCAACAACGTAGCCGAACGCACAGGCGTCCCGAAAATGAAGGCCGAAATCGCGGTTGAAGCCTTATTCGAGACAATGAAAGAGAAGCCATCAAACGCGGCGAGCGCATTGAACTACGCGGCTTTGGCGTCTTCGTCGTCAAACCCCGCAAACGTGGCATCGGACGCAACCCACGCACCGGCACGGAAGTCGCCATTCCCGAAGGCAAAACCATCCGCTTCAAACCCGACGAAATTACAATCGTAGCCCCGTCAGCAAGCGGTTCGCCTCTTTCTTTTGACGCAGCAGCCCGTGCACGGCCGCATTTCTCTGGCGGTGCACTCAATGGCAGCCAATTGACGCTCGCGCAACTTGCCGACATCGCGCGCAAGGGGGCAGAAGTGTCGCTTCCGGCAGAAGCGACGGCGCGGGTGCGGGCCGCGCGTTTTGTGATTGAAACGATGATGGCTGCCGGGCACACGATTTGCGGCGTCAACACAGGCTTCGGCAAACTCGCCGATGTCGTCATTCCGCCCGATCAACTCAAACAATTACAAATCAATCTGCTGCGCTCGCATTGCTGCGGCGTGGGCGAACCGCTCGGCGAAGCCGGAAACGCGCGCGATGTTGTGTTTGCGCGCGAACGTGCTGGCCAAAGGCTTTTCCGGCGTGCAGCGTCCTGAAGTCATCGAAATGCTGCTGGCGCTGCTGAATCGCGGCGTGCATCCGGTGATTCCTTCGCGTGGTTCGGTGGGCGCATCAGGCGGCACCAGCCCCCGCTTGCGCATCTTGCCTGCGTATTGATTGGCGAAGCCGAGCGATTTACAAGCAGCAACGAATGAGCGGCGGCGAAGCGTTGCAACGCGCGGAACTGGCCCCGCTGGAACTGCAAGCCAAAGAGGGCGTCGCGCTCATTAACGGTACGCAGGCGATGTGTGCGGTCGGCGCGTTGGCGTTGCTGGACAGTGAACAGCTTGCACGCTCGGCAGATGTCGCGGGCGCGATGACGCTCGAAGCGTTGCGCGGCACGCCCGCTGCTTTTCGGCATTTGCTGCACGACGCGCGTCCGCAACGCGGGCAGAGCGAAGTGGCAGCGCATTTGCGCGAACTTTTAGCCGAAAGCGAAATCCGCGAATCCCACCGCGCCAACGATCCGCGCGTGCAGGATGCATATTCGCTGCGCTGTATTCCTCAAGTCCACGGCGCGGCCCGTGACACGTTGCACGAATTGCGGCGTGTGCTCGAAATTGAATTGAATTCCGCAACGGATAATCCGCTCGTCTTTCCTGACTCGAACGAAGTAATTTCTGGTGGCAATTTTCACGGCGAACCGGTGGCAATGGCGCTGGATTATGCAGCTATCGGTGTTGCCGAGTTGGGTGCAATTTCTGAGCGTCGCGTTGAACGGCTCGTCAATCCTGATTTGTCCGGCGGCCTGCCGCCCTTCTTAGTCGAAAACGCAGGCACGAATTCCGGTTTTATGATGGCGCAGGTCACTGCCGTCGCGCTCTGTGCCGAAAATAAAATCCTCGCGCACCCGGCCTCCATTGACAGCCTGCCGACCGACGGCAACCGCGAAGATCACGTTTCGATGGGAATGACAGCGGCGCTGAAGTTCAAGCAAATCGTGCGCAACACCGAACAGATTTTGGCGATTGAGTTGATGTGCGCGGCGCAGGGCTTGGAATATCTGAAACCGCTGCGGCCCGCGCGCGGCGTGGATTTGGCCTATCAAAAACTGCGCCATCTGGTCGCCCCGCTGAAAGAAGATCGCGCGCTTGCGCCGGACATCATAAAAATCGCCGCCGCCGTCACCGCTGGCGCATTCGATTTCCAATCATGAAACCTCGCATCAAAATCTGCTGCATCAGTTCGATTGACGAAGCACGAATGGCGATTTCGTTCGGCGCGTCCGCGCTTGGCTTGGTCGGCCCAATGCCGAGCGGCCCTGGCGTGATTGCCGATGAATTGATTCGCACGATTGCCCGCACCGTGCCGCCGCCGATTGGCACGTTTTTGCTGACGAGCGAAACGATTGCCGATGCCATCATCGCGCATCACGAGCGCACGCGGACGAACACGATTCAGCTGGTAGATGCGTTGCAGGATGCTGCCTACGATCAACTGCGCGCGGCAATGCCAAGCGTCAAACTCGTGCAGGTGATTCACGTCCTGAACGAAGCTTCGGTCAACGAAGCCTTACGCGTTGCCGAACACGTAGACGCCCTGTTGCTCGACAGCGGCAATCCGCAGTTAGCCGTCAAAGAACTCGGCGGCACCGGACGTGTGCATAATTGGAAGCTGAGCCGTCAGATTGTCGCACAAGCGCGCGTACCCGTGTTTTTAGCCGGTGGACTGAATGCCAACAACGCGCCAGCCGCCCTTGAGCAAGTGCAACCGTTCGGACTGGATTTGTGCAGCAGCGTGCGCACCGACGGCAAACTGGATGCGCAAAAACTGGAAGCCTTCTTTAAAATAGCGTTGCTTTAAAAGTAACGCGGGCGCTTTTCGGGAGCGCACGCGGCTCGCGTGCGAGGGTTGATTGAGCGAATCCGCTGCGAGAAAAACTACGGCATCGCAAGCCTCAGCACGCGAGCCGCGTGCGCTCCCAGGCGCTCCGCGTTCCTAATCATCAGGAGTCAGCCGTGAGCAAAAAGAAAACCGCCAAACTCAATCGTCGTTCTTTCGTCAAAGCCTTGCCTGCCGCTGGCGCAGCCGGGCTGACGCTTGCCAGCGCTGAAGCGCAGCCACAGCAAGCACCGCAAAAAATCACTAAAGAAATGCTGCACACCGCCGAGCAATTGATCGGCATTGAATTAACCGAAGCGCAGGAAGCGATGGCGCTGAATACCGTCAATCGCAACCTGGCGCAATATGAAACGTTACGCAAAATCAACGTCCCGCTCGATACGCCGCTGGCCACGTCGTTTCATCCCGCGCTGCCGGAAAAGAAATTGCCGACGCAAGCGCCCGTGCGCGGCAAGCTCAAATTGAGCAAAGTGGATATTCCGAAATACAGTTCGTTGGAAGAACTCGCGTTTTGCTCGACCGCGCAACTCGCTGAACTGGTGCGCACGAAAAAAGTGTCGTCGGTCGAATTAACAAAGATGTATCTGGCGCGGCTCAAACAGCATTCGCCGAAGCTGCTGAACGTGGTGACGCTGACGGAAGAACTCGCGCTCAAGCAGGCACAACAGGCCGATGACGAAATCAAACGCGGCAAATATCGTGGCCCGCTGCACGGTATTCCCTGCGGCGTGAAGGATTTATTTGCCACCAAAGGCATTCCGACGACATGGGGCGCAGAGCCGTATCGCAATCAAATGATTGATTATGATTCGACTGTCGTCGAGCGATTGCGCGAGGCAGGCGCGGTGCTGCTGGCAAAACTTTCAATGGGTGCATTGGCGATGGGAGGCCGTTGGTTCGCCGGGATGACGCGCAATCCGTGGCAGCCGGAAGAAACACAGCAAGGCTCCAGCGGATCGTCTGCCGGTTCCGCTTCGGCGACTTCGGCGGGCTTGGTCGGCTTTTCGATTGGGACGGAAACGCTGGGTTCGATTGTGTCGCCGTCGTCGCGCTGCGGTGTCGCGGGCTTGCGTCCAACATACGGGCGCGTGAGTCGTTACGGCGCGATGGCCTTAAGTTGGACGATGGATAAGATCGGCCCGATTTGCCGCAGCATTGAAGATTGCGCGCTCGTGCTGGATGCGATTTACGGCGCGGACGGACGCGATGAAACGTCGCTGGATGTGCCGTTCAACTGGACGCCGGACACGAATATTTCCAAGCTGAAAATCGGATACCTGAAAGCCGAATTTGAAACCGGCAATGACGAACGCAAAAAGCTGTACGCCGAGGCGTTGGACGCCCTGCGCGGTGCAGGCGCGAAGCTGGAACCGTTGGAACTGCCGAAGTTTTCGACTGACAGTTTGCGCATCATCCTCAATGCCGAAGCGGCGACGGCGTTTGATGATTTGACACGTGACGGCGGCGTAAACCAGTTGTCGGGGCAAGCACCCAGCGATTGGCCGAATTCGTTTCGTTCGGCGCGCTTCATTCCTGCGGTGGAATACTTACGCGCGCAACGCGCCCGCACACTGCTGATGCGCGAAATGGATCAGTTGATGCAGAACTGGGATGCATTCGTTTCGCCAGCGCCCGGCAGCGCGAGCTTGTTGATTACAAATCTGACTGGTCATCCGCAAGCCGTATTGCCGTGCGGGTTCATCAGCGGTTTGCCGCAAGCGATTATGTTCACGGGCAAGCTGTATGACGAAGGCACACCGCTGCGTGTTGCGCTCGCGTACGAGAAGGCAACGAAATGGCACACAATGCATCCTCAGTTCTGAGATGTAGGTGGAAGGATTTTTCATGCCCCAAACGATTCTCATCACAGGTTCTTCTTCAGGAATTGGTAAAGCAACCGCAATTTATTTTGCCGAACGTGGCTGGGATGTTGTTGCCACAATGCGCACGCCCGAAAAAGCAGACGCTTGGGCGCGGCAAAGGAACATTACGCTGTTGCGATTGGATGTGCTGGACGAATCCTCTATTCAGCAAGCCATCAATGACACGATCAGCCGCTTTGGCCAACTTGACGCCATTGTGAACAACGCAGGCTACGGTTTGGTCGGGCCGTTTGAAGCGTCGAACAAGGAACAAATCAAACGCCAATTTGACACGAATGTCTTTGGCCTGATGAATGTCTGCCGCGCGGTGTTGCCGCATTTTCGGGAGCGGCGCGCAGGGACGATTATCAACGTCGCTTCGATGGGCGGGCGGCTGACGTTTCCGCTTTACAGTCTTTATCACGGGACGAAATGGGCGGTCGAAGGCTTTTCGGAATCGCTGCAATTCGAGTTATTGCCTTTCAACATTCGCGTCAAAATCATTGAGCCGGGGGCGATCAAAACGGATTTCTATGACCGTTCGATGGACGTGATTTCCAAGCCGGGACTGACGGCATATGATGCCTACGTCAACCGCGCAATGCCGAATATGAACAAGTTTGGCGAAACCGCGCCGGGGCCGGAAAAAGTCGCGGCAGTGATTTTTAAAGCGGCAGCGGATGGTTCCGGCAAACTGCGCTATCAGGTGAATTCGGCACAGTTGCTCGCGCTGCGGCGCTTGTTGCCTTTGTCGCTCTTCCAACGCATCGTGCGCACCGTCGTCTTGAAATGAAACGAACGCTCCTCCAACAACTCAAACACGTCTGGCATATCGTGCGCGACGTGCTGCGCGGCTACACGACCGGGCAACCGCCGGATGAGGAGCGACCGCGCAAGAGTTGTTGTTAATTTCCAGGCGGCGAACGGACGAAGAAATAAGATTGGGCGCTGAAAGGATCATATGGGATTTGCACAAAAGGTATTACTGTACTCTGAAGAAGAGTATTTAACGCTGGAACGTGTGGCAGACGAGCGGCACGAATACATTGATGGTGAAATTTATGCAATGGCGGGAGAGAGTCTGGCGCATGGATTCATCACGATTAACCTGGGAGCCGAGTTTCGCGCGCAACTCAAGGGGCGGGATTGTGCGTCACTATCTCCGAATATGAAAGTGCGCAGCGGCCCTGATCCTAAATTTGCGCGGACAACCAAAGGTTTCTTCTCATATGCAGACCTAATGGTTTTTTGCGGGAAGCCGGTTTTTCACGATGAATTTCGCGATATTTTATTAAACCCCAAAGTGATCGTCGAGGTTCTTTCCCCTTCCACCGAAGCATACGACCGGGGCGAAAAATTCCGCCGTTACCGGCAATGGATTCCCAGCTTTACGGATTATTTGCTGGTGTCGCAAACCGAACCGCTCGTCGAACATTTTCGGCTCGACAAAAGCGGTTTTTGGGTCTTGGCGGCAACCGTGACAGAGTTGACTGACACGGTAAAAATTGCTTCGATTGGCTGTGAATTGAAGCTGGCAGAAATCTACGACCGAGTTGAATTTCTGGCTGCAAACGAAGAAGGCGAAGAAAAGCCAAAACGCAAACGGCAAACGAAGAAGGCAAAGAAATAATGGCTGCGCAAATCGAAACGCTCATCGAACAAATCACCGATCTCGTCTTCGCCCGCCTGAATGGCGCGAGCGAAACACACTGCGGTTGTACGCCGCACACGCTCGCTTGTGCGCTCGACGCAGGTGCGTCACGCATCGGCCTCGCGTATGGCGAAGCGGCGGCGGCGAATGCAGAAGTCGCCAAATATATTGATCACACCTTGCTCAAACCTGATGCAACGAAAGCCGAGATTGAAAAACTCTGTCACGAAGCGCGCACCTATAGCTTTGCTTCCGTCTGCGTAAATCCGACGTGGGTGCGGCAATCGGCGTTGTTGTTGCTGGGCTCGCCTGTCAAGGTTTGTACGGTCGTGGGCTTTCCACTCGGCGCAACGTTACCGGATGTCAAAGCTTACGAAACGCGGCGCGCCATTCTCGACGGCGCAACCGAAATTGATATGGTCATCAACATTGGCGCGCTGAAATCCGGCCTCGATGACATCGTCTTCCGCGACATTCTTGCCGTCGTCGAAGCCGCGCACGAAGCCTGTGCTATCGTCAAAACCATTATCGAAACTGCCCTGCTCACCGATGAAGAAAAAACGCGCGCCTGTATTTTGGCCAAAGAGGCGGGCGCGGATTTCGTAAAAACTTCGACCGGTTTCAGCAAAGGCGGCGCGACGGTAGCCGACATTGCATTGATGCGACAAGCGGTTGGCGCAGGCCTCGGCGTCAAAGCAGCGGGCGGCGTGAAGGATTTATCGTCAGCACGCGAAATGATTGCCGCCGGCGCCACACGTATCGGTGCGAGCGCAGGCATTGCCATCGTGCAGGAAGCCAAAGGCCATAAACCTGCCGCGAAAGCACCAGGGTCTTACTAACCAACCAATTTGTTACGTTTTTGTCGCAATCATCGCTTGTCCGCGCAGCCAGTGGGTTTTTCAACTCTCTCTTGCTATAATCTCGTACCTTCGTGACAAACTTAGCAGAACATTACTGCTATCGAGAAGTAACCCAGGAACCGCTATGAACTTACTCAAACAGATTGACGACCCGCAGGACTTACGCCAACTTCAACCTGAACAACTTACCCAAGTCGCCGCCGAAGCCCGCGAATATATGATCGAAACGCTCTCCAAAATTGGCGGGCACACGGGCGCCAGCCTCGGCGCAGTCGAATTGGCCATCGCACTGCACTACGCTTTTGACACGCCGAAAGACAAGATTATCTGGGACGTGGGGCATCAAGCCTACGTGCATAAAATCCTGACCGGACGCCGCGATCAATTGCACACCATTCGGCAATACGAAGGACTCTCTGGCTTCCTCAAACGCGACGAAAGCATTTACGACGAATTTGAGGCAGGACACGCGGGCACGTCGCTTTCCGCTGCGCTCGGTATGGCGGTCGCGCGCGATCTGGCAGGCGAGAAAAATCACGTCGTCGCGGTGATCGGCGACTCTTCGATTATGACCGGCATGGCCTGCGAAGCCATCAATCAGGCCGGACATTTAAAAACCAAACTCATCATTGTCCTGAACGACAACGAAATGTCCATTTCGCCGTCGGTCGGTGCGCTCGAAGGTTATTTGACGCGGCTGCGCAAAGGGCAAACCTATCATCGTTTCAAAGAAGATTTTGAAGAACTGCTGAAAGCTATTCCCGGCATCGGCGATCTGGTCTGGCAGACGGCCAAAGATGTCAAAGACGCGATCAAAGCCACGATTGTGCCAGGCGTGTTTGTCGAGGAACTAGGCTTTCGGTATTTAGGCCCGGTCAACGGCCACGACACTGCCGCGCTGCTGCAAGCGTTTGAAGAAGCAAAGCAGGCCGATGGCCCGATTATCATTCACGCGCTGACCGTGAAGGGCAAAGGCTATGCACCCGCCGAAGCTGATCAATCGGCTTGGCACGGCACGTCAGCGTATGAGATTTCGACGGGCAAATTTATTAAGGAATCTTCCACCGCCCCTTCATTCACTTCTGTTTTTGCGAACGCGCTGATTGACATTATGCGCAAGGATGAAATGGTCACGGCAGTCACCGCCGCAATGCCCGATGGCACCGGGATGAGCAAAGTGATGAAGGAATTTCCGAAGCGCGCAATTGATGTCGGCATTGCCGAACAGCACGCCGTCACGTTCTGCGCCGGAATGGCGACGCAAGGCTTCAAGCCCGTTGTCGCGATTTATTCGACCTTCCTGCAACGCGGCTTTGATCAGATTTATCACGATGTTTGTTTGATGGATTTGCCCGTCACGTTTGCGATGGATCGCGGCGGCATCGCAGGCGCGGACGGCCCGACGCATCACGGATTGCTGGATGTCGGCTACCTGCGCATTATGCCGAACCAGATCGTGATGGCACCGAAAGACGAAAACGAACTCGGTCACATGCTGTACACCGCCGTCGAATGCGGCCATCCCGCTTCGCTGCGCTACCCGCGCGGCAACGGCTTCGGCGTGAAGATGGACGACACGCTACATCAACTCGAAATCGGCAAAGCCGAATTGCTTACCGATGTCAGCGGCGACGTAGCCATCTTCGCTTTCGGCACGCCAACCTACGCCGCCCTCAAAGCCGCCGACCGCTTGGCGAAGGAAGGCATTCGCGCCACGGTCGTCAACGCTCGCTTTGCCAAACCGCTTGACGAGGACTTACTGATCGCACTCACACAATCGCATCGTCTCGTGTTGACCGTCGAAGAGTCGTATCTGAACTGCGGTTTCGGCAGCGCCGTGCTGGAAATGCTCGAAGCGAACAACGCGCTTTATGCTGGCCCGCGCATCGTGCGCTTAGGCTTGCCCGACACGTTGATTCCGCACGGCAGCCAGTCGTTGCTGTACGCGAAGTACGGCATTGACGCCGACGCGATTTACAACCGCGTGAAAGATACAATTGCTGTGCTGGACGGCAAGATTTTCGCGTCTGTGCGCTGAGAGATTTTTATAGGCCACAGATGAAGCGGGTTTACGCGGGTCAGATCAGCGAAAACCCGCACCATCTGCGTCATCTGTGGCCTATCGAGGTTATGATCAGATTCACTCTTCTTCTCGTTTGCCTGTTTGCGCTTCCAGCCCTCGCGCAGCAAAAAGTCCGCCAAACCGAAACCATCTCCGCCACCAGCAAATTCACGCTCGCCAAATTGAACACCCTCGAAATCAAAGGCACCGCGATTTATACGCTCGCCTCGGCTGCTGATGACGGCACGCTGACGGGCAATCTGGTCTATCGCCTGCCCGAACCCGAACGCCAAAAAATCGCCCAAGCCTTAAGCAAACCGCTCACCGAAATCCCCGCCACGCTCACCGCCAACAACCTCTCCGCCAAGCTCGAAAAAAACACGCATTGCCCCGAAATTCATCTGGCCTTTGCTGAGCTAAGCCTGGAAATCGCCGGAACCAAACTGCAACTCAACCGTTTCGTACTCAGCCTCACGGAAACGCCGCAAAAGCTCTCGCGCGCCCTCTGCATCTGGACAGAACGCACCAACAAAGGCGTCGCCAACAAAGGCATCGTGCAATACATCAACCTCTTGCTCAAAGGCGAAGAGGAAGAAGAACAGGCCAAGTAACCGCAGACGTTATTACCAGGCGTCATGAGTTCAAGCTTCAGCTTGGCGGGATTGATTGGCCGTGCAGACAAGCTGAAGTTTTTGAACTCATGACGCCTGAGCATCAGCACCACAGCCAAAGGAAAATTGTATGAACAATTCAAACCTCACCGCAGCCTTGCCGTCATTGTTTGTTTTCGCGGTTTCGATGCTGGCGCGTTCGCGCAAGAAAAGACAAAACCATTGCCCACGCTCATTACCGAAAGCAAACTGGTTGTCGGCCAATTAGAGGTAGTGCAAACGTCTCGTTTGCATGGCTGATTGGAGAAGCTTCGTTGCAGCACGCAAACGGGACGTTTGCGCTTACTTATTTGACAACCGCGCGCCTTGCCCCGTCTTGCCCGCGCTCCGCTTCTGGTTTATGCTTTCGGCCTTTGAGTGGGAAGCCCGAAGACAATCTTCATTTCCTGAAATCTTATACCGAAAGAGCCGTGACCATCACGGAAACTACACCATGCGCAATCCCCCTACGGTTTCGATTCTCATGCCGGTTTACAACGAGGTCGGAACAGTCAACGAAATTATTGCTCGCGTAACGGCGGTGAACATTCCCGGCGTGCGCAAAGAATTGATTATTGTGGACGATGCCTCGAAGGATGGCACACGCGAGATTTTGCAAGCGTTGCCGGAATCGGACACACAGAAAGTCTATTACCACGCCCAAAATATGGGCAAAGGTGCGGCGCTCCGAACGGGGCTGCATTACACGACAGGCGAGATTATTCTGATTCAGGACGCGGATTTGGAATACGATCCGGGCGAATATCCTGAATTGCTCAAGCCGATTCTGGAAGGCCGCGCCGATGTCGTCTATGGCTCGCGGATGACGGGGGCGAAGGTGCGGCGCGATTTCAATTTCCTGCATTTTGTCGGCAATAAATTTCTGACGCTGCTGACGAACATTTTGTACAACACAATTCTGACGGATATGGAAACCTGCTACAAAGTGTTTCGGGCCGATGTCATCAAGAGTTTTCAGATCAAATCGAACCGTTTTAATTTCGAGCCGGAGATTACGGCCAAAGTGCTGAAGCGCAAATACAAGCTGTACGAACTGCCGATTTCGTACTATGGCCGCGATTTCAGCGAAGGCAAAAAGATCACCTGGCGCGACGGCTTCAGCGCCGTGTGGACGTTACTTAAATACCGCTTCATGGATTAGGAGAATCTGCTATGCAATTCAACCGCATTCTTATCACCCTTTTATTTCTCTGCCTGCTCTCCTTGCAGTTTGCCTGCAAAGATGAACCGCCCGCGATGCCCGGAGCAGCCACAACAAGCGCGCCCACCGGAGCGGCCCTCATTACCTTGCCCAGCAGCGCGGTGGTGGTCGCAGAAACCAATCAGGTGCTGGCGTATAACGCAGATGGCAACAAAGGCTGGTCGTTTAGTCTGCCGGACAATGACACCGTGGCAACACGCCCTGTTGCCGCACTCAGCAGCACCACCTACATTCGCGGCGCGCAAGGGCTGTACGCCATCGCCCCCGACGGCAAAGCCATTTGGCAGGCCAAACACACAGGTGCAAACGATACGATCAAGGGACTGACGCCGCTGGGCGATAGCACAGTGGCCATCACGGTCGGCGATACTTCACTGGTCGGTTACAATGGTCAGCCCAAGTGGACATTCAAGGTGCCGGATGGCGATAAAATTACGGCTCCCCCACGCACTGGCTGCCAACAGCCTCGTGGTGTCTGCGCAGTGCCAAGAAAGTTTACGCGGTTGACTTGCAGGGAATTTGGCGTGGCAGCCGTCGTGGGCGAATCGGCCAAAAAGTAAGCTCGTAACTTACAAAAGAAAAAGGCGAGGGGGGAAATAACCTCGCCTTTTTTCTTTTCACCGCTGTATTGCCCATTACGGAGCAGGCATCCACGTTACCTGCGACACGGCAAGGGCTTGTTTGCGAGATTCGCCCTGCACAGGCACAGAACCCGCCGTTTGCAAAAGCAACTCAGTAGGACGTCCTTGATGAAGCAACGCTGGCACCTGATACGTCTTGAGAAAAAAGCCATCCGGCGGATCAATTTCAGCGAGCGCTTGCCCAGCCACGCTGACTTTCACTTTCGCGCGGCTCCCGTCGGGTTGTGCGGGCACTTTTAGAATCAACTGCAATTGCGCGTTACCCGTAACAGCGGGCAAATGAACAACGGCTTTTTCATCGGCCCAACGCCACGAACGCGGTTTGGCTTGCCTTAGCGCAGCCCATCCTGAGCCGAGAAACTCATCTTCAGAATATTTTCGGCGGGGAGTATTTGCAGCAGGTTTCCAGTTCAGTGCAAAGCATTGAAACCCCAGCTCACGCGCATCTGCGCCAAGCCCTTTTTGTTGCGGAATGAAGGTGGTGTCGGTTTCGATGGTCAGTTGGGAAATCACTCGTTGCGGATCGGTCTTAAGCTGAAGTGTCTGGTTGACGTCCGGCCCCGTTGCACGCGCAATTTCTCTGCCATCCAATTTCAGCACAACCACAGGCTTTTTGTTCGGTTCCTGCAAATCAACCGCGCGCCCTTGCAAGTGCAACACCATCTCCTCTGCTTCGTTCGTCAACCCGACCGTTGCTTGTTTTCCCATCCAACGCCAGCTTTGCAGACCAGTGACTTCGGGCTGAAACCAGCCCTGCGCAAACGTCACATTCCGCACCGCAGTTACCTCCGCAACGTACACATCAAAATAGCGCCCCATGCTTAATTCTCGTAGCCGCCGCTGCCCGCGTCCGGCTGACCATTGAAACTGTTCATTTACACCACCTACGAAAGGGGCGGGTGACAATAAGTAGATGTGCTGAAAATCCTCGCTGGCTGGTTGAATTAAGTTGAGCGCGAGGGATTGTTCATGCACCCAGGCGGTGGTCTGATGATTCGGCAGAAAATAGGAAACGGGGCGTAAAATTACCCGTCAAAACAGCAGCTTGTCTTTCGCGCCATCCAACCGCGCGGCCAGCGAACGAATGGCCTGTACGGGCGGGCTGATTTTATGCAAGAGACGAACTAAAGGCAGGCTCCAATTTACTAAACCAAGCACAGCGCCGCCGACTAAAAACCAACCCCAAATAGCGCAGTTCGTTTTTGCGGAACCATTGAAAAAGGAAGGAGCAATCCAAGGCGCCGCTGCCGGTAAAAAGCGGGATGTAAGGCATACATAAAACGGTGCGCTGATCGGTGCATTGAATATCAGCGTAAAAATAATAAAGCGGGAAGGAAACAGACAAGGTCTCAACCCAGCACACGCCATTGTCGCCGCACCAGCAACAAAAAACAACTGAGCAACGCCACTAAACAGATCGCGCAATGGCCAATTTCCACTCTCCCCAAATATCTATAAAACCGGCTGAAGCGCGATAGGCAAGAATGCCGCTTTCGGTGGCAGAAAAAATCGAATCGGTGGCGAAGACGTATTGCGCGTGGAGGCGCGAGGTTTCCTGATACACCGGCAAAGTTGTGTGCCACACCATCGGCACATACCAACTTAACACACCCGCCACGGAAAGCATTGCACCGAGAAGGATGATGCGCCACTGCTTGCGGGACAGGCGCACGAGAGAAACCAGGATCACAATCAATCCCATCACAGGCAACAGCGTTACCCGTACGCCCATTCCAATACCCAATAAAGCACATCCCGACAAAAAAGCTGTTGCAGACTGACTACCTCTTAGCATCAAGGCTGAACCAATGACGCCTAAGCTGAAACTCACTTCATCGCTACGCCCAGCCCCGCTGAAAACCCAGACGTTCGGGGCAAAGATGCAGAGCAACGTAGCGCTTACAGCAATCGTGCGATCTGGCAGCAGTGCAAGGTAGAAATAATACAACCCAGCACCTAATGCCGTGGCAAATAAAGTGCTCACCAACGCCAGTGCCAGATGATCGTTATGCAACAGGAAATTCGCCGCCCGCGTCATCATCACAAACACCGGGAAGCCAGGCGGATGCGGGCTGTGGCTAGGCAAATCAAAGCGATGCAACGCTCGCACAAAGAGAAAATCATCCCATTCCCACAGCGAGGCTGGCAGGGCCAGATAGCGGGTAAATCCACACACCAGCGTTAAGGCAAGAGCGATAAGAGCATCAGGATTACGCAGCAGGAATGAACGATTTTCTTCCTTGTTGCGGGGCAACGTTGCGTCAGTACGGGGGGCTACAAACGAGGCCATAGTTTCGTGCCTTACCTGAAAATGAGAAACATCTATATTGCATAACCGGGCTTGGCTTCTTTGGCCTTCAGTCGTTCTTCGACGACCGAACCTGCCGCGCCGCCTTCGTGATATTCGGCGTCAATGTTCACCCGCCACGGATCGTATTTGCCGTAGCCCATTGCCGTGCGCGCCGCCAGCAAGCCCGTGTAAATCGCGTGATCCTGATTGTTGTACTTGAACATGCCCGAACGGCCAATCGGCGTTAGATTTTCAAACCGATCCAGCCATTGCTTGATCGTGTCAATATGCTGTTGGAAACCCGTTTCAATCACCGGATAGGCTTTCTCGCTGCGCACGACGAAGCCGGACAACACTTGTCCTGGTTTGGCGATGTTCATTTGCGCCAATTCCTGTCCTGCCATTGCTACTAATTCTTCATCGGATTGCCGCCATACCTCATCGCCTTTGAAGGTAAAGTATTCAATTGTCAACGGGCTCACATCCAAACGATCCGCCATCGCGTGCGAAAAATTGCGGTAGTTGGCAATGCGCGCCATGCGCACCTGTTTGCTGTGGACGTAAATCCAGTTGTCGGGGAACGGATCACCCGCCAGTTTCAGATGCACGCCGATATGATCGCGGTAGCGCAAGCTGCGGCACGCCTGCAAGACTTCGGCGGGCGGCGCAGGCGAGAGCATTTCGACCATCTCGGTCAGCGGTGCGCTGGACATAAAGTTCTTCGCTTCCAGTTCTTCGCGCTGGCCGTACTCGTCTTCGACCACGATGCGCTGCACGCGGAAGCCTTCACGAATGATCTGCACCACACGGCAGCCTGTTTTGACGGTGTTGCCGTGGGCGGCGATCAGGTCGGCCATCTTTTCGTAGAACTGGCCGGCACCGAGGCGCGGAAACATAAACTCGTCAATCAGGGTCTTGATCTTTTTGCTTTTTGAGTGGCTGATGGCGTTCCAAACGGCGGCACCCAGGCTCAAGCCTTTGATGCGTTGCCCGGCCCAGTCTGCGCCGATTTGCGTGCAGGGAATGCCCCAGACTTTTTCGGTGTAGGTTTTGAAGAAGGTCTGAAACAGCTTCGCCCCGAATTGATCCGTCACCCATTCCTCAAAATTTTCCGGCTCGCGCGGCGTGAGCTGCCGCTGTATGCGCGTGGCAAGATAGCTGCTTAAGATGCCGATAGACGAGCCAATGCCCACGCCAAAAAGCGCGTTGAGCGGCGTGAGCGGATAGTTGAAATATTGGTTGTTATAAAAAATGCGCGTCAGGCGCGGGACGTGAACGGTGTCGTCGGCGACGACATCCATGAACAGCTTATTAACCTCTTCGTTGCGCGTGAAAAAGCGATGCGGCCCGATGTCGTAGCGGCAGCCATCATGTTGCACGGTACGTGACAGCCCCCCAAGCTCCAATAACCGCTCCACCACCGTAACGCTGGCACTCTGCCTGGCCATCTCATACCCCGCAGCCAGCCCAGCGGGACCAGCTCCGACAATTACTGCGTCGAGCATGCTGTAGTTCCTTTTGAAAAAAACTGAATAGAAGCCTTGCGCCTGGACTTCTGTATTTATGGGTTCGTCCCGCCTTCCCTGCCCCAAACCAGGTCGCAGGGAGAACCGAGTGAAGAAGGGGCTTATCCTTTACTAAGTTCTCCTTTTAACACAACTACAGCATTTCCGCCAATTCGCACGACTCGCACATTCCCTTTTTCGCCCTCGACATTAGCCTCAATATAACTAGGTCGGCCCATATCCACGCCCTGTTCAATAATGAATTGTGACGGCGCGAGGCCGTAATGAACCAAGGCTGCGGCACACGGGCCAGCCGCACTGCCGGTCGCCGGGTCTTCGACGACGCCGACGGATTCACCACCAAACATGCGGGCGCTGACGAACGCCTGCGGTGCGTGGATTTCGCGCGTGACGACATAAACGGCGTGGTCGTGTACTTTTTGCAGAACTTCGGCTAAGGCTTGCGAATTGAGCTTAATGCGGCTCAGCGCGGCCTTGTCCCGCACGGGAATGATTTGATATGGCACGCCCGTCGAAGCCAGCACAATCGGCAAGCCCCAGCCGCCGATTTCCGCTTCTGCCAAGCCCAGCGCGCGCGCGCACAATGCCACTTCATCCAACGGCTCGCCCACGCTCGGCGTGCCTTGCGTCATCGTAACTTTGACGGGCTGGTTGTCTACGAAATCAATTTCGACGGGCAAAATGCCGAGCTTGATTTCCTGCTGAATCGTGACGCACCCCGTGCCAGACGCAGGCGGAGTGACAACACCCAATCGCGCAAGTATATTCCACGTACCGACTACTGGATGCCCAGCCATCGGCAATTCTGTACCCGGCGTGAAAATGCGCAGGCGTTTGAGGGCTTTGGCTGGATCGCTTGGCGGCAAGACAAAAACGGTTTCCGACAGATTCATTTCGCGCGCGATTTTTTGCATTGTCGCATCGTCAAGCGTCTGATTGGCAACCTCATCGTGAAAGACGGCGAGCGGATTGCCTGCGAAAATTTCATCCGTAAAAACGTCACATTGAATAAAATTGTATGTCGTCATAAGCCCTCAACGGTCAACGCGCGCGCCGCCGCCTTTCATCAGTTTTTCGACTTCGCTCAAAGTTGCCATGGTCGTATCGCCCGGCGTCGTCATCGCCAGCGCGCCGTGTGCCGCGCCGTAGTCCACAGCACGTTGCGCGCCTTGTCCGGTCAGGAAGCCATAGATCAGTCCTGAAGCAAATGAATCGCCGCCGCCGACGCGGTCATAAATTTCGAGGTTTTCGCGCAACGCTGCTTCGTAGAGGTTGCCGTCGTGCCAACAAACCGCGCCCCAATCGTTCAGCGTAGCGGTTTTCGCATTGCGCAGTGTGGTTGCTACAACCTGAAAGTTCGGATATTCGGCCACGGCTTTCGCAATCATCTTGCCGAAGTTTGTCGGGTCGAGGGCGGACAAATGCTCGTCTACGCCTTCGACAGCAAAGCCAAGGGCAGCAGTAAAATCTTCTTCATTGCCCAGCATCACATCAATCAATGACGCGAGGCTGCGATTTACGGCAATTGCCTTTTCCGAACCGCCGATGCTTTTCCAGAGTGAAGGCCGATAGTTCAAATCGTACGAAATGATCGTGCCGTATTTCTTCGCGGCTTCCATCGCTTCCTGCGCGACGAGCGGTGTCGTTTCGGACAAGGCCGCAAAGATGCCACCGCAATGAAACCAGCGTGCGCCTTCTTCGCCAAAAATCCTTTCCCAGTTGATGTCGCCGGGTTTGAGTTGCGACGCCGCCGTGTGGCCGCGATCACTGCAACCGACCGCGCCGCGCACGCCGAAGCCTTTTTCGGTGAAGTTCAAGCCGTTGCGCACGTCCCTGCCCACGCCGTCGTATTTGACCCAGCGTAAATGCGATTGATCTACGCCGCCTTGATAAATCAGGTCTTGCACAAGCCGTCCGACGGGATTATCGGCCAGCGCGGTCACGACTGCTGTATTGAGGCCAAAGCAGCGTTTGAGGCCACGCGCTACGTTGTATTCGCCGCCGCCTTCCCACGCCTGAAACGTGCGCGTGGTGTGAATGCGGCCTTCGCCGGGATCAAGCCGCAGCATTACTTCGCCGAGCGCGACCAAATCCCATTTGCATTGTTCTTTGGGTTTGATGTCCATAATTGAGGCCAACCACGGGGAACACGGGGCGCACGGAGAAATACAGTTGAGGCGAAAGATATGAAGCTGGAATCTCTCAAACTTCCCCGTACGCCCCGTGGTTTTATGTTCTTAATGCTTTTACTAAAGCTACTGCTTCTGCCGCGAGTCGTTGCACTTCGGCAAAGTTGTTTTCGGCCATTAACTCCGGCTTGACCATCCAACTGCCGCCGCAGGCAATGACCTGTGGGAGGGCTAAATATTCACCGATGTTTTTGGCGTCAATGCCGCCGGTGGGAATGAATCGCACGTCTTTGTATGGCGCACAAATCGCCTTCAGGAATTTGACGCCGCCCGCCGGTTCCGCCGGGAAAAACTTCATCACGTCAATCCCCTTCTCCAGATTCATTTCGATTTCCGTCGGTGTGCAAACGCCGGGAAAAATCGTGATGCCTTTTTGCTGGCAATAATCAATTGTGGTCGGATTGCTGCCGGGCGAAACGATGAATTCCGCGCCAGCATCCAGCGCGGCGTCAACCTGACCTATCGTCAGTACCGTGCCAGCACCGAGCAGCAGTTCAGGAAAGCGTTGTTTGATTTGGGCAATGGATTCCGCAGCGGCAGCCGTGCGAAACGTGATTTCGGCACAGGGCAAACCGCCTGCGAGCAAGGCTTCGGCCAGCGGCAAAGCGTATTCGGCTTTCGGAATCGCCACGACGGGAATGATGCCGATTTGGCGGGCACGTTCGATGATGCGCAAAAGAAAAATCCTCCGATTTCGTCTGTGAAAGCGGAGGAAGGATAATGGAGATAGAGCGTGACAGCAAGGTGCATTCGTGGCGGATTTTGCACCAGCCAATTTCCTGCTATTGTGCAGGCGGAGTAATCGAGATTGCGCCGTTCAAGTCAGAAAAAATCACTTTGATGTACCCGCTGCGACTCGACGCCAGTTCTTCAATTTGGTAAATCAAGCCATCGCTTTTCCCCAACCAGAGATAGCCCGTGTCTTGATTCTTATCCGTTACCTGAAATTTTAGTACGGGAATCCCCTGCAAGGATTCTTCGCCCACGCGCTGCACCTGCATCGGGCCTTCCATAAACTGCTTCCCAAGCATTGCAAAAAAATCAGCGGGGTTGAAAGCAGCAGATTTGGGCATTTCCTGTTCCGATACTTTTCGCCAGCCCTGTCCCGGTGCTTTGGCATAAGTCACAGCGGCAATCGTAATGATTTCGCTGCCCTCCATCACCATTCGCACCCGGTCGCTGCCGGAAAATTCGTAAAAATAGGTCTTCCCTTCTTTACCCGGTGCCTGAGTGATCACCTGCATGCGTCCCGATTGCAGGCGCGTCATTTTCCCCCAGGCTGCCGCCAGCAGCGTTTTGCCATCGGCGGCAGAAGAAGCCGGAGCAGGCGAGGGCGTGGCATTCTTTTTGGTAGATGTCGGTGCAGCAGGCGGCGGAGTTACGGACACAGAAGATAGCGGTGGCGGCGGAGCGACGGTGCGATTTTCCAAATCATCCATCGTCAACTGCGCAATCTTTTTCGGCGGCGTATCCTGTGCGCAGACGCTCAGGCTGCAGGCAACGAGCAGGCTGAGCAGCACATAGTTGCTTTTCATAAAATTCCTTTCGGCGCTTTATTCAAACCGGATTTCGGGATGCGTTTCGGTGATTTTCATCCCGGCCACGACCTTCGTGCAGCACGTCAAACATTGGCGGGCGCGGCCATCGCCGACGTCGTATTTCACTTCGCATTGACGGCACGTGCCGTTCCAGCAAAAGCCGCCATAGGAAATCGGCTCGAACGCGACGTATTGAAAACAACGCATCAGCGTGTTGTTTTCCGGTACGCTAAAGGTTTGGCCGAGGACTTCAATTGGCACCAATTTTGTAAATGGGTCAAAGATGCTCAGGTCTAAATCGGGATGCGGGGAAACGGTGAGATCAACAGCTTCTTCAGCCACAGCAACGGCACATTCCATAATTCGCTCACTTGTGTTTTGATTTCGTGGGTTGTTTGCTGTCTGGCGAAGTCTGGAATTTGCTTTTTCGGCTTCGCTCTTTCGGTAGTAGTTATCGGGGCAAGCGAGGCGGAGAGTAACGGAATCGCTGCCGCGCGGCAATCAACATAACGCTGACATTTTTATGACTAAACTGCTTCAGAAACCTGCGGCGCTGCGACCGGGCGACCTCGTGCAAATCGTCGCCCCCGCCAGCAATTTGAAAGCCGATTATTTAGCACGCGGCGTGACCGAATTAGAGCGGCTCGGCTTTCGGGTGAAGTATGATCCGGCGATTTTGGAGAAAGACCGCTACACCGCTGGCACGGACGAACGGCGCGCGGGCGAGTTGCTGGACGCTTTCACAAACACAGAAGTCAAAGCCGTGTGGGCGGCGCGCGGCGGCTACGGTGTAATGCGGTTGCTGGCGCGGCTGGACGAAGATTTGTTGCGCAAGCATCCTAAAATTTTCATCGGCTACAGCGATATGACGGCGCTGCATTTATTCCTGTATCAACGCTTCGGCTGGGTCACGTTTCACGGCCCGATGGCGGCGAAAGATTTGGCAGGCGGCGCGGCGCACTACGATAAAACTACGCTGCTAAGGGCGCTGACAAAAGCTGAACCGATGGGCGAAATTATTGGCGGCGGCACAGCAATGTTGCATCACGGAGCAGCAGTAAGTGGACGGTTAGTAGGCGGTTGTATGTCGCTGCTTTCTGCCATGATGGGCACGCCAGATGAACTCGACACGACCGATGCGATTTTGTTTTTGGAAGACACCGGCACGCGCCCGTATCAATTGGATCGCATGCTGCAACAACTCAAACTGGCGGGGAAATTTAAGGATGTACGCGCCCTCGTCTTTGGCGAAATGAGCAATTGTGCGCAGCACGTTGAGCAAGGCTACACGTTGCAGGAAGTGTTGCACGATTTGACGGCAGAGTTACGAATTCCTGTGTTGTTCGGGTTGCGTAGTGGTCATAGCGAAATTGGCAATCTGACATTACCGTTGGGCTTGAGGGCAACATTGGATAGTGAACGTGGCCTTTTGCGGATTGATGAGGCGGCGGTGAAATAAGAATGCTGCTGAGAACCGATAAGTCTCAGCAGCATCTTTCGCATTAGCGATCAACCCATTACTGGATGTTGTTTACCCCATCTATATAGCATTTATTATCAGTCTTAAGGTTGCGTTGAATTAAATAATTGCGCGTTCCTAAAGTGACATTGTACCAGGCTCCGCTGGGCAATTGTGTTTGGCGTGATCCAAATGTCCAAGCACATTTGTCGGCATTCTCCGCCCCGCTGCTGTCATACCAGGCATTCAGGTTGGGATCGCTGGCAGCTTCTTCCAATTCATGCGCCAGTACCGAAACCATGCCATCTACGCCAGCATTTCCATTCGGCCCCACAGACTGTGCCGCACAGGCTGAAATGCAGCGGGCAGCATTCCCAACAAATGAATATTTAATGTTGAATCCCGAAATTGTGCCCCAGGTGTGCCAGCCACAATATTTGGTACAAAAGCCGGATGATGCCGTAACGTTAGACGAGGTCAAGACAAAATACACGCCGTTGGGATCGGAGAGTAATCTCCCCGAACTAATTGCGTTGGAAACAATCGTCTTGATATTAGCATCGGTCAGTCTTTTTGATGTTCCAGTATCTGTGGTTTCTCCTTTAAAAGTCACAGCACCGCTAACACCGTATGTTTTGTTGATAGCGAAGTGGTCCGATCCTCCAATGTTATTGGCAAAATCACGCAAAATTTGCTGGCCTGCTGGGGTATCCGTACTATTCGCCTGGTTCCAGTCTCCATACCAGATGTAATAAATATTTATCGTATTCGGCATCACAGGGCCACCGTGATTAGTGATGGGTGAGAGCGCCGCAGTGCTTCCGGGGGTCAGCGCCTCGCCCACATTATGAGGGTTAACGCGATGAATGATGACCTCCGGCGGGCCTCCCTGGCCTTGTCCTTGTGCTTGTGTGTGAGCCGTTTTGTAAATGGCGAAGACAACAATGAGCGCTAGCAGCGCCAAAAAAGTGATTGATTTTCTCATGAGAATCCTTTCGATTGGGTTAGGGTATTGATGGGTGGATCAAGGTGGTGGAACAGCGAGTGCTGCTCGCGCCCCCTCATCCAATCGCGTGTTGATAAACGATTGTACGAACCTAGGTGAGAGGCGGGCTGCGATCACGAAATGCCCGTTGGGGAAAGTCAAAACCATCGTAGGCGTAAGCAACCACAGTGTCAGATTGCGCGGGAACAAACAAAGAATCAGCAGTGGGTTGTTCCCAAACCGGATCCTCCTCGTCTTCCGCAACAATGTCCGTCGCTTGCACGCTGCTCGCCTGTCGAGTAAAAAATTGCGCGGACATCTGCTTGACGAGCGGCCTAAGATTGGTCGCAGTCAAAACAACGCACGTGCTGTCCAATGCAGAACCGCTGGTAAGCAAAAAGAAAATGGTTGTGAGGACAAACCACATAAACACTTTTACCGAATTGCGAGGAAGTGTCTCCTACGAACAGGTAACGGACGAAAACAGGGGAGCGATTAGGCGAGTTGCAGTGTAGACCAGCTTGGGTAGGTGGACAAGGCCTTTATTCAATTCACTGAATAAAACCCGGAAAAGCCGATTTACTGCAACCCAATGACAGAAATCTCTTATGAAAATTATCATCATTGGCGGCGGCATTGGTGGCCTGGCAACGGCGCTGGCCCTGCATCGGCAAGGAATTGCAGCCCAAGTGTACGAACGGGCAGAAGAATTACGTGAAGCTGGCGCGGGTATCAGTCTCTGGTCAAATGCCACGCATGTTTTGCAACAGTTGGGGCTGCTCACAGAAGCCGCTGCGGCCAGCGCGCGCGTGTTACAGATTCAGCTCAAAAACCCCGCCGGGCGTGTCCTTACCATGTCGCACGTTGAGCAATATGAACCGCCGATGCTGGGAATTCATCGCGCGGATTTGCTGCAACTTTTGCAGCGCGATATTCCGCGGGAGCAGATTATTCTGAACTACACATTTGACGGCTTCGCGGCAAATAGCAAGCGGCTGCGTGTGCATTTTACCAATGGCGCAATGGACGAATGCGATGTGCTGATTGGTGCAGATGGATTGCGGTCGCAGATGCGGCAGCAAATTATTGGCGATGGCGAGCCGCGCTATTCCGGGTATTCGGTGTGGCGTGGAGTGGCGGAAGTGCAACGCGATGATATTCCGCAAGGACAGCCGAGCGAAACGATGGGCGCTGGTGCGCGCTTCGGCATCTTCCCGATTGGCAAAGGCCGCATTTACTGGTATGCCACAGCGAATTTGCCCGAAGGTCAAAAAGAACCGCCGACCGGGCGCAAACAGCAAGTTTTGTCGCTCTTCCAAAACTGGCATACGCCAATCTCCGATTTAATTTCGGCGACAAATGAAACCGCGATTCTGCGCAATGACTGTTATGACCGAAAGCCAACTCGAGGATGGAGTAAAGGCAATGCCGTTTTGATTGGCGACGCTGCGCATCCCACCACACCGAATATGGGGCAAGGCGGTTGTATGGCGTTGGAAGATGCGCTCGCCCTCACTAAGCTGCTCGCGCCCAAACCAGCCGACATTGCAGCGACCTTGCGACATTTCGAGCAATTGCGTTTTGCCCGCACAGCAAAAATTACGCGGCTCTCGCGGATGTTTGGCGCGGTCGGGCAATGGGACAGCAAACTTGGCGTAGCATGGCGCGAGTGGCTATTTCGGCTCACGCCAGCACGTGTGATGGAGATGCAGTTGAAGTCCGTTTATGAATATCAGGCGTGAAGCTTTTGTTGGAGGGCGCGAATAATCTGTCCGCCGTGAAAGCGTCCGTTTTCGATAAAGACTTTGCCCGTATCTTTTCCCGCAATTGTGACGCCCGCCAGGTATACGCCCGCCACATTTGATTCCAAGGTCTCGGCGTCAAACTGCGGTTTCCACGTGTCGGGATCAATCGCGATGCCGAGGCTGTGCAAAAAATCGTTGTCTACGTGATAGCCCGTCAGCGCAAAGACGAAATCATTCGGCAACTCAGTTATCGCACCGGTTTCGAGATGGCGCAGACAAATATTCGTCTCCTTGATTTCCGTGATAATTGTATTGAAATGCGCCTTGACTTCACCGCAAGCGATGCGGTTTTCGATGTCGGGCATGATCCAGTATTTGATCGTCGGCTTAAGCGTCGCCCCGCGATGAATCAACGTGACCTGCGCGCCGTGCCGATACAAATCCAACGCGGCCAACGCCGCCGGATTGCCCGCGCCAATGACCGCGACATTACGTTGGTAGTACGGATGCGCGTCTTTGTAGTAATGCGAAACCTTCGGCAAATCTTCGCCCGGAATGCCCATATTATTGGGCTGATCGTAATAGCCAATCGAAGCAATCAGTTTGCGCGCCCGATAAGCTCGCTGTTCACCCGTTGCCTGCCATTCGGTTTCCACCTGAAAATTGCCATCGCTGCCCGTCACACGCACAACTTTTTCGTATTGATTGACGCGCAGTTGATAAGTATCCACAACACGGCGGTAATACTTCAGCGCCTCGATGCGATTTGGTTTTTCGCGTTCACAAACAAACGGCAGATCACCGATTTCCAGTAATTCCGGTGTCGTGAAGAAAATCATCGCCGTCGGGTAATGGTAGAGTGAATTCACGAGACACCCTTTTTCCAATACCAAATACTTGAGGCCTGCACGCTGCGCCTCGATCCCGCAAGCCAGTCCCGTTGGGCCGCCGCCAATCACAATAACATCGTAGAGTTCCATCGGTTTTCTTCCACCAGATCACGCGCCGCCTCACGCAGAGTCAGGCGGTGATCTTCAAAGTAAAACGCCGGGCCGCAGACCAGCAAAATTTTCTATGTCTTCGTTGCCGGTATTCGTCAGCGTGTGTCGGTTGTTTTTCGGAATGTAAATCGCGTCGCCCGCACTGACGTTTTGCGCTTCCTCACCAATCGTCATCACACCGGAGCCGCTGAGAATATAGTAAATTTCTTCCAGTACTTCGTGCGTGTGCGGCATCACAGTCTTGCCCGGCGGCAAAGTTTCTTCCGCCAAACTGCATTGCGTGATCGGTGCAGTCGTGCGGTCAATCAGCGGGCGGATTTCGGAGCCGTGCGGCGTGTGGAGAATTTTGGCGTCTTGTCGATTGAGAATGAGCATACGCAGTCATTTGTTACCAGTAAGTTTCAACTCCCGCCCGCCATTTGTTAACAGTGCCTGATAGTAAGCTCGTGAGCGCATCTCAGCGCCTCATTACGGCTGTCCCAAACTCTTCTGGAGGCCGGTAGTAGTGAGCGAATCAATACAGTTTTAGCGCAGTGTGAACAGGCGCGAAGAAAACTGCTTCCCATCACAAGAACACCGATTACGACTAAGATCAACAGCCAACTTATCCAAGTTCGTTTTTTATGGAGTGCAAGAAGCGCACTCAAAGTCAGCCAAGACAACAGCATTCGCTGAGCCAGAACGTGCAGATAGCTTATTTCCGAGCGAATCTGAAAAGGTTCGGGAACGTTCTCTGGCATATCTTTGTAGTACGGAAAGTAACGAAGAACTTCTTCCTTGTTTTTCAGAGTAGGCTTGTTTTTGTAGTAGTGGTTCCCAGCCCAACGCTCAGCAGATGTACTATCATCAACATACTTCCAAGGCGGGAATAGCTCTGACAGAATTCCGAGAGCTATTCCCGCGATCCCCACTGCCGCTTGCCTTCGATTCAACATTACTTCTTCTCAGCATCCGCCAACGCCTGCACCTTGAGCGGCAAGCCGAAAATATTGATAAATCCCGCCGCATCTTTTTGATCGTAGCTTGCGCCCATCGTGAACGAAGCGAGATCAGGACGATACAAGGTGTTCGGCGAAGTACGTCCGGCAACGATCACATTACCTTTGTAGAGTTTCAGCTTGCACGTGCCGCTCACGCGTTCGGTCAGCTTGTTGACGAACGCATCCAACGATTCGCGCAGCGGCGTGAACCATTGGCCGAAATAGACCATGTCGGCGTATTTGTGCGCGAGGATTTCTTTGTAATGCGACGATTCGCGGTCGAGGCAGAGGGATTCGAGTTCGCGCAAGGCCGCCAGCAACAACGTGCCGCCGGGCGTTTCGTAACAGCCGCGCGACTTCATGCCAACCAGACGGTTTTCGACGATGTCAATGCGGCCAATGCCGTTGCGCGCACCGATTTCGTTCAGTTTCATCAGCAGCGGCACGGCATCCAACGCCTCGCCATTGACGGAAACGGGCGTGGCTTTTTCAAAACCGATTTCAACATATTCGGGCGTGTTGGAGGCGTCTTCGGGCGACTTGCTGAGCATATACATCGCCTCTTCCGGCTCGCTCGCGGGGTCTTCCAGAATGCCGCCTTCGTGCGAGATGTGCCAGATGTTGCGGTCGCGGGAGTAAATCTTTTCGCGGCTCGCCGTGATTGGAATGTTGCGTTCGGCGGCGTAATCAATCGCGTCTTCGCGCGACACAATGTCCCATTCGCGCCACGGCGCGATCACAGGCAGTTCCGGCGCGAGGGCTTTGAAGGTCAATTCAAAACGCACCTGATCGTTGCCTTTGCCTGTGCAACCGTGCGCAAGTGCATCGCAGCCCGTTTGCTTGGCGATTTCGACGTGGCGTTTCGCAATCACGGGACGCGCGAAGGAAGTGCCGAGCAAATATTTATGTTCGTACACGGCTCCGGCACGCAACGTCGGCCAGATGTAATCGGTGACGAATTCGTGGCGCAAATCTTCGATGTAAATCTCGGCAGCGCCTGTCGCAATAGCTTTTTCTCGCAAACCTTCGAGTTCTTCTTCCTGTCCCACGTCGGCAGCAATGGCAACGATTTCGCAATCGTAATGTTCCTTCAGCCAAGGGATGATGATTGAGGTGTCCAGCCCGCCCGAATAGGCGAGCGCAACGCGTTTATATTTTGCGGTCATTGATGCTCCTGAAATAGTTGTCCGTTGTCAGTTGCCCGTTGTCAGTTGAGTTCGGCATAGCATAACAACTGCGACGGTCATAATTAATCGCTGGAAAATAAACCGGGATTATAGCTCGCTCGTGCCTTCGTCGCCAACTTGCGCCGACCTTGCTTGCCGCTTACAATCCGCTTGTTACTGCTACAAACAAAAATATGCCGGAAATTCAACTTCAGACCATCGGCGTGGTAGTGGGGCCGCAAAAACCTGATGCGATTGCGGTCGTATGCCAACTGTTAGAATGGTGCGTGGCGCGCAACATCGAACTGCGCGCCCTGCCGGAAATCGCCGCGCAGGTTGGTTGCACACCGCTGCAAGTCAACCACGAAGAATTTGCCGAACAACTGGATTTGGTTGTCGTATTGGGCGGCGATGGCACGATGCTCGGCGCTTCACGGTTGATCGGCACACGCCGCATTCCGGTGCTGGGCATCAACTTTGGCTATCTTGGCTATTTGACGGAATTCACGTTAGGAGAACTCTTCACCGCATTGGAAGAGTTGCGCGCCGGAAACTTTCAGGCGGAGCCGCGCATGATGCTGGACGTAAGCGTGCGGCGCGACGGCGCAACGATTGCCGCGCATCGCGCCTTGAATGATGCGGTCATCAATCAGGGCGCGCTGGCGAAAATGATTGAGTTGGAAGGTTACGTCAATGGAGATTTTGTAAATCGTTTTCGTGCCGATGGAATGATCGTTTCGACACCAACAGGCTCGACCGCGTATTCCCTTTCGGCAGGCGGGCCGATTGTGTTTCCTTCCATGCGGGCGATTGTGCTGACGCCAATTTGCCCTCATACACTCTCGAATCGGCCTGTGATTGTGCCGGGTGAGGCAATGGTAGAGCTGATCTTTCGCAAAGCGCACGACGGCGTAATGTTGACGATTGATGGACAACACGGCATCGCCTTAACGCCAGCAGACACGGTGATGCTTCGGCGCAGCGAAACCACCTTTGATATTGTGCGCCCGACGCGACGCAATTACTTTGAAGTGCTGCGCACCAAGCTCAAATGGGGAAGTTTTTGAGTGAGGATGATGGGTAATGAGTGATGCGAAATGAAGATGTATTTGCTTATCACGCTTTACTCATTACCTATCACTTCTGTTTAAGGAGGCGAGGATGTTATTTCCAATCGGGGATGATAACAATGATCGGCGCGCAACGCCTGTGGTGACGTGGGCGCTGATTGCGGTCAATGTGTTGGTGTATGTATTTCTGCAAGGATTGACGGGCGAAAATCAGTTTACCTATGCCTATTCTGTCGTGCCGTATGAGATTACGCATAATGTGGATTTAGTGGGCGACTTCCGCATGGGCAATGGCTTGGTTCGATTGTTCCCTGGGCCGACGCCGATTTGGTTGACGATTCTCTCGGCAATGTTTATGCACGGCGGGCTGTCGCACATCGGCGGGAATATGCTGTACCTTTGGATTTTCGGCGATAACGTCGAAGACAATATGGGTCGCCTGCGCTTTCTGATTTTTTACTTGCTCTGCGGGATTCTCGCCAGCGCCGCGCATATTCTGGTGGCACCGAATTCGCGCGTGCCGAGCCTCGGCGCATCGGGCGCGATTGCGGGCGTGCTGGGCGCGTATCTGATTATGTTTCCTCATAACAGCGTGCGCGTGATTGCGTTTTACCAAATTATCCCGTTGCCTGCGATTATTGTGATTGGACTGTGGGGCGTGCTGCAATTCTGGAATGGCTTCGGCTCGCTCGGACGCGGCGGCGCGAGCGGCGGCGTAGCGTATATGGCACACGTCGGCGGCTTTGTCGCAGGCATTGTGCTGTGCTTCTTTTTCCGGGATCGCAATTTGAGCCTGCAAGATCAACGACAAGCGTACCGCACGCAATTTTACCGCGAGCGCGACTATTGATGGTCGAGCGCATCTTGCGGGCGACGGCGATTCCTGTTGCACTCTAAAATGGATTCTTTGCCCGCATCTTGCGGGCGTCCCTGTTATGACCAAATCAACTCAGCTTACGCGATCCGCAACTGAAACCTGTCCGCACGCTTTGATTGCGCAATATCAGCGTGTTTGGCGATTTTGTCGTGTTCTTTGGCGTGCTCAGCGTCGCGTCGTTTCGTTGGCACGCAACAGCGGCACAAATCACTTTCATCAGCATCGCTTTTATGATTCCGTTCGCGTTGGTGGGGCCGCTTGGCAGGCGTCTTTGTAGATCGCTGGAACGTCAAGCGAACGATGATTACCAGCGATTTGATTCGTGCCGTGCTGGCGTTGTTATTGGTAGCATCCACGAGCCTGAATCAGGTGTACTTGATCCTGTTTCTGCTGAGTTTGGTTTCGACCTTTTTCGTGCCTGCGCAAACTGTGACGCTGCGCACCATCGTGCCGCGCGAAGGATTGATGGCGGCCAATGCCCTGATGCAACAGGCGTTTCAACTCGTGCGCATTGCCAGCCCGGCGGTCGCCGGATTGCTCGTCAAATTGATGGGGCCGGACATTTGCTATTACCTCGACAGCCTCAGCTTTGTCATTTCCGCGTCGTTGGTGGCGACCTTGCTGGTCAAGCGTGAAACCAGCGGAGCAGTCAAAGCCAACTCCGTCCAATCCGTCCTGAGCGACTTAACGGCAGGCATCAAATTCGTGGTGACGCATCCGGTTATTTCGTTTGTGTTGCTGGCAATGGCGGCGGGCATGTTTGCAATCAGTTGTTTTGGCCCGCTCATTGCCATTTACCTGCGCGACGTGCTGAAGACAAACGAACTGGTGTTCGGCATCATCAATTCGTTGATTGGCGTAGGCATGATTGCGGGCACGTTAGGGCTGAACAAGTTGGCGCAGAATCGTTCTAAAAATCACCTGCCGCTGTTCGGCCTGTTCACGATGGGAGCGTTCGTATTCGTGATGGCGCTTTTCAATAACCTCACGATGACGGCAGTGGCGATGCTGGGCGTCGGCGTCGGTGCCGTGCTGATTTTTGTCTCGGCGCAAACGATGATGCAGGGCCACACGCCGATGGAAATGATGGGCCGCGTCAGCAGCAGCGTAATGGCCGTGATTTCGATTTCGCAATTAGTCGGGCTGTTATTTTCCGGCTCACTCGCGCAAAGCATCGGCATTCGCCCGATGTTTTATGTCAGCGCCATTTTTCTGGCCCTGATCGCAGGCGTCGGCTATTTCTTCCTGCCGCACAACGCCCCGGGAAAAGCGGGCGCGACGACATAATTTTTTGGGCAGCCTGGCTGGTTCGCTTTCGTGCCGGAAGATAGGCGATAATCGGCGGCAAGATGATGGAACTGATTACGACACCGGACGAATTGCAGGCTGCACTGGCCGAACTTACTACCGAAACCTTCATTGGCTTTGATACCGAAACAACAGGGCTCGATCCGCATCGCTCGCAGTTGCGCTTGTTGCAACTGGCGACGCGCCAGCAAAGCTTTGTTCTCGACCTGTTTCATTTCCCGCCCGAAGCCCTACCGCCCGTGCTGAATTTGCTGGCGGCACCGCAGCCGATTAAAGTCGCGCACAACGCCAAATTTGACGCCGAATTTCTGCGCCAGCATCACGGCATTCGCCTCGGCGCAGTGTTTGATACCTACCTCGCCAGCCTGCTCATCAGCGCCGGGAATGAAAGCGAACGGCACGGGCTGGAACCGGTTGCCGCGCGCTATCTCAATATCGAATTGGACAAAAGTTTTCAGGTCAGCGACTGGTCGGGCGAATTAACTGAGTCGCAGTTGGAATATGCCGCGCGCGATGCACAGGTCTTGCTGCCGTTGCGCGAAAAGCTGCAAGAGAAACTGGATGAATTGGAACTGATGCCGGTCGCGAAGCTGGAATTCGATTGCATCAATGCGATGGCCGGAATGGAACTGGCCGGGATTTATTTGGAGGCTGATTGCTGGCGCGCCCAGGTCGCACAAACCAAAGCCGTATACGATCAAGTCGCAGCAAAATTACAAAAGGAACTCAGTGCTGGCGCGCCACAAATGAGTCTGTTTGAAGAAGCGACCTCCAGCATCAACCTCGATAGCCCAGTGCAAGTCCGCGAAGCATTGGGACGCCTCGGCATCAAAGTCGAAAGCACGAATGAAGTCCGGCTCCACAATCTGGCGCGTCAGCACGCGGTTGTTGCCCTCCTGCTCGACTATCGCGGCTTGAGCAAAAGTCTGTCGGCGTATGGGCTAGGACTGCTGGATTATATCAACCCGGTAACGGGACGCATTCACGCGAGCTTTCGCCAAATCGGTTCACCGACTGGGCGAATGGGCTGCACCGCGCCGAGCCTGCATCAAATCCCGCACGAACAACGTTACCGCCAATGCTTTCGCGCGCCCGCCGGACGCAAGCTCGTCGTCGCGGATTTCTCGCAAATTGAAATGCGGATTTTGGCCGAGATGTCAGGTGATGAAAAACTGATCGCGGCGTTTCAGTCCGGCGCAGATTTGCATCGCGCGACCGCATCAAACATGCTTGGCGTGCCGCTCGAACAAGTCACCACGGAACAGCGCAGCCAAGCCAAAGGATTGAACTACGGCATCATTTACGGAATGGGCGCGGAAGGTTTAGCCAACCGCATTAGCGTGCCGGTCGCTTCGGCTGAAATGCTGATTCAAAAATACTTCGCCGCTTATCCGGGCGTCGCACGCTGGTTGCAGCAAGCCGCCGACACTGCCGTGAAGGAACGCCGCAGCCGCACAATGCTTGGTCGCCTGTGGGCCTTCAATTTCGATCCGAACGACCGCGCCCAACTTGGCATGCTCAAGCGTGTCGGCAAAAACGCACCGATTCAAGGCACTGGCTCCGACCTTTTCAAACGCGCGGTCAAGCTCGTAGACGACAAACTACAACCCCACGACGGGCAAATCGTGCATTGTATCCACGACGAAATCGTCGTTGAATGCGACCAAACCATCGCCGAAAAAATCGCCCGCCTCGTCGCCAGCACAATGATCAAAGCAGGCAAAGAGTTCCTGCCGCGCGTGCCTGTCGAAGTGGACGCCAAGATCACGGGTGCCTGGGTAAAATAACCAGAATTTCGATTTGACCCCGCCGTAACGTCTATTGTAAGATGCGCCTTCCTTCGGGACGCCATTGATAATTTAAGCCGACTTAGCTCAGCTGGTAGAGCGTCTGATTCGTAATTAGAAGGTCATCGGTTCAAATCCGATAGTCGGCTCCACTTCCTCAACAACATAACCGAGCACATTCCTGGCCACTCCACACCGCACTTTCAATCGTTGCCGGCAATCCGGTGTCTGTCCAATCTCCGGCTAAGTAGAAATTGGCAAAGGGGGTTTTCTGCGGTGGGCGTTTGCGTGCTGTGCCGACTGTGTGCGAGATCGTGGCCTGTTGCTCTTTGACGACGAAGGCGTGTAAGGGTTGCTGCAAACGTGCTTTCGGAAAGAAGCGTTTCATTTCCGCGTGCGCCATCGCAATCAAGGTTTCTTTCGGCTGTGGCGCGGTTTGGTGCGCACCGCTAATGACTAAAGCTAAATGTTGACGGTGTGATTGCGTATCACCTGCAATGGCATTTTTATTGAAGACCCACTCAATCGGCGAATCCAGCAAGCTCACAAACTCTAAATCCGTGACCGCTTCTTTGTACCACAGGTTAATAGAAACGATGGGCGCAGATTTGAAAGCGGCAACGGCAGGAAAATACGCGGCCAGCAATTCGGGTGCGAACATGTCTTTGAGCATGAAGTATGGCGCGGCACTAATGACAGCCGAGGCGGCGAGCCGTTCGCCGTTGCTCAGGGTAATGCCAGCAACGCGCCCGCTGTCAAAATCTATGCTTTTGACGGACGCATTCAGACGTACTTCGCCGCCGCGCGCGGCGATAAATTTCACAGCATCGGTCGTGTACAAATCGCTCAGTCCTACGCGCGAAATCACCATTGTCGAATCCTGTTTCGCGTGCATAAAAGCCTGATCCAGCACGCGCGCGAACATATCGGCAGACGCAATTTCCGGGGCTTCGTTCAGCGTAGCGAGCGCGACTAAATCCCAGAAACGGCGCTGTATTTGCTCCGATTGCCCTAATTCGTTCAGCCACTGGCGCACCGTGATGTCCGCCAAACGCGCGCGATTGCCGTTCATCGTTCTGAGCGCCAGCCCAACACGCAGGGCGCGCAGGCGATCTCCCCAACTGATGGTTTGCAAACGCGACAATCCAGCGAGCAGATGCAGCGGTGCGGGCAGCGACGGACAGGCAAAACTGGCATGGCCGTCTGTTTCGCTTAAGAAATCCACGCGGGGATTCGGCTGGAATTTGACCTTGTGAGACGCGCCGATTTTTGCGAGGAAGCTGAGCGTGTGGTGATAACAGCCCATCATCAAATGCTGACCGTTATCAACGGTGTCGCCCGTAACTTTGTCAGTGAAGGAATAGGCGCGACCGCCGAGAAAATTGCGGCGTTCGAGGAGGATAACTTTCCTGCCCTGCGCTGCTATATCAACCGCTGCCGCGAGTCCGGCAAAGCCGCCGCCGATAATCAGTACCGGAGCCTGACTCATCGCCGACTCCACTCCTGCAAAGCGATCAGAAAGCGCGTCGGGCGATGCAAGCGAATCGGGTGATTGAAAACGTCGTAATTTACGCTTTCGATTTTTTCGAGCAGGCGAAAGTAGATACGCCCCATCGTTTGCGCGGCAACCAAAGTCGGACGATCTTCGGCTGGCAAACACTCGGCGGCCTTGCGATAAAAGGCGTGCGCGCGTTCGCATTCAAATTTCATCAGCGCGCGGAAATTGTCATTGACGACACCGTTCATCAGTTCGCGCTCGGAGTAGTTGAAGCGGCGTAAATCTTCCTGCGGCAAATAAACACGGTCGCGTTCGGCATCTTCTTTCAAATCGCGCAGGATGTTCGTCAGTTGCAGCGCCAAGCCTAAATTCTCGGCATACTCGCGCGTGCGCGGCGATTGGTAAGTAAAAATCTCAATACACATCAATCCCACCACCGAAGCAACGTGGTAGCAGTATTCGCGCAAGTCGGCGAACGTCTCGTACCGCTTTTTGTACAAATCAATTTCGCAGCCGTAGACCAGCTTTTCAAACAAGCTTTTTTCAATCGGAAAGCGCGAGAGCGTTCGTTGCAACTTCTGCGTTTGCCGCCACGTCGGATGTCCGGCGTAAAGATTGTCGAGTTCCGTGCGCCACTTGTTCAATTCAACCTGCGGGTCGTGTTCCCAAACGGCTTCTGCATCGTCCACGACATCATCAATCGCGCGACAAAACGCGTACACATCCATAATCGCTTCGCGCTTGAACTTCGGCAGAAACAGAAACGAGTAAAAGAAATTCGATTGGATGGTTTTGGACAGATCACGTTTGAGCGTGCGCGTGCGGTCGCGCAAATGCCAGGGCGTGAAATGAATTTGATTGGTCGAAGATGCTTTCATAAGCGTGCGTAAATTCGGGGCAGGACAACACTCCTCTGCCTTTATTTTTCACCGCCGACTAATGGCCCTCGTCAGTAACACCAGCTTGTCCCACTTCGTAATTTTAGGCCGTTGACTCAGGGTGTCGTACCCCAGCCGTTCAATCAATTCCAAAATGCGCGTGCCGCCGTGCCAGGTCAGATTTAGTTCAAATGACAACCGTCCGCTGACTAATTGCGGCAATTCCTTACCGTAGGCAAATAGTTGCCACGTGCGTTCCACCTGAAATTTCAGCAATTCAGCATAGCGTGAATTGAACGTGCG
The DNA here is from genome assembly GCA_046331525.1 of Blastocatellia bacterium. Lineage (GTDB taxonomy): Bacteria > Acidobacteriota > Blastocatellia > RBC074 > RBC074 > JAFDVL01. Next base: position 75,888 of record JAXLQQ010000002.1, read on the forward strand.
CGCGAACAGTTCGGCTTCGCTGTAACCAAACCGCTGCATTTCGTTCTGCGGCAGATAGACGCGATCTTTCTCCAAATCTACCGCCACGTCCTGCCAGAAATTCGCCAGTTGCAACGCGGTGCAGATGCAGTCCGACAGCTTGTGCAAACGCTCGTCCCGATAACCAAACAACAGCAGAATCAACCGTCCGACGGGATTGGCCGAGCGGCGGCAATAATCCAGCACCTCGCTGAAATCAGCATAGCGCGCTTTTACGACATCCTGCTTGAAGGCCGAAAGCAGATTGCGGAACAGTTCCAGCGGCAGATGCAATTCGCGCACGGTTTCGGCTAAGGCGATGAAGATCGGATGCTCGGCCATGCCGCGATAACAGTTTTCCAATTGAAATTCCCAGTCATCCAGTAATCGTATGCGGTCTGCCTGCGTCGTCGCGCTGCCGTAGCCTTCGTCCGCAAAATCATCCGCCGTGCGCGCAAACGCATAAATGCTGTATACGTGTTTGCGCTTCGCTTTGGGCACGAGCAGCGAGCCAACGGGAAAATTCTCGTAATGCGTGCGCGCCATATTTTCACAATACGCAAATGCGTCCACGACGGATGTGGGAGAGGAGATGGTTTCCTGTACGAGGATGGGCTGCGCCTTCATAGACTTTTCGATAGTTCAGAACCGACCGGCTACGCGAAACGGCTGCCAAGCATAACAAGCCGTCTTGTCATTTGCCAAATCGCGTTTAAGCAGAGTTTGGCAATTCATGCAAAAATTTCAGTGTGTAAATACCCGTGCTGTGCGCATCGCTAAATACCAGGTTGTAGGCATAACGCCCGACCGGCGCAAGGTCGCTTAGTCGAATCCCCGCGAATTGCGCGGGCTGTAAATTCAGCGATTGCGACGGATGATGCCCGCAACAACTCGCGCACGGACACGCGGCGCGCAATACGTCCAGGCGATGACGGCTCGTGTGTCCATCATCCCAGACGATTTGCAGCACCGTATCGTTATCGGTCAATTCCAGTGCTGCGGGAAAAGCTTCGGAAAAATCGTTCATTTTTGTGTAGACTGTTACCGCAATTTTTTCTTGTCGCGCCTGACGCGCACGGTAATTTAAGCATCTAAGCGCGCGATTTGTACAGCAATCAAACAGGGTTGCTGCGGGAAAGATTCAACCAGGAGAGCATTTGATGGCCAAGCAACTTGAGCAAACAGCATCTGAACAACTCGCACCACGACAAGTCACACGTATTGAGCGCAAAGAAGCGCGTGGCTTTTTACACAATGCCATTTACTTAATTCCGAATTTTCTGAAGCTGTTGTATCGGCTCTTCAAAGACAGTCGCGTTCCAACCGCTGAAAAAGCTTTTCTGATCGGCGCGATTGTCTATGTGATCTCTCCGATTGATTTAATCCCCGATGTGATTCCTTTCATCGGCGAAGTGGATGATCTGTACTTGGTCGCGTTGACGATTTTGCGCTTACTGAATCGCACGCCTGCTGATGTCGTACGCGAACATTGGGACGGCGGCGGCGATATTGCCCGCATCGTGGGACGAATGGCACAGGCAGCCAGCTTCATCCTGCCCAAACGAGTAGCGAATATTCTTCTCGGCAAAGTTGTCATTGCGCCGAAAATAAAAGGCGTTGTCTTTACCTCGCCCGCCGATCAGGAATTGGAAGACATTCACCGATCAGCAAAAAAGGCGTAATCGCATAAAGAAATGCAGTACGGGGAGCGTGAGCGACCTGTGCTTCGATAAGTATATCCCTTACTCGAAGCGCAGGTCGCTCACGCTCCCCGTACTGCATTTGAAGCTATCAAGTACTGTTGCAATTCCTCTGGCAATGGCACAGCAAAAGCTAATGACTGAGCATTTGGGTGCGTGAAGCGCAAACTTGCCGCGTGCAGAAACGGTCGTCCTAGCTTTCCAATCGCACTGCGCAGCCGCGCCTCCTTCACCGTATTCACACGCCCGCCGTCATACGTCGTATCGCCAACAATCGGATGTTTGATGTGCGCCAGATGCACGCGAATCTGATGCGTGCGCCCGGTTTTGATTTCGACGTCCAGCAATGTGAAAGCTGCAAAGCGTTCGATCACGCGATACAACGTCAAGGCCTCTCTGCCCTGCCCTGCCGCGCGCACCGCCATTTTTACGCGATTGCGCGGATCACGACCGAGGGGCGCGTCAATGCGTCCGGCATCGGTTTTGACGACACCGTAAACCAATGCTGTGTAGTGCTTCTCGGTCGTGCGCGCTTCAAATTGCGCGGCCAGATGCTGATGCGCGCGATCTGTTTTGGCGACAACGATTAAGCCAGACGTTCCCACATCCAACCGATGCACAATGCCGGGGCGCAAAGAATCGGCTTGTGACAGTTGATTGAAGTGATAGACGAGCGCGTTCGCCAACGTTCCTGACTGCACGCCTGCGCCAGGATGCACAACCATTCCGGCGGGTTTGTTAATGACGATCAGATCATCGTCTTCGTACACGATGTCGAGCGGGATGTTTTCGGGCAGAGCAGTGAGCGGTGCGGCTTCCGGCAAGTCCAACTGAATTTCATCGCCTGCGCGCACTTTGTAACTGGCTTTCGTCGCGCGTTCATTCACAAGGCAATCGCCTTGCTGAATCGCCTTTTGAATCGTGGCGCGCGACACGTCAGCAAGTTGCGCGGCGAGCAACGCATCCAGACGAGCGCCAACCTGTTCGGGCTTGATGGTGAGCGTAATTTCCGGGGCTTCGGTCATGACTTCGTGAGTTGCTGAAATACGGCCTGCAACCATTCCGGGCCGGGGCGCGCAGGCGACTCATCGGGATGTTCTGCCGCCCAATCTATCGCCACAATCAGCGGCAACCAATTCACGGCGCGCGTGGCGGCGAGCGTGCGAATGATTTGGGCGACACTGCCCGGCACGGCAACACAATGCACGGTTTCGGCTAACGGCTGGGCGCAATTTGCTGCTGGCGACGTGACCAAATATTCGCGGCACGCCAGCGGTCGGTCAGGATGGATTGAACAGGATTCTTCTTCCAAAAACGGGCAGGCAATGCCCTGCTGAAAATAATCCAGCCCTAATTCCCGCCGCGCTTCCACCGATAATTCACCGGGGAACAGGATACGATCCAACAAACCCGCTGCCTGTAATTTCACTTTCGCGGCGGCAAAGCGGGCGCGGACGTTCGCGCGGCGTGGCCCTGGCATTTCGTTTACAAGCGACTGCAACAGGTACGCTTCGCTTTCGGCAATGGGCACGAGCTGGCGGCAACACGCGCCACAACCTTTCGTGCAGGAAATCTGCGCTCCAGCGGCTTCGGCCTGTTGCATACCGACAGACACGACGGTGTTGGTCAATTGCTGAAAGACGGGCAGCATTTTGGCCGGGCGCACAGGCACAGTGGGAACGGTAACTTCCAGTTCAACCTTGGTGCCAGCGATCAATAATGTCCCTTTGCCAGTAATCGTGTCGGAGTTCGTCATCGTGCGGCATCATACTAAAGTGCGCGCCATTTGTCTGACCACTTTACGAACGAAAGGCAGTTTGCGTACAATTTGCTTTCCCCACATTTAGGATCGAAACGTAATAGAACGCGAATCCACAACCACCTAACGCAAAGGAATGATTTATGAAAAACCAATCTCGCAGGCAGTTCGTCAAGAACACGGCGGCAGTCACCACTGCTAGCCTGGCAGCTTCCACCTTCACGATTGTTAACGCCGAATCCGTGCGCGGCACCAAAGCCAATTCCACCGTGCAAATCGGTTGGGTCGGTCAGGGCGGACAAGGCACGCGCGATGCGCAGTTGCTCGAACAAACGGGCAAAGCCAAAATCGTGGCGCTGGCGGATTACTTCCAATATCGTCTGGATAAGGCGAAAGGGCCATTCAAAGTGGACGACAAGAAATGCTATCGCGGTATTGACGCTTACAAAGCGATCATGAGCGATAGCAGCATTGATGCCGTGTTGCTGACCACGCCGCCCGGCTTTCGCCCCGAACATTTTCGCGCAGCAGTGGCGGCCAAAAAGCACGTTTATGCGGAAAAACCGCTCGGCGTGGACGGCCCCGGCGTGCGGATGGTGGCCGAAGCGGGCGAAAAGGCGTTGGCACAAAAACTCTCGGTGGTGGTTGGCTTGCAACGGCATTACAGCCGCGCGTATCGCGCCTGCAAAAAGATGATTGACGAGGGCGCGCTCGGCACGATTGGCTTGGCGCATTCGGCGTGGGATCAGGGCGATCTGTGGCAAAACCGCCGCGCCAAATACGACAAATCCAAATGGCCGACGCAAATGGATTGGGAAGTCGAACATTGGTATTACTTCAAATGGCTGTGCGGCGATCACATCGTCGAACAGAACATCCACAACATTGACGTGATTAACTGGATGCTCGGCTCGCATCCGCTACGCGCTTCGGGCTTCGGCGCACGCACGGCGCGGACAGAAATCGGCGACATCAACGATCACTTTGCGATTACCTACGAGTATTCGAAAGGCATCATCTCCAGCAACACCTGCATTCAGATTGATGGCACGATGGGCGATGTGTCGGAAACGATTCGTGGCTCGAAAGCGACCTTCACGACCAGCAATGCCAAAGGCGGAACCGGCACAGCCATGATCATCGGCCAACGCAAAAAAGGGATGAATGAAGACCCGATTCTTTACAAATACGAGGGCGAGCCGGACAAGCACTACGATCAGGAAGCGGCGACGTTCGTGGCCAGCGTGCTCGGCACGGGCGAAGGCGAAGACAAATATCGCAATGACACCAAGTACGGCGTCGAAAGCACATTGACGGCGATTATGGGTCGCGATGCAGCGTACAAAGGTCGCGTCATTACGTGGGAAGAGGCTTGGAATTTGAAAGAGAAACTCGCCTTCAAAGGCGGCGCGTAAAAGTGCCTAGCTCCCAACCAAAGCAAAAAGCGCAGGGCATCACGTCCCTGCGCTTTTTGCTTTTGGCCGTAGCCGATTTGGCGGCAAACAGGCTGTTTGCCGCACTCCGACTCGCGCTAAAACTCAAATCTCATGCGCACGCGCGGGCGCTCTTCTTCGGGCGGGTCATCACTGCGGGTTTTCAGGTCTTCCAGTAGCGCGGTGCGGCGTTCCTGGGCGAGGCGACGGCGTTCGTCCACTTCGGCAATCGTGCGCAAATGAGCATCAATGACCGCCAAATAAATGCTGTCGCCCGTATCGCTATACAATTCTCTGGTCGCCCGCAACTGGGACATTGCGTGGCTTCTGCGTTGGTCGTCTGTCATATCCGCTAATTTTCGAGAGGAAAAAGCGCTTTGCAGTGCAGACGGTAAGATAACGTGTCTTGCCCTTTCGAGCAACTGGCGACGTGCAGTAGACTGTTGTTGCAACATCAGTCTTTGGTCTTGGGTCTTGGGTCTTAGGAAAAGACAAAGATCGAAGGCCAAAGGCACAAGATCAAAGACCAACACTTATGAAAATCCTAACAGCCCAACAAATGCGCGATATTGACCGGCTCACGGTTGAGCGAGCCGGAATCCCGTATGCGACGCTAATGGAAACCGCTGGTTCACGTGTCGTCGAAGCGATTTTGGAACGCTACGGCCCGGTCGCGGGCAAAACGTTTCTGGTCATCTGTGGCAAAGGCAACAACGGCGGCGATGGTGCGGTTATCGCGCGGTTGCTGTGGATGCGCGGCGCGAAAGTGAATGTGTGCCTGTACAGCAAACTGGAAGATAGCAAAGGCGATCCGCGCGCGAATTTTGAAGCCGTCAAGGAATTGACCAACGCCGGACAAGGCCCCGACGGGCGCGAGATTTTCTTTTCCGACGAAAGCAAATCTTACGGCCCGCCGGGAAAAACCGAAGCGCCGTTTCCGTACCCGAACGCGCCGGATTTTATCGTGGATGCGTTGTTCGGCACCGGCCTTTCGCGTCCGGCACAGGGCGCGTTTCAGCAGGTTATCGAACAAATCAATCGCCTGCGGGCTGCGCCGCATTCGCGCACGCAAGTCATTGCGGCTGACATTTCTTCGGGCTTGCCCTCAGACGGCAGCCATCCGATTGGCCCGCACATCAAAGCCGATCTGACCGTCACCTTCACGGCACCGAAGCTCGGCAACGTGCTGCCACCAAATTGTTATGCGAATGGCGATTTAATTGTCGCGACGATTGGCACGCCGGGATGGTTGCTGGAAAAAGAATGCGACTCCAACACCTTCCTAGTCGAAGAAAAGCAAATCGCGGATTGGCTGCAAGCTTCGCGCCGCACACCTGATGCGCATAAAAACGCGGTCGGTGATGTGTTGTTACTGGCTGGTTCACGCGGCAAAACTGGCGCGGCAGCCTTGGCCGCCGAAGCAACGTTACGCGCTGGGGCCGGTTTGGTCACCGTCGCCACGTCCACCTCAGCCCAAGCCCTGCTCGTCAATCAGGCCCGCACCGAAGTAATGACCGAAGCGTTGGCCGAAACCGCGAACGGTGCGATTGCCGACACGGCCATCAATGCCGCCGTGCAACTCGCGGCGCGACGCGACGTCATCGCCATCGGCCCCGGCTTGGCCTCAAACGAAGAAAGCGCGCGGCGTTTCGTCTTGGAATTCGTCCAGCAACGCCCGTGCCCCATCGTACTCGATGCGGACGGCTTGAATGCGCTTGCGCCGTGGCCCACAAACCTGCGCGGCACCGCTGACCTGCCCATCATCATCACGCCGCATCCCGGCGAAATGGCGCGCCTGACGCATAAAACCAAAGCCGAAGTCATTGCCGACCGCGCGGGCATCGCGCGCGAATTAGCGATGCAACAACAGTTGATCGTCGTGATGAAAGGCTCACGTTCGGTGATTGCCCTGCCGGATGGCAGAGTGTTTGTAAACCCAACGGGCAATGCCGGAATGGCGACCGCAGGCTCCGGCGATGTGTTGACTGGAATGATTGCCGGGCTGCTCGCACAACGCCCGCAACCCGCGTTTGAAGCGGTGTTGAGTGGTGTATATTTGCACGGACTGGCGGGCGATCTGGCCGCTGCCAAACTCGGCCAACGTTCGCTCATCGCCTCCGACATCACGAATCACATTAGCGAAGCCATCTTGAAATTTGAACGCCCGTAATCTGGCGCCCCAACCCGTGCCGAATGACAACTGGAATCTTCATTACACAATCTGCCGAAGAAACTTTTGAGTTGGCGTACGACATCGGCGAAAGTCTTGGCAAGCCCACGATCTTCCTGCTCGAAGGCGATCTCGGCGCAGGCAAAACCGTGTTTGCGAAAGGCATCGCCGCTGGTCTGGACATTGATCCGGCAGAGGTCAACAGCCCCACCTTCACGCTCGTCAATGCTCACGAAGGGCGAATGCGACTGTACCACCTTGACCTCTACCGCCTTGCGGGAGAATGGGAAGAAATCTATGCGCTGGGGCTGGATGAAATGCTGAACGAAGCCACGGCTGTCGTGTTGATTGAGTGGGCGGAACGATTAGGCGACTTTCCTCTTCCCCCTGCCACGCGCGTGCAGATTGTGGATGCGGGTGATGACGCGCGACGTATTACAATTTCTGATTCTGAATCTTTACCTGGAGACAAATCATGAACTTACAAGACATTCGCTATTTGTTCGATTACACCAACTGGGCGAACCATCTGATCCTTGATGCAACGGAAGCCATCAGCGTCGAAGAGCAAATGCGGGATCGCAATATCAGCCATCAATCCATCCACGGCACGTTGTTGCATATGCTGTTTGCCGAATGGGTGTGGCTGGAACGCTGGCGCGGAAATTCGCCGTCGGCACCTTTGCGCGGGGAGGATTATCCTGACCTCGCCGCGATTCGCGCGTACTGGCAACAAATCGAAGCCGAGCGCACGGAGTTGCTGGCCACATTGACGGAAGAGGCATTGCAAGCCAGCCTGACGTACAAAGACATTGCGGGCAATGAGCATAACAATCCACTGATACTGTTGATGCAACACGTCGTCAATCACGCCACACTGCATCGCGGACAAGTCATAGGAATGATTCGCCAACTGGGCATCAAACCGCCCGCCACAGATTTTCTGTTTTTCTTTCGCCGCTAACCTATGCGCAAAATTCTCTTCGTAATTGCCCTCGGCGTACTGTGGATGATGCTGAGTCGCGCCACGCCACAGCACGCCCAAACCAAAGACTTTGACCTGCTCATCAAAAACGGACGCATCGTAGACGGCACGGGCAATCCCTGGTTCCGTGCGGACATTGCCATTAAAAACGGGCGCATCGCAGACATCGGCCATTTTGCAGACGCCCGTGCAGCGCGCATCATTGACGCGCACAATCAGCTTGTTGCGCCCGGTTTCATTGATGTGCACACGCACATCGAAGGCGGCATCACGCGCCTGCCAGCAGCCGAAAACTTTTTGCAGATGGGCGTGACTTCGGTCGTGACTGGCAATTGCGGCAGTTCGGAGTTGCCGCTCGGCGAATGGTTTCAGAACCTCGAAAAAATGGGCGTGTCCATCAACATTGCTTCGTTAGTCGGCCACAACACGATTCGTCACGTGGGGATGAACGGCGACTTTGATCGCGCGCCAACAGCGGAAGAATTGCAACGCATGCGCGACCTGACCGCACAGGCGATGCGCGATGGTGCAGTTGGATTTTCCACGGGCCTCGAATACGTTCCCGGCACGTACGCGAAGACAGAGGAAATCGTCGCACTCGCCAAAATCGCCGCCGAACACGGCGGGCTGTACGCCACGCACATGCGCAACGAAGACGCGACCGTCGAACAGTCCATCAAAGAATCATTAGAAGTCGGCGCGCAGGCCAATTGTCCCGTCCAAATCTCGCACTTCAAGATTTCCAGCCGCAGCCGCTGGGGCGCAAGCGCCATCACCATCAAAATGGTCGAAGACGCACACGCACGTGGCCAGCAAGTCACCGTAGACCAATATCTCTACCCCGCCTCCAGCACTGGCATCGGCATTCTCTTTCCGTCGTGGATTTTCGCGGACGGCAAGCTGAACGAACGCTTGCAGGACAAAACCACGCGCGAACGCATCATCCGCGAAATGATTGCCAAAGCGAAGCAAGGCGGTTTTCATGATTTCAGTTTCGCCTACGTCGCCAGCCATCGCGCGAACCCAAACTTCAATGGCAAGAACATCGCCGAAATCACCGCGATGATGCGCAAGGAATCTTCGATCACTGCCCAAGCCGAGCAAGCTATCGAAATCCTGACAGCAGGCGGCGCACAAATGGTCTTGCAAAAAATGTCTGAAACGGATGTCGAACGCATCTTTCGCCAGCCCTTCACCATGATCGCGTCTGATGCTGGTGTGATTGATGTGGCGAGTGACAGCGTCCCGCATCCACGCGGCTTCGGCAACAATGCGCGTGTGCTCGGCGAATACGTGCGCCAACGCAAACTGGTCAGCGTCGAAGAAGCGATTCGCAAAATGACTTCGCTGCCTGCGCAGACGTTCCATCTGTGGGATCGTGGGTTATTACGTCCGGGGATGGCGGCGGATGTGGTGATTTTTGATGAAAAGTTGGTGACAGATCGCGCAACGTTTCAGCAGCCGAAGCAGTACCCGATGGGGATTGAATTTGTGGTGGTCAATGGACAAGTAGTGATTGAAAAGGGAAACCATTTAGGCGTGCGTGCGGGACAGGCACTGCGTAGGCAGCAGCGGTAAGTGTGTATTGCGTGAGGCAGCGTTTCTCTTTAATCTTTCCATCTGTTTCGTTATTTCCGTCTGTTTCGTAATCTCAAAAACGTGCTGACACTTAACACACCACTCGTAGAACTTCATCATCACGCCCTGCCGCGCATCGGCCAAACCACGGCCTTTAAGCTCGCGGTTGAAATCGCTAACATCACGGCCAAACCGGACGCGCGCCAAGCCACTGTCGAAGACCCTGCTCGATTACTTGCCGATGCGCTACGAAGATCGTTCCAATTTGGCGACGACGGCGATGTTGCAGGATGGGCAGACGGCTTCGGTGGAAGTGATGGTGCGCGTGGGCGGGATTGTGCCGCTTAAGGGGGCGCATCAAGATGTATGAGTTCATCGCTTCGGACGGGTCGGGGCAGGTGCGGGCGTTTTGGTGGAATCAGATTTATCTCAACAAAGTCTTTCATCGCGGCGCGCGGGTGATTCTGTATGGGCAGTGGAAATGGAACCGCTACAAAAACCCTTTCGAGGTCGAAAATCCTGAGTACGAAATGTTGCAGGAGGAAGACGATGATCTGATGCAGCGGTGATTCACACGGCACGGCGCGTCCCTGTCTATCGCAAGCTGGGGATTTTCGGACGCGGCAATTGCGCTCAATCTTTCATCACGTCATTGCCAATTTGAGCGATGAAAACGACGACCCATTGCCAGAGGAAATCGTGGCGCGCAATGTGTTGATGCCGCGCGGCGAGGCGTTACGATTGATTCACTTTCCGGGCGATGATGCGAGCATTGATGCCTACAGCGAAGCGCGGTCGGCGGCGCATCGGCGGCTAATCTTTGAGGAATTTTTCTGGCTCGCAATGGCGCTTGGTTTGCGGCGCGGCGAACGACAGGCGGAACCGAAAGGCGAGCACATCGAAATCACGGAGCGCGTGCGCGAGGCGGTGCGCGCCATCCTGCCGTTTTCGCCGACGAATGCACAGAAGCGGGCGCTTAAGGAAATCGTGGACGATATGACGAGTGAGCGTCCGATGAATCGGTTGTTGCAGGGCGATGTCGGTTCGGGCAAAACAATTGTCGGCGTACAGGCAATGGTGATTGCGGTCGAAAACGGCTATCAAACGGCGATGATGGCTCCGACAGAAATCCTCGCGGAACAGCACGCGCGCAACATCAAACGCATCATTGCCGCTGCCAACGCGCCCTACCGCGTTGAGTTGCTGACAGGCAGTGTAAAGGCGAAAGAGAAACGTGCAATTCAGGCAGCGATTGCCGAAGGCGATGTAGACATTGTTGTTGGCACGCATGCGGTGATTCAGGAGGCAGTGCAATTCAAAAAACTCGGCCTCGCGGTGATTGATGAACAGCATCGCTTTGGCGTCTTGCAGCGCGCGGCGATTCGCAAGATGGGGTTGAATCCTGACGTGCTGGTAATGACGGCAACACCGATTCCACGCAGTTTGGCGATGACGGTCTATGGCGATTTAGAGGTGTCCGTGATTGACGAATTGCCGCCGGGCCGCACACCGATTCGCACCTTTGTACGCGGCGAAGATCGGCGCGACAAGATTTACGATTTCGTCCGCGAACAAATCAAAATCGGGCGACAGGCCTACGTCGTGCTGCCGATTATCGAGGAATCCGAAAAGCTTGACCTGCGCAATGCGACCGAGATGTATCAAACCTTACAACTCGAAGTCTTTCCAGAATTCAAAGTCAGCCTGCTGCACGGGCGGATGAAGCCGGAGGAAAAAGAAGCGATTATGAAGGAGTTTCTGGCGAATCACGCACAGATTCTCGTTGCCACGACTGTGATCGAAGTTGGCGTGGACGTGCCGAATTCTTCGGTGATGCTGATTGAGCATGCCGAACGCTTCGGCCTCTCGCAGCTGCATCAATTGCGCGGGCGCGTGGGGCGCGGCGCGGCAGAGAGTTACTGCATTCTGCTCGCGCAGTATCAGAAAACCGAAGTCTCGCGCGAGCGGTTAAAGATTATGGAAGAGACGACAGACGGCTTTAAGATCGCGGAAAAGGATTTGGAACTGCGCGGCCCTGGCGAAGTGATGGGTACGCGGCAATCCGGTATTCCGGCGTTTCGCGTGGCCAACATCGTGCGCGATCAGCAACTGCTGCAACAGGCACGCAAAGAGGCGGAATTTATGCTGAACGAACGACGGATGACGCGCGAGACGGATCGGTTGATTCAATATGTGCGCAGCCTGCCCCGCTTCGGGCTGGCACGGATTGGTTGATGGTGGGTGCAGAGAAATTGCTTTGACACCTTTCCGTAAGCGGCTTACACTCCCGGCACACTGCTCAGAAAAGCATTTAATTTTAAGCCCCCGAAGGTTTTCAGGTTGGTTTCTGTTCAGACGCTCCCGCGCCGCACCTGAAAACGAGAAAGAGAAGGCGTGCGTCAGGCAAGATACAAAATACAATATCGGTCTTTACAGTCGGCCATCTGGGGTGTGGTCTGCTTGCTCGGATTGCTTGTATGCGGCCACGCACAGCCGGGCGGTGTAGACCCGCTGACGGCGGAAGAACGGGCGTGGCTGGCAGCGCATCCGGCCATTTATCTCGCGCCTGATCCAGCGTACGAACCAATTGAGTTTTTTGATGAACAGGGCATTTTTCGCGGGATTGCAGCGGATTATGTGGCACTGCTCGAACAGCGCCTCGGCTTCCGGTTTCAAATCGTGGATCGGCGCAAGGACAAAGCAGCCTGGGCTGCCGGGCGGGTGCGTGTGGACGCGATGCCCACCTGTGTGGCGACGCCGGAACGTGCCAAAACCTGGTCGTTCACCTCGCCCTATCTAGACTTTCCCACCTATCTCATCACGCGCAACAGCGTCAGCCAAAGGCTCACGCTCCAGCAACTCAAAGGCAGTCGGATAGCGGTCGTGGCCAATTATGGTGCGCGCGAATATCTGGCGACGACTTACCCGGAACTGTTGCTTGACCCAGTACCGGACACGCGCACGGGATTGCAAAAGGTTTCCTTTGGGTTAGTGGATGCGTTTGTCACGGATTTACCGGTGGCAACGTACTGGATGGGCGCGAAGGGATTACGAATCTAAAAACCGCGGGCGAGGCAGGCTATGTCTACCGGCTCGGCTTTGGCTTGCCGTCAGATCGTGCACCGCTGGATCGCATTCTGGAAAAGGGACTGGCGTTGATTACGCCCGAAGAGCGCGCGACCATTTATCGCAAATGGGTGCGATTGCCCGTTGAAACACCGCGTTTCAGCGAACGAATTTGGTGGGCGCTGCTGGGCAGTTTCGGCGTGGTGGGGTTGGGCTTGCTCGGCGTGTTGTGGTGGAATCGCACGCTCGCGGCACAGGTCAAACAGCGGACGGCGGCGTTGCAAGCAGAATTGAGCGAACGTGAGGAAGCGGAAAAAGAACTGCGCGCCTCGCAAAATCGCTTTATCACGATCTTTCGTTCCAGCCCGAACCCAGTGTGCATTGCGCGCTTTTCCGATGGCAAAATCCTGGCGGTGAATGATCGCTGGCTGGAATTGAGTGGTTGCACGCAAGAAGATTTGGTCGGGCAATTCGATACCGAGATGGGATTATGGGATGACTTCCCGTTGCGCGAACGTATTCTTGCCATGCTGCGCTCGCGTCAGCCCGTACGCGATCTGGAAGTTACCTATCGAACCAAACTGGGCGAGCAGCGCCACGGCCTGCTTTCTGTAGAAGCCATTCGCCTCGACGGGCGGCGATGTCATTTGTGGACGGTACAGGACATGACCGACCGCAAGCGCGCGCAGGAAGCGCTGCAACAAAGCGAAGAAATGTTTCGTTCGCTGACCGAAACCACCAGCGCATGGGTTTTTATTGAACAAGATGGACAGTTCTCTTATGTCAATGCCGCAGCGGAAGCTGGAACGGGCTACGGGCGTGCGGAACTGATCACTAAAGACATTCTGTCGCTTGTGCATCCCGACGATCAAGACTGGATTCGGGAGCGAATTCAGGCGCGACGACGCGGCGACGCAATTTCACCGAATTACGAAACGCGCATCCTAACGCAACGCAGCGAGACGCGCTGGTTGCAAATCACTACTGTACCGATTGAATATCGCGGAAGGTTCGCCGTGCTGGGGACGGGCTTTGACATCACGGATCGCAAGCACGCCGAGGAACAGCTCACGATCTCTGAACAACAACTGCATCAACTCGCAGGCTATTTGCAAACCGTCCGCGAAGAGGAACGCACCGCGATGGCGCGCGAAATCCACGATGAGTTAGGACAGTCGCTGACGGCAATGAAAATTGACCTCGTCCGCCTGAACAACCTCCTGCCCACCCCATCCGAAGCCATTCATTCCCGCATCAGTGCATTGCTGCAACTTATCAATGCCACGATCAACACAGTGCGCAAACTGGCCTCACAATTGCGCCCCGGCGTGCTGGATGATCTGGGCTTGGCTGCCGCGCTGGAATGGCAGGCGCAGGAATTTCAGGAGCGTACCGGCATCGTCTGCGATTTTGTTGAGCTGTCGGAGGTGCCCGGCCTCGCGCCGGAGCACGCCACCGCAATTTTCCGCATTTGTCAGGAAGCGCTGACCAATGTGGCGCGACATGCCGAAGCTACGCAGGTAACGCTACGCTTGCAGGCCACGCCCACCCACGTCCGGCTGGAAGTCAAAGACAATGGGCGCGGCGTTACGGCCAGCGAATTGGCCAATCCACGCTCGCTCGGCCTGCTCGGCATGCGCGAACGGGCGTATTTGCTGGGCGGCGAGTTCATGCTGGAAGGCAAGGCCGGGCAAGGCACCACCGTTATTGTGCAAATTCCCCGCCCGCAGGCGAAAGCACAGGGAGGCGCATCATGATTAGAATTCTGGTGGCAGACGATCACGCGATTTTACGGCGCGGCCTGATCCACCTGTTGTCAGAACAAACCGATATGTCCGTCGTGGGCGAAGCGCAGAATGCCGGGGAACTCTTTACGCTCACGCGCGCCCAGGTGTGGGATATTGTGATTTTGGATGTGGCGATGCCCGGTCAGAACGGGCTGGAAATTCTCAAGCAATTAAAAAACGATTACCCCACACGCCCTGTCCTGATGCTCAGTGCGCACTCAGAAGATCAATACGCCGTGCGCACGTTGAAGGCGGGCGCGTCCGGCTATTTGTCAAAAGACAGCATTCCCGAAGAGTTGGTTAAAGCCATTCGTAAAGCCGTCGCAGGCGGCAAATATGTCAGTCCCAGGCTGGCCGAAAAACTGGCCGATAGTTTATTGCGGGAAACTGACCAGTTGCCGCACGAAACGCTTTCTGACCGCGAATTTCAGGTGTTTCACCGCCTCGCCTCTGGCCAGATGGTCAGCGCCATTGCCGAAGAAATGTCCCTCAGCGTCAAAACCGTCAGCACCTACCGCACACGGGTGCTCGAAAAAATGCAACTGCAAAACAACGCCGAACTCACCCTCTACGCTATCCAACACGGCCTTTTGTAATTTGGGCCGATGCGTCCGTACCCAGTTTTCTTGTCAGACAAACACTGACAAAGGTTGTGGGTAAGGTCTGACCTAAAAAACAGACAAAGTCGGATTTTTTTCTTGGGCCTGCCTGCGTATCCTGTCAGCGTTGGAAGTCAACGAATCAGAGAGCGAGGTACTGATGTTAATGCAAATGCCCAACACTCGAAAAAATCTGGCGGCGCTCTTCGGCGGCGCAGCGGCTTCCCCTAGTCAACACGCCGCCAGCAGTGAAAGTAAGCCCAAGCGCAAAGCCGCGTTGCGGGTGTTCCTTGTGGATGATTCGCCGCTGGTCACCGAACGGATGATGGCGCTGCTGACCACGATTGAGAAGGTGCAAATCGTGGGGACGGCGCGTACGGCGGGGGCGGCGATTCGCGGCATTCAACATCTGACGCCCGACCTCGTGATTCTTGATTTCCAATTGCTGGATGGCACAGGCGTAGACGTTCTCAAAGCCATCCGGCGCGGCCCCCACACGCCGGTCGTGATCATGCTCACCAATTTTGCTTATGAGCAATATCGCGTGGAGTGTTTGCAATGGGGTGCGGATTACTTTTTTGACAAATCACAAGATTTTGAACGTGTGCTCGAAACCTGCCGGCAGTTGTTGGCGGTGCCGGAGATTGCGTATGGAGACTGTCGCAACGTGAGCGAACCAAGCTTTTCCCCTCACAAAAAAATGCTTCCCCTTTCGGTATTCCCGCGACAGGTGTTGATCGTAGCCGAAGAGGAAACCTATCGTGGCCTGACGGCCAGTTTACTGGAACAAAAAGATTGCCGCGTTCGCACGGTGGCGAATGGCTATGCGGCGCTGGGAGCGCTGGCGCAGGATGCGGTTGATTTGATTTTGATGGATTTGCAGTCGCCCGCAACGGACGGGCTGGCCGCCGCACAGGCGCTGCGCCAGCAGGAACAACAAATCGGCTCGCATGTGCCGATTATTGCGCTGACCAACGAAACCAGTGTCGAAAAAATACATCGCTACTGGCAGGCGGGCATAGATGGCTACATTGCCAAACCGATTCAGATTGAAACGTTTTATCGCACGATTGAAGCCGTGATGATGCTGCAAACTCGCCTTATCTGCGAGTTGGATGCCTGGCCAATCTTTGATCGTGCAGCGGCGCTGGCGCGCGTAAACAACAGCCCGGAACTGTTGCGCGGTGTAGCGGAGATGTTTTTTAGCACCTCTCAACATTTGCTTGCAGCGTTGCGCCGGGCGGCCAGCAAAAATGACGCGAGCAACCTGGATTTTGCCGCGCATCGTTTGAAAGGCGCGGCCTGTAATCTTGCCGCCTGCCGCGTGGTCGAACTGGCCGAGCGGTTGGAACTGATGGGCGGCATTCGCAATTTATCCAGGGCACAGGAAACTGTCGCCTTATTAGAAACGGAACTCGAACGTTTTGCCGCAACCTATGCCACCACCGCGTAAAGGCGAAACAACCCTCTTCCCCCAAGGAACTTAATGAACGCATCATCCGAAGCAGCACAACCAATTTCTGACGTGCTTATGCTGGCTGTCCAACAGGCCACCTGTGAAACGTTTACCAAAATCAGCGGACAGGAAGCGATGTGCGAGCTGACCGATTATCAAAAAATCGAAGGCATTTTCGGCTCCATCTCTTTTACCGGTGAGCGCGTCTGGACGCTGATGCTAGGCGTTCCGCGCGATACCGCGACGGCGCTCGGCCCCGTGTTCGCAGGCTTTGACGCGCCCTTTGACAGCGAAGACATGGGCGACATGATTGGGGAATTAACTAACGTGCTGGCCGGGGTCGTAATTGGTGAGTTAGCCAAGTCAAGATTTCACGCCCAAATGGCCTTCCCAACTGTTGCACGCGGACACGAGAGCGGTTTGTTTCTGCCGAAAAATCACGCCGAACTGCGGCTTTGTTTCAGTTCCAGCGTCGGCAAATTCTGGGTCAGAATCATCACGTTGCTGCCCGCCTAGCGACAATTTCTCCTCCCCCATCTCCCCCAAGAAGGTCGGCAACGATGTTTGTTGTCGGCCTCTCCCCCGCTGACTGCGGCGCGCTTCATTCTTCCTAAGCGCCGCAGTCAGTCTTTTCTGGTGGCCTGTCGTTGGCGCAAAACTTCAAACAACACAATCCCGGTCGCCACACTGAC
Source organism: Blastocatellia bacterium (assembly GCA_046331525.1). Classification (GTDB taxonomy): domain Bacteria; phylum Acidobacteriota; class Blastocatellia; order RBC074; family RBC074; genus JAFDVL01. The sequence goes on from JAXLQQ010000002.1 coordinate 93,131, forward strand.
ATTGAGTGAATTGAGCTGTCCGTGCATCGGAATGGAAATTAACGCATCGCAATTTTCTTTTACCAGCCGCCGCAAACCCTGCCCCTCGCTGCCCAGCACTAACGCGAGCGGTACATTCAAATCAAACTTTGTATAACTTGTTGTGGTGCCGCCTTCGACACCGATGACCCACAATCCGCGTTCTTTTAGCTCGGCGATTAACGGCACCAGATTCGTCACACGCGCCACGCGCACATATTCAACGGCACCGGCAGAAGTCTTCGCAACGGTTTCATTCAACCCGGCGGCCCGATGTTCGGGAAGAAACACACCGTCTACGCCCGCGCCCTCGCACGTGCGCAGAATCGCGCCGAGGTTATGCGGGTCTTCGATATTGTCGAGCAGCACAAGCAAAGGTTGCGCGGGCAAGGAAGCCAGAATTTCTTCGGCATCCGTGTACGCCGCATTTTTCTGCGCAGGTGTGGTGCTGGGTGCCAGCAACGCGACGACGCCCTGATGATTGGCACCGTGCGTCAATTCATCCAATGCGCGGCGGTCGCGTCGTTCAATGCCAATGCGCGCTTGTTTGGCGAGCGCCATCACTTCCTGCAAACGCGCGGGCTGCACATTGCTCGCCACCAGAATTTTCTGGAGCGGGCGACGGCGCGCACGCAGGGCTTCGAGAACAGGAGACAAACCGTAGAGCAGTTGCATAGGATTGGAAATTTAAAAATCCGTTACCGCTTCACCCCAGGCATAGCGAAAGATAAGCGGGGTGAAGCGGCGGCTAATTTTCTGCCTGGAACCGTCGCTTCCGAAACGCTCGCAAAGCTTCTGCCGTGAATAAACAGCGCGGCCCGATCATTCGGCTGACCTTCAGATCGCCATTTTGGCAGTAACTTAAAATTGTCAATTGCCCGACGCCCAAAAAGCGCGCAGCTTCGGGTTCGCTCAGTTCAGTTTCTTCGGTCAGACTGGCAAAACTGCCAGAGCATTCGTGAATCGCGGTGCCAAGCGGCGTTGTCCAGAAAATCGGCGGGATCGTTTGTTCGTGCGTGGGCGCTTTGCCATACAACAACCGCAGCAAGCGCGTGCAAAGTCCCTGCACGTTGGGCACTTCGCGCAAACCAGCCGCATGCTCAAACACTTCGCGCATCATTTGCGCCAGCGGCGAAGTCGCGGCTTGTTCAATCGTCGGCGCTTTAATTTCAGTGCCGGGCAAAATCAGTTGCGTAATGATCCAACGAGCTTCGTGAAAGGCGCGGCTGACCTGGGCGCGAATGTCGTCTTCGATCTCGCGCGCGGTGAATTCAAAGGATTTTTTTGGTAGCGTCACAACACTCATACAATGCGCGACACTCTAACGCAAAAGCGCACGCGCGTCAGCCAGGCAGTACAGAAATTTTCAAACTCTCTCTCGCAACGAGAAGTAAGCGACCGCTTCCCCAAACGCGCGCCGGTTGTGCGATAATAGGCATTCTTGAACGCAAGCTTGAACTTTAGGAGTGAAACATGAATCAGGCAACCGCCACGACGGCTGTTCCCCCCATCAACAATTATGATCCGCAGGCCGCGCTGCCGCTGGATCAATATGTTCAGTTAAGCGAAACCGAATTGTATGACCGCATCGAAGAAGCCCGGCGCAAACTCGGCGAGCGCGTTGTCATTCTCGGTCATCATTACCAGCGCGACGATGTGATTTGCCACGCCGATTTTACGGGCGATTCGTTCAATCTGGCGCGGCAGGCACAGACCCGCCCGAACGCCGATTTCATCATCTTTGCCGGCGTGCATTTTATGGCGGAATCCGCCGACATCCTCAGCGCGCCGCAGCAAAAAGTCATTCTGCCTGACCTTGCCGCCGGTTGTTCGATGGCTGATATGGCCAGCATTGAGCAGGTCGAAAGCGCGTGGGAGCAATTACAGGAACTTGGCATCACGAACGTTATGCCGATCACCTATATGAATTCGGCGGCAAGCCTGAAAGCCTTTTGCGGCAAGAACGGCGGCGCGGTGTGTACGTCATCCAATGCCGTGAAGCTATTTGAATGGGCGTTGGGCGAAGTGGACAAGTTATTTTTCTTCCCCGATGAACACCTCGGTCGCAACACGGGCGCAAAACACGGCATTCCGCTGGAAAAGATGATTGTCTGGGATCCGCGTCTGGATTTGGGCGGCAATACGGCGGACGAATTGCGAGAAGCAAAAGTGATTTTGTGGAAAGGCTTCTGCTCAGTTCACGGTCGCTTTCTGCCGCGTCACGTGGATGCGCGCCGCGCCGAATATCCAGGCATCAAAGTGCTTGTCCATCCTGAATGCCGTTACGAGGTTGTGCAAAAAGCCGATCTGAACGGCTCGACCGAATACATCATTCGCGTGCTGAACGAAGCGCCTGCGGGCAGTCAATGGGCCGTCGGGACGGAAGTAAATCTGGTCAATCGGATGGCGAATCTGCACCACGATAAATTCGTCACACTGCTCGCGCCTGATCTGTGTATGTGCGCCACGATGTTTCGCATCGCGCCGGAAAATCTGCTCTGGTCATTAGAGAATCTGCTGGCCGGTCACGTCGTGAATCAGATCACTGTGGACGAGGACACTGCCCACTGGGCGCGCGTCGCCTTGGATCGCATGCTGGCCAATCGCGGGCAGGGATAGACTGGTGAGGCAGAAGCCCGACTGTGAAGGAGGGCGTAGTTCTGGAGAAGATTCAGCATTCTCCAGAACTACGCCCTCCTTCACAGTTGGGCTTCCGCCGCTATGCTTTGACAAATCCCCCAAATCAGTCGATAGTTCCTTCCACATCGTTGTACCAATCCAAAATTTCAAACATCGTCGCTATGCAGAACGGGCAACCTCGAACGCTGAACGAACTTATTATGCAGGCCACCGCGCGTCGGAGGGATAAGGTTGTGATGCGCTACAAACGCGGCAAGGCGTGGCAGGGCATTACCGGCGCGCAACTGATGGAACGCATTCGTCAGGTGACGCTCGCGCTGCATGAACGCGACGTGCAGAAGGGCGACCGCGTGGCAATTCTCGCGGAAAGCAGCCCGGACTGGAGCATTACGGATTACGCGATTCTGGCGTGCGGTGGTGTGACGGTGCCGATTTACCCAACGCAGGCGGTCGAACAAGTCGGCTACATTTTGAAAAACTGCGCAGCAAAAATGCTGTTCGTCTCCAATCAAAAGTTATTGCGCCGCGTGCAGCCCGCGCTGGATTCGCTGAAAGGTGATGCGCCGCAACTGGTGATGTTTGAGAAAACCGAAGGGCTAGAAACGCTCGACACCTTTGCCGCGAGCAGTGCAGACGCGGAAGCGCGCCACCCTGAACTGTTTGAGGAACTCGCCGCACAGGCAGCGCCAGAGGATTTAGCGACGATCATTTACACTTCCGGCACGACGGGCGAGCCGAAAGGCGTAATGCTCACGCATCGCAATCTGGTGTTTGACGCCGTGAGTTCCGCTCATCATTTGGGGCCGGATGAAAGCGATGTGTTTTTGAGTTTCCTGCCACTCTCGCACGTATTCGAGCGCACTGTTTTATACCTGCTGATGTACTCTGAGGTGCAGATTTGTTTCGCGCGCGGCATCGAAACCGTTGCCGAAGACATGAAGGAAATTCATCCGACGATTGTGACTGCCGTGCCGCGCCTGTTCGAGAAAATTTATGCGACGATCAATAAACGCGCCGCTGATCTGCCGCCGCTGAAGCAAAAGATGTTTCAGCGCGCGATCAAAGTCGGGCGCGAAGTTGCGTTGCTGCGAAATCAACGCAAACCGGTGTCTTTTACGCTCGCGATGCAGCACAAGATGCTGGATCGTTTGGTCTTCAGCAAATGGCGTGAAGCCGTCGGCGGCAAGATTCGCTTTTTCGTTTCCGGCGGAGCGGCGTTGCCCAAAGATTTAGGGTTGATTTTCTCGGCAGCAGGCATCGAGATTTTGCAGGGTTACGGTTTGACGGAAACCTCACCCGTCGTCGCCTGCAACAAACCCGGCAACAATCGCTTCGGCACCATTGGTCAGCCGATTGCAGGCGTGAAGGTCAAAATCGCGGCAGACGGCGAATTGCTGGTGCAGGGCGATCTGGTGATGAAGGGATATTACAAACTGCCGGAAGCGACAGCGGAAATGATTCAGGAACATCCCGACGGCGTGTGGTTGCACACAGGCGACATCGGCGAAATGGACGCCGAAGGCTTTCTGAAAATCACGGATCGCAAAAAAGACCTCATCAAAACGAACCTCGGCAAATACATTGCCCCGCAGCAAATCGAAAACCTGATCGGCGGCATTCCGCTGGTCGAACAAGTTATCATCATCGGCAATCAACGCAAATATCCTTCGGCGCTGATCGTACCCAACTTTGACGCCTTAAAAACCTACGCCAGTTCCCTTTCGCTGGATACCAAAGACAAAGCCGCGCTCGCCAAACATCCGCGCATTCTGGAGTTCTTCAAGAAGAAAGTGGACGAAGTGACGAAAGAATTAGCGCCGCACGAAAAGGTGAAAAAGATTGCTTTGCTCACGCAGGAATTTACGATTGACGGCGGCGAACTGACACCCTCCTTAAAAATCCGCCGCAAATTTGTTGAGGACAAATACCGCGACCTGATTGACTCGCTCTATCCCAAAAATGAAGCACTGGAAGGTTGATCTTTGGAACTTCCCTGCCAACCCAGCGTGAAGGCACTCGTGACTGCGCGGCCCGTTGTCCTTCGGGCTGCCCATTTTTTCTGAGGTACGAAATTCATGAAGACCGGCATTTTCCTGGCGTTTTTTATTTGCTGCGGCTTGTCTGCGGTGTGGGCGCAACCGACACCAGGCGCATTTTTAGGCGTGTATCTGGCCGACGTGAATGAAGCGCGTGCGCGCGAGTTACGGTTGCCTGAGGGACGGGGCGCACTCGTGGGCAAGGTCTTGGAAAACAGCCCGGCGGCCAAAGCGGGGGTACGCGAAAACGATGTGATTCTGTCCTTTGATAACCAGCCGATTCAGGTGGCCAATAATATTTACCTCCTGCTCAATGAAACGTTACCGGATAGCCGTGTGCTGTTGAAAATTGTGCGCGAAGGCGTCGAACGCGACGTAACGGTGATTGTTGGCGAACGGCAAGGCGGAACCGACCCGACAGCGGCGAATCCTGAACTTTATCACCGCACCAGGACGTGGCGGTTAGGCGTAAAAATTACGGCGCTGACGCCCCAACTGGCAGAGTTTCTGGGCGTAGCCAACAACGGCGGCGCGTTGATTACCGAAGTGGAGCCGCGCACATTGGCTGAGCGGGCTGGACTGAAAGCGGGCGACTGCCTGCTCTCACTGAATGGCGAAGCGGTTCCGACCGGTGCCGATTTGAACCGTGTCTTTAATGAACTCTTCACCAAATCCAACAACAAAGTCACGGCCAAAATCGTCCGCGAGCGCAAAGAGCAGGAAGTGATCGTCAAGGTAGAAGAGAGCGAAAAGTAGCCGGGATTTTGGTCATTGGCCCTTCGCCACTACGAGTTCTTTCCAATGCAATGTCCTCACTTTTCAGGCTCATCCGTAATTCCGCCGTTGCCCTTACCCTTTAACAATGCGCAACATATCGCGCGTGCTTTTCTGCGCAAACTCTGTATAATGCGCAGCGTTCAGCATCCCAATTCCAGGTGACAACGTTCCTGATCTTGTCTGTGGGAGACTGCTCGGAAAGCAGTCAAGAAGAAGAGGACGGAGAGCCGATGAATGCCAATTTTGCCCTCGGCGGGCCGGAGCAACCCGACCGAAATCTCTTTGCCGAACCAGCCATTACGCAGGTACTGGAAGACTTGACGGATGGCTTCTCCACGTTCGATGAGCGCTGGCATTTCACCTTTGTCAGTCCCAAATGTAAACAGCTTTTTCAACTGCCGGACGATGTGTTAGGCAAACATCTCTGGCGCGATTTCCCGTTGCTGGCCGAAACGGAATTTTACCTCGCCGCGATGCGCGCGCTGGCCGAGCGAAAAACCGTTGTGCAGGAGGAGCGCTGCCCCTACACGCATATCTGGGTTGAGTCGCGCATTCAACCTTGTCGCAACGGGGCGGCCATTTATTATCAAGACATTTCCGCCCGCCTTGAAGCCCGCGACGAACAACTACGCATCAATGCGATTCTGGAAGCGACAACCGACTTCGTCAGCATCTTCGACCCGAAAGGCAAGCCGCCGTATCTGAATCGCGCCGGACGCCAAATGATCGGCATTGCCGACGCCGAAGATATTTCGCATATCAAAATCCCGTTTCATCCAACCTGGGCCAGCGATTTGGTATTGCGCGAAGGTATCCCGACGGCCTTACGCGACGGCGTCTGGAGCAGTGAAACTGCACTACTCACACGCGACAACCACGAAATTCCTGTTTCGCAAGTGCTGATCGCCCACAAAAACGCCAGCGGCGAAGTCGAATTTATTTCTACCATCGCGCGCGACATCGGCGACCGCAAACGCGCCGAAGAACGCCTGCGCGAACAGGCCGCGCTGCTCGACCAGGCACCGGATGCGATTATGGTCTGCGACCTGCAACAGCAGATTTTGTACTGGTACAAGGGCGCAGAACGAACGTATGGCTGGCACAGCGCCGAAGCAGTTGGCTGTGATCTGGGCGACCTGCTCGGCGCGCCGGAAGCCGTTGCCGAAGCGTGGCAGGAATTGTTAGCGCACGGTGCCTGGCGCGGCGAAATGCGCTGCCGCACGCAGCAACAAGAGGAAATCATCAACGACTGCCATTGGACAATCGTGCGTAACGCCGAAGGTAACAACAAATCCATCCTCATCATCAACACCGACATCACTGAAAAGAAAAAGCTCGAAGAACAATTCCTGCGCACGCAGCGCATGGAAAGCATCGGCACGCTTGCAGGCGGCATTGCGCACGATCTGAACAACGTGTTGTCGCCGATCCTGCTGGCCTCGCGTATTTTGAGCCTGAAATTTCCCGATGAAGACTCGCAAAAGCTGCTCGGCACGCTACGCCGCAGTGCAGAACGCGGTGCCGATTTGGTGCGGCAGGTGCTGATGTATGCGCGCGGCACCGATGGCGAGCGCGTACTGCTGCAGCCGAAGTACATCATCAAAGAAGTCGTACGCATGTTGCAGGACACGCTGCCGAAATCAATCACGATCAAGTCTTCGCTGCCCGCTAACCTCTGGGCGCTGTCGGGCGACACGACGCAGCTTTATCAAGTGTTAATGAACCTTTGCGTCAATGCACGCGATGCGATGCCGGGCGGGGGATTATTGAGCATTCAGGCAGAAAACACTGTCCTGAACGAAGGACAAGCGAAAACACAATTAGAAGCACGGCCCGGCGATTTCGTCCTCATTCGCGTACAGGACACCGGCACCGGCATTCCGCCCCAGGTCAGCGGCAAAATCTTCGAGCCGTTTTTTACGACCAAAGTGCAGGGGCAAGGCTCCGGCCTCGGTTTGGCTACGGTGCTGGGCATCGTCAGAAGTCACGATGGCTTTATTGATTTTGAAACGGAAATCGGGCAAGGCACCTGCTTCAAAGTCTATTTGCCAGCGGTCAAAAACGAGGTCGCCCCGGAAATCGAATGGGAGCCGAAGGAATTGCCGCAAGGGCAGGGCGAGACAATTCTGGTTGTGGATGACGAAGTGGAAATTTTGAAAATGACCGGTGAAACGTTGACCACGTACGGCTACGAAATCCTGCTGGCGCACGGCGGCGAAGAAGCGATCCGGGTTTCTCGCCAATACCCGACCAGAATTACTCTCGCGCTTGTGGATATGATGATGCCGCAACTGGACGGCGTCGCCACCATTCGAGAACTCAAAAAACTGCATCCGCACCTGAAAGTCATCGCCACCAGCGGCCTTACCGATCACCAAAAACTCGCCGAAGCCAGCGCGCTGGGTGCTACGGCATTGTTAGCCAATCCTTGCGCGCCCGGCAAAATGTTTCAAGCCATCGCTTCCGTCCTGCACGCCAAAGCGGAAGTATAGCCAGGCGGTACGCGAGCCTCTTGCTGGCATTACCTCATCATCTTACCAGCAAGAGGCTCGCGTACCGTTTGTAGGCTGTACCCTGCTCCGCTTTTCGTGTACATTCAGCGCGCAAAATTTTCATCCCACAACGCGAAGGAGTCCAGAATGACGGAAAGAATTTATAACTTCAGCGCCGGGCCAGCCGTCTTGCCGCTGCCTGTGCTCGAAGAAGCGCAACGCAATTTACTTGCTTTACCCGGTGTCGGTATGTCCGTGCTGGAAGTCAGCCATCGTTCGGCGGCGTTTGAAGGAATCATCCACAACGCCGAAGCGGATTTGCGACAACTACTCAACATCCCCACAAATTACAAGGTCCTGTTTTTGCAGGGCGGTGCCAGTTTGCAATTCTCAATGGTGCCGATGAACCTGTTGCCCAAAGACGCCAGTGCCGATTACATCCTGACCGGCAGTTGGGGCCAGGGCGCGCTCAAAGAAGCCAAGAAAATCAGCACCGTGCGCGAGGCCGGTTCGACCGCCGAAGGCAACTTTTCGCGCGTGACGACGCAGGAAGAATTGATCCTTGATCCGAACGCTGCCTATGTTCACTTTACCTCCAACGAAACGATTTTCGGCGTCGAATTTCAGACCGAACCCGAAGCTGGCGATGTGCCGCTCGTGTGCGATATGTCGTCAAACTTCATCAGCCGCCCATTGGATGTCAGCAAGTACGGTTTGATTTATGCCGGCGCGCAAAAAAACGCTGGCCCTGCCGGCGTCACCATCGTCATCGTGCGCGAAGACCTGTTGGAGCGCGTGCCGAAAGGCTTGCCAGCGCTGCTCGATTACCGCAACCTCGCCGAAAAAGAATCCATGTACAACACGCCGCCCTGCTTCCCGATTTACATCAGCGGGCTGGTCTTCAAATGGTTGCTGAGCGAAGTCGGCGGGCTGGAAAAGATTCACGCGCAGAATCAGGCGAAAGCGAAAATCCTGTACGACGCGATTGATGCCTCTGATGGTTATTATCGCGGCCACAGCGAGCCACAATGCCGCAGCCTGATGAACGTCACCTTCCGCTTGCCGAGCGAAGAACTCGAAAAGAAATTTGCCAAAGAAGCGACCGCTGCAGGACTGGACGGCCTGAAAGGGCATCGTTCGGTCGGCGGCATGCGCGCCTCGATTTACAACGCTTTTCCGGCGGATGGCGTCGTGGCACTGGTAGATTTTATGAAGGATTTTGCGGAAAAGAACGGCTAAAGCGTTCAGCCGCGCGCGGCACGAATGACCTGCGCGAATGTTTCGACCACTTTTTCCGCCGTTTTTTGCCAGGTGTGTTGGGCGGCGTAGTCCAGCATCACCTGGCTTTTCCATTTGCGTGTCAAAGCGGTTTGCAAGCCCGCCGCAATGCCTGCCGCAGAGCGTTCGACCAACACGCCATAATCATCCGAGCAAATAATTTCCGGCGTGCCCCACGTATTTGTTGCCACGACGGGCGTGCCACACGCGAGCGATTCCAGCAACACATTCGGCCAGCCTTCCGTGGCACTTGCCAAACAATACACATCGGCGGCGCTGTACCACACGCGGAGCGTTTCGTTGGGCTGTGCGCCCGCGAGCAGGACATCGTTTTCCATCCCAAGCTTAGTGATCGTTTCGCGCAGGCGGTCAGGATACAACGCCTCATCCGCTGCGCCGCCGACAATTACGAGGTATGGCACGGCTTGCCCGTTTTCGCGCAGTAAATGCAGGGCTTCGACGATCAGATGATAGCCTTTGTTTTCGACGATGCGCCCCACGGATAGCACAATGCGGCGGTCTGCGGGCAAGCCGAGTTGTCGCCGCGCTTCCGCTTTTGGGAGGGGAAAGAATTTTTCCAAATCCACGCCGTTGGAAATCGTTATGGCGTTGGCCGGATCAGCGCCCAGTTCAATAGCCCCGCGTCGTAACGCATCCGCCACACCAATGACGCGATCCGCGTGACGAAGTGCAAATTGAATCTGCCGCTTGCGTAGCGGGTAACGATCTGTGGGTAAGACATTCACATCGTGCCCGCGTAACGTAATCGTTAGAGGTTTGCGCCACAGCCACGATAAAAACACACCCGCAAACCCGTCAGGAAACGCCAGATGCGCGTCTATCACATCGAAAGTGAAAGTGCGGCGCAGCTTGCGCGCCGCCCACCACACGGCGAGCAGCACAAAGAAGCCATCCAATGGTTTCAAGATCGCAGGAATAGAGAAATAGCGCGGATAGACAACCGCCAGGTTTCCGAACTGATCGCGGCGCGGAATCTGATGGCGTTCGGCGTATTTCGGAATGAAACGATCAAAGGGGAAAAACGGAATCGGAGCAATCACACGAACTTCACCGCGCCCCGCAAGCGCATTGGCGACGTGCTTCAAGCGGTTATACACAAACACGGCATGCACGGGTTGCGCGCGACTGGGAAAGAGCGTCGTAACGGAGAGAATATTCATGCGGGAAGGCAGCGTGTCATCGCATTAATGTTCAAGTCCGAGAGGAAGGAGCAGGCTGGCGACCTGGCAAATGCGGAGGAAAATATCAGCTTTACGCTGCCAGCTTTCCCCGGCGAGCATTTGTCCGACAGCAGGCAGATCAGGCACCCATTGACCGCTGATAGCTTCATCAATCGCCCGCCGCCAACCGGCGATATTGCGCTCATCTATGACACGCAAATACTTGTCCATCTCGCACACATCGGGCAGCGGTGTTGACACTACGGGTTTGCCGCAGGCGAGGTATTCTTTCAGCTTTAAGGGATTGATATTCACCGTCAGCGAATTGAAGTAATAGGGTAACAAACAGGCTTCCCAGCCTTTCACGACAGCGGGCAATTCTTCATACGGCACGGCACCCGTAAAATAAACATTTGGCAATTTCTTGAGCAGCGCAATGTTGTCCTGCACCGGCCCGGTAAAGACAAACGACACATAGGGCATTGCCTTCGCCACGGCGGCGATTAACTCCTGATTATTGCGTTTGTCGAAGTTACCAAAATAGCCGACGCGCGGGGCGGGAATATTTGCCAGACAAGGGTGTGCCTGCGGTGGCAACGCTGAAAACAGTTTAATGTCTACGCCGTGGCGCAGCAGATGGGTGGGATGTTGCGCCTGAACTTTTCGTACAGTGGTTGCGACGAACAGATCACCGTATCCACATGTCGTAACAAACGTTGCTCTAGTTCCAGCACAAGGTCTTTTTCCATCCCCGGCCATTCGCTGAAATCGTCCACACAGTAATAGATGATTTTGCTGGCGTGCAGCTTATCGACCACATCGCAGACGGTTGGCGTCGTGGTGATAATCGTGAAGTCCTGAAAATTCTTGCGCTGTAATTCCTGCGTCACATGTCGCAAGAGCGAGCGTTGATTCCAGTGAGCCAGCCATTGCGGGCGATGAAACGGCGTCATCAGCGGCACACATACATGCGGGGCGTGGCCATTTTCATACGGGGCGTGGCCATTTTGATGTCCATTGTGACCATTATGGCCGTTGTGCCCATTCGTCCGGTTGACCTGTCGCAGCCCCAGCATTGCCGAAAGTTTCCGCACGCCTTTGACAGTATCGCGCATCGTTAGCTGTGGCAGTCGTAAACCTACTGTATTGACCCAAATTGTTGGATGCTGCGGCGTGAGGATTTGGAACAAATGTTGGCAGCTCGACGGATGCTCGCCCCAATCATCGGAAAAGACTAGAAATTTCACAGCTACGCCCTAAGTCAAGAACGCGCCTGCCAGTAAGCAACAGGTTCAGGCTGCTGCGTGCGCGCTCGTAGTCATCCCAAAAAGCAACAACTATCCCGTAAAGTCGTACAGTGTTTCGTAGTGGTGATACATGACGCTTTTATCAAAAAGCGCCTGACAGCGTTCATGATTTTGCTGTCCTAATTGAAGACGCAAATCGGCATCCAACAGGAGGCATTGGAGGTGAGTTGCAAAAACATCCTCAGCAAGAGCAGGACACAGAAAATCCCGATTGGCAGGGGCGAGCATTTCACTGATGTCTCCCACATCCGTTCCCACGACAGGGCACGCAGCCGCCATCGCTTCAAGCACGGAAATCGGCATCTGTTCAGTATCGGAGGAAATAGCAAAAACATCGAATTGCTTTACGATTTCCGCCGGGTCGTCTTTGTGACCGAGTAAAAGCACTTTTTCGGATAGTTGTTTTTCTTCTACTAATTGCCACAGAGCGGGATATTCCGGCCCATTCCCGACGATCACTAATTTGGCATCTATGTTGGTCGTTGCCTGGGTAAACACGCGAATCAAACGGGGAATGTTTTTTTCCTGGCGCAACGTTGCAACCGTTCCGACCAGCAGCGTTGTGGGCGATTGGAAGGCTGCTGGAAGAGACGTCAAATTGTGTTCGTGAGAAGGGGAACGTGAATATTTAACTACATCCACTCCGTTCGGAATATAAAGTACACGACTCGCGGGGAATTGCCAAACCTGCTGCGCGATTCTTTCCAGCACGCGCGAGGGGACGACGATTTTATCGGCCCGCGCGAGAAACAGGCGACGCGCGTAAATTCGTCGTTTCTTTTGCCGCACAACTTCTTCCGGCGCAAAGCCTTCTTCCCAATGGAAATGCGGGCACACGCGGCTAAGCGCATTCGCCAGCCCCCATTCAATCGAACCCCAGTTATACGTCAGCAATACATCCGGCTTTAGTTGGTTGAGCAGGCGAGAAAATTGCTGCACATTTTTGACGAGGTTTTGCCGAAAGTTTTCGACTTCGAGGTACGTGACCGGCGCACCCGACTGCAACTTCGCCTTGCAATCATAGCGTCCATCCATCGCAATGATCGTATGCCGATAGCGTTCGCCGAAATGATTAATGAGATCGCACGACCGCACTTCCGGCCCGCCCACCGCAAAAGTCGAGAAGGCATGCAGCAAATGGCGCGGCTTAGGCATGCTTTCCCTTCTGATGCACACCAATACCGCGCGCGAGAAATTCCTGCGCGTCCTGCGCGGGCTGCCACTGCAAATCGCGTTTCGCATCCGACGTGTCGAAGGGCGCAACTAAACCACGTGATTTCAAATCTCGATAGCTTGGAAACGGCGCATCCCGTCGCCCTGTGGCGCGCTTGATAATCCATTTGCCAATTTCAATTAGTTGCAGTTTCAGAACCGATTGCGGATAGAACCGCACCGGTCGCCCCAGCGTTGCTGACAACGACTGCATATATTCCTGTGCTGAGGGGCGCTGATCGCCGACCAGATTGTACGATTTGCCTTCGATGCCTGGCGCAGTCATCGCTTGGGCAATCGCACTTGCGCAATCTTCGACGAGGATGAACGGCAGCGGGTTCGTGCCGCGATTCCAGCCGATCATGTGGCCTTCCTGATTGGCAAAGCCGAGACCGGAATGAAACGGCATCCCGCCCTCGCCGATCACGACGCCGGGGCGCAGGATCACGACGGGCAGATTTTGTTCTTTGTGCAGCTTGTTCAGGAGGTCTTCGCAGAGCGCTTTGCCGCGCGAATACAGCGCGCGTGTTTCCGCCTGTGGATCGTTGGGTGTGTCGCCCGTAATCCGTTCGGAAGAATTGCCGAGATACAGCGACGCAATCGTGCCGATGTAAATCAGACGTTTGGTTTTATGGCGCAAACAAGCTTCAGCAATAACGCGCGTGCCGTCCACCATCGAACGCTTGATGTCTTCCCATGTGTCGCCGCCGCCGCCGTGCGCGAGGTGAATCACAACGGGCGCACTCGCCACCGCCGCATCAATCACCTTTTCATCCGCAATGTCGCCCGACATCAGACTGACATTCGGATGATGAAAGATGTCCGGCAGCGTGCGAATGTTGCGCGCGATGACTTTGACCCTTTTGTTCGCGGCAATCAGTTGTTTGAGCAAATGCGAGCCGATGAAGCCGGTGCCGCCGATGACAACGGCATCGAAGTTAGCTTGGCTTTCACCTTGTGCCGCCGCGACAGGAGCTGCCGCAGGCTTCGCTACCGTTGCCGTGACTTGTTCGCACATCCGAATGACATCTGCTCCGGCCTGCCCGTCAACGAACGCGCCGCCGTTGCCTATGCCGTCATAAAACGCGGCGACGGCTTCGTTGATGCTGACGATGAAGGGATCAGTTTTGGGGACGAGCTTGAGTTGCGAGAGAATGTAGCCTGCTGCGCCGCGAATGCTTTGTTTTGTCAGTTGGCGCGCCATTTGTCGGCCTGTGCGCAACGAATTGTAAAAATCCATTTCCTTCGTGCGCGTCTGCACCAGACAACGCTCGTGCAAAAAGTCGGCGTGAATCGTGCCGTCCTCGCAAATCGCCGTGATTTGCCACGAAGGGAAATCCTGTCCAACCGAAAGAAATAACTGCGCCGTTGCGCGTTCGCCGACTAGCGAAACCTGCCACGTGTCGTAAATCTCGACGCCCGGCGCGAGTTGTTGCTGGCCTGACGTGAGCGTCGTGACCTGCGACGCCTTGCCGATCAAATCGTAAATCTGCGAGAGCGGATGTACGCCTTGTTCGAGAAAAAGATTTTGCGGTAATTGAAACATCCAATGGCTGAACTGCTTCGCACCAAGCTGACGCAGCGGCACATTCAAATGACAAATGACGTGATGTAAATGTCCGACTTCGCCAGAGCGCAGAATTTGCTTGAGCTGGGTAAAACTAGGGCGAAACGTGGAATTGTGATTGATGCCGAGTTTGACGTTCTTTTCTGCTGCGGCCTGTTGCAAGGCTTCGCAATCGGCGGAAGAAACGGCCAGCGGTTTTTCCACCATCACATGCATTCCGGCGCGCAGCAGCGGTTCGGCGACTTTGCGATGCAAATCCGGCGGCACCAGCACATGCGCAACATCGCAGCTTTGGCTGGCAATAACGTCCTCAACGGTCGAGAAGACTTGTGGGATGCCCCATTTCTTCGCTAACGCGGTGGCGCGCCCGGCGTGGGCATCACAAACAGCAGCAATTTTGACATTCGGTAATAGTTTTAAGGCTTCGATGTGAAAGAGCGAAATATAGCCCGCACCGACAATGCAGACGTTATGCACCTTGGACATTCTGATTATTTTTGCCTTTCGTCATGGAATTGGAGAAAAGAATTTCCGTTGCGCAGGCGATTATAGGGTGTGGCGGAAGGCTTGCAAAGCGTTTCTTTTCCTTTTACTTTTTACCCCCACTTTTACGCGGTCAGGAAATCGTCGGCGAGAATTCGTAGCGAAGCTGGTATACTGACGCGCCATTTTGCCCACTTCGCCCCCGACAGTTTGTTGTTAGAACTTTGCATTACAAGGAGCATATGTGCGAATTACAAAAGTTTATACGAAGACGGGTGATGCTGGCGAAACGTCTCTCGTGGGTGGGCAGCGCGTCAGTAAGGCCGATGCCCGCGTCGCCGCATTTGGCGATGTGGATGAAGTGAATTCGCTGCTTGGTGTAGCGCGAACCGCGCTTGAGGATCAGGAAGTGGAAGCGGTGTTAGCACGCTTACAAAATGAGCTATTCATTCTCGGTGCTGATTTGGCCAGCCCGATGGAAGTGCCGCTACGCCGCGTGGACGAAACAATGGTGACGGAGTTGGAGCAGTTGATTGATAACTTCCTGGCGGAACTGGAACCGTTGCAGGAATTCATTTTGCCGAGCGGCAGTCAGGCTGGAGCCTTATTACATTTGGCACGCACTGTCGCGCGGCGTGCCGAGCGGAGCGTCGTGACGCTTAGTGCAGTGAATGCTGTCAATACACAAGCTCTGATTTATTTGAATCGTCTCTCAGATTTTCTGTTCGTGATGGCCCGCGTCGTCAATCGTCGCGCCGGGATTCCAGAAACTCTCGCCAACTTCAGCGCCCGAAAAAAGTAGCGAGCGAAAGGCAGTACAATGAAAGCGCTTTTATTACTGGGGATTATGCTGATTGCGGTGCCGCTGGCGTTTCTCTCGCCGTATGCTGGCGTGCTGACCTTCATTTGGATGGCCATCACGCGCCCGCACGAATGGGCGTATGTGCAATCGGCGCAATACTCGCTGATGGTCGGCGTGGCAACGTTGCTGGGTTATGTGGTTTTTGAAATGGTCAAACGACCACCGAAATTCACGGCCAATTTATTGATGCTGCTGATATGGATGCAGACGATGATGGGAACGTACTTCGGGTACAACGCGCCGAACGCAGAGTCAAAGTTTATTGAGTTTACCAAAGTCATTGTAATCGGCCTGTTAATTTCAGCCCTGGTGGACAGTGAGCAAAAAGTGCGCGGCTTTTTATTTGTTGTTATTAGCTCAGTGGCACTGGTGACCTTTAAGGATTTTGTGGGCAGCATCATCCATATGGGCAATGTAAAGCTGGTCGGGCCGGGCGGCGCATTTGAAGATAACAACGACTATGCGTTGCTGTTGGTGATGACTACACCCATGGCGTATTACTTTGCGAAAAACGAAGCACGCTGGTATTTGCGCTGGGGCTTTTATGGCATTGGGATTATGACTGCCACGACGATCCTTTTCACCTATTCACGTGGCGGATTTTTAGGGCTTTGCGTAGTCGCGCTGCTACTGGCCCTCAAAACTAGATATAAGGTTACGGGGCTGGCTGTGATTGCAATTCTGGCGGTGCTCTTCATTAGCTTTGGCCCCGACAAAGTCAAAGAACGTATCGGTACAATTAAAGACGCCCAGGAACAGGACAGTTCCGCCCAGCAACGTTTGCGCGCCTGGGAGGTAAGCGGGAAAATTATTCGCGATTATCCCTTAACCGGCATCGGCATGAAAAATATTCTGCTGATTTACAGCAAATATGGCGATGCCAACGACACGCGCGTGGCGCATAATTCGTATTTGCAATGCGCCGTAGACGCAGGTATTCCAGCCTTATTGTTTTTCATAACGATGTTGGTCGTAACGGTTTTTCGCCTTCGCTCTGTGCGTCGCAGTCTGAAAAAACGGTCGCCGGATAACCTGGTCATCAATTACACCCACGGTATGGAAGTCGCCGTGCTAGGCTATTGCGTGTCAGCATTTTTCCTGAGTCAGTACACGTTTGAAATTCTTTATATGATCGTTCCGCTGGCCACCGCCTTAAAAGCCCTGGCCCGCAATTATGAAAAAGAAGCAGAAGTCCAACAACTGGTGCAGTCCGCCACGCACAATATGACGAATAATGGCTTGCAGCCAGCATAACCCGTCAGGCCGCTGCTAACGACGCACCACCATCGCCCCGTATGACAATCCAACTTCTTCGTGCCGAAGCCGCCCGCGCCTGGCTGCAAGCTCCCGCACAGCGACAAGGCTGGGATACACTTTTTCAGGCTTGCCCCTGGGCTACCGCGTTTCAAAGTCGCGCTTTTGCGACCACTTGGTATGAAATTTACCACGAACGGTATGAGCCATTATTAGTTATTGCCACTGCAACAGACGGCACATTGACAGGTCTGATACCGCTGGCACTCGAAAAAAAATCGGGCGCGCTGGTGTGGGCCGGAACGCATCACGCTGAATATCAGGCGTGGCTTGCGCTGCCCGCACAAAGCAACGAATTCATCCTCGCGGCGCTCCAACAATTGCGCGCAACCTTTCCCACACAATCGCTTTTCTTCAAATACCTGCCACCGGATGCGCCGTTGGATTGGCTCAAAGCAGAACGCTTGCGTGATTTCCAGCTTGAACTTAAGGCATATCAGCGCCCGCTCCTGCATATCGGTGACGGCAGCGCGATTGCAGCTTCGCTGAAAAAGAAAAGTAATAAAAGTCGGCTCAATCGGTTGCGACAAGTAGGCGAAATCCGCTTTGAGCAAATCACTGACCCGAAAGCGTTCGCCACGCTGTTTGATGAGATCATTGCTTACACTGATTTGCGGCAAGGCGCAGTGCATGACGTGTTGCCGTTTCGCGCTGATCCGTTGAAGAAGCCGTTTCATCTGGCGTTGTTGCAACATCCTGATGTAGTTCACATCACAGTGATGCGCGTCGGGGACAAAGTGGTGGCGGCGCATTTCGGCATCCGCCAGCGCCACGAAGTTACGTTGTGGTTGTTCGCGCATTCGCCGTTCCTTGCGCTCCATTCGCCGGGCAAGTTCCATTTGTTATTTCTCGGCGAACTGCTGGCACAACAGGGCATAACTAACTTTGATCTAACGCCAGGCGGTGACCCGTGGAAAGAACGATTTGCAACGGAACACGATCAGGTGCATACTCTGCGCATTGTTTTTAGTAGCGGGAATAACCAGCTCAGAAAAAGAAAAACTCAGGAACGATTAGAAGCCATCGCCAAGCGCGGGTTTCAGGTCGTTGGGATTACGCCTCACCAAGTTCGCTCTTTGATTGGCAAGTTGCGTCGCCTTAAGCCTGCAAGCATCCCCCAGAAGCTGCTTAGAAAAGTTTGGGAAAAAACCGAGTTTCGCGTGTACGTCTACGCCCCGTCGGACGTCAAGCGATTGCCGCGTCCACAATTGATGGTGCGTGATGATGTTCGTGCGTTAATCGCGTTTACTCCGATGACTGACTATCAAACGCAACAAGGCTTTATCGAGCGGGCGCTGCATCAGCTCGAAAGCGACCAACATTGCTACACGCTAGTGGAAAATTACTGCCTGATTCATTACGGCTGGCTGGGTCTGCGGCAACAGAAAGCCCGGCTGTCGGAGGTGGGGCAGGAATATGTTTTCCCCGAACCGGACAACGCGGTTCTTTACGATTTTTTCACGCATCCGCAGGCACGCGGGCGCGGGTTGTATCAACAGGCTCTTTACCAGATTTTGCACGACGTCGCGGAAATGCCAGACATCAAGAAAATTTACATTATGGTGCTGGCCGATAACGCCCCTTCGCGACATG
This sequence comes from Blastocatellia bacterium, assembly GCA_046331525.1. Taxonomy (GTDB): domain Bacteria; phylum Acidobacteriota; class Blastocatellia; order RBC074; family RBC074; genus JAFDVL01. Next base: position 111,891 of record JAXLQQ010000002.1, read on the forward strand.
TGATTGAAAAAGTCGGGTTCACCTACGAAAGCAGTTTGTTCCGACAACGACGACTGGGGAAAACAATCACCTGGTCAACAGCACAGCGCTGACTACTACGATTAAACCAGCCTCACTACGGTACAGCAGCCGTAATGCTGCCGAAAAAGCGATACCGAAAGGCAGGTTTAGCCGGCAATGACAATTAAAGATTTCGTTCTGTTTATCGCGCGATCACTGGGATTCTTCGCGCTGTTGAGGAATACCCGCATCAAAGGACTCCGTATTCTTTGCTATCACGGCATCAGCCCCAGTGGCACCGATGAAAGCAAGTTTCGCCTGAAAGTTTTTACCAATACCGAAACCTTCGCCCGGCGGCTCAAGTGGCTGGCGAAAAAGGATTATCAGGTGCTGGATTTGAGCCACGCCCTGGAGTTATTGGAGAAGCGCAAACTCCCGCGCCGGGCCGTCGTCATTACGTTTGACGAGGGCTTTTATAGTTTTTACCAAACGGCGTTTGGGTTGTTGCGCGAGCAGTTGTTTCCCGCCACCGTGTTCGTCACCTCTTATTACGTCCACAAACAAAACCCGATTTTTCGCTTAGCCATTCAATACATGCTCTGGAAAACCGCGCGGCACGATTTCGATTTGTCCGAAGTGGATGCGCGGCTGGCGGGCGAATATCACTGTCGCAATGAGAAAGACAGAGATGATATTGCGTGGGAAATCTTTCGCTTTGCGGAAACGCAATTGGACGAACCGGAGCGCGTGGAACTGGCGCGGCGGCTGGCGGCCTATCTCAACGTAGACTACGATCAAATCGTGCGCCGCCGCTTTCTGCACCTAATGACGCCCGAACAAATCCGCGAGATGCACGAGGCGGGGGTAGACATTCAATTGCACACCCACCGCCATCAATTCCCGCTCAAGGAAGAACGCGCCAAACGCGAAATCATCGACAATCGCACATCGCTGGCCGAAGTTGTCAGCCGTCCGATGGTGCATCTGGCTTATCCGAGCGGCCTCTGGTCAGAGCAGGCTTTTGACTGGCTGAAAGCCGTCGGCGTGCAAAGCGCGATGACGTGCGAGATGGGCTTGAATACGGTCGAAACGCCGCGTCTGGCGCTACGCCGCTTCATTGACAGCGAGAATATTTCGCAACTCGAATTTGAAGCTGAAATGTCCGGCGTCGCCGATTTGCTGCGCGATATTCGCTCCAAAATCAAACACTGGCTCGGCCAACCGGAAGAAACAATGGCCGATGTGCGCAGTCAGGTGACATAGGGATGCAGTACGGGGAGCGTGAGCGACCTGCGCTTTGATGGAGAGGTATGCTCACCAAGGTGCAGGTCACTTACGCTCCCCGTACCACATTTCTACCTGCCACAAAAAGGCACACGACACATCAGACCTTTGCGACAATTTGCAGATTAACTAAGGGACAGCCGCGCCCCGGTGAATTTACAGAAGGAAGTGAGAAACTGTAATGCAACTGGGGACGCCGACTGTCAGTATCGTTATTTGCGCGTACAACGCCGCGCCATTCCTGGCCGAAACACTGGAATCCGTTTTCGCCCAAACCCGTCAGGATTACGAAATCATCGTCGTCAATGACGGCTCGACCGACAACACCGATCAGGTCATCACACCATACTTAAATCGCCTCACGTACCTGAAACAACCAAACAGCGGCCCTGGTGCGGCACGCAACACGGCTTTTCGCCACGCGCGCGGTCGCTACATTGCGCTGCTCGACAGCGACGATCAATGGTTGCCGCAGTATTTGGAAACGATGCTGGGACGAATGGAGGCGGAGCCGGGAATTGATGTGTTGTATCCGAATGCAATCTTGTTCGGTACAGCACAGTGGGAAGGCAAATTGTTTCAGGATGTTTGCCCTTCAAGTGCGCCCGTGACGCTGGAAAAGTTTTTGACGCGCGAATGCAACGTGTTCATTTCTGCCGTTTTCAAGCGCGAGATTTTGGAGAAGGTCGGCTGGTTCGATGAAAGTTTGCGCGGCTCGGAAGATTTCGATTTGTGGCTGCGGATGTTGCAGCACGGCTATCATTTTTCGTTCTTGCGCGAGCCGCTAGCCCGTTATCGCAAACGCGCCGATTCGCTGTCGAGCAGTTCCACACGCTACTTTCAAAACGTCCTGCGTGCTTTGTGCAAAGCCTTGTCCGCGCCGCAGACGACGCCGGAACAAACACAACTGATGATGAAAACCATCAGCCAGGTCGAAGCGGAAATTGCACTCGTCACGCTCAAACAAAAAATCCTGTCGCGAGACTTTTTGAGCGCCGTGCGCGACCTTACGGATGTCATCACGCATCGTCCAAGTTGGAAGCTGAAACTCATTGCCGTTGCGCTGATCCTTTTCCCTGAATTCCTCGCTTGGGTCGTGACTAAACGGGAGCCAGGTGGTAGCATCTCGCCGGAGTCGGCGCTACCGTCCTCACAATCGTTACGCACGACATAGCGCCGCAAACCACGATTTTATTTTGCTAACAAGCCTCTAGCGAGTGAAGTTCGGATGTGTGGAATTGCAGGTGTTTATAACTATGCCAGCGAGCAGCGCGTAGATGCAGCGCGGCTTAAACAGATGACTGATGTGATCGCCCATCGTGGCCCGGACGACGATGGTTTTTGGATCAGCGGACGAACCGGCTTAGGCCATCGTCGCCTTTCAATCATTGATGTCGCTGGCGGCCATCAGCCAATCTTCAATGAAGACGGTACAGTGGCGATTGTTTTCAACGGCGAAATCTATAATTACCAGGAACTTGCTCACCTCGTCGAAGCCCGCGGCCATCAACTCAAAACGCGCTCGGATACCGAAACCATCGTTCATCTCTACGAAGAATTTGGCGAGCAGGCGGTAGCGATGTTACGCGGGATGTTTGCCTTTGCGATTTGGGATGCGAACAAACAAACAATGCTGCTCGCGCGAGATCGGCTCGGCAAAAAGCCGCTCTATTATGCCGATTACAAAGGTCGCCTGCTGTTCGGTTCCGAAGTAAAATGCGTCATCGCTGACTCTGAAATTCCGCGCGAAATTGATCCCGAAGCGTTAGCCGATTACTTTTCGTTTCTCGCCATTCCCGCGCCGAAATCCATCTTCAAACACGTCCGCAAACTACGGCCCGCACATTATCTGGTCGTGACGCCGAACGGCACGCGCGAGCAGGAATATTGGGACATTGATTTCAGCGCCACCGAAACGCGCAACGAAGCGGAATGGCAGGAGCAGTTGCTCGAAGCCTTGCGCGAAGCGGTCGGCATTCGGTTGATGAGCGAGGTGCCGCTCGGCGCATTTTTGTCGGGCGGCGTGGATTCGTCTTCGGTCGTGGCGATGATGACGAAAATCACGGGGCGTCCGGTCGTGACGGCTTCGATTGGGTTTACGTCGGAAGAATTCAGCGAAGCGGCAGCGGCGAAAAAGTTTGCTGAATATGTGCAGGCCGATCATCACGAACGGATCGTGAATCCTGATGCCGTTTCGGTCGTCGAAAAATTGGCGTATCACTATGACGAACCGTTTGCCGATTCGTCTGCCGTGCCGACGTTTTACGTTTCGCAGGTCGCGCGCGAATTCGTCACCGTAGCCTTGTCGGGCGATGGCGGCGATGAGAATTTTGCGGGCTACCGGCGCTACAAATTCGACGTGGCGGAAAATCGCGTACGCGGGATTTTGCCTGCTTCCCTGCGCAAGCCAGCCTTTGGTGCGATGGCAGCGGTGTATCCGCAACTGGATTGGTTGCCACGTCCGTTGCGTGCAAAAGCAACGCTTAGGAATTTATCACTTGATCCGGCGGAGGCGTATTTTCAATCTGTCTACGGTGCCGTCGCGCGTGAACGCGATGGTTTGCTCGGTGCAGATGTCGGCGCGCGGTTGAATGGTTACAATCCGTTCGATCTATTCCGCCATTACTACAACCGCGCCAAAACGAATGATCCGCTGTCGCGTGCGCAGTACGTGGACATGAAAACGTATCTCGTGGACGACATTCTGACGAAAGTGGATCGCGCGAGCATGGCCGTCTCGCTCGAAGTGCGTTGCCCGATTCTCGATCACAAGTTTATGGAACTTGCCGCGCGCATCCCATCAGATTTGAAGCTGCACAACGGCACGGGCAAATATATTTTCAAACAGGCCATTCGCAAAATTGTGCCGGAAGAAGTATTAACGCGCCCGAAAATGGGCTTCTCGATTCCGCTCGCCGATTGGCTGCGTGGCGATTTGCGTGACTTGGCGCAAAGTTTGTTATTCGACACCAACGACAGCCTGCTGAATCAGGACACGGTCAAAAGCCTATGGGAGCGGCATCAAAGTGGAATGCGTGATTTTGGTACGCCGCTCTGGACAATTCTGATGTTCCGCCTCTGGCAACGGAAGTTTTTGTGAAGGATGCCGAGAATAGGTGATGCGAGTCTTGACGTTCACAAAACTCTATCCGAACGAACAGATGCCGTTGCACGGAATTTTCGTGGCGCGGCGCGTGAATGCGTTGGCCGCAAGCGGTGCCCACCAAATCGAAGTCGTCGCTCCAGTGCCGTATTTTCCCAAATTTCTTCCGGCACACGGCGACTGGAAAAAACTCCAGCTCGTTCCCCCCAGCGAAAGGCGCGATGGCATCACCTTACATCATCCGCGCTATTTTAATCCCCCCAAAGTTGGCATGTCACGTTATGGGCAATGGATGGCGAGTGGCAGTTTGGCAACGGTGCGTCAGGTGCTGCCGTTTGACGTGATAGACGCGCATTTTGTCTACCCAGACGGGTGGGCAGCGGTGCAAATCGGGCGTAAGTTAAATCGCCCGGTTGTCGTCTCAGCGCGTGGCTCGGATGTCGCACGCAACAAACATTTGTCGCATATTCGACCACTGCTCAGCGAAGTCATGCGCGGGGCAACGCAGCTTATCGCCGTGTCCGAAGAACTCCGCGCTGACTTTATCGAACTCGGCGCAGCGCCGGAAAACATTCATGTCATTCCGAACGGCATTGACACCCAGACCTTTCATCCACAATCACGCGCGGCGGCTTGTCAGGCGCTCGGATTGCATCCAGACGACAACTGGTTGCTGTGCGTGGGACGGCTGGATCAGAACAAGGGGCAATGGTTAATTTTGGAAGCATTAAAAAAAATTGGACTAAATACGCTGCAACAACGTCGAATCAAACTCGCCCTGATTGGTGAGGGCGAAGACCGCGAAACATTAGAAGCGACTTCACGGGCGGCGGGGCTGAATGATATAGTGCATTTTGCGGGTCAACTTCATCCTGAAAAAATTTGTACCTGGTATAATGCGGCTAAGGTTAAAATACTGGCCAGTCGCCGCGAAGGCTCCCCGAACGTTGTCCTTGAAGCCCTAGCCTGCGGCACCCCCGTTGTAGCAAGTCGCGCTGGGCGCAATGAAATCGTGATTCACCCCGGCAAACAGGGTTTTTTATTTCCTACGGAAGATGCCGACGCGCTACAGGCAGCCCTGCTGCAAGCATTAGACCACGAGTGGAATCACGAGGAAATTGCCCGGTATGGCAGTCAACGAGATTGGGCAGCCGTCGCCAAAGAAGTAGCAAGCGTGCTCCAATTAGCAATTAATAAACATCATCAAGCTCAATGAAAATCATTTATCACCACAGAACACGCGGCGAAGATGCACAGGGGATTCATATTCAATCCCTCCAGGATGCGTGGTCTGAACTTGGGCACAGCGTGTATGAAGTAAGTCTCGGTCGTGCGCAAAGCGGAAAAGCACAGCCAACGAATGGGCATCAAAAAAACAACCAAAAACATTCTGAAGGACGCGGCACGATTGGCAGTTTGATCTACGAAGGCTTGTCGCTTGGCTACAACGTCTACGGTCTGCACAATCTGCAAAAAGCCATCAAAGCCCACCAGCCCGCCTTAATTTACGAACGCTATTGTCTAAACTTGACCGCTGGCGCGCTTGCGGCGAGAAAACATAACATTCCGTTTGTGCTGGAAGTGAATTCGCCGCTCGTGGACGAAATGTCGAAGGAAAGCGGCTTGATTGGGCGCAATGTCGCGCAGCACTGCGAAAAGTTGGTGCTGGAACGGGCCACGCGCGTGGTTGTCGTCACCGATGTGCTGCGACGGTATTATGCAGCACAGGGCTTCGATGCGAGCAAATTCCAGGTCATTCACAACGGCATTGATCCGAAGATGTTTCACGCTGATGTGGATGCCCGCGTGCCGCGTGAACGCTACCATTTACAGAATCGTTGCGTCATCGGTTTCGTTGGTTGGGCGCGCCAATGGCACCGGCTGGATTTACTCGTAGATGCTTTCGCCAAGCTGCCGAATCGGGAACGATTTGCCATCCTGATTTGTGGCGACGGCCCGGCGATTCCTGGATTGCGCGAACAGGCGAAGGAGTTGGGTGTCGCCGATGTTGTACATTTTTCCGGCGGGCTGGATCATCACGAAATCCCCGCGCATATTGCCGCGATGGACATTGCCGTGTTACCGAGTATCCCCGTGTACGCTTCACCGATGAAACTGTTCGAGTATATGGCAATGGGCAAAGCCGTGCTCGTACCTGACCAGCCGAATCTGCGTGAAGTCGTTGTCGAAGGCGAGAACGGCATGTTTATTCCCAAAGACGATCCGAACGGCTTCGCCAAAGCCGTCACCGAATTGGCCACCAACGCCACCCTGCAACAAAAGCTCAGTCGCGGCGCGGTGGAAACGATTCAACACGGCAAATATTTTTGGACGGAAAACGCTCGGCGCGTTCTCCAGGGAGTTGGGTTGGCGTGAGGAATTCTGCTTTCCATTCGGGCTGTGATCCGCTAGAGTGCGCCTGCCCTTCAATCCCCTACAACCGAATGACAATGGCTGATAGGAACGAATGAAAATTCTGCTATTTTCGCACCGCACTCCCTATCCACCTCACAAAGGGAATCAGATTCGCCCATTCAATGTGCTGACCTCGCTGGTCGCGCGCGGGCACGAAGTTCATTTACTCGCTTTCGCTGACGGCGAAGCAGAGATGCAGACGAAAACCAGGCTCGAAGAATATTGCGCCTCGGCCACGTTGATTCCGCTTGATCATCTAAGCGGGAAAGTCCGTGCGCTGCTGAGCCTGCCGACAAACACGCCGCCATCGGTCGCCTACTTCAATTCGCCCACAATGCACCGCGAAGTCAAACGCATCGTCGCGCAATTCGGCATAGAAGCGATGGTCGTTTATTCGTCCACGATGTGCCAATACGTGCCGCCCGATTTCATCAAGCACACCGTCGTAGATATGGCCGACACCGATTCGGAAAAATGGCTGGATTACGCCGAAGAAAAAGCGCCGCCGATGTCGTGGATTTATAAGATTGAAGGCACGCGGCTGCGCGCTTACGAATACTGGATCGTGCGCAATTTCGGCTACAGTTCGCTGCACACGCAGCGCGAAATCAACGTGCTGACGGAATTGACCGCAGAAGATCACAAGCGGCTCATCCCGATCACGAACGGCGTGGATTTGGAGAAGTTTCGCCCTGCTGCCTTTCCCGCTTTTGCGCCGGAGCGCGTGCCGGAAAACGAACGCCAGTTTTTCACGGACGAAAATGCATCGCGCATCGTATTCACGGGCGCGATGGATTATTACCCGAATGCCGAAGCCTGCGTCTGGTTCGCGGAAAAAATCTTTCCCACGATTCGAGCGCAATATCCAACGGCACAATTTCTGATTGTTGGCAGCAAACCTACGCCTGAAGTCATCGCGCTGAAAGAATTGCCCGGCGTGCTCGTCACCGGCTTTGTAGACGATGTACGCCCGTACCTGGCCGCCGCCAAAGTCTGCGTCATTCCGCTGCGTATCGCGCGCGGCGTGCAAAACAAGGCACTCGAAGCAATGGCCTCCGGTCGCGCCGTCATTGCCACGCCCGATGTCATTACCGGCGTCGGAGCTACTGCGCCAGAACATTTGCTGATGGCACGCGATGAAAAAGAATTTGCCGCCGCTGTCTTGCAAGTATTAAGCGACGACGCCCTGCGCACTCGTTTAGAACTCTCCGCCCGCACCTTCGTCGAACGCGAATGCAGTTGGCAACCGCTGATGGCACGTTTCGCGGCGTTGGTGGAAGAAGTTGGAAAGAAGAATCAGCCACGAATGAACACGAATTTTCACGAATTGGAAAATGCTGTTAGCAGTGAATTATAAAGTAATTGGTCGTCAGCAACGCTGCCTTAATTCGTGAAAATTCGTGCCAATTCGTGGCTAAAAAAACTATGATCGTCAGAACCAAAGCTCCCTTACGAATCAGTTTTGCCGGTGGCGGCACTGATGTTCCGCCCTTTCCACAGCAGGAAGGCGGTTGCGTCTTAAGCTCCACGATTAACCGCTACGCCTACGGCACACTACGCACGCGCGATGACCAACAGATCAATATCGAATCGCTGGATTACGGCCTGTCCGTCAACTATAACCCGGAAGATTTGATGACCTTTGACGGCAAACTTGATTTAGTCAAAGCCGCGATTGTCAAAATGGGCGGACGCGGCGACGTAGGTTTTGATGTCTTCATTCACAGCGACGCACCGCCTGGTTCCGGCCTTGGCTCTTCGTCTGCAATGATGGTCGCACTGGTCGGGCTGCTGAAGGAATTCAAGGGAATGCCGCTGACGGATTACGATGTAGCGGAACTCGCCTACGTCATCGAACGCGAAGACCTCGGCATCAAAGGCGGCTTGCAGGATCAGTACGCGGCAGCATTCGGCGGTTTCAATTACATCGAATTTTTGCCCGATCACGTCATCGTCAATCCGCTGAAGATTCGTCCAGCTATTGTGAATGAGCTGCAATACAATCTGCTGCTCTGTTACACCGGCTCGTCGCGCCTGTCATCGAACATCATCGAAGATCAGGTCAAGCGGTACGAGAGCGGCGAAAAGGATAGCTTGGATGCGTTGCGACAATTGAAGGCGATGACGATTGAAATGAAGAACGTTTTGCTGCGCAGCAAGCTCGACGACTTCGGCGATTTGTTGCATCACGAATGGGAGCAGAAAAAACGCATGTCGCATAAAATCTCTGCGCCGATTCTGGATGAAATTTACGACGAAGCCCGCAAAAACGGCGCGCTCGGCGGGAAGATTACAGGCGCAGGCGGCGGCGGATTTATGCTGCTGTATTGCCGCTTTGACAAAAAACACAAAGTCGCCGAACGGCTGAAAGAAATGGGTTGCACAATTACCGAGTTCGCGTTTGAACCTTACGGCCTGCAAACGTGGAGAGTTGCCAATGACTAAATATTTATCGCTCATCGAACAACGCACGCGGGAAAGCATCGCCGTCAAACAGGCGCTGCTGGAAACACAGGCCGATACGATTGCTGCTGTCGGCGCAAAATTAGTCACCGCCATGCGCAACGGCAATACGCTGTTCCTCTGTGGCAATGGCGGCAGCGCAGGCGACGCGCAGCATATCGCAGCTGAACTCGTCGGACGATTCACCAAAGAACGCCGCGCGCTACCAGCGGTTGCATTGACAACGAATACATCGGCACTCACCGCGCTCGGCAATGATTACGAGTACAGCATTGTCTTCTCGCGCCAGCTTGAAGCTTTTGGTAAAGCAGGCGACGTGTTGATTGGCATTTCCACCAGTGGCAATTCTCCGAATGTGCTGCACGCCTTGCAGACAGCTCAAAACTTAGGGATGGTAACAGTCGGTTTGACCGGCGAAACTGGTGGCAAAACCAAAGCTGAGGCTGAACATTGCATCTGCGCCCCCTCGCGCGACACCGCGCGCATTCAGGAATCGCACATTCTGATCGGCCATATCCTGTGTGAAATTGTAGAGTGTGAATTGTTCGGTTAGCGCACGATAAGCGGAGTTTAGGTGGCCAGCCCATTTATCAAGTCCAAAACCAATTCATTGCCAGGAAGGGTTGCGCAACTTCACGTTGCTTCGCCTCACTCGGTCTGTTGTAAGTGCTGCTCAATCAATTCTGCGGAAAGCCGCAGGAAATCGTAAGCGGTAACAATTCCTACTAACCTTCCTTCTTCTACCACAGGCAAACAGCCGACCTTATGTTGACGCATCAGCGCAATGGCTGCGAGTGTTGTGGTTTGTGGCGTAACCGTTATGGGCTGCGGCGTCATGACATTTTTTACGGCAATCGGCTCGGTCTGATTAAGCGCGCCCTGCGCCATCAGGCGCAACAAATCGCGATGCGAAACGAGGCCGAGCAAGTGGCCTTCGTCATCTTCGACGGGTACGTGCCGTACGTGTCGCCAATCCATTACACAGGCTACGAAGCTGATGCTGCATCATCCGAGCGCACAGTGAACAAATCCGTCGTCATCGTTGCCCGACGGTTTGGAAATTTTGGCTCAATTTTGTGCCGAAGAAATCTGCGCCAGCGTCCACTCTGACGCGGGGGTATTGGTGCGCTGATGCCGCCAGCATTTCTGCCGTCAACAGGCGATGCCGCTGCTCATAACGTGCCCTGATTTTCCATTGCAGCAGTGGGCGTAACATCCAGAGCGCGCCGTTTTGCTCGGACTTGACGCGCGCTTCAATCACTTCAAGGTAGCGCGCGATGTCTTCTTCGTGAATCCGCGCTTGCTGCAACCCCGTGCGCGCCAGTGGCAAGAGATGATCGAGAATCAGTGGTGCCGCCGCAATGCTTTTGCCACCCAACCAGGTGAATTGCGCTCGCAGGCTGTGCCGTGCGGCCGCGTGAAAATTGCCTTTGGCGTCATCAAACGACATCCGCTGCGTAACATCTCCGTATTCTTCGGGCAGTGCCGTCATCAATCCATAGAAAAAGGCCGCGTTTGCCACTTCATCCAGAACAGTTAGCCCGGCGAACAGCACGCGATTTTCGATGCGTAAATGCGCGCGGCCTTCATTAACACCGTAACAGGCCGATTCCAGCGCAGATCGTGCCATTGTGTAACCGTAGCGCGGCAAGTTGCCAGCAACTCGCCGCGCTAAAACAGCAAACGAATCTTCTTCGATCTGTTTCGTCAGCACGACGCGAAAGCGGGCGATTTCTTCGCGAGAAAATTTCGAGCACGGATTCCTTCACCCATCATCGCCAAAGCTCACCTGGGGCGGACGCCCCGCGCGCATGTTGCAGGCGGGAACGTTCGTCTGCGGAATGCTGAAAAGCGGAATCCGCGTTTCGTGCCATAACCGTTGGCCGAGCAGCAACGGCGCATTCGCCGCTACTGCCAGCAACGGCGCGGTGATGACCTGCGCCAGATTATGTAACCGCGCAAATTCTTCTGCGCTCTGCTGATAATGCAACTGAAAGCTTGTGCAACAGGCTTCGAGCATCATGCTTTCCTGCGTGTAGCGAAACAAATCCCCAACCTTGATATAGACGTTTGGATAAACTGCGCAATTGCTGAATCACGCGGTTAAGTTCCGCATAACGCAAAGCCCAGCGTTAAATTTTCCAGCGTCAAATCGCTCTGCGAATCGTTGGCAGAATGCCCGCCAGCAAAACCTACTGATATTTTGCGCCTTGCTGTGCCGCCGCCGGCACGGCGGTTAGTTCTTCCTCTAGCACGCAAGCAATTTCAATCATGCTGTAGAATAAGATTCGCTTCCAGAGTGGGTACCAGTTTCAGTCGTCGAGCGCGCGTCATTTACGGCGGCAAGTAGTTCAACTGCAATCGGTGCGGAGTTGTAGGGCATCGTCCACTAGAAACATTCCTGTTTCGGCCTGATACGGCGCACGCCGCTTTCAATGTGTGGCCTGCGGCAATCCCGAGCACTTTCAGCGCCGTCAAATCAGCCAGTAACGCTTTCATAAAACGTTTAGCTTGCTGTTCACTATGCTCTGCGGAAATGTCGTGGTCGCCCATACGCCAAGCTTTCTGCTCTTCTCGGGAGAGCGGAAATATGGGGACAGTGTGAAAATTCAAAGGCGGGGTATGCGCGGAAGCGGTTCCTCGCACCACGTATTCGTGCGCTTCCGTGTGCCGCGAAGGATAGTTCGTTTTCGCCGTTCGCTCTAACAGCTCGCGTACTTCGGCATCCGTGGTTTGGCGAAAATCGTACCACAACCCGACCGCATAAAAGGATCGTAAATGCAGTCCGGAGTAAATGTGAAAATAAACGCGCTCGCACGTCGTCCGTGCTGCTACTGGAGCTGCGACGATACCTGCGCCGGATGACTACTGCGCAACGCAGAAACGGCGGCGCGCATTGTAGCTCCGTCGCCAGTCCATCATCCACCAGAATAATAGTCTTTTCCCGTCAACGCGGCAGCAGGCGTGTCCCACGATAGAGTTGTTCCCGTCGTTGTAGTTCGCGCTGCTCGACTCGTTCGATCTGATCAATCGTAGTTAGGGGATGTGCAAATGTTCATACATCATCATTCAAAATGCGCACGCCGCCCGACGCAATCGCGCCCATAATACAATTCTCCGTGACCGGGAACACGAATTTTCAGATAAATATCAAAGGGCAAGCGTAAGGCTTGCGCCACTTCATACCCTACCGGCACGCCGCCACGCGGCAAGGCCAGCTCAATAGCCGCAGGTCATCCGCATACGGTAATAATCTTTGCATAATTGCCTTCCGGCTTCGCTCCGATCTCTTTCATCAGTAGTATCTCCTTCCGTCGCCATAACATGAGATGTTTCATTGTCGAGAGCAAGAAGAGTGCCAAGTAGAAACACACTGAATCGGGAAAAATTTCAGCTTAGCAGCATTCAGCATTTGGAAGTTCTGGTTCCTAACAATCAGAGAGGGCCATCGTGTCATTTCAATTCTCTATTTTCAAATCTCTATTCTTCTTGCAGGAAAAATTGCCTCATTATTTTCCTGCAGAAGAATAATTGAATAGGGTAAAATGGCATTTAATCCCACTAAAAATTTAACGTGTACTCTACCTACAACTGACTTTTCAGCGCCGATCTAAATTGCCCTTTTCCACAGCACTGGATACGTAGGTGCGGACTTTTCCGCATTCGCAATTTCAGGTTGAGAAATTTTCTGCGCAATATGGGAATCATACGCGGTTTCCTTCCCCGCTCAGCCCTGCCAAAAGACGCGACGCTTTGCTTTCATTGTGGCGAGGCTTGTGAAACAGACGCGGTGCGGCTGGGCGACAAAACCTTTGTTGCACCGGCTGCCAAACCGTTTTGAGATTTTGCAGGAAAGCAATCTTTACCCTGCTACGACTTTGACGAGCGTGCCAAGCTGTCTTTTAAGTCAGCCAAAGTAAGCCGCTTCGCCTATCTGGATGATGAAGCGGTACGCCGTGCGTTGCTACAATTCAACGATGGTACGCTTGCCAAAAACCACCTTTCGCCTGCCGCAAATACATTGCGCGTCGTGCATTGGCTGCTCGAAAGCCTCTATAAAAATTCACCTGCAATCCTGCGTGCGGAAGTGAACTTTCTCAAAAAAGAAATCGCACTGACCTTCCGCGAACAGGAAATAGGGTTGAGCGAAGTCGTTGGGCTGTTGACCAAACTCGGCTATGAACCCGAAATCCGCCTGGACAGCGTAACGACCGCCAAACCAGCCGCGGATACAAGCAATCGCTCGCTCTATCTAAAAATTGGTCTGGCCGGTTTCGCTTTTGGCAACGTGATGCTGTTTGCGTTTCCCGATTACCTGGACACGACAGCAGCCTTGAGTGCGCAATTCAAATCGCTGTTCGCCTGGCTGAGCATTTTGTTTGCGACGCCCGTGCTGCTTTACAGCGCGTCCGGTTACTTTATGTCGTCGTGGTACGCGCTCCGGCAGCGGAAAATTTCGCTAGACGTGCCGGTTGCATTGGGGATTTCTGCGCTTTACTTCCGCAGCCTCTACGACATTTTGAGCGGCGCAGGAATGGGCTATCTGGATTCATTTACAGGGTTGGTATTCTTTCTGCTGATTGGCAAGCTGTTTCAGAAAAAAACCTTCGATTCGCTCTCGTTCGACCGCCATTACGCCGCCTATTTTCCACTCTCTGTCGCGCGCCTGAAAAACGGCAATGAAGATTATATTCCCGTCTCCAACCTGCAACCGGGCGACGAAATCTTTGTGCGTAACCGCGAACTCGTACCGGCTGACAGCCTGCTCGAATCCCCGCAGGCCAGCATTGATTACAGCTTCGTCACTGGCGAATCTGACCCCGTCGCAGTAAACAGTGGCGATGTTGTCTATGCCGGCGGCAGAGTCGTCGGCGCAGGCGCGAAACTCGCCGTCACCAAAGCCGTTTCGCACAGCTATCTGACGCAGCTTTGGAATAACGATGCCTTTCGCAAGGAGAAACGCACCTCGCTCGTAGACATCTCCGATGCCTTCGGCAAATACTTCACGATCATCGTCAGTGTGATTGCCATCCTCGCCGCGCTGTACTGGTGGCCGGATAAAGACAAGGCGCTCAATGTTTTCACCGCCGTGCTGATTATTGCCTGCCCTTGCGCACTCACGCTCGCCGCGCCCTTCACACTCGGCGCTGCCGTAGCGATTTTCGGCAAAGCGAAATTCTATTTGAAAAACGTCGGCGTCGTGTCCGATTTGGCGAAGCTCAATGCCATTGTCTTTGATAAGACCGGCACGCTAACCCACGCCGGACAGGCAAACGTAGAGTTTATCGGCGAGCCGTTAACAGAAGCGGAACAGACCATGCTTGCCGCCTGTTTGCAACATTCGACGCATCCGTTGAGTCGGCAAATTCTCAGCGAATTCTTTCACCGCAGAGACACAGAAACGGCACGGAGATTTACAGAGAAACCTTCGTATACCGCTGTGCCGCCGCCGCGCCTCTGCGGTGAAAATACCTTCCAAGAATTTCCCGGTCGCGGCATCACAGCCAATATTGATGGGCATAAAATCGCCCTCGGCTCCGCCAACTGGATCGCCGAACAAACCCACACCACGCCTGCACAACAAAGCAGTGCTGCCGCCGTCCACATCGCTCTTGATGGCGCATATCGCGGTTGCTTCCACATTCATAATGCCTATCGCAGGAACTTGACGAATCTCCTTGCCACCTTGCAAGACGAACGCGAACTGTACCTGCTTTCCGGCGACAACGACCGCGAACGTGCGCAATTGCTGCCGCTCTTTCAGCAAGCCGACCACCTCGCCTTTTCGCAAACGCCCGCAGATAAATTGCACTTCGTGAAAAAGCTGCAAGCAGAACAGAAAATCGTCGCCATGATCGGTGACGGCCTAAACGACGCTGGTGCCTTGCAACAAAGCCACGTCGGCATCGCCCTGACCGAAGACACTAGCGCCTTCACGCCTGCCTGCGATGCCATCTTGGCCGCCGAGCAGTTGCATCGTTTGCCGGTTTATATTGGGTTTGCACAATATGCGCTGCGCGTATTGGTGGCCGCGTTCTTACTCTCGCTTGTCTACAACGCCATCGGCTTGTCGTTAGCAGTGACCGGCAAACTTTCGCCGCTCGTGACCGCGATTTTTATGCCGCTGAGTTCGTGGTCAGTGGTAGCAGTAGCGTGGGGAGCGATGAAGATTCGTGAGCGAAAGATTGTTGAGTGAAGTAAAGGAATTGTAATTGAATAGAATTGGCAAGCGCGTTTGCGCGAAGCATTGTTCTGTCTTTACCGTCGCCTGTGCCAACAACTGCAAAACAAACTCGCCATACGCCTTTTTTTCATTGCAGATCGTAATCCACTTTCACGCGCGCCGCCGTTCGGCCATGACCGATTGCCCAGCCTTTCGGATTGAGCATGGTTTGCTGCACGCCCTAATACAAAAACCGACACCGCGCAGAGATCAAACGCCGTTTCATACACGCGCATCTTATCGTCCAATTCATCAAACTTCATCGCTCCATCAACACTACAAATTCGGCCCGTTCGGGTTGCTACTAATAGTCTGTCGCCTAATAGTCATCATTGATGTTATATGAGCCTATGGATGTGACTCCGGCAGCCTTGCTGAAAACATCAAAAAGATTCAGACAAAAAACGGTTAGATTGTCGCGGTGGAAGCCGGCAGATCATGGCAGGCTTGCATCGAACTTACATTGGAGCGGTCGAACGAGGCGAACGCAACATCACCTTACTCAACGCCAACAAATTGCTTATGAGGCGTTAGGTCTTCAATTAAGCGATTGTTTGAAAGAGAAAAATGATTGATCATAATCAACTCGAACAAAGGTTGAACACCACTTTAGAAGATTATCAGAAGTCCATTCTTGATAGAGTTTTCTATGAGGAAAGAAACGAAACGGATTGGTTAATGGAGGTTTTTGCAATTGCCCCGGAGATGAAACGCAAAAACCGGCAATATTGGGGGCGGTAAACTGGGCGCTGCTGGGAAAAATTAGTGATTGAAGTGCAAAGAACGATGTGAAGGGTTCAAAGAAGGTTCGAAAATAAAAAAAGATAGACCCTGCGATCTTATAGTCGGGGAGCAGGCCGATTTGCGATACAAAGTATCGCATTGGTTCTGGCGATTCTGGCACTCTGAAAAAATTCAAAGCTAATGCGGCGCTGCTCAAGAAAAAAGGCTATGAGCCTATTTTACTAATTGTTAGGAGTGATAATTTGCCAGCAGCAATCACTGCTTGCCGTTCAGGTGGGTGGATGGCTTTGACAGGCGACAAAACGTTTCACCCTCGCCAAGCAACTGACAGGCTTCGATCTCTGCCACTATCTCCAAACAAAAGCGATCGGAGTATACGGTGCAGCTTTAGTTTTGCGTTTCTTCTTTCGGTTTTGGCGCTTCCAACTCGCTCACAATCGCCGTTCCGCAATCTTGACGGTACTCCAGCACGATTTCGATGCCGATATAACTGCATCCCAATTTTTTCGCCGCTACTAAGGTAGGTGCCAGAACCCAGCAATGATCAAGCACGATGTGATTTTTATCGGGCGGAACAAACATGCTTACCAGTCATCGTCAGCGGCTTCACCGTGCAGTGAACGTTTTCCTGTTCGTCCTTGTCACGCGGAATGTCTTCCAGAATATTCGACGTTGAAACGAACCGTCGTCATTGATGGCGTGAAACAGCCCGATGCCGTTTTTGCCGAGCGTCTGACGCAGTTGTTGATGAGCGGCTTTTGCACGACGACAATCGCCTCCCATTCGCGCAAACAACTGTGCCAGCCTTCCACTCTTCGTGATTGGCGACGCCTTCTCTTTCAGCTTCGCTCAAATTCAGCCCTTTGGGAATCCCGCTGGAA
This sequence comes from Blastocatellia bacterium, assembly GCA_046331525.1. Lineage (GTDB taxonomy): Bacteria > Acidobacteriota > Blastocatellia > RBC074 > RBC074 > JAFDVL01. The sequence continues at coordinate 129,004 of JAXLQQ010000002.1, forward strand.
CGCCGATAGACAATGCAATCGCGCGCATAAAAGCCTGCGCGTTCCAATCACTGTGGGCGATAGCAAAGCATCGTGCGCGCGTGCTGTTGAAGGTCGCGACGATAGCTCCCTTCTTGCACACGCGAAATAATTCGGTCGCCCACTCAAAACACCACTGCTCATAGTCCAAAATATTTTGCCGCACCCGTTCATACCACCGCGCATTGCGCACGCCGCCCGCCGCTTTCGCCATAAGGAATGTTTTTGACTAAGGTCTTGCTGTCCTTGACGATCAATGCGCCGCTCAACTTCGGCGGCATTCCATTTGTGTCCGATGAATTCGTAGTTGTACGGCGGATAGGTAATGCAGGCCGAGATTGAGCTTTCAGGCAAGGTGCGCATCACCTCTCTGCAATCACTGGTAAAAAGCTGGTTTTGAGATGAGCATAGAAATTACTCGTCTTCGGAACAGGCGCTACCGTAGTAGTGCAGGCGGCAAATCGTCGTCAAGTCGTCAAGCGCCGATAAATTCCCGGTAACCGCTCTGGCGCCCATAATGTCGTCAATAATCGTGTATCCCACTTCGCCGTACAAGTTCTTCAACTCCGCCTCTGAACGGATCAATCGTGATGCGCAGAGAACGGCAGGATGCCCCAAGCCAGCTTGTCGCAAAGCCATCTTCGTATCTTCGCGGGCGTAGCGGGAATCGCCGTAGTCGTGGTCGTAGGGGCGTCCGTCGCTCAGCACAATACGCCTTCGTGCGCTATGGATTGTTTTTCTAACTGAGCAGCAATGGCGAATCGCGGCTCCCAGGCGGGTGTTGTTGTAGGTGATGCCGCCGATGCGGCGTTCGACTTCGGGCGTGTAGCGTTCGCCGAATTGTTTGACGATGAAATATTTTACGTTGCGGCGGCCTTCGCTCGTGAAGCCGGAAATCGAATAGGCGTCGCCGACGGCTTCGAGCGCTTCGCTCATCAGGACTAAGCCTTGCTTTTCGATGCTCATGCGGATTGCCCCGACGCGTGCGGACGTACGGTTGATTCGCCGCCGCGTGATGGTGCGCGCGGTCGAAGACGACATATCGAGCAGGAAGGATACGGCTACGTCACGTTCGCGGCGGATGCGGCGGATGTAGACGGCTTCCGGGCGGCCTGTGGTGCGCAGGTCTACATGTGACGGTCAATCACGGCTTGCAGGTCGTATTCGCTTTCATGCCCGCCTTTGATTTTGCGGAGCGATTCGGGGCGCAGCATTTGGAATTGATGTTTGATTGAGGAGATTACGCCCGAATAGCGCGCGCGTACTTGCTCCACAAAATCGCGCATGCCGCGCCGGTTTTCGCGTTGAATCACGCGGCACCATTTCGGAAAGTGGTAATCGCCCAACTCACGATCCCATTCGTCATAGAAAAATGCCTGATCGCCTTCCTGCAAATCCTGTTCGGGCCGCTCGGCTTGCAGCATTTCGCTGAGCATTTCGGTTTCTGTCGGGCAGGCTATCGTCGGTTTCTTCTGTCCATTGATTGAAGGGATTGGTTTGCGCGGGCTGTTTTTCTATGGCTTGTTGTTGTTGGTCGCCAGCGTTTTCCTGGCTGTCGTCGGAGTCGTTTTTCTCGTCGGCTTGTTCTTTATCAATGTCGGTGTGCTGATCGGTGTTTTCCTCGTTGCGCGGCGATTTTGCAGCAGGGCGTAGACGCGCTTGGTGGCGATCAGCGTATCGCCCACGGAAGCCTCTTCCTGATACAGACATTGCTCCACGATGCGATGAAATTCGCCGATGATTTCGCCGTAGGCTTGCGCGCTGCTGGATCAATAACGCCACCGCAGAGCGTGATTTGAAATAACAGTTCGTAGAGCAATTGGTCTACGGGCAAGGACGTGACGGGCGGGCGATTGTCAATCAGACGGGCGCGGACGTTAAATCGCGTCGGATGCGATAGGCTTTGCGCAGCGACATCCGGCAAAACGGCGCCGCGTTGTAAAAATGCGTGGCGAGGCCGGGATTCGGAAGCGCGACAGCAATAGCTTGAAATCAGCGGCATCGAAATGTTCCGCGATCTGTTCAGGCGCAGGCGTTGCGCGGAATGTAGTCTTCGGGAATTTCGATTTCTTCCGAATCCATCAAATGAGTTCTGGCTTTCGTCCTGGCTGGCGCACTGTCCATGGCCCTTGCAGCGCGGCGGCGTAGTGCGCTGACATCGCGCGTGCCAAATTCAATTTGCCCGGCGGCGTGGGCGGCGAGGACTTTGTAGAGGCGGAAATCGTCTTCGAGCGAGCCGAATTCGGCAATCATCGCGGGCAAGTGAATCGTTTGCCCGTCGTTGATACGCGATTCATCCGGTACTGCACCGAGTGCGGTAATCGCCATTTCGCGTCCCGTCAAGCCTTCGACGTAAAGGCGCAGCAAATGCGCGACGGATTCGAGCGCGAGGCCGCCGCGTGCGGCACGCAGCGATTCCTGACTGCTCTTGGATTCGAGCGCGTAGTAGGCTTGCGCGCGGCGGCGGTCGGTGCGATGCAAGCCTGCGCCAGCGCGCGCCCAAGCTTGGAATTGTTCGAGCGAAGCGGCGGCCAACGCGCGCGGCGCGGATTTGAAGCATTCCAGCGCGACGTACACGCTGTTGTCCGCCAACTCTTCCGTCATTTCCAACACGGATTTGATAACCGCCAGACTGTGTTCCGGCGTGCGCTGTTTCGCGCCGATGATGCGGCGCTGGTTGGCCGAGAGCGCCGACATCACTTTCGGCGTAAGCTTCAGAAAATCATAGACGAGCGCATTACCCTCTTCAGCGACACGTTTGGTAACGAAGTTCCATTTCTCAAAACTTGCGGCATCGCTTTGCTCCATCACCGATTTGGCCGCACGGAAGTATTGCAAGGCGGTCGCGCCGCCGCGTTCGAGAAAGCTGCTGGTTTGATCGTAAAGCAAGCGGGCTTCGCCTGCGGATTTGATAAAGCCTAAGCCTTCGCCCAAAGCGGACAAAAATTCGGCGGCGGTTGCGCCAGTGCGATTGGCAAAGTTTTCAGCCAATTCCAGCGCCTGTTTGACGATGGTTGGATTTTGGTTGGCGAAAGTGGTTTCAAGTTCGGTAAGCGCGGTCAGCGCGTTGGGCGCGGCGGCTAAGACTTCGGTGCTGTGTTTGACGGAACGATTGGCGACGGCGACGGCGATATTGAACAGCTTGTCAGTAGCTTCGCTGGTGCCGAGTTTTTCGATGGTTTTCGGCGCGGTGTAAAACGTGCTGAGTGCCGTCGAGGGCGATAGCACAATCTGTTTGCCGCACAGCGCAATCAATTGCGGGCGCAAATGCGCTGGAACGGTGGCGAGCGTTTGTGCGGAAGTGTGAAAGAACTGGTTTGCTTCCTCGGCATTGTCGAGCGCGATGCGGCGACCGACTTCAGCCCATTGGCGCAGGTCTTCGTTTTCCAGATGTTGCGCGACTTCCGGCACAACGCGGAAAAATTCGGTAGCCACCTTAATCGAAACGCCTGCGAGCGACGCCCCCACATCCATCGTGACCCACGCGCGATCATTCGGTTGAATGCCGAACGAGCGGGCTAAAGCTTCGACCGATTTGCGCGTCACGCCTTTGAGAAGAGAGCCGGTAATGCCTGTGCGTTTTTCGTCGTTCATATTACTTCGCGGGGTCACTAAAATGGCAAGCCCATTGCTAGCGGCGGCTTGACTGTTGGTTCGCCTGATGGTTCTGTTGTTTCCGCGCTCTGTGGTTGCCACCCGTTGCCCTTCCCGGACAAAAGAGCCTCGGCTAAAGCGACATATTCTGAGGAAATTTCGATTCCAAGATAATGCCGACCTGTCCGCGTAGCTGCCTCTGCTGTCGTTCCAGACCCCATGAACGGATCAAGGACAAGATCATCTGATTTCGTAAAGAGTCGAATAAACCAACTCGGAAGCTCTAGCGGAAAAGTTGCGGGATGGTTCTTGTTTCCGCATTCAGTAGCAAAGTGCAAAACGTTTGTTGGATATGCCATGTCGCGGCCTATCCAGTTCGAGATTTTCTTTCCGAACCCGCTTTCCACTTTCGAGTTGTCACGGCGTTTGTCTGTGTTACTTAAATTCTTCAAGCGCGATTTCGCCCAATCGCCTGTCGGAACCATTACGCTTTCCTGATACATCGCAAAATTCTTTTCTTTTGTGAAGTGCAAACACCGTTCCCAAGCGTCGCGGAAGCGATTTGGCCATTTGCCAGGGTAACAATTGCGTTTATGCCAAATGTATTCTTCCGTCCAAAGCCAGCCCTGCTTTTTCATTTCGACAATTAACTCAAGAACGTAAGTATGCCGCTGACCATCAACGACTTTTTCTTTGATGTTGAGAACGAATGAGCCACTTGGTTTTAGAATGCGGAATAATTCGCCAGCAATAGGCAGAAACCATTCGACGTAATTATCAGGCGAGATTCCACCGTAAGTTGATTTGCGCTGATCTGCGTAAGGCGGCGACGTGATGACTAAATCAACACAAGCACTCGGCAAAGTCTTAAGCAGTTCTCGACAGTCGCCCTGGAGAATTCGATCTAGCTCTAATGTAGTAGTTTTCATAGCTACAAATACCGTTTCAGAACCCTCTTTATGCTTTCCAATCCTGTTCCGTATTTGGTTTCCCAATCCTTTACAATTGACAATCTTTTGTTTTCCAATAGCACGCTAAAGTCGGTGTTTTGCGGCATACCAGCGGAAGCCCATCCTAAAACCTTTGCTGTATAACCTTGCTCCTGCGCCACAAAGTCCCATAGCTCATGTCCGACCAAAACGTTCTCTGGATACCCATCAACGCCTTGCATAATACTACTCAAATGACTGTTCTTAACTCCATACGTCACACCCAACATCCCAACTTTGTTGGTGGTTTCCTGTAGTTTGCGGATGTTGTGATTGAGATTTTGCACTTGATCGAAGTCCATCGTATTTGGGCTGCTCTTGATCTGAAGATGGTGATCTTTTCCTTTTCTGCGAATCAAAATATCGAATCCGCCCTTAATTGGGATACCACCAGAAACCAGCAACATTCGCTCAACTGTGAATCCCCACGAAGTGACAATGGAGCGAGTCACTTTCTGATAAAAGCAGAAAGTAATCACTTCCCGATGATCTGTAAAATTGAACGCCCTAATCAAAAAGGGATTGATGAGAAGCTTATCGAAATCAGTATCCCTGATTTCTTCAATGGCGCGCTCGACAAAATCACGGATTAGATAGGTAATCCACAATTGCCGGATATCAACTACGCCTCTGGGCAAAAAGTGATCGCGCTGAGCAATAATTTCATTGGCCTGTTCTGGCTTGACTAAGGAAGACCCATTCTTTTTGGTGATTGCCAATAAATCCTGCACTTGGCAGTTCATGAATTGCGCGACTGTGTCAAGATAACTGGCAAGGTGCGCCGCCGTTGTTTTTCCAATCCCTGCTGCTCGCTGGCAAATGGCGATGATAAGATTATGCTCGTGGTTTGGCTCTTCATAAAACTCAGGCGTTTGCATACTACATTTTTGAGCTAAACCACCGTCGTCACAATCTCTCGAATCCCGCGCTGCAATTCGGAATCGTCCGTGATCGGCGAAGCAATGGCAATTTCGCACGCAGTCACAGCGTCAATTCCGCTCGCAATCATTTGCGCGGCATACACGAGCAAGCGTGTCGAAACGCCTTCCTCCAACCCGTGTCCTTTCAGATTGCGCACCTTCTCGCCAATTTTCACGAGTTCACGTGCCAAACCTTGATCAATGCCGCCTTCGCGGGCGACGATTTGCGCTTCGGCTTCGGCGGGCGGGTAATCGAATTCCAGCGAAATAAACCGTTGTCGCGTGGATTGCTTCAGGTCTTTCAGCACGCTCTGATAGCCGGGGTTGTACGAGATCACGAGCATAAAATCTTCCGGCGCACTAATGAGCTGGCCAAGCTTTTCAATCGGCAGCACGCGGCGATCATCCGTCAGCGGGTGAATGCAAACAATCGTGTCCTTGCGCGCTTCGACGACTTCATCCAAATAGCAAATCGCGCCGTGTCGCACGGCAGTCGTGAGCGGGCCATCGTGCCAAACCGTTTCTTCGCCTTCGAGCAGGAAACGTCCGACCAAATCGGTGGCAGACAAGTCTTCGTGGCACGCGACGGTGATGATCGGACGACCGAGCCGATACGCCATTGCCTGCACAAAGCGCGTTTTGCCACAGCCCGTTGGGCCTTTCAGCATCACGGGCAATTTGGCCTGGAAGGCTTTCGCAAAAATATCCGCTTCGTTTTTGATGTTCAGATAATACGGTTCTGACGCGATGCGGTATTTATCGAGCGGGTGAATGGTACCGGGTGAGGGTTGTGTTTTTGGGTTCATAGGCGAACTTTTTGCCATTGCCGTAAAACTTGCGATCCTTTACTTGGAATTATGCGGTGCTGATCCTGCGTTTGCTAAAATCAGTCCGTCATCTTAGCATCAATACTGGTGGATTTGAAATTTGAGATGGGAGATTTGAGAGAAGAACATGATTGCTGTTGCAATGAGTGGGGGCGTGGATAGTTCGACGACCGCTGCTCTCTTAAAAAATCAGGGGCACGAATTGGTGGGCTTTTCGATGCAGCTTTGGAATCAACGGCGCATCAACGTCGGGCCGGATGGCGAACCGTTGCCGTCGCGGTGTTGTTCGCTGGATGACTTGTATGATGCGCGGGTGGTGGCAAATAAGCTCGGCTTTCCGTTTTATGTGCTGAATCTGGAAGACGATTTTGAGCGGGATGTGGTCGCGCCGTTTGTGAACAACTACCTGCAAGGCAAAACGCCGAGTCCGTGCGTGGCGTGTAATTCGTATTTGAAGTTCGATAAGCTGGTGGAAATGACGAAGAGTGTGGGTGCAGACAAAGTCGCTACGGGACATTATGCGCGTGTGACGTTTGACGAAGGGCGTGGGCGCTGGCTGTTGCTGCGGGCGACGAATCGGGCGAAAGATCAATCGTATTTTTTGTTCGAGCTAACGCAAGAGCAATTAAGCTATGCGCTGTTTCCGCTCGGCGCGATGACGAAGCAGGAAACGCGCGACATCGCCGCAGCGGCAGGCTTGCCCACCGCGCAGAAACCGGAAAGTCAGGAGATTTGTTTTATTCCTGACGGCAATTATTCACGCTTCATTGATCGGTATCTGGAAGAGCAAAAGGCGAATCCGCAACCGCTCGTACAAATCGCTAGGAAATCACCAGACCCCAAACCCGGCGCGATTGTGACAACAGAAGGCAAAGTGGTCGGACAGCACACGGGCATTCATCGCTACACGGTCGGACAGCGGCGCGGCATTGGTATTTCTGCGCCAGAACCTTTGTACGTCGTGAAGGTGGATGCTGAGAAAAACCAAGTGGTCGTTGGTTCCGTTGACGGGTTGCTGAAATGCGAAATGATCGTCACGCACCCGAATTGGATTGCAATTGAAACGTTGACCGAACCGCTGTCCGTATCCGTCAAAATTCGTTCGCGGGCGGAGGAAGCGACGGCAACGATTGCGCCGCACGATGATGGCAATGTGCTGGTTGCGTTTGATGAACCGCAACGTGCGATTACGCCGGGACAGGCAACTGTGTTTTACGATGGCGAAATGGTCGTGGGCGGTGGCTGGATCAAGTAAGCGTTGGCTTTTGCAATGGTTCTGTGCGAAACTCCCGCTCAGCTTAAAGCACAAGGTTGTTTTTCATCTTCTTCATTTCATCCACGCAAACACGAAGTATCTTCAGAGTCGTTTCCCCGTCCGTTTGTCTCCTCGGAAGCTCGGCGTTTTGCGCTGACGAATTGATTTTTTTCAAGGAGCAAAGAGTATGACGGCAGCCAAAAATGGCGACGTGGTGCGCGTGCATTACACGGGAAAATTAGTAGGCGGCGAAGTGTTTGATTCATCCGAAGGACGTGAGCCGTTGGCCTTCACGGTGGGCGGCGGCGAGGTGATTGCGGGGTTTGATGAAGCCGTGCAGGGGATGCAAATCGGGGAATCCAAAGACGTGAAAATTCCAGCGGCAGAAGCCTATGGTGAGCGGCGCGCAGAGTTGATGCAAACGGTGCCGCGCGAATTGGTACAGCTTGGCGTCGAGCCGGAAGTTGGGTTGCAAATCGAAATGCACCGGCAGGATGGTTCGATTGTGCCGTTAATGATTGCGGCTGTGGATGCGACTTCAATTACAGTGGATGCGAATCACCCTCTGGCGGGCGAGGAACTGCACTTCACGATTCAACTGATGGAAATTGGAGCATAAGCGCCGGATAGGAGGCTCAACGACTTTGCTTTTTGGCAGTGGCAATGAGCCAGTTACTCAGGGCGCGGATGTTATCGGTGATGGTTTCATCATTCACTTGCCAGGTTGTGGTTTTCCCGTTCTCTTCGATGATGAACTCGTAGTCGAACTGATCTGGCATCGTGTCTTTTTTCGGCAAGGGCTGGTCGAGCGGAAATGCTTGCTCGACCAGCTTTTTTAATTCGCGGGATTGGGCGGCGGACAAGTCGTCGGAATTCACTTCGGCGTGAATCGTGATCCCGGCAAAACCGCCGGAGCGTTCGTGGCGAACGATCATAAAACCCTTTCCATACTATACGGCTTTAATGCCGACCGCGTCCCAGCCTTCCTGCACGGCTTTGGCTTCGGTGCTGGTTGCGCCGTAGAGTTCTTTGGCCACCGCCAGCGTCAGATTCGCACAATCCTGAAACTGCGACATCGGACGTAGGCGATCCCGCAAGGTAATATACCAAATGCGTCCCGCCTTTTCCCACGCTTTGCCGCCCAGGCGAATTGCCGTTTCATAAAACGCTTTGTTGGGAATGCCGGAATTGATGTGAACCCCACCATTATCACGCGGCGTGTTGACGAAGTTTTTCATGTGGTCGGGCTGCGGGTCTTTGCCGATGAGCGGATCGTCATAGGCTGTGCCGGGAGCTTTCATTGAGCGCAACGCGACGCCTTTGATGCCTTTGGCTAATAACCCCTGCCCGATGAGCCAATCGGCCTTGTCGGCTGTTTGCTTTTTCGCATACTGTTTGACGAGTGAGCCAAAGATGTCGGACATACTTTCGTTCAGCGCGCCGGGTTGATTGCGATACACCAAACCGGCTTCGTACTGTGTGACGCCGTGCGTGAGTTCGTGACCAATCACATCCAGACAACCGGTGAAGCCGTTAAAAATTTTCCCATCGCCGTCGCCATACACCATTTGGCTGCCGTTCCAAAAGGCATTGTTGTACGCGACGTCGTAATGAACCGTCGAATCCAGCCGCAAGCCGCGATCATCAATCGAATTACGCTCCAAGACTTTCAAAAAGAAGTCATAGGTTTTGCCCGCGCCGTCATACGCTTCGTTGACCGCACGATCTTTGTTCTTAGGGTCGCCTTCGCCCCGCACAAGTTTGCCTGGCAGCGCAGTCTTGTGATTGGCGTCGTAGATCGTGCGGCGTTTGGTTCCTGCCGGTACGGCAGCCGCAACTGCTACTAACCCCATTACAGCGCGCTGACCGCGCATTTGGGCGCTTTCTTCAATGGTTTTGTAAGCCCATTCCCGTTGCTTTTCATCGCCGTTTTCCGCGACGTTGCGCAAAATGTCAGGGGGAATGATGCAGTGATGCGAGTAAAAAGTATGCGACATATGTCCTCCAATGGCGAACGTGGACTGCTTGTTTGAAGTTTAGAAGTGAAACTGCTAGGGGAGTGCGCGTGAATCTACTGTGGTTTGCGGCAAGCGTCAAGGCGCAGGCGCATAAAATGCCAAAAAGGGTTGAACCCAAATGGACTCAACCCTTTTTACTTCTAACCTGCTGACCCAAGCTAACAACTTGGCAAGAAGGCTACTGTGTCCAGGGCCGCACCTGCCGTGCCGATTTTATGGATCGTGCGAATGCCGGCCCGGCCCGTCGAATTGTTGGGTATCAGCAACAACCCCACCGCCGCCGTGGTATTGAACTTAATCGTTCCTACCTGCCCTGCCGGAATCACCCGACTCGTTCCCCCCGGAACGCGCGGAGAGCTGGTGGTGATCGAAGCAAAACTTTGACACCCCGTCAGGAATCCAGGTGCTAAAGCTGCCCACAGGCGTTTCATTACCATTAATCATTTGCCATCACGCGCCCAATTGCCCAGCTCCCGTTGCCGCACCGTTCAAATCGCCCGATAACCAACCATGACGATACGCTGATTGGGAATTGAGCGGGCTTTGTACTTCCACCGCAAACCTACTGGGGGCATTGAACGTGATGGCGTGCCCCATTGCCGAAAGCAACAGCGTTCGCGCCGGAACCAAAGGACTCGGCCCCATAATTGCCCTGAAGACCGCTCGAAGGCGTGCTGACAAAGGCATTGCCAATTAACGATGTCCCTGTCGCCGCCGAAGTATCAGGCAGCCCCGCATCATTCCCCGTAGATTGATGGCCATCGCGATAATGTACCCCCCGTATTATCGGGGTCCATTTCAGACGCCTTAAAGCCTTGCGATGCATTTGGCGTGAGAGCAGAGAACATATCTGCCTGGGCGCAACTCTTGCCATCCATAAAGTAAATGAACAGCCACCGTGCGAGTCGTGCTGATATTTGTGATGGTAATAAATGTGTCTTCCTTCACATTAGAACTGTTGGAGGTGTAATACGGGTAGACCACCATCCAGCCCGGTTGCTGGTCGCTCACGTAGGCTTCGCCAACCTGCGCCGCCGCTGACATCATTGCGCCCAGCAGAAAAATGAAAAGGAACAGAAAATGTGTGAGTTTATGTGAGGTGTGCATACAACTTTTCCCCTAATTGATAATTGATTCTTGCCGGATGCAGGGAGGTTCCGTGCGAAATCGTAGTTGAAAATTTCCCAGTGAGAATAAGTTTTCTGAGGTTTGCCGGTGTGAGGAAAACTTATCGCTCGCCATAGTAGACGAGAGCCGCAGACTCGTCAATGAGAATTCACTTCCCGCTCTTTGGTGCGTTCATCAAATCCGCCAAATAATCCGGCACAAACAAACCAAAATGCCCGTAGGCTTTGATGTAGGTTCCCATAAACTGCGGCGAGCGAAAATTCAGCAGGCTCAGTTCTGCGGGCGACAACACAGCATTGTCCGGCGCATCGCGGAAATAGGTTACATCACGAAACAGCAAGCGCGCCTTGTCACGCAAATCCGCGCGGCCCGTGATGCGCGCCGCAACCGTTAGCACCGGCACGCTCATCATGCCGAGTTCCGTCACGCGCGGGTCTTGCACCTCTTTGTCTGGTGCCCAGTAAAAAGCCGTTCCCATTGGTTCATACCGGCCGTCGGATTGCGAGCGCCCACCTTTCAGCACCGGACGTTCGCCCTTCGCACCAATCAACCAATCAGCAATGCGCACCAGAAAATCCGCGACTCGTTTATCACCTGTTTCGCGCCAATACTCAATCGTACCGAGTTGTGCATAACCGCTCCACATAAACGGCTGAATCTGCCGACCGAAAGGTGAGCCTGACGGGATAAAATAGCCTTTACGTCCGGCTTGTTCCTCGGCCTGCACCATCAGGTAAACCAACTTCTTTGCCATCTCGAAATATTGCACATTGCCCGCGTACCGCCACGCCGCCATTAGGCCATACGCGGGCCAGCCCACCCAGCGCGATTCGTTGTAATTCAGGCCGTACAGGTAATTATCCATCGGATGTTTCAGCAACACATCCGAACCGTCCAGCGCCGCTTGATGCACAGCTTCATCGCCCGTCAGCGCCCAATACAGCCAAAGTCCTTCTACCCAGTGATGACTTGGCAGCGGTGGTTTATAGGTGCCATGATCGCCCTTTTCGTAAAAGGCATAGCCCTTGAAATTAAACGTGCGCGCCCCATCCCAGTAATCCACTGACTGATGCTGTCCCCAATCCGCGCGATAGCGCGCCATCTCGCTGCCGAGTTGAAACGCGCGTTTGTCGCCCGTGCGCAAAAACTCGCGCAACGTGATGTAGTGAATGTCGTAGTGCAAATTCGTGTAGCCTTCAGCCCAAATAAAATCGCCGAAATTGCGCCAGCCGAAATGTCCGTTGTCTTTTTCGACATTACCTTCGCGGCTCATCCGTCGCACTTCAAACACGGACTGCGCCGGGCGGGCGGCATTGCCTTCGTTGGCTTCGTTGGCGTACAACCCCGCGAGCCAACGCTCCATTCGCATCGCAGCAACGCCGAGAATGCGGTCTTCGGGAAACGCTTTTGTCCAATTGCGTTTTTCGACCAGCAGCGGGCGCACGGCTTGCGTGGTGGCAACGTATTCGGGATCGGCGATCAAGCCGACAGAATTGGTAAGGGCGACGGCGGTTTTGGTTTCAAGGCCGAAGTAAAAATCCGTTGTTTTCGCGCGTGCGCCATCAAACACGTAATCGCCATTCATCTCGCCCCAGCCTTTTGGCAGGATTTCAAAATGCGCGCCCGTCGCGTCTGCGCCTAACGCCTTCGGGAAGTTTTCGGCAAACTCTGGCGCGGCGATTTCCAATCCTTTGCCGAGCGGCAACGTCGCCACTTTCGCGCCGTCTTCGTTGCGTGCTTCGAGGCGTTGCGGCTTGGCACCAACGGTTGCCCCAAAAGGAAAATGCACCTGCAACGATTTGATGAGCGCGTGTTGCGCATACGGCGGACGGTCATTGCGCCCGCCGCCAAAACCGAATGGCCCGGTGTTGACGATCCGCAGTTGCGCACGGACAAACGGCTGCGACGCATAAACGTGATAGCGCAACGTGAAGCGCAACATCGCTCCTGCCGGAGCCCCGCGATCATTACTTTGAAAATGCCCATCCTGCCGGGCAACAGTTCTGAGCGGCCCCGCCTCTTCCAGCTTCGTTTCGTCCGCCACTGCTGTTAGCGTCAGCGGCGCGGCGTCCACGATCATCTTTTCATTCGTGTTGTGTTTGAGGCGCGTGGGACGATCCAGCGTTACGATCTGATCGCGGATGGATTTGATGGTGACGGTTTCTTCTTCGCTGCCGAGGTCGTGAATGCGCGTGCGCGGCGGATGCGAAAAGCGCAGCGGCGCACGAGTGTAAATCCAGCCGCCATCGTCGCGGCGCGTGATGAAAATGTCTTCCTGACGCGGCGTGCCTTCGTCGAGGCGATAGCTGCGATTCGGTTCGTACATCTGATCCTGTTCGCGTGCTGTCACGCGATTCGCGCCTGCTGGACTTTCAAAAGGCAATTCGCCGATATGCTCAAACCGCACTTTCGCACCAACGGCCAGCGCGGCAGCATCCGCCACTTTCAATTCCGCGCTGCCTGCCGCAGCATCCGCAATCAGCAACGTCGCGCGCGGTTGCTCTATTGTAATCGTAACCGGCTGCGTCAATCGTTCAGTGCCATCAAGAACAAAGCTGGTCAATAAATCGCTCCCCTTCGCCGCCAATTGCAGCCGTCCGGTTTGCAAAGAAAATTTACTGCCTGCTGCTGTCGCCTGATTCGTCGCGCCAAAATCTCTGCCAGAAGATTCAAATCCTTCCTTTTTCGTAGCGCCGGAATTCGCGGTGCCAGCACTCACTTTGGCTGTTGGCGCAGGATTGCTGCCCAACTCCAAATGGTACTCGCCGGTTGCGGCGTCGGTGTCCACCAGCAACCATTTAATCGGGCGATTGCCATCGCTCGCTGCCCCGCGCCAACGCGCCAGCACACGAAATTGCGCCGGGACAGGTTGATTGTTTGCACCAACCAACGCGATGCGCGCCACATCGCGGACATTCGCCGCTTCCGCCAAAGGCACGCCCGCCGTCGCAGGTCGGCGCGTAATCGTCAGCGGTACTTGCAGCGTAGGCGCAGTGGTTGGCGCAGGGGGAATTTGTACCGTCGCGTCAAAGGAGGAATCCAGCGCGCCGGAAGAACTTCCGTTCAGATAACCTTTGACGAAAGCTTTGCCGCGCGAGCAGGCGCAGAGCGAAAGCGTCAGCGCGAAAATCAGCACCAGCGAAAGCGCGGGACGGAAAAATTTTGCGTACTTCATAATGATCTTGCGGCCTGCTCAGATTCAACGACCAGCTAATGAAACATCTGAATCCCGATTTCCGGTTCCTGATTCCTGCAATAAAACAATCCTTTTACTTAGCAGGGAGCAGGAACCGGGAATCAGGATTCAGTTCTGCGAGTTGTTCGCCGCCCCTCAGAGTTGTGCTAGGCGCATGATTTGCGCCTGTGCACGGGTTTCGTCAAAGAAGCGATCCAGTTCGGCATTGACGCGGGTGTTGACCAGTTTGCTTTCAATCTCCGCGCGGAGTTGGTCATTCAGTTCCGGTGCGCCCAAGCCCTTGCGCGCGGCCTGGGGCGTTTCTACATCCTGGTAATATTGCACGATTTCTTCGGGCTTGATGAAGATGAAGGAACGAAAACGGAAATCCACGTATTTCAAAATTTCCAGCCGCCGCCGCACGATGTCGCGCAGCATTGCCTGCTCCAATCCGACTTTTCCCATCCGCTCCAGAAACTTTTCCGTACCGCCAAAGACACCCACCAGTTCTTTGCTGATGTATTCAGTGATTTCCTCTTCCGTCGGTTCGTTGCGCGGGAGCTTTTCGGCTTCCTGCAACAACAATTTTTGGTCAATCAATCGTTCGAGCATTGCGCGCCGATTTTCGACACTCAAATCCAAGGCGGGCAAGGAGGGATCAAGCGCCAACGCCCAGTTCACATCACTTTCCGTAATCACATCGCGATTCACCAAGACCAGCAAACGATCTGTAACCGCGCTCTGCGCGGCGAGGGACAGCGAACTAAAACAAAGCGTGACGCACAGCAACAGTATCTGCGTAATCGCCGACCAATTCATCACGCGTCCGTCTCTCCTTCCGCGTTCACAAAACGCAAGGCAACAAATCGCTCCGGCACGTGATAACTCGGCTTTTCGGTAAACGTCGGGGCATAGGCCAGGAATTGGCGCTCGCCGTGCCACCGACTGACACGAAATAAATTCGCCGCCCAAACATCGCCGAGTTTCGGTGCAATTCCAAAGGCGGAGAAAGGAATTACCATCGCCGCACGCCACTTCTCTGCTCCGATTTGCGCCGCTGTTTTCATCCCGCTCTGCCATCGCCATTCGTGCGTTAGGTCAATGCGATTGATCTGCAAATCAACCCATTGCCCGGTGGGCGCGACTTCAAATTCTTTGTAGATGCGATGATCAGATTCGAGTGGCGAACGAATAAACGCTTCGCACACGTCCCGATCCCACAACGCATGCCGCTCCTCATTTACGTCGAATTCCACATCCACATCCAGTTCGGTATAAGCACATTCATAGCCGAACACAATTTCTTCCGGCGTCCATAACACCCGCGCCGTAGTGGTAAGTGCTGTCGGTGCTGCCTCACCACACCAGGTCTGTGCAATCGGATGCACCACCGCCGCCTGCCAATGCGGCGCAGCAAAATCAAGATTGAGCAGGGGTAACGAGGACTGAAAGACGGCAATTATTTCCATACAGTGGTGGTTGGTGATCGGTGGTCGGTGATCGGTGATCGGCTTTTACCAGCCACCGACCACTGGCCACCGATCACCTTCACAGATACTTCACAAACATCACTTCATTGTGGGATTCGTTGTAAATCAACTCATCCACCATTTGTTGCGCGAGCATCAAGCCGAAGCCGCCAGGGCGCATGCCGATTTCGGCGCGTTTTTCCAAATGAGAATAGGGCGCATCTGCCGGATTGGAAATCGCAGCATGCGTGAGTTCCTGAAACTTAAATCCTTTGCCGGGGTCTTTGATGTGGCAAATAATCGCGCGTTGCAAACGGACATAACTAACTTCGACATATTTGCCCGCCGCACACTTGCAGCCGTGCTCAATCGCATTTTGCAACAGTTCCCGAAACGCAATGCCGAGCGATTCGCGCAGTTCAGAGTCCAGTGTCAAATCCAGGTTGGTAATCACGCGATAGAGCGGCTGCATCGCGCCCAAATGACAGGGGATCTTCAGCGCCAGCCAATCCGGTTTGGCTGAAATGATTTCGATATGATCGGTCAACTCTGGCGCAGCCAACGCGGAATGTACAGTGTCGCGCAGTTCGGCCACCGAGAACGGTTTGAAAAGCAATTCGCAGACGTGATGTTGCAAGGCGGCAATGGCGGTGTCAGGAGATTTCACCTGTGCCATCACGACGGTTTTTATGTTGGTATGAAGCTGCGTGGCCTGTGCGATCAAGCCGAAGCCCTCGTCATCTGGCGATTCCGCATCCGCAATCAGCAAATCCACCGGGCGTTGTTGCAGGAGCGCGAGTCCTTGTGCGGCATCTTCTGCCACGAGCAATTCATAACCCTCGGCTTTTAAAGCTGCGCCGATGAGCGCGGGTATCATAGGTTCATCGTCAACCACGAGGATGCTTTTCATAAGCGGGATTGTACGCTTTCGTACCGGCTGGACAAAGAAATCCTGCCACATCTTTGGCCTGTACTCGGAGGCAGTGTATAGTGACCAGCGCGCCAAGAATAATTCTGCGCTGCGGATTCTGCAATTACTGTTAGGAAATATGCCTATTCAACTCGACCTGCCGCCCACTTTATTTGCCGTCGCTAGCCTCCCGCTCCACGATTATGCGGGCGTTGTGCGAGCGCTCAGCAACGTCGAAGGTTTTGTCTCTGTCACCCGCGACAAAGACGAAATTACGCTGGTGGTGGCAGAAGAGAACTGGCAGCAGATGGCTCTGCAGTTTCCCGCTGCACAGGTAGCCGCGCGGCGGCGGCTGATTCGCTTTGATACGGTGCTGGATTTTTCGGTCGTCGGATTTATTGCCGAAGTCAGCCGCGCGCTGGCCGATGCTGACATCAGCATTCTGAGTCTTTCCACTTATCGTACTGACGCTATTTTGGTGCACGAGGCAAAATACGAACAAGCCCTCGTCGCCGTGCGTCACGCACTGGTGACCTTGCAACTCACTGCACTGGCACAGCACTAAATTCAGTTCATAGAGGTTTATGAAACAAGGCCCACAAACGACCGCCGTTCACGCTGCACAGGAATTCAATCACACGACTTCGATCAGCCCGCCGATTTATCAAACGACCACGTTCAGCGCCGAGAATGCGGAGCATTTTTACGAACTCGCCACGACGCCGCGCCACGCCGAATTTTATACGCGCTACGGCAATCCGAATCATCAACAGGTTGAAGCGACCGTTGCAGCATTGGAAAATGGTGAAGCGGGATTGGTCACGAGTTCCGGCATTGGCGCGATTTTCGCGGCGGTGATGAGCCAGTTGCAAAGCGGCGATCACGTCGTCGCCCAGCGCAATCACTACGCCGCAACAACGGTGCTCTTCCGCGACATTCTGCCGCGCTTTCAGGTTGAAAGCACGCTCGTGGACAACACGAACAACGAAGAATTTGCCGCCGCCATTCGCCCCAACACCAAACTAATTTACGTCGAAACGCCAACCAATCCGCTGATGCAGCTAACCGATTTGCGTGCCGTCGTGGCGCTCGCCAAACAGCATAATTTGCTGACGATGGTGGACAACACATTCGCCTCGCCCATTAATCAGCGCCCTTTAGATTTAGGCTGCGATGTTGTTCTGCACAGCGCCACGAAATATATCGGCGGGCATCACGACGCAACCGCAGGTGTAATTGTCGGCAGCAAAGAACTGGTCGAGCAAATCTGGCGCTTCGCGGTCGTGTCGGGCAGCGTGTTGAGTCCCTTCGATGGCTGGTTGTTGTTGCGCGGTCTGCGCACGCTCGGCCTGCGCGTCGAGCGGCATAATCAAAATGCGATGGCAGTGGCCCAGTTCCTTGAATCGCATCCGAAAATTGAGCGCGTTTACTATCCAGGCTTGCCTTCGCATCCACAACACGAATTGGCCAGAGAACAAATGCAAGGCTTCACCGGTATGCTCAGCGTGGATGTTGCGGGCGGCTATGCTGGCGCAGAAAAAATGATTGCCTCACTCAAGTTAGGCATTCGCGCGGCAAGTCTTGGCGGCTTTGAAACTCTGGTTGTGCATCCCGCAGCCATGTGGAGTCTGCAACTGACGCCAGAGCAACAACGTGCCACAGGCATTAGCGAAAGCTTAGTGCGCATTTCAGTTGGTTTAGAAGATGCGCAAGACTTAGTAGATGATTTTGCGCAGGCATTGGAACAGGTTTAGAAAAGCAAGAGAGTAAGATTTCTCTTTCCGATCCGCATAAAAAAAGGAGAGGCTTTTTACGACCTCTCCGTCAATCTAGCTTTGCTGGGATGAAATTCTCGGAAGACTGTGGTGCAATTCATCTCAATCGCACACACGCTGGTGAATAGTGCAAACCGGGTGCCACGATTTTTCCAAACTCTTGCACCGCAGGTATTTCTTGCAAACCACTGATTTAGCTTGTTTCCCTGCCTTATTGCAGGGGGCGCAGCTAGTTGGTTTATCCAAAATTTCGGAATTCGGCTTCAGTTTTTCGGAGAAAGAAATTTTTCTGTACTCTTGATACGAAAATGAAATAAGATACGTACGCTTTCGCCCCGTGCCGAGCCTGCCTCTCTCACCGGCACTTCCCAAATCCGATTCTCCCGGAAATCGTCTTCCCCAACAGTAGCAACCCGCAAAATCACAAGACGCAACTTGCGTGATAAGGACTTACTACCGCTATGAATCAAAATCTCGCCTTGTCCTCTGCGCCTGCTATCGTGCTGGCGACTACGCCTATCCCCGTCGAAAATCTCACTGCTGCGCTGACCGATTACGAAGTCGGCATTGAAATGGAACTTGGACCGCCGATGGAAGCCGGTTTCATTCCCCCGCCCCCCAAAGCCCTGGCCAATTGGCCGCAAGTGGGCGAAGGAGTGGAATTACAAAAACGTCTGGTTGAATTGGAAGGGCTAATTGATGAACTGCGCGCCGAAGGCCAGCTCAAAGCCAGTTTCATCAATGCCGTCGTACACGACATTCGCTCGCCGCTCACCGTCATCCTTGGGGTGCTGGACTTAATGAGCGAAGACCTGAAAGCCTCGCGCCCGCTGGAACAACCGTATTACCAGGCACTCCTGCAAGATGCTCTCAACAGTTGTCAGGAAGTCGCCGGGTTGCTCAATGACATGCTCGACCTCTCGAAGATGACCAAGCAGAAATTGCTGTCACTGGATCGCGGAACAAGTCCTGATTGGCGAAGTCGTCGAATCCGTAATGCAAGTGGGCCAGTGGTGCTGCACGGCAAGCGGGCGTGAACCTGTTGTAAGGTTCAGCCCGCCCTGCCCCTCGTTTACGTAGACCGCAAGCAAAATGCACCTGCGCGCTAATGAACCTGGGACGAATGCCATCAAATTCACGTCCCGCGACGGTTCGGTCACAATTTGCGCCAGCTTCCTCAACGAAAAACGCCGCGACGCGCTGTGTGATTATGTACTGCTGGCCGTGGCAGACACGGGCGAAGGACTTGCGCCGGATGAATCGCCGTATGTTTTTGACGCCTATTGGCAAGCGCAAAACGGCAAGCGTAAAGCAGGTTCAGGATTAGGTTTTGGCGATTGTGAAATGCGGTTGCACACGGCGGCAACGTGTCTGTGCGTTCGCAAAAGGCAGCAGCACGTTCACAATTATGATTCCTGTGCTGGATGCACCGCCGCAAGTAGGCGCAGAGTTGGTGTAGAAGGCTGGTGCTGGAGCGCGGTGCACTATTCTGAAGCCCAATCCTGGGGCTGATAAAATCTCCCACGCTTCCGCTTCCGGCGAATTTGGTTCGGGTTGGTAATCATAGACCCATTTGGCCAGCGTCGGCAGCGACATCAAAATAGATTCCGTCCGTCCATTCGTCTGCAAACCAAAGGTCGTGCCGCGATCATAGACCAGGTTAAATTCGACATACCGCCCGCGTCGAATCAATTGAAAATCGCGCTCGCGTTCGCCGTACGGCATTGCTTTTTCGCCGCTCAACAATCGGCAGATACGCGGGTAAAAACGCTTCGCCTGCCTCGCGCACGAAAGCAAACGTGCTTGCCAAATCTTCCGTCAGGTAATCAAAAAAGATGCCGCCCGCGCCGCGCATTTGCTGGCGATGCTTGATGTAAAAATACTCGTCGCACCATTTTTTATACTTCGGATAAAAACTTGCGTCGTGCTGGTCGCAGGCTTGTTTGAGCGTGCGATGAAAATGCGCGACATCTGCGCGGAAGCCATAGTACGGCGTAATGTCTGCGCCGCCGCCAAACCAGCGCAAGTCGCCCTGCTCAAAATAGCGCGAAAGTTCGCATGTACTGTTGGCACATATGGATTATGCGGATGCAGCACCAGCGAAACGCCCGTGGGGTGGCAAAAAAGCCTTGCCCTGCCGCAACGCCGGAATTTTCCTGACCAAGCTTGGCAGCAAGCTGCGCCGCCATTTGTTTCGCCAACAGTTCGGGCGCAATCTTCGCCATGGACAGCCGAAAAATTTACGCCCGCCTTTTCAAATACGCCGCCCGCTTCCAGCACGCGCGTACGTCCGCCGCCGCCGCCTTCGCGCTGCCACAAATCTTCGCGAAACGTTGCTTGCCCGTCTATGGTTTCCAACCCACGACAGATTTTGTCTTGTAACGAAGCAAAAAACTCACTGGCATCTGTTTTCATTTCCTTCATAGCTTTACTTTTACTCATTGCCCATCATTTCCGTCAAGTTGGCGAGGCACGGCAAATATCTTGTTCGCCGCGCTTTTTCGCGCGTGTCAGCTTGACGAGAATCAGTTTTGTAACTACCCTTGTTACAAATCTTGTGCAAAGCAGTACAGAAAGGAACACCCGATGACAATTGATTTTGATTTGGAAGGAAAGACAGCGGCGGAGGCGTACCGGTTGCTGGTGAATCTGGTCGTGCCGCGTCCGATTGCGCTGGTGACTTCGCTGAATCCTGATGGAGTGGTGAATGCTGCGCCGTTTTCATTTTTCAATTTGCTGGGCAGCGATCCGCCCGTTGTGGCGCTGGGCATTGGGCGCGATGATGGCCGCACTTTGATTAAAGGACACAGGCGGAAATATTTTGCGCAGCGGCGAATTCGTCGTGAATTTGGTCAACGAACCGATTGCCGAAGCGATGAACCTGTGGCACCGAATTCCCACCGCACATCAGCGAAGTCGAAATGGCGAAATTCTCCGCTGCTGCCCTCGGCACGAAAATCCAAGTCCCACGCATTGCCGAATCGCCCGCGCAGTTGGAATGTCGTCATCATTCAACGATTGAAATTGGCCGCACGCGCGTGCTGCTCGGCGTCGTTGTGCATTTGCACGTAGCCGAGCAGTTCTATGACGCCACGACGATACATATTCATACGGAAAACATCGGGATGATTGGGCGCATGCACGGCAGGGGCTTTTATACGAAAACGACAGAATTATTTGAAATCCCACGCATCACATTTGCGGCGTGGCAGGCTGAACAAAACCGAAAGGAATCATAATGACAACAAACAAAGTGGCGCTTATCACTGGCGCAAACAAAGGGCTAGGCTTGGAAGTGGCCCGGCAATTAGGCCAGCAAGGCATCACCGTTGTGCTGGGTGCACGCGACGAAACCAAAGGGCAAGCAGCAGCGGCGCAGCTGAAAGCAGAAGGAATTGATGCTCACAGCGTCAAACTCGACGTGACGAATGCGGAAGACATTGCTGCATTGCCAGTACATCTTCAGGAACGATTTGGCCGCCTTGATATTCTCATCAACAACGCGGGCATTAGTCTGGACAAACTGGGGCAAACCGAGCCTGACGCTTTCCGTCAAACCTACGAAACCAATGTCATTGCGCCGTGGTTCATCGCGCAGGCGCTTTTGCCGTTGCTGAAAGAAGCGCCAGCCGGACGCATCGTGAATCATTCCAGCATTCTCGGCTCGCTGACGATGCTCAGCACGGAAATGCGGGAAGTGATTTTGCCGGCTTACAATTCCTCCAAAGCTGCGCTGAATATGCTGACCGTGCAATTGGCGAATGCGCTGCGCGACACGCGCATCAAGGTCAACGCCGGGCATCCGGGCTGGGTGAAAACGGATCTGGGCGGCGAGATGGCACCGATGGAATTAGTGGACGGTGCAAAAACCGCCATCGCGTTGGCGCTGCTGCCGGACGACGGGCCAACCGGCGGCTATGTTCACCTGGGCAAACCGCTGCCCTGGTAATCAGACTGGGTACGCACGCATTCTACACGCTTGGCTGTGAACACTTGCCAAAGTTCAGTGTGCGTACCCAAAAGAAAAGGAGCCAAGTGCAATGAAAACCGGATGGCTGCTGATGGCATTGGTCACAGGCTTTCTGATTCCCGCACAAGCGACGATGAATGCGCGGATGCGCACGTTTGTGTTGCATCCGATGTACGGCTCGCTAGTGAATTTCGCAGTGGGAGGCATCGCGCTGCTCACCATCACTTGTGTTGCCATCGTCCTGGGGCAAAGCGGCTATTGGCGCGGTGCGTTGCAAGCGCCCTGGTGGGCCTGGTGCGGCGGCTTGATTGGCGCGATGGTGGTGGTGGTCGGCATTCAGGCAGTCCCGAACATTGGAGCGGCGAATTTTTCAGTAGCGATTATTGCTGGGCAACTGTTTGGCGCGTTGCTGCTGGATCAGTTCGGCTGGCTCGGTTTGCCCGTTCATCAGGTTTCGGCTCCGCGTTTGCTGGGAGCCGCGTTTTTATTGCTGGGGGTTTGGCTGGTGCAACGGTATTAGAAATTGTGACTATGAATAGTCGTTTCACTATTGCGGTACACATTCTGACGGTGTTGGCGCACAAACACGACGAGCTGTTGAAATCGGAGGTTGTGGCCCGCAGCATCAACACGAATCCCGTGGTGGTGCGACGATTATGGTCAACCTTAGCGAAGGCGGGATTGATTGTTGCGCGCACGGGCGCGACAGGCGGTGGACGTCTGGCGCGGGAGGCGACTCAAATTACGTTGCTGGAGGTGTACCACGCCGTGGAGTCGCGTTGCGTCTTTGCGTTGCACGCCAATCCACCGAACAAACGCTGTTTGATTGGCAAACATATTCCGCTTGTGCTGGAAGATATTTTTACGGAAGCCCAACGCGAAATGGAAACCGTGCTGGCACGCAAAACGATTGCCGATGTGGCGACAGCCATTATGAAAAATTGCCAGCCCGGCTAATTCGCAGGGGCGGCTTGTCGCCGTTCATTTTTTGCCGCCCGCAGTGGTGGAATTGTTTTGCGTCAGGTCAGCCAGATAACCGCCAATAGATTCATAATCAGCATCGGTTAGCGAATCCATCGCAGGAATTTTGGTGGAAGCATGCGCGGCTTTTTGATCCTTTAAATAAGCGATCCAGTCTTTGGCATTGCGACAGGCGGCGCGGCGTAAATCCGGGCTACATTCGCGATGCCGCCCATCAGGGCCGTGACAGGATTTACAGTTTTGCTCTCAAACGCGACCTGCACTTTTTCCGGCATCACGGGCCCAAATCCGCCGCAGGCGCGGGCGAAGGTGTGCCGCTGGCGATAGCCCCGGCGGAAGACAAAGCCGTTTCCGGCGTACCGGAAGATTTGGCAACAGGCCAGACAGTCCATAAGGCTGTCGAAGCAAGAGTAAGAAGAGAGTCGTGAATGGGTTTGTGATAAGTGTCTTGGCTTAACTGGCAACAGCCTGGCGTTGCATTTGACATTGCTGCGCAGATGCCGAAAATGCGCAAGCTGTGGTGCGTAGGCTGAAAGCTTATTGGCGATTTTTGTCCTTGTTTGCGTTCGATGACTTCGCTGAAAACAATCAATTTGCCGCACTGAGTGCAACCAGATGATCGTGATGCTGATGGTTGCAGCTATGTTCATATCGTGGCAATCCATCGGCAAAGCGCTCCTGCCGCGCGAGGCCGCATTCGCTCAGGAGCTTGAGCGTGCGATAAACCGTCGTGAAACCGACCGTCGGGTCTTCGGCTTTGACTAAGCTATAAATGTCTTCGGCGCTGGAATGGCCTTCGGTGCGCAGAAAGACTTCGAGAATCTTTTCGCGTTGAGCGGTTTTCTTGAACCCTTCCTTTTTCAGATGCTCGAAAAAGATTTCTTTTTCCTGCTCCATTATGCCTTCCTGATTGAGTTTCGCGTGTGTTACGCAACCATTGGGAGAAATGATTCTAGCATCGCCCGTCCTGCTTTGGCTATTGGTTGCGCCAATGTCGGAAATTTGTTAGCCTTCGCGTTTGCTGCGAAAGTGGCGGAATTGGCAGACGCACCAGACTTAGGATCTGGCGCCGCGAGGCGTGGGGGTTCGAGTCCCCCCTTTCGCATCAGTGGAGTTAGCCCTATCTACAAAGGAAGATCACGTTGAAAGTACAAGTTGCGATTGCTGATGTGGCCGATTGTCAAAAGGAATTGACGATTGAAATCGGCGCGAACGAAGTCCAGGAAGAATACAACAAAGCGTATGGCTCCTTTGCCCGCTATGCCAAAGTGCCCGGCTTCCGGGAAGGCAAAGCGCCGCGCGGCGTCATCAAACAACGCTTTGCCAAAGAAATCAAAGAGGAGGTGCTGAAACAATTGATTCCGCACGCGTCATTATTTGAAAGACAAGCTGCGCGTGATTGGTGACCCTTCGATTGAGGAAGCGGAAGACATTGTGTTGAAGAAGAAGGCGAGCCGCTGGCTTTCAAGAGCCGCGTGTTTGTGCTGCCGGATTTTGAACTTAAGGATTACAAAGGCTTCAAGCTCACGAAAAGCGTCGCGCGCGTGACGGAAGAAGACGTGGACAAAGTCATTGCTGATTTGCGCGAAGGCGCGGCGCAAATGGTGCCGGCAGTGGAAGATCGGCCTTCGCAAAAGGGCGATTTCGTTTCCATTAACCTTGTCGGCAAATATGTTGATCCGGTGCAGGAAGAAGATTTGACCAGCGAAGACCTCGTGATTGAACTCGGCGCAGAAGGTGTGCAACCGGAATTCGAGGAAAGTCTGACGGGCGTGAAGGAAGGCGAAGTGAAGCAGTTCACGGTGAAGTATCCCGCAGATTTCCACGCGCAAAACCTCGCGGGCAAAACGCTGGATTTCACTGCGAACGTCAGCGCCGTCAAGATCAAGGAACTGCCCGAACTTGATAATGAATTTGTCGAAGAATTGGCCGACGAGTTTTGGCGAAGACTACAAAACCGTAGACGAATTGCGCGCCCGCGTGCTGGAAAATCTGAAGGCCAATGCCGATGCAGAGGCCGAAGGCGAACTGCGTGACACGCTCCTGAAGGAACTCGCCGCCGGTTATGAGTTTCCACTGCCGCACCCGCTGATCGAACGGCAAGCGTATTCCCGGCTCGTGGAATTTTGCAGCGCCTTTATCGCAGCGGTATGCCGCCGCAGGCCGCGCGGCAGATTGATTGGGAAGGTCGTAAGGCCGAAGAAATGGCACGCGCAGCCAATGATGTCCGCATTGCGTTGATCCTTGGCGCGATTGCTGAAACTGAAAAAGTTACGGTCACGCGACAGGATTTGATGACGAAATCGAGCGCATTGCCGAGGCCACGAACCAGTCGCTATGGACGAGGTGAAGCCCGCTTGACAAAGGATGGCGGCCTGTCTAGTATCGAAAACCGTTTGCGGACTGACAAAGTGATGGAATTGCTTGCTGCACAAGGTGATGTCACTGCTGTACAGTCGAAAAGAAACAGGCACCGGAGCTCAGCCGCCGCCGAGGCAGAAAAGGCAGAAGGCGCAGGCGCGAAAGCGCTTAAGCGACCGCTCCTCAGCACAAAAACTTTTAAGCTGCTGCTTGTCAAATAAGGCGGTCCGGAGCTTTCCCCTCGCGTGCCGCCTTTTTCATTGCTGCTGCGCGGCGGGCGCAACGGTAAGATAAGCAGGCAAGCATTTTCTTGCACTTAAATTAGTCCCAGAGGTTTACGAGGTTATGAATCCATACGCTCATTTAGTTCAATGGTGGTCGAACAAACGCTGCGGCGAACGCGCGTTCGATATTTACCCTGGCTGCTGAAAGAAAACATCATCTTCATTTATGCACCCTGATTGACGACAATGCGTCATTGACCGTGGCGCAGTTGCTGTTCCTCGAATCCGAAGACCCAGATCAAAAACGATGTACATCAATCCGCCGGGCGGGTTCGGTGACGGCAGGCATGGCGATTTACGACACGACGCAATTCGTCCGTGCACCGATTTCGACGCTCTGTGTCGGGCAATGCGCTTCGATGGCTGCCGTGTTGCTGGCGGCGGGCACAAAAGGCAAACGCTATGCGCTGCCCAACTCGCGCATCCTTGATTCATCAACCTTCAGCGGGCGGTATTGGCGGATTGCGGCGACGACATCAAGATCGCAGCAGAAGAAATTCTTGCATGCGCCAACTGGCTGAATGAAAACTTCGCGAGCCAGCCAGGCAAGCAATCCATTGAAAACATCGAACGCGATGCCGAGCGCGATTACATTATGAGCGATGCAAGCCAAGGAGGAGGGGATTGGTGGTGGATGCAGTGATCACGAAATCAGGAAGCAACATCCCATCAGGTATTAACTGGAGGTCGGGCATTGGCAGCCGATTCATTAGAACTCAATTTAACCAGCCCCTTTAATTCCGCGAACGATCAGGCGCTGGAATTGCACGGCACGCGCTGTTCCTTTTGTGGTTTGGGCGAAGGCCGCGTCGAGCGTCTGTTTGAGGGCCGCAGTTGTTTCATTTGCAACGACTGCATTCATCCGTTCGCTGTTGATGAAGGATTATCGGGACAGTGATTAAGATGCCGCCCTGGCACAAAACACCGTGGTATCTGCGTTGGCTGAAAGGCGATGTACGAACGCAATTAGTTGTAGTTTCTGCGGCTCGGATCGCATCAAAGGCGAGTACCTAATGGCCAGCCGCTACCTGCAGAGATTTGCGAGCGTTGCATTCGCGCCTGCGAATCGCTGGAACTCGAAATTCATGTCGCGGCACTAAGCCGCGTGAAGCAGAGCTTTTTCACAACAGTTCCAGATCGTGCTGACGGTCTGGAGCTGTTTTATTTTTCGCCCATTGTTATGTCTGCACCACTCGGCCCCGCACAATTTTCTCTCCGCACCGTAACGCTGCTCGAAATTGCATCCGTTATTAGTTCGGTATTGCTCATCGCCTGGGTTTTCAATCCGCTGCAATTGCCGCAGCGTTGGCCCGAAATAATTCCTGCCGTGCTGGCATTGTTGTTGATGATCTATTCGCATCGGTTGCACGGCGAAACGCTGTCAATGCTGGGTTTCACCACGCAGCATTTCGGACGCGCAGCAAAGCTCCTGCTCTTGCCGATGCTTATCACCAGCGCCTTGCTTGTTGGAATTGGGTATGTCGCAGGCTCACTCAATTTCGGCCCACGCTTTTGGCTTTCGCTGACGGTATTGCCGCTCTGGGGATTGACGCAGCAATACATTCTGCAAGGCTTCATTTACCGGCGATTGCAATTCGTATTAGGCGAAACGAAAACAACGCTGGCTATCGCTTTGGCTGCGTTGCTCTTTGCGTTGGTGCACGCGCCCAATTTCCCCTTGATGTTGCTAACGTTACTCGGCGGCCTGATTTGGACGTGGGTTTACACACGCGCTCCAAACCTGTTGGCGCTGGGGCTGTCGCATGCCATCATGAGCGCGCTGGCAATGTCTTCCCTGCCCGCGTGGTTTCTGCAAAGTATGAGCATTGGGTACAAGCATTTAATTTTCCAGCGCTTTTAGCGAGTAAGGCTGGCGCGGCCACGCGCAGCCCTTCTCAAATTTCTAATCTCCAATCCTAACCGCTATGGCTCAGTCTTTCATTGAGAAACGCAAAACCAATTGGCAACGGCTGGAAGAATTGGTCACGCGCATTCGGCAACTGCGCGGGCTGCAAAAATTCACGCGGGAGGAAGTGCGCGAACTCGGTACGCTCTATCGCCGCACGGCATCGGATTTAGCGGTCGCCCGCGTCGAATCGCGCGATCCGCGTTTGGTGAGTTATTTGAATTCGCTCGTGATTCGCGCGCACGGCGAAATCTATCGCTCCGAATCAAAGGGCTGGCGCAGCATTGCGGATTTTTATCTCTACGATTTCCCGGCGATCTTTCGGCAAACTTATCGCTACACGCTTGCGGTATTTTTGATCTTTCTGGCGATGGCGGTGTTTGCCTTTGTGGCCACGCGGCGCGACGAAGACTTCATTGACCACGCGAATGTACCGCGCGAAATGTTGCAGCACGTCAGGGAAAATCGGATGTGGACGGATCGCCTGAATGACGAAGCTCCCGTTGGCGCAGCCTTCATTATGACCAACAACATCAAGGTTGGGTTTATGACGTTCGCACTGAGCATTTTGCCCGTGCTCGGAACGGTGCTGACGCTTGCGCCCACCGCCCTGCAATTCGGGTCTTTGAATGCGCTGCTCGTGAAGTATCACATGCTGCTGAAACTTTATGGTTTTGTGGCAGGACACGGCGTGCTGGAATTTACGGCAATTTTCATCGCAGGCGGCGCAGGATTGATGATCGGCCTGGCGGTGCTGGTGCCCGGCGAACGGACGCGCACGCAGGCATTGGTGGAGCGCGGCGCGGTGGCCATCAAATTGCTTGCCGGTTCGATTCCGATGCTGATTGTCGCGGGCACGATTGAGGCGTTTATCTCGCCGACGCCGCTTCACCCGTATTACAAATTCGGCGTCTCGCTCATCACCGCCGTCGTGCTGACGGCGTACTTATGCAAATCGGGCAAAGGCGAACCAGCCGCAGTGGTAGCGAAGTCATAGCGCCTCTGTTATGATGCGGACGCAACAATTTTTCCAGGATCGCTTATGGCAACAACGCAACTGACGATTTTACAAAAGAACGGCCTCTTTTCTTTCCTTGGCCTCATCAAAGCCCAGGAACTCAAACTTGATGAAACCTTCGACGACGATCCGCGCCCCACGATTGCGGTCGTAAAGCTTGATCCGCGCGAAGGACAACCGATGCTCAAGCAGTTTGAGACAGGCCGCGAAGCCCTGAGCAAATATGAAGATGCCATCAGCACCAGCATCGAACGCGGATGGGACGTGGTTTATCGCGGCATCCCGTTGCGCGGGTAAGGCACGGCTCAACGTTTGTCAGGAGTGAGGGAGTAAATCACTCCTTGCCGAGTCGCAAAACTGACCGCGCCATCGTTCAGCGGCGTCAGCTTCACCGCTCTGCCGCCTGCCGTTACCGCAACCGGTTCTTTCGTTCGTAAAGTGCAAGTCCCGCCCGCCAGTGATTTCAGGCTCGCCGTTTCCAGTTGCCCGTCCTTCCATTTCAGATTCACCTCGAACGCACCGCGCGCCCGCAAGCCTTTGATAGAACCGCTCGCCCACGCCTTCGGCAACGCTGGCAGCAAATGAATTTCGTCCGCGTGACTTTGCAACAGCAGTTCCGCCATCCCGGCAGTGCCGCCAAAGTTGCCGTCAATCTGAAACGGCGGATGATTATCAAACAGATTCGGATGCGTAGATTTCGCCAGCAACGCCACGATGTTTTCGTGAGCCTTGTCGCCTTCCTCCAATCGCGCCCAGAAGTTGATAATCCACGCGCGACTCCACCCCGTATGCCCGCTGCCCGCCTGCAAGCGCCGTTCAAGCGTTGTACGCGCCGCTTTTGCAAAAGCTGGCGTGCCGCGTAGCGTAATCTGATTGCCCGGATGCAGCGCGAACAATTGTGAGATATGGCGGTGCCCCGGATCAGGTTCGTCGTAATCTTCCAGCCATTCCTGCAATTGCCCGTGCTTGCCGATGGCGAGCGGCGGCAAATAGTCGCGCGCGGCCAGCAGGCGATTGCGAAAATCCGTATCCACTTTCAAAATCCGGCTCGCCTCGATCACACGCGAAAACAGCGCGTAAGTGATTTCCGTATCCATCATCGGAGCCATCACCAGTCTACCAACCGCCCCCTCCTTCGTGCGATAGCGATTTTCCGGCGAGATCGAAGGCCCCGTAATCAAATTCCCATTGCCGTTATCCTGCAAATAATCCAGCAGGAATTCCGCTGCCTCTTTCATCACCGGATAGGCACGAAATTCCAGAAAGACCTTGTTGCGCGTGTAATCGTAATGATCCCACAAATGCAAACTGAGCCACGCCGCGCCCATCGGCCAGATGCCCGACCCGACACCATCAATTGGCACTGCGTCGCCCCAAATGTCCGTGTTGTGATGCATCACAAAGCCACGCGCGCCGTACAGATTTTTGGCCACGCGACGTCCGTCCGCGCGCGCGTTTTCGAGCAGATCGAACAGCGGTTCGTGTAACTTCGACAGGTTCGTCACCTCCGCCGGCCAGTAATTCATTTCGGTGTTGATGTTGATGGTGTATTTGCTGTCCCACGACGGCGCGAGCTTGTCATTCCAGATGCCCTGCAAATTCGCCGCCATCGTCCCCGGACGCGAACAAGCCATCAGCAAATAGCGCCCGAATTGAAAGTACAACGCCTCCAACGCCAAGTCTGTTTCGCCCGCCTGCACCCGCTTCAATCGCTCATCCGTCGGCAGGTCGGGTATAGTCGCCGCCAGCCGAAAATCCACGCGTCGCAACAAGCGTTGATGGTCGGCAATGTGCGCCGCGCGCAACGTCGCGTAAGGCTTTTTCGCCGCCGCCAAATACTGTTCGCATTTCGCCGCCGGGTCTTTCTCTTTGAAGTTCGTCGCTGCCGCAAACAACAGTGTTACTGCATTCGCCTTCTCAACAATCAACTCATTCCCTTCGACTCGCAGCGTGCCGCCTTCAGGCAAAATCTCCGCGATCCCCTGAAACTTCACGCCGACTTTGCGTTCATCGGGATGCTTATCATCGCGTGCAATCGCCTCGCCGCCCATCACCACGCGGTTGCGCGCGACGAGCGACAACGTCACATCAGCTTCGCGCGACAGCGAAGCCGCAAACGAAATGCGCCCCGGCTGCGTGCAAGTCAACCGCACCACAATTACCTGATCTGGCGTCGAGGCAAACACCTCGCGTGTGAACTGCGCTGCGCCGATCTTGTATGTCACACGCGCCAACCCCGCATCCAAATCCAGTTCGCGCCGGTACTCGCTCGCGTTTTCCTGTCCGAAAAACCGCAGCTTCAAATCGCCAAACGGCTGATACATCGGCAATCGGCGCGGCGTAGAGATGATGTTCTTGTCCGCCAGTTCTTCTGCTTCTCTGACCTTGCCTGTCTGCAACAGCCGCCGCACTTCGATCACCGCCTGCGCGCCATTCGGATTGTTGCGGTCACGCTTCTCGCCCGCCCAAATCGTATCTTCGTTCAGTTGCAAGCGCTCTTCCTGCACACCACCAAACACCATCGCGCCCAATCGTCCATTGCCAATCGGCAACGCCTCTTCCCATTTTGCGGCAGGCTGGCGATACCAGAGTTTGAGCGGTGGGGTTGTTGTCTGTGCAACCACAGAAGAAGCCACGACAAGACAAGTGAAAACAATCAGTACGGTTCGATTCATCATAGAAATTTCCTTGCCTTACATAATCCCAAACGTCGCAAACGCCTCGCACGCGCTCATTCCATCGGCAATCGCCTGCTGCACCCGTTTTTCGCCGCGCGCCTTTTCAATTGCTCGCATGAATGCTTCTTCTTCCGCCTCACGCGGAATGACCAGCACGCCGTCCACATCGCCGAACACGATGTCGCCGGGACGAATGCGAATGCCCTCGATTTCGATAGACAGGCGGAAGTCCAGCACCTTGCCGCGCGGGCCTTGATCCTGAGCGTAGCGACCGCTGGAAAAGGTTGGGAAGTTGAGTTGCAAAATGCCGAACGTGTCGCGCGAATACCCGTCCACAACTGCGCCCGCCGCGCCGAGCTTCATGGCGCGCGTGCTCATCAATTCGCCCCAGAGCGCATAGCGCGGCGAACCGCCCGTGCAGATGTACACTTCATTGGTTTGCAAATCGTCCAATGCTTCGAGCATCAGGCCGAAGGGTTTGGTCATCGCGGGATTGTTCGTGTTCGCTTCGCTTTCGCCAAACACATCCGCTTCCAGCACGGGCATGGCGCGTCCGATGACGATCATATCATCACGCAGCGGTTGCAAACGCGGCGGCAGGAATTGATGCAGCAAGCCCATCTTGTCCAGCACATCGCCCACGACGGCGGTAAAAAGTTCGCGTTTGGCTACGGTAAAAAGTTCTTCGTCTGACTTCCAGAGTGGCATAGTTCGTCGCTTTCTGTTTGGGTGAACGGGCGACACAGTAGCGCAGAATGCGACGAAAAGAAAAGTAGAGAGGCTACACGCTTACAAAACCGCCTGCGCCCGCTTCTGAAAGGCAATTGTGGCGTGCGGCAAATGCTGGCTGACGATCAGTTGCAGTTCGTTGTGCAGTGCTGGCTTGCCTTTCGCAATCCGCGCGGCAACGGTTACGGCAAAGACACGAACGGCTACTGGCTCGTTCGGATCGTTTACCAAATCCACACAACACGAATAGATGCGAGCGGCGAGGCGCGGTGGGATTTCGACGTATTGCAAGAGGCGAACGATGTTACGCCGAGCAGCAACGTGCGCGTCTTTGCGGGTCAGGTAAGAAAGCAGCTTTGGCAGGTACGGACGGATGAGTTCGGGATGATACTCGGCGCAATAATTCATCGGCCACGCGGCGCGCTGAGTCAGGCGATAATCTCCGGCAAAGAAAATCTTCATCAACTCGGCAAAGCGCGCGGCATCATCGCCGATGTATTCGACAATGGCGTCCACCTGACGTTTGCAATGTCCGGCCAGCAGCGCCTGACGAATATCCATCTGTGGCTTACCCCAATTGTTCGCGTTCGATTGTCAGCCCGTCAATATCGCCGAGTACCGTCACCGCCATTGCTGTGGGCTGAAAGATGTCGCTTGCCAGCCGCTGCACGTCCGCTGCCGTGACCTCGTTGATTTTCTCGATCACTTCATCGGGCGTCACGAATTCGCCCCAGGTCATTTCCTGCGAGGCGAGGGCGTTCATCCTGGCCGAACTGGATTCCAGCGCAAGCATCAGGCTGGTTTTCAGTTGGTCTTTGTTGCGTTGCAATTCGGCGTCGCTGACAGGTTCATTTTTCAGGCGGCGCAGTTCGGTGACGGTAGCTTCGATAGTCGGCGCAATGTTTTCTGCTGAAGCGCCCGCGTAAATGCTCAGAAAGCCCGTGTCCACGTATTCTGTCAGCGAAGACAGAATTGTGTAGACAAGCCCTCGATCTTCGCGCACGGATTGAAATAGGCGCGAACTCATCCCGCCGCCGAGAATCGTGCAAAGCACATTCACGGCGTAATGATCTTTGCTCATCAATGAAGGGCAAACGGCACCTAAGACCAAATGCGCTTGTTCCAACTCCGCCTTGTGGCGCAGCGTGACGTGCGGCGTAGGCGCGGGTTCGGGCTGGCTGGCGGCAACGGTGCGCGATGGCAGATGACCAAAATGTTGCCTGACTAAGGCCAGAAATTCATCGTGCGTGATGTTGCCTGCCGCTGCGATGACAAGATTTTCCGGGCGATAGGCGTCTTCGTAATGCTTGCGCACGCGTTTGGATTTGAACGTAGCCAGCGTTTCCGGCGTGCCTAAAATCGGGCGTCCGAGCGCGTGGTTGGGATAAAAGCCTTCCGAAAAAATCTCGAATACCAAATCATCCGGCGTGTCCTCGACCATTTTGATTTCTTCGAGGATGACGTTGCGTTCTTTGTCCAATTCAGCGGGCTCGAAGGTCGGCGCGGTGACTAAATCAGCGATCAACTCGAACGCCTGCGGCAAATGTTCGTCCAAGACTTTGTTCGTGAAACCGACGGATTCGCGCGCGGTAAAGGCGTCAAGATAACCGCCGAGCGCATCCGATTCATCAGCAATCTGTGCTGCCGTGCGACGGCGCGTGCCTTTGAAAAGCGTGTGTTCGATGAAATGGTTGATGCCGTTGATGTCGTGCGTTTCGTGGCGCGAACCTTCGCGCAGGAAGACGCCAAAGCTGACCGAACGCACGTGCGGCATCGGTTCGGAAAGGACGACGAGGCCGTTTTCAAGTTGTGTTTTGCGAATCTGGGAATCTGTTTTCATTCAGTGATAATTGCTCGCTACAAAAAACTCCGGGCGAGTCATCGTACCACGAGGCGCGGGCAGGTGTCAGGCAGGAATTACGGCGTATAACTTGCGAACTGGGTTGTCATTTTAGCTTCTCGTATTCCTTCTTCGCCTCAATCAGCAAAGGCAAATCCGCATCGGCGTCTTTCCACAACGTAAAGAAATCCTGATACGACTTGCGCGCTTTCGCCGTATCGCCTTGCAACATTGCCGCTCGCGCCAAGCCGAGATGCGCGAGCGGATAGAGCGGCGAAGCGGGCGACCAGCCGCGATGATCGAGAATCGTTTGGAATTCTGCTGCCGCCGCTGTGCCGTTGCGTTCGCCCAGATAGGCTTGGCCACGCAGATAGTTTTGATAGAAGAAGCTCACGCTTTCATAGCGACGCGCGGGTTCCAGCAATTGAATCGCCTGCGTGCGATTGCCGCGTTGCAGTTCGAGCGCAGCGCGAATCAGCGGCAGGTAGATTTCGTTAAGCAGCGTGTGTTTTGGATAGCGCTTGATAGCTTCGTCAGTGAGCGTTTGTGCTTGTGTCGCTGCGCCACATAACGCCAGGGCGATGCCCGCGCGGAAATACGAGCGTGGGAGTACGAGTGCAGATGCAGCACGAGCGAGTTCGGCGTGGCTCTGCTGGCAATGCCCCAGGATGGCAGCAATCTCAGTATTCGATGCCACAGTGTCCCCGGTCACTTCCTGCAATTTGCGCTGTGCAGCTACTTCCACCACGCGGTTTGAAAGCTCTCGCGCCTTCTGCCACTGGCCTGCAAACGCTGCGGTGTCGGCTTGCCAGGTCAGGTGAGCATATTCCCCCGGCCTTAAGCTCGCCCAGTCAACTTGTTGCTGCATTACAGCCGTGTCCCTACGCATAAGAGCGAGGAAGTAAATGGTTTCATGAAAAAGAATACGATCAGGAGTTAGCGCGACCGCTTGTTCCGCCTCTGCCTTGGCTTCCTCAAAACGACCGAGATGTCTGAAGGCGGAAGCAAGAATATTATGCGGAGTGCCAAAATCTGGATTCAGGCGAATGGTTTCCTGTGCTTCTTTAATGCCCTTCTCGTCCTGCCCAAGTACCGTGTAAAAACGCGCTAGATTGCTATGCGTTAGAAAATCACGCGGATAGGTCAGATTATAAAGCTCTGTTGATTCAAAATACTTTTCTATATCGCCAGCTACGACAAGGTAGTAGCCGGAATCAATACGAAGCCTTTCGCGTTCACTAACCCGCTCTCGCAATGCAAAAGCTTTTTGCATTGTCTCAGCCGCAAGCTCTGATTGCCCGCTGCTGGCGTAGGCCGCTGAAAATCGGTTGTAAGCATAGGCAAAATTAGGATCAAGCGTAATAGCACGCGTGAAAAAAGGAATAGCTTCGAGATACCTGCCCTTTAAATTCAGATCATTCCCAAAGAGAAGGCTTTGAATGCTTCCAAAGATGAGGTCGTAACCTGCTGAAGTCGCGCATTGAATCGCTTCATCGAACTGAGCGATTCACCTAGTTTCTCGCGCATCTTGTTCGCGACTTCTTCCAACTTCCGCAGCACCTGTTCCTTGCCCTCGGCTTCGGCTTGTTCGCGCGCCAACACATCGCCGGTTTGCCCGTTGATGGCTTCGAGGTTGAGAACGTAGTTGCGCCCCAAACTCGCTATCGTGCCTGTCAACATTGCTTTCAAGCCTTGCCGCTGACAGATTTCGCGGCCTACGTCGCGCGTCACGCGTTCATCGGGCGAGCGGTTCATTAGCCGCAACGTCTCGCGTACACGTTCATCGGCGAAAAGATTCAGAAATGGCGATTGACCCAAGTGTACGGCCAACGCCTGTTTGAGCGTGCCATCAAACACCGCATCACCTGTCTTGTTCTCAAAATCCGCGAGCAGAATCGTGTCTTTATCTGTCAACACAGGCTGGCGTTTGAAGTAAAAGAATGCCGCGAGGGCAAGGAGGGCGAGGGCGGCGACAGCAATGAGAAGTTTATGGTTGCGGACACGCGAAGCGCCTGGGAGCGCACGCGGCTCGCGTGCTGAGGCGTGAAGGTCAGACGCCTTGGTCAGCAAGGTTGGCGCTTCGGTTAAGGGGTTTGCTGCCGAGTCAAGCACGCGAGCCGCGTGCGCTCCCAGGCGTTCCGTTTCGCTCGACGTGCGAGCGGCGCGGGCTTGATAGGCTAACTCTTCTTTTACTTCCTGCAAGTCGCGCGCGAGTTCGCGGGTGCTTTGATAGCGGGCGGCGCGATCTTTCTGCAAGGCTTGGGTGACGATGCGTTGCACTTCCGCAGGGGCTTCCACTAACGGCGCAGGTTCTTGATGCAAGACCGCGCCGATGACGTCCAGCATATTTACGCCCTCGAACGGACGCCGACCTGCGAGCATTTCGTACAGCACGATGCCGAGCGAAAAGATGTCGGTGCGCGCATCTACTTTTTCGCCGCGCGCCTGTTCGGGCGACATATAACTTGCCGTACCCAGCACGGTTCCCGCTTCGGTGGAATGAGAAGGAGCGACGGAGGGACGAAGAGAAAGAGGGAGCGTAGGATCGTCTTGACCCAGTCTCTCTTTCGCTCCTTCTCTCTTTCGCTCCTTCTCTCCCTCGCTCTTTCCCTCTGTCAACTTCGCCAGGCCGAAATCCAACACCTTCATGATACCGTCGTTGCGGATCATGATGTTTTCCGGCTTGATGTCGCGGTGGACGATGTTCGCTTGATGCGCGGCGGCGAGGGCATCAGCGATTTGCAATGCGATGTCGAGCGTTTCGTTGAGCGAGAGTTTTTTCGCGCGCAAGCGGTCGCGCAACGTTTCGCCTGCGATGTATTCGGTAGCGATGTAATGCGTTCCTCGTGCTTCGCCGATGTCGTAGATCGTCAGGATGTTCGGATGGTTCAGCCCCGATGCGGTTTTCGCTTCGAGCGCAAACCGGCGCAGTCGTTCGGCGTTGAAGGTGAATTCGGCGGGCAACAGCTTCAGCGCGACTTTGCGTTGCAGGCGTGTGTCTTCGGCCAAGCAAACTTCGCCCATCCCGCCTTTGCCGAGCAGCGCGGTGACTTCGTAAGGCCCGAAGCGCGTTCCGGTCGTGATCGTCATTGCTGTCCTCTGGCTTCTCGTGAAATGCGCCGCGAGTGTAGCAAATGGCTTTCACACAGACAACGCTCACCAATTTGTGATGGAGCCATCAGGGCGGCGAAAGGTCGTAATCGGTTGATTGCGCTTCGTGAATTCGGCGGTCAGCTTCAGCTTCGACGCATCGAATTCGACGCCCAAGCCGGGGCGTTCGTTCGGCCAGATTTTGCCCTGCCGAAAGTCAAAGACCTTCGGCAAATAATCAATCGCGTCGGGTTTGTATAAACCCGCCATTTCCATCATCACCGGGCCGGAAAACGCCGTACAAACGTGCGAGACGGCGGCTTCGCTGACGGGGCCGGTGAAGTGCGGGGTGAGGCCGACGTAGTGGGCTTCGCTCATTGCGGCGAGCTTCGCGTATTCGGTGATGCCGCCGCAGTTCGGAATCGTGATGCGGTTGTAATCAATCAGGTGTTGTTCGATCAGTTCGTTGATGTCCCAGCGCGTACTGTGCTGTTCGCCGACGGCAATCGG
>JAXLQQ010000003.1:0-166138 GCA_046331525.1 Blastocatellia bacterium
CTTTGCCGTTCTGATTAGGGTACGGGGCAAGGGACAAAGCTGCTGCTTGATTCGGCCTGAAATTCTTTTTGCCAGCGAATCCCGGTTATTTGCCAGCAGTTACAACATGCCGGAGTGACTGTCACGAAGCGATGTTGTTTACATTTGATCTTTGTTGGCACACGGATTGTCTTACTTCCGGGTGTGTGTGAGTTTGAATAAATATTCCCCTGTCGGTGCCTGATTTCTGGGCACCGACACTTTCAAACTTGAGCTCTTTCGGAGTACCAGAATTTTGTTTTTCGGACGATCAAACTGCGTGACCGAACAGCACTGCGCTTTTCGCGCCGCGCCAGTTTTCCCTCGTCTGTTACGGCGTCATTGCAACGGGGCAGCAATGACGCCGTCTTAATTTCTGGTCAAAATACACGGGGCGGACGCGCAATGTTAGTGCAAAAGCGGCGCGCTGTCACCTACCAACTACTACAATAACTACGAATTGCCCTCTTGTTCCACCGACAAAGGCTACTGTAACCGCGAGGTCACAGACGCAAAATTCAACGTCTCGAAAGCGAGATGGTTGGACTACCGAAGTGGAGAAAACTGCGAGATAACCGGCATTAGATCGCGTTGCCGCAGTGCTGCCGGTTAAGAGCAGCCGTACCGAAAAAGCAAAGCCATTCCCGTTTCCTTCCGCGCAGGTCATCGCCTGTGTTTCTTCCCGCTTTTCTTGCTCGGACGCTTTTCTTAACGCCACCCCCTGTTCCTGCTTGGTACGACCCCTTGATACCAATTGCCTTTGGTAGTGGGACATAGCCGAACCAGCTATGAACTACCGAAAAACGTTCTCCCCCAAAGTCTCGTTGAGACTTATCACGTTCTTTGTCTGCTGTTTTCTTTCTACCGTCCTCGCGCAAGCGCAAAACCTGCGCGTGCCGCTGCAAGTCGCGCAAGCGGGCTTGCCCGTGACCGTAGGCGTGCCACTCAGCGAAGCGGCGGCGCTACGCACAACAGCAAAACTTTCCCTGCTTGATCCGAGCGGCAATGCCGTCGCGCTGCAAACGCGCGTGCTGGCACGCTGGCAAGGTTTAGCCAAAGACGATACGAAAGCCATCAAATGGCTGCTGCTCGATTTCACGCCGAAAGTCGCAGGCACCTACGCACTCACCGACAAGGGAGCTGCCGCGCCCGCCACTACACCAATTAATGTTTTGCAGGCGACAGACAAAATCAGCCTGACCGCTGCGCGCATCAAACTAGATGTCGCCCGCGCAGGAACATCCCTCGTTTCCAGTTTCAAAATTGACAACGCCGAGCAATTGGCCGCGCCGCTCTCAGTGCAGGGTTTGTTTCCGCGCTCGGCCATTGTCGTCATTCCACCGACTTCCTCCGACACGTTGACCGTCAACGAAACCAGCCTGCTGACGCCCGGTTTACAGATGCACTTTGAGCATTCCGCCACGCTGCGCTGGGCGGTGGAAGCAGGTTGGACTTCGGTTTGGAGCGGCGATCAGCAATTGCGCGGCAACCATCGTTACCTGCTGGATGAAGGCACGCCGCAGCAGGAGGAGTTGCTGGTTTCCGAAGCTGATTACGGCACGCTCAAACTGACTGCGCCGCTCAAATTCAATCATCCCGCAGGCACAAAGCTGCGGGACCTGACCGTTGAGCAGGAAGTCGTCACGATCAAATCCGTAAACGGCCAAAACCTGACTTTCACCGCGCCGCTTGCGCAGGCGCACGTTGCGAATGATTGTTTGCGTGCGACCACCGCACTGCCCGCCAACGCCTTCGCAACTGTTGAGAGCGCCGTTGTCGAGGAAGCCAACACCTTGCGCGTCGTCATCAAGCAAACCGGACATTTCACGATTCCCACCGCTGCCAATGCTGCCGCCGCGCCGACGCTCGGCTTTACGTTGCGGTACTACCTTTACGCCGATCAGCCGTTCGTGCGCGTGCGACTGCGGCTGATGAACGAAGGCACCTACGGCTTTGGTGCCGTGCGCCTGCAACAAGCGCCGTACACGCAACACGTCCTGCTGCGGAGCCTGTCCGCCGTTGTGCCAACCCTCGCCGCAGGCAACAGCAGCGTGCGCGTGATCGAAGACACCGATGCCTACGCCAAAGTCGCCGCGCGTCAAAGCACAGCGAAAGTAAGCGCGGGAACATTTGAAATCGCCGTGCCGGAATTTGCCGAGAACTATCCGAAAGGTTTGCAGGCCGACGCGAAAGGCCTGCGCTTCGACGTGCTGCCCGATCTCGGCACGGATTACCAATTCGACGGCGCACGCGCGAAAACGACTGACTTTTATCTGGGGCGCAATACCGGCAACGCGACGGCGCTCACGAACGCGCTCGGTGCGAGCCTTGATCCGGCATACCTGGCTCGCACTGGCGCGATTCGTCCGCTGTTTGTCGAGAAGCGCAACTGGAACAAGCAATTTTCCACTGATCCCGAATTGGCCGAAGCTGCCGCGCGTGCGGAACGGCATTTTGGCGTCGGCTACGGCGTCGAAAACAGCGACGGCAATTCGCATAATCCGGCGCAATCCATTTTTGAATATCGGCTGCGCAACGAATGGGGCGCGCAGTTGGGCTGGCGCAATTTCGGCGACCTGGCGTGGGGCGATGGGTATGCCAATGTGCATTACGATTTGCCGTTCATTTTGCTACGCGAATACCTGCGCACGGGCGATGCACGCGCCTTTCAAGCTGGCAGCGAAATGGCACGCTACCGCGCCGATTGGGGACAGTATCACGCGAATGATTATTGGGACTACGACAAAGCCTACAACATGCGCGGCGTGGCTTTTTACGAGAAAGGCGATCACGGTTCTGACATCCTGCCGCTGCTGACGCACAACTGGATTGAGGGAATGTGGCTGCACTGGGCGTTGACTGGCGACGAAGCCGTCCACGAAGCAGCACAGGAAGGCAGCGATGCGCTCGCCCGTTTCCTGAGCTATGACTTCACCGCCAACAACGCGCTGAAATGGAACGAATCGCGCTGGCTCGGCTGGCCTGCGCTTGGCCTGATGGCAGGCTGGCGCTACGCGGGCGATGCGCGCTACCTCAACGCCTCGCGCAAGGCGGTGTATTTGCTGGTGCAGGCCGAAGAGGACGCGGGCAAGAAAGGCTGGTTCATCCCCGAAACCTCTGGCATCGGCCCCATCACGCAACCGTTTATGTGGGCGGGTTATTGCCAGCTTGGCATCATCGAATACTGGCGCGAAACCAATGACACCGCGTCGCCGAATTCATCGTCCGCGTAGCTGATTGGCTGCTCGGCAACACCGGCTCACAACCCGTCATTCGCGGCGGCGTGAAAGTCGCAGGTGGCTTGTATCAACCGCTCGGCGAAGAGTTGGAATGGTCGCCGACGCGCGAACTGGCCGCCACGAACGATGAACTTTCGATGCTGCATATCCCCGTGCTGGCGACGGCGGCGCGCATCACGCATCGCGCGGATTTGCGCAATGTCGCGCGTCAGCTTTTCCGCGATGTGGCGTTTTATCGGGACATCAGTGATGGGCAAGCGGTTGATCCGACGTTTCGCGCGCTGATCAATTTCCGCGCCTTTCAATTCGGCGGGAGTTCGCCCAAAGCCTACGGGCATACGGGGCTGACGCTTTCAGAATATTTGCCGGATTTGGTCGGCTCGCTCGTCCTGCCGCGCAACAGCAAAAACATCTCGAACGCGCTGCTCACCGAGGCCGCGACGCAAACCGTGCAGGTCGGGCAAACGCTGCGGCTGACGCTGAATCGGCAGTACGAAAACGGCTATCCGCTACCGCTCTCTGCCGCGAATCTGCCTGCCAATGCACGCTTTGATGCGACGACGGGAGAGTTTACGTTCACGCCCGTTGCTGCGCAGGCGGGGCAAGTGTTTCAGACGTTGTTCACGAGCGGCAGTGCGAGTTCCCTGCTGACTTCCAAACTCGATCTTATCGTGTTGGCCGACACGCAAGCGCCGCAGGTGCGACTGCTGACGCCCACGAATCAGCAACGGCTGACGATTGGCAAATCTACGAAAGTCACGTGGGAAAGCGATGCGCCGGGTGCGGTTACGCGCTACGAACTGCGCCTGTCTACGGACGGCGGCGTGACTTACCCGATGGTCGTCGCGCAATTGCCCAGCAACGTGCAAGCCTACGATTGGAACGTGCCGGACTCACTGGCCACGTATCGGCGCGCAGCAGTGCGTTTGATGGTCGTCGCGGTAGACACCCAAAATCGCGTGAGCCTTGATTTCACTGAACAGGATTTGCAGTTCGCCGGACAATTGGCGGTTGTTTCTGCCGCGAATTATTTGCCGACCTTCGCGCCTGGTTCGCTCTGTAGCGCATTTGGCACAAAGCTGGCAACGGCGACAGCGCCCGTCTCATCGTCATTGTTCCAAAACAACGGCACTACGATTGATGTGCAGGACAGCGCAGGCATCACGCATCGCATCCCGCTGTTTTTCGCGGCGAGCGTTTCCGATGGCAGCTACGATCAGGTGAATTTCTACTTGCCTGAAGAAATCGCGCTCGGTGATGCCGTCGTCACGATCACCGCTGCCAGTGGCGAAGTTTCGCAAAGCACGATTAGCATTCAGCAACTCGCGCCCGCGATTTTCACGACCAACCAAAGCGGCAAAGGCGAAGCGGCGGTGGTTTCGACCAGCGACGGCAGCAAATACAACTACGGCTTTGCCAAACAGGACGCGACGCGCGACGTGTTCGTTTCGCTCTTCGGCACTGGCTGGCGCTTTGCCAATCAACCCGCCGGAGCCGTGATCAACGAACTGGCTGCGATCAATAATCCCGTCGTCGTCGAAGTGAATAACCAACCCGTCGAAGTCACCTTTGCCGGTGCGCAATCGGAGTATTTGGGCTTGGATCAAATCAACTTCAAATTGCCGCGCACGCTGCCGCCGGGCAGTTATTCATGGTGATTAAAGTGGCAGGACAGATGAGTAACGTTGTGCTGCTGCGCGGTCACCATAGGCTGGCAAAACTCCCGATTTTCTGACTCCTGATTCCCGCTTCCTGCTGGCCGACAGCAAGTGGTTGGCCAGCAGGAAGCGGGAATCAGGAGTCAGAGGTGTTTCTGTAAATACGCCCGTACAAACCGCTCTTACGCTTCACTTGTCTTTCAAGAGCACTTTGCTTTTCGGATATTTCATCCGCATCCCGCTTTTCTCGACCACCCAACTGCCATTCGCTTTGTCATCCGCCACGACGACGCCGAGAAAGCTGTTGGAAACGGTGCCATACGCGAATTTGCCGAGGTTCGGGTCTTTTGGCGTGGAGAAGGGCTGGTACCACAGCGCAGCAACAATTACGGCTAAGATCACGGCGAGGATAAAATGCTTCAGCAGTTTGAAGAAGAATTTGAAGAGGAGGCCGCCAACGACTAATACGGCGACGGCTGCGCCTGCGAGCAGAAGAGGGGATTCCATAAGCAATAGCTAAGACAAAAAGCGAATTAGCAACGTCGCTAATCCCAGGAATGACATAAACCCACCGACGTCTGTACAGGTCGTTACAAACACGGTCGAGGCTAAGGCGGGATCGGCTTTCAGGCGTTTGAGAATGAGCGGAATGGCCGTGCCGGCAATACCTGCGATGAGCATGTTATTAATCATTGCCAGCGCGATAATGCCGCCGATAATCGCCATTTTCGTGTTCGCGCCGTACCACAGCCAGACAACAATCGCGGCGACGATGCCGGTCGCCAAACCATTCGCCAGCGCGGCTAACGCTTCCTTGAAAATCACACGACGGCTGTTGTCCCACGTCACTTCGCCGAGCGCCAGACCGCGCACGATGACGGCCAGCGTTTGTGTAGCTGCGTTGCCGCCCATCCCGGCGACAATCGGCATCAGCGCAGCTAACAC
Organism: Blastocatellia bacterium; assembly: GCA_046331525.1. GTDB lineage: Bacteria > Acidobacteriota > Blastocatellia > RBC074 > RBC074 > JAFDVL01. Next base: position 5,861 of record JAXLQQ010000003.1, read on the forward strand.
CGTCACGCGCGCAATCGTGCCTTCAAACAAATGCACAACCGTTGAGGCCAAAATTGCCGTTGCCAAATTGACGAGCAGCCAGGGCAAGCGCAACTTCACCGAACGAATCGGCGTGCTGAGCGCGTTGTCATCGGAACTGACACCAGCTAGCGCGTAAATGTCTTCGGTGGCTTCTTCTCGAATCACGTCCAGCACGTCGTCTACCGTAACGACGCCGACGAGTTTGTTTTCTTCGTCCACGACCGGCACGCCGAGCAGATTGTAGCGGGCAACGATGCGCGCGACTTCTTCCTGATCGGTTTCCGTGCGCACGCTGATGACATCGGTGCTCATGATTTTCTTGAGCGGTGTGGTGGGCGGCACGAGCAACAACTGGCGCAGGCTGACGACGCCGACCAGATGGCTGCGGTCGTCTACGATGTAGAGATAAAACACCAGTTCAATATCGCTGCTTGCTTTTTGAATTGCGGAAACGGCCTCGCCCACCGTCAGGTCTTCGGTCAGGGCAAAGACATCGGGCGTCATTATGCGTCCGGCGGTGTATTCAGCGAAGCTCAGCAATTCCTGCACATCGGTGGACGCTTCGATTTTCATCAAATCGAGCAGGCGTTCGCGCAACTCTTCGGGGAATTGTTCGAGGAAAAGCGCGGCGTCGTCCGACGGCAACTCCTGCAAGACCTGCGCGATGTCTTCGGGTGAAAGCGCGTGCAACAACTCAATGCCTTCTTCCACACCGAGTTCGCTTAAGCTGGCCGCAGCGAGTTCCCTGTCCTGCTGCGACAGCGCGGCAAAAACGGCGTGCCGATCCAGTTCGTTCAGACCGTGCAGCACCTGCGCCACGTCTGCCGGACGGCCCTTATGCAGCACGTTCATCGCGCGCGTCGTCGCGCCGCGCCGAATCAGGCGGCGGACAGAATCCAGCATCAGGATGACTTTTTGCGACTGCATCAGAGGGCAACAAAAAAGGACGAAAGAATGATCCGGTTTCTTTCGTCCTTAGGCGTCTTTTACCGAATTACAGCGAGAACTTATCTTGGCAAAAAGTACAGCACCCAGGCGATACCGTACCCGATTCCGACGAAAGAGCCGAACACTTTCAGGCCGTAAATGAACCGTTCGCGTGTGTCAAAATGTTCAGAGGACAGCGCGGCAAAAGCAATGCCGACCAGGGCGCTGAAAACAACCATCGAGGTGAAATGCGTCATTGCTTCCTCCCAATGGCGATGTCAAACGCATCCATCGCCGCCAAGAAATTGAGCGCGCCCGTGACGGCGAGAAAAGTATTGCCGTATTCAAAGGTTTGCACTGTAGCGTGAATTTCCACCCCAAAACTCGTGGCCAGGCAAAGAAAGTAGGGCAGCCCTAATCCCATATTCAGCAGCGTAAATACATAGGTGAGTTTCTCATCTCCAACAGGTGTGAAGAGATGGCCTTTCATTACTAGTCCCAGCACAAACATCGCTGTCAAACTGCCTGCCAGCAATAATCCCCGGCCCCAGCGTCCCAGCACCAGATGTCCAAGTCCGGGAAAAATCATCGCTGCGACACAAGCCAGCGCCGTACGCGCCGGGGAGGAAGCAGGAATAGATGCCATCACTTTTTCTCTTTGCAAATTCTTTTCCGCCAATCTGTTTCAGGTTCGACAAAAATAAGCAGCCATTCTAGGAAGGGGGGCAGAGGCTGTCAAGAAGGGCGAACGATGGCAGGTGAGGAATTATAGGCAATAAAAAATGAAACGTGGTTTTATAAGCCAACTTCTGTCTTCATCCAAAGCGCAAAGCTTTTTCCCTCCACTTGGCTTATAAAACCACCCCCTGAGAAAATCAATCAAGAAAAAGGAATTAACCGGGTCTCAATTCAGCACCTAACTCTTCCCATTTGGCACTAATTTTCTCTGCATCCTGCACCGTGCGTGGTCGCACCCCAATTAGTACCTTGCCCGCTTGAATTCCATTTTGATAATACGGCATTTCTGCCTCCGGCACCCCGGAACCATACAGCAATCCACCTAAGCCACCGAGCGCAGCGCCACCACTAGCACCCACCAAGCCCGCTGCTATCGGCCCTAAAAACGCTAACCCCAGACCGGGTAAGACAATGGATGTTCCAATCATTGCGATAGCCCCCGCCAACGCGCCGAGTGATGACCCCAAGCCTAACCCTTCAACTGCTTTCGTGCTTTTTTCCACGCCAGCAGCACTCGGCTCCGGCCCGTGTTGGGCGTCCCTGCTAATATGACTTGCTGTTTTTCCGCTTACGTTCCCCTGCTGTGTAGACTCTGATAAAACCACTAAAATATGGTCCTGGTCATAGCCCAAGTCGGTCAGATATTTATACCCTTCGTCAGCCTCCTCGTAACTGGAAAATAATCCCATAATCGAAAGAAGCTCAACTGGTTCTGCGACTTTTTGCGCTGCCATACGATCCTTTCTTGATGACTTTGCCGCTAGGAAATCAGCAACCTTTATGCCAATCGAAAAGTAGAGCGCAGGTTGTAAAAACAGTGTCGTCTGTAGAACAGGCTGTACGCAGAAAATGCAGAGGAGGTGGATTTGCGAACAGTAGGCTGAATGAATTTAATGCCAGATTTGCCGTACCAGCACGCGCCCCAGCCACACAGCGCTTAAGCCGAGCAGCAATTGCACTGCAATGTTCAGCCACGCAGCCACAGGCACGCCACCGCGCCACAAATTGATCGTTTCGTTACCCAAGGAAGAGTACGTCGTAAAACCACCGAGAATGCCGACAAAAATAAAGGCGCGGGTTTCTGGCGAAAAAACCTCGCGTGCTTCGCCAAGTTCTGACAAGCCACCAATCACCAAACAGCCAATCACATTGACCGCCAGCGTGCCGAACGGAAAGGAGCTATGACTGGTTTGCTGCACAAAATTGCTGACCAATGCGCGAGCCACAGAACCGCAGAATCCGCCGAGTCCGACAAGAAGAAGTTTGAGCATAATCTATCGTTTCCCCAAAAAGCGTTGTGCCTCCCCAATGAACGCGAAGCGCCTGGGAGCGCACGCGGCTCGCGCGCTGAGACGTGAAAAGGAATTCCGCTCCGAGAAAAGTTACCGCTGATCAATCAAGTCTTAGCACGCGAGCCGCGTGCGCTCCCAGGCGCTTCGCGTTCTCCTCAAAAGCCTGCTCAGCTTATGCGCAAACTTCCCGTTGTCAACTACAGCAGAAAGCCCAAATCACGCACGGCGAATTTCGTCAGTTCGGGAAACATACTGTCCAATTGCACATCCGTTGCACCAAACCATTTCGCCAGCGTTGCACCGTATTGTGCTAACGCAGTCGTTGGCAACAGCACGCCTCGATTGTCCACAAACGCATTTGGATTGTAATTTGCTGCCGTAGCATCAAAGACCGGAAACGAGCCATAAACCTGCTGCCCGCTCACTGCACCGCCGAGCACAAGATAATGGCTGCCCCAACCGTGATCGGTTCCCGTGCCGCTCGGTTGCAGCGAACGCCCAAAGTCTGACAGCGTAAACGTCGTGACCTTGTTCGCAATGCCCATTTCCACCGTCGCGTCATAAAACGCTTTTAGCGCCTGCGACACCTGTTGCAACAGCACCCATTGCTGATAATCCTGTCCGCTGTGCGTATCGAAGCCACCCAACCCACAGAAAAATACCTGTCGGCCCGCGCCCGTTTGTGCGCGGATGTTGATGAAGCGCGCAACTTCTTTCAGTTGCTTGCCGAGTTCCGTGCTAGGAAATACCGTCGCCAGATTGCCACTGCCCGCACTTTTCAGCAGACCGTTAAGCTGCCACGTATCGCTCATCACCTTGTCCGCCGCCGCGATCAAGCGATTGCTGTTATTGAGCGCGACGATTTGTTTTTGCGCCGTGGCTCGTGCGTCTACCGCCGCCTGCGGCCAACCGCTCGTCATCGCATATTGATCCAGCGAATTGCCCGGTTGCAGATTCGTTCCCGGCACGCTCTGCCCGGCACAAAACAAGGCCGAGCCATTGAAGGACACTGACACCGGAAATGTCGTGCCCGCATTGCTCCCCTGCACCGCATCGGCCATGCGTCCGCCCCAACCACTGCTGGCTGATGCGTTCGGTACACCAGCCTGCATCTGCACAATCTGATCCGAATGCGAAAACAACTGCGTCGGCAACGTCACAGCGTTTTGCTGATACTGCTGCAACGAAGTAGGCTCGGCCAAAATGCCAGTGTTGGCAATCACCGCCAATTTGCCTTGCTGAAACAATGGCTGCATTTCCGCCAGCCCGTAATTCAGCGCATACTGCCCGCCCGTCGCCGTTGTAATCGGCAATAGCTGATTGCCGCTGAGGGCAAGGCCGCCTCGCTTCGTCGTATACGCCGCATACTCGCTCGGCGCGAGTGGAATCACAGTGTTATGCCCATCGTTGCCACCGAACAGAAAAATGCATACGAGCGCCTTGTAATCCACCGCCTGCGCGCCCGCCTGATTTAATTGTCCCAGCGCCGCCAACATTCCGGCACTGGCTGAAAGGGTAAGAAATTTGCGTCGAGAAAAATGATTCGTCATGAATTCACCTCAGATAAAAGCTTGATCTTTGGGCTTCGGCAAAGACCAGAGACCACACGATCAATGCATCACCAGATATTCACTGGACATCGCCGTCAGATACAGCACCGTCAACGCCCGCATCTTGGCATCTGCGCCCGCGTTGGCGGACGTTTGCAGCGCGGTCATCAGGCTTTGGCGCAAGCCTGACGACATGCGGCCATACAGCAACAGATTGTCTACGGCATTGATGCACGCGACGTGATCGTTGCCGAGGCTGAAAAGCCACTGCAAATCCCAGATGCCTGTCTGGTAATAGTTCATAAAGTCGTAGAGAAAATTCCCACGATTGACCAATTCGCCAGGGCCATGAATTTGAAACTCCGGCCCGAATAGCGGCGGCGACTGTTTTGGAATGCGATAGAGCGGCGAGTAATGCCCAAACACCGAAGGCGCATTCAGCACGCCTTCGCCCATATTGTCGAAGACGTAAACGTACTGCGTCGGCTGCGCAATCGTTGCCCCCAGCAAGCGGAACAGCGCGACAGTGTGCAGCAGCGGCGAACGCAGTTTGCCGAAATCGTTGCCCGGCGCATCGTTACGCGCTTCGGGATCGAGCAAAATCGCGCGCAGCACCGCTTTTAAATCGCCGCGCACGCCTTGTCCATTGTTCTCGAACACGGCGCTGACGCGCGCAACGTAAGCAGGCGTCGGATTGCTCGTCACAAATGCGCGAATCAGACGCAGTGAAAGAAACGGCGCGACGTTCGGATGATTGAAGACGACATCAATCACGTCATCAATGTCCTTTTGCATCGTCTGATTCGCCGCGAGCGTTTGCCCTAAAAACGTCTTCGCAGAAGTATCGTGATAGTTCGCGAGCGGCACCATCGGCCCCGGATAGTAATTCGGATTCGGATAGGTCGGCGCGCCGTTTGCCGTATTGAACGTCCAGCCCGTCAAAGCCAACGACAACTGCCGCACATCGGTTTGCGTGTAGGTCGGAATCGGTTTGCCATTCGCATCCAGTTGTTGCGAACCGTCGGATTCAGTTTGTACAAACCAATCGAAAACAACTGCATCAATTCGCGCGCGTAATTCTCATTCGCGCCGCCGTTGGTGCCGGGCTTTGTGCTGTTGACCATATCGAGGAAGTTGCCCATCGAAGCGTCCAGCGTGATTTCTTTCAGCAGCGTTTTGTAATTGCCAAAAGCGTTTTTGCTGAGAATCTGCAACCACGGATGCAGCATGTTCGAGTAGTAGTTTTTGTTGCTCGAAATCACGATGATCTCGCTGAGCGCGTGTACCATCCGCTGCCGCAACTGATCCTGCCCCGTCGCAAAGTTATAGAACATCCGATCTCGCAGCTCCGTCGTCGAGAGTGCGTTGCCGTTCGGATAGACCGATTCCGCCGCGTTGAATTGACTATCCAGATATGCCTGCATGCCAACCTGTTTGACAGAGGCCGTCAACGCAGGCGTCGGGCCAAACGTCGCTTGTTCCAAAAATCTGCCGACGGCAATGGCGGAAGGGTCAATGATGGTGACGTTCGCATTCGCCTTCTTCGTCGTGTCAGCCTGACTGATGGCCGTCACGGTCACAACACCGGAAGGAATCGCCGCTGGAGCCGCGTACAGACCGCTGCTTGTGATAGTGCCGACGGTCGTATTGCCGCCCGTGACGCTATTGACCTGCCACGTCACAGCCGTGTTCGCCGTGCCGGTGACGCTTGCAGTGAACTGCTGCGTCGCATTCACGGCCAACGAAGCCGACGCGGGTGTAAGGCTGACCACAATCGGAACTGCCGGTGCCGTAACGGTTACGTTGGCGCTCGCGGATTTGGTCGTGTCCGCCTGACTGATCGCCTTGACCGTCACCGCGCCCGCAGGCACAGCCGCCGGAGCCGTATACAAACCGCTGCTCGTGATGGTGCCGACCGTCGCATTGCCACCCGTAACATTGTTGACTTGCCACGTCACTGCGGTATTCGCCGTGCCCGTAACAGTCGCAGTGAATTGCTGCGTCACACTCGTCTGTACGCTCGCAGAAGCGGGCGAAAGGCTGATGGCAACGGTTTGCGCCGCGCCTGTCACTGTGACAGTTGCCGTGCCGGAACGCTCGCTGTTGGCATCAGAACTCGCACGAATCGTCACTGGCGAAGCAGGCGCGACGGCAGGCGCTTTGTATAAGCCATTCGATGTGATTGTGCCGTTGCTGCTGCCACCAACCACGCCCCAATAGACTTTAGTGTTGGTGGTGCCCGTCACCGTCGCGGTGAATTGCTGCGTACCGTTTGTGCCGACGCTCGTGGAACTCGGCGAAATCGTGATGACAATGCCTTGTCCGAACTCAACCAGACGCGGCGACGACACGGCACCATTCGGATTCAACACCGTTACATTGCCGCTGCTGGATTGCATCACATTGCTCGTGACTTTTAATTCCGTCGCAGAAACAAACGTTGTCGGCAATGCAACGCCCTCCAGCCGCGCGACGGAGCCATTCACAAAATTGGTGCCGTAAAGTGTAAAGGTAGACTGACCGAGCGGCACTTTGCTCGGCGACCACCATTGAATCGTGGGCGTTGCCTGCCACACCGCATTCGGTGCAGCGGTGACATTTGCGGAAAAGAGGCTGTGCGCACAGCCCCAGCTAAGCAGCACGAGCAGCAGGCTCGTGCCAGAACGCAATCTCTGCATAACGATCCCTCTGTGGATAAATTTACGAAAGCTGAAGTTTGTCAGGCGGTGCTGAACGCTTTGCCGTCGTCAAAAACTTCCTTTCTTTGTTTATGGGCAAGCTGTGAGAATCGGGGCCAATCTCGCGGCTCAGGTAATGGTGAAGAAGGCACAGCAAACAAGATGTTTGCTGTACATACTTTCCGTTGCGGGCAAGCGTCGCCCATCTGGTACACGCGAAAATTTCTCGATATTTCCTTCAGGCCACGGAAAAAAAAGCGCCGGGGAATGGGGGAGAGTGAGAAAAATTCAGGGCTGTTCAGGCGCGATCACAAGCGGTTGGTGCGTGTCGTAGGTGCCAAAGAGAAATCCTAGCGCGCCGGATTTTTTGTCGAGCGTATAGCCTGTCGCCACTTCGCTGCGCTGTCCGTTTTGTTCCTGATACGCGATGGGCTTCGCTTCCAGCCAGCTGGCGAGCGGTGTGCGAACTTCGACCTGCCCCGTCGGCGTCAACTTCACCGCCGACGCGCCACGATAGGCGAGTTTAATTTGGGCCGGATTCGCACCGGGCTTAACGAGCAATTCATAGCGCATCTGCTCCCCTGTGCCACGGTAAATCAGATCAATGCCCGGCCACAGGTTTTCATACACGAGGGTTTGATAAGTCCGCGCCCGCCGTCCTTGCCCCGACGCATCGGCGAAATAACCGAAGGCCGCTTCCGTCTGGTCTTTGCCGATGACATTGGGCTTGGGGTTGGCGTCCAGCCAATCGAGTTTGACAATCCAACGGCTCGGCAGCTCGCTTTTGCCGAGCGTGGCATTCAGCAGCGCGAAGGTAACGCCCTGCGAGGTGAAATACAGCATTCGGTCGCGCCCTTGCACATAATAAACCACCTGCGGATCGAACTGACCTTCGTTGGCAATAAAACAAAGTGGCATTTTCTCCAGCGGGCGGGCAAGCAGAATCTGTGTCGGAGTGGTCAATGAGCGCTGGCTGAATGTTTGCCGGTTCAGGCCGAGGCTGAGCAATAAAACAATTAAGATCACGAATTGCACGGGTTGTGTTGGTAACTTCATGCGTCCTCCCTGTTATCGCGCCCGCCGCGTGAGCGAACAGGGATTAAGACGAAAGCATTCCGTTTCTACTCTCACGCCAGAAAAAAAATTCTGATGAAAATTGGGACGCTTGCCGAAGCCCCGTACCACATTGTATTACCACTCGTCGCACAGCTTCTCTGCAAAATTCCCTAAAGTAAATTCTCTGCTCTGCCGAGAAGAGACCATAACAAGCTGTTGCGCGTTCACAACAGTTGGCTTTGCCTGTTTTCCCATGCAGTCAAGCTATTAGCGTTTAGATGAAAACCCAGCCCCACAGCCGATACTAAGCCATTTTTTAGCGAAAGCTGCTGATAGCAATGAACGAAAAGTCTTTTCAAGGTAAAACCAACTTACAATCCGGCGGGAAAGCTGGCACTGTCGGCCTTATCGAGCCGCGCTTAGAGCAACTTCCGGCAAAAGCACAGGCCACGCTGGATCGGCTGGCACTGGTGGCGCAGAAGGCCGCTAATGCAATTGTAATTTTTGATTCCGCCGGATACATCGAATGGGTGAATCCGGGTTTTACGACGCTCACCGGTTATGAACTTGAAGAAGTGCGGGGACGCCGGACGAATGAGTTTTTACACGGGGAGAAAACTGATCCTGTAGCGTCTCTCGTAATTCGGCAAGCGTTGGAAAATTGTCAGCCCATCGAAGGCGAAATTTATAACTACCACAAAAATGGACAGGGCTTTTGGGTGTTCATCTCCGTCACGCCCATTTACGATGAAAACGGCGCGCATCAGGGCTTTATCGCGATTGGCTCTGATGTAACAGAGCAGAAGGAATTGCTGGCCTCGCTGCAACAAAGCCGCGAACATTACCGTGCACTGACCGAAACTGCGCCGGACATCATCCTCACGATCAGTCCCAATCACGAAATCCTTTTTATCAATGCGGCAGCGCAGCGCTTGCTCGGCTATGCGCCCGTGGAGTTGATGGGGCAACCGCTGTCCTTCCTGATTTCGGAGGAACCGGGTAATGCTTACCTACCCGCCCTGTTACGCGCGCTGGCGGCCAAGGAAGTAGATTTGCGCGGGGAGGCGACCGAGTTTGCAGTGCGGCGCGCCGATGGACAAACCCTGCCGATGGAGCTTTCCTGTAGCGCGTTCCAATTGCGCGGCGAAACGTATTTTTCCGGTGTCTTGCGCGATATCACAGAACGCAGGCATGTGATGGAACTGCTCAAACAACGCGAACAGCAGGCCGGGCTGAAGGCAGAAATCAGCGCCACGCTGGCTGCGCCGCAAGGCTGTTTGGCGGCAACGCTGGAAAACACAGCGCTCGTGCTGAAGGGCTTACTCGACCTCGCGCTGGTACGTATCTGGACGTTCAACCCAGAAATCGAAATGCTGGAATTACAGGCCAACATCGGCATCCCGCAAGCGCCGATGGCCGATTATCAGCAGATTCCGCTGGGCGCGCATCGCATTGGACAAATCGCCCAAACCCGTTGCCCGTTTCTGACCAATGACGTCGCCAATGATGTAGTTAATAAACGAGAATGGGCACATGGCGAAAACGTGACGGCCTTTGCGGGCTACCCCTTGCTGGTCGAAGGACGGCTGGTCGGGGCGCTGGCACTATTTAGTCGTCATCCGTTATCAACCGCGATTTTTGAATCGCTGGCGACCGTTGCTGAATTGATCGCCCAACGCCTGGAACGCCAACGGCTGGATGATGCCTTGGCCGAAGCGCACGCGAAATTAGAGATGCGCGTCAAGACGCGCACGGCGGAACTGCTGCGCACCAACGAGGCGTTACAAGCGGAAATCAACGAACGCAAGCGCGTCGAAGAGGAATTGCACGAAGCGCAGGAGTTTTTGCGCCTCGTACTGAATGATTTGCCAAATCCTGTCTTCGTCAAAGACGAAGCGGGACGATTCACCATGGTCAATTCCGCATTTGCCTCACTCTATGGTCGGCAAGCGGACGAAATGTTGGGCAAAACAGATTTTGATTTTTCGACGCCGGAAGAGGCAGAGCATTTTCGCGCGGATGATTTGCAGGTGTTGGAAAGCCAGCAGGATAAGCTGGCGCTGGAGGAAAAGCACACCGATTATCAAGGCAATGTCCATTGGCTGCAAACGGCCAAACGTCCGCTGCGGCTAGGGCCTAATCGCCCGCAGTATTTGCTGGGCATTTCCACCGACCTCACCGAACGTAAGGCATTGGAAGGGCAGTTGCGACAGGCGCAGAAGCTGGAATCCATCGGCCAACTCGCCGCCGGCATCGCCCACGAAATCAATACGCCCACGCAATACGTCGGCGATAACACCCGTTTCGTGCAGGACGCCTTCAAAGATTTGAAAACAACATTGCAAAGCCTCCGCTCGCTGCTGCAAGCCACGCTCAACGAACGCGAAGTGCCGGAAACCGTGGCGCAGATGGCGCAGGAACTGGCGCAAGCCGAGGTGGAATATTTGCTGGAAGAGATTCCGGCGGCGCTGCAACAATCGCTGGAAGGCGTGCAGCGCATCGCGCAAATTGTCCAATCCATGAAAGATTTTTCGCATCCCGGCTCCGGCGAGAAGAAAGCCACCGATCTTAACAAAGCCATTGCCAGCACCGTCACCGTAGCCCGCAATGAGTGGAAATATGTGGCCGACGTGGAAATGCATTTCGACGATCAATTACCGCTTGTGCCGTGTTTACTGGGCGAATTTAATCAGGTCATCCTGAATATGGTCGTGAATGCGGCACACGCGATTGCCGAAGTCGTCGGCGATGGCGGCAAGGGCAAAGGCAAGATTACGATTACGACCCAACAAGTGGGCCAGCAATGGGCTGAAGTGCGCATCAGCGACACCGGCAACGGCATTCCGCCCGCCATCCACAGCCGTATCTTTGATCCGTTTTTTACGACGAAAGCCGTCGGCATCGGCACCGGGCAAGGGCTGGCCATTTCGCATCACGTCATTGTCGAAAAACATCAAGGACAACTCACCTTTGACACCGTCCCTGGAGGCGGCACCACCTTTATTATCCGGCTGCCCTTAGCACCGATCACTAACTCTCAAGAAAGGCCGAAATATGAATCGAAAAATTCTCTGTGTAGATGATGAACCAAATATTTTGCTGGGCTATCAGCGCGCCTTGCGCAAAGACTTTGACATTACGGTGGCAGAAAGCGGGGCGGCGGCGCTGGAATTAATCAAAAGCTCCGAACCGTTCGCCGTGATCGTTTCCGATATGCGCATGCCGATGATGGACGGCGTACAGTTTCTCGCCGAGGTCAAAGAACTTTGCCCCGACAGCGTGCGCGTGATGCTGACAGGCAATGTTGACCAGCAAACAGCGATTGATGCCGTCAATCAGGGCCATATCTTTCGCTTTCTGAATAAGCCGTGTTCGGTCGAGGATTTGCACCAGGCGCTCACCGTAGCGCTGGAGCAACACCGGCTGCTTACGGCAGAAAAAGAATTACTGGAAGGCACGCTGAATCAAAGCCTGCAAGTGATGGTAGACCTGCTGGCGCTGGTTAACCCACTGGCCTTTTCGCGCACGATTCGCGTGAAGCGGCTGGCCCGCGATATGGCCGCGCAGTTGCAGGTGCCGAATCAGTGGGAAGTGGAAATCGCCGCGATGCTTTCGCAAATCGGCTGCATCACGATGCCGAAAAAGGCGCTCGCCAAAATCAACGACGGCAAGCCGCTTACGCCCACTGAACAAGCACAGTTCGCGCAACATCCGCAAGTGGCGCAGAAACTCATCGCGCGCATCCCGCGTCTGCGCAATGCAGCCGCGATCATCGCGCATCAGAACGATTTGTTTAGCGCACCGCCGCCCACGCCACAGGAAACAGATGATCCTATTTTGGTGCGCTGCTGTGCGCAAATCATCAAGGTGGCACAGGATTTTGATCGCCTGGTTTACAACGGCTGCACCGCACACGAAGCCTGGCGCACGATGTGTACGCGCGAGGGTTGGTACATCCCCAGCATTCTGGAGGCGCTGCAAAAGTTACTAGGAGCAGAAACCATCGAAGAGGTGGAAAAGAAACTGTCTATTACCCAGGTGCGACCGGGTATGACGCTGTCGGAAACACTGCGCGCCAAGGATGGCAACGAATTACATCCCAGCGGCACTGTCATCACCGCAGCGCTCATCCTGCGATTACAGAATTATCTCGAAGACGACTCCATCGAACCGATAATTACCGTACGCACGCCGTTGCACCTGCTGCCCAAGATACAGGTTTCCGCAGTGTAACGGGCCGGAGAAGAGATCCTCCCAGCATAGGCCGCAGAGAGGTGGAAAACGTCAGAAAACAGGCAGCGGGCGCACTCGCTGCCTGTTTTTAGTACACATCCCCGGCGGCTGAGCTCGTGCCTGCCGCTCATTCGCAATTCCTCGCCTGCCTGCTATTGCCAGCGCGTCTGCAACTCGATAAGATCACCGTGCCAATAGTGCGGATGTTACTTTGAGAAAATAGCTGGCCACGAAATTCTATTTCGCACATCACAGATTGCTGCTTTGCCTAATCCATTATCGCTCTTATGTTCAGCCACGGCAGGCACGCAGCGAAATCGAAGGAAGAACCATCACCGAAAAAGAAACGCCAGGGTTTGACCGAAAGTGTAGTAAAGGAATGTCCCCGGAGTGCTAGATCGAATTGCACTAAAGTGTAAGGCCAACGTTTGCCCAGCACCGAACTGAAAACCGATCTAAGCGTCGCTGCCCCCGCGAGAAATAATGCCTGATGCCCAACATCATCCAGCCGCGTTTGCTGTTGATCGAAGCCAATCCCGCCGAAGCCCTGCGATGGCGGGCGGCGTTGTGTGATTTTCCTGCTCCCGGCTGGGAAATCGTGCAGGTCGAGCAGCTCGCGCAGGGGCTGACGCAATTACAACAAACGCCGTTCGCCGCGGTGTTAGTGGATTTGGATCTGCCGGAGGCAACGGGGCTAGTCGCGGTTACGACGCTGCAGCAGCAAATTCCTGATGTGCCCATCCTGGTCTTTGTTGACCTGGAGAACGAGGCCACAGGGATGCAGGCCGTGCAGGCGGGCGCGCAGGATTATCTGGTCAAATCGCAGGTGACGGCACCACAGCTCAGACATGCACTGTCCTGCGCGCTGGAACGGCAGCACGTCTGCACGAATTTACGCAAAAGCCAGCACCAATTTCAGCAACTGGTTGAAGGATTGCCGCAACTTATCTGGACGTACGAGCCTGACAGCCACACCTTTTATGCCAGCCCACAACTCCTTGCCTACATCGGCGCGACGGCAGCAGAAATAAACCGTCGAGTTTATGTAAAGTATGTGCATCCAGACGACCAGGAACGGCTGCGGCAAACCTGGCGCACGATGGTCGCCACTGGCGCGGAATTTCATGTCGAATGTCGGTTGCGCCGCGCCGATGGCATTTATCGGTGGTTCGACACGCGGGTCTTGCCGATTGGCAAAGCGGCAGGACAAGGCGTGCAATGGTTCGGCACCAGCACAGACATTCAGGAACAACACGAAATTCGAGCAGCCCTGCTGGCTTCGGAAGAGCGCATCCGACTTGCCACCGAAGCCGCGCAAATCGGTTTATGGGAACGTGACCTCAACACAGGGCAACTCATCTGGTCGCCCCAGCAGGAACAGCTTATGGGCTATGAGCCGGGGGCGTTCCCCTGTACCTACGAAGCTTTTCTCGCGCTGGTGCATCCCGCTGATCGTGCGCGCCTGGCCGAAGCGCAACACATCGCTCGCACAGAGGGAACTTATCGAACAGAATTGCGCTTCTGTCGCCCTGATGGCACAGAACGCTGGGGCTTGTTAAGAGGAAAAATCATTTACCAGCAGGACGGTCAATCCGCGCGACTGCTGGGCATTGATATGGACATCACCGAACGCAAACGAGTGGAGGCCACACTGCGCCAAAGCCACGAGCATTTGCGGCTGATGATCGAACAAGCGCCTGTCAGCATTGCAATGTTTGACCGCGAAATGCGCTATCTTGCCGCCAGCCAGCGCTGGAAAGAAGATTTTAATTGCACCGAACGGGAACTCATCGGGCAATTGCACTATGAGTTTTTCCCTAACCTCCCGGAGCGTTGGAAAGCCATTCATCGCCAAGCGTTAGCGGGAGAATTTCTCCGGGCTGACGACGACGAGTGGGTGCATCCCAATGGCGACCGACGCTGGGCAAGCTGGGCGGTGCATCCCTGGCGTAATGCCTACCAGGAAATTGGCGGCATTATTATTTCTACTGAAAATGTCACCTATCGCAAGCAGGCGGAAATGGCCTTGCGCGAAAACGAGCAGCGCTTACATGCTATCGTCGGAAACCTGGCAGAAGGGTTAATCATTCTCGAGTTAGACGGTCATCTCAGCCGCTGGAACCGCGCTGCACTCGAAATGCACGGACTGCAAGGAATTAGCCAATCGGTAATTCGCTTACCAGAAATGGAGAAGATTTTTGAACTCTCCACGCCGGAAGGACGCGTACTAAACTCGGAGGAACGCCCCAATGCGCGCATTCGGCGCGGCGAAGTGTTACGCGATTATGAAGTTTGTATCCACCGCAAAGGCACAGACTGGCAACGGATATTCAGTTACAGCGGGAACATCATTCAAGAAGACAGCGGAATGCCCCTGGCGCTGCTTACCATCCACGACATCACGGAGCGCAAACAAGCCGAACAGCAATTACGGCTGTGGGCCGATGCCTTTAATCATTGTGCGCTGGGGCTAGCCATTGGCGATCCAGTAACCAATCGCATCGTGGCCTGTAACCCAGCCTTTGCGCAACAGCAGGGGCAACCAGTACAAGAAATAGAAAATATCCCTATTTTGTCGCTGTATGTGCCAGACGAGCGGGAGACGATCAAACAACATATCGCCGTAGCAGACCGCACAGGAAAGGCAACCTATGAATCTAACATGCTGCACAAGGATGGAACGGCCTTTCCTGTCCAGATAGATATAGTGAGCGTTCGGGATGAGCAAAAAACTCCTGTGTATCGCGTGGTAACGCGGCAGGACATCAGCGCTCGCAAGCAAGCCGAAGAACAATTACGGCAAAGCGAAGCCCACTTTCGTGCGATCTTTGAGGCTAGTAGCGTGGGAAGCGTCGAATGCGATGCCTACACGGGGCGGTTCCTACGCGTGAATCAGCAGATGTGCGAAATTGTGGGCTACACGGCCGAAGAATTATTGCAGCGGACATTCATCGAGATTACGCACCCCGATGATCGTGCGGCAATGATGGGGCAATATAAGGAGTTCATTACAGGACAGGTTCCAGCGTATGCCGTCGAGAAACGCTACCTCCACAAAGATGGCTCATTCGTGTGGGTTAGTGTTACCTCGTCACTGCTCATGGACGAGGCGGGTACTCCCTGGCATACACTCGCTGTCATTCAAGACATCACAGCCCGCAAACACAGTGAAGAAGTCCAGCGCGAAAGTGAAGAACGTTTTCGCAATTTGGCTGATACAGCTCCCGTACTGATCTGGATGTCAGGCACCGATAAGATTTGCCACTATTTCAATCAAGTCTGGCTGGATTTTACAGGTCGCACGCTCGAAGAAGAAGCAGGAAACGGCTGGATGCAAGGTGTGCATCCAGATGATTACGAGCGTTGTCTGGACACCTATATAACGGCCTTCGATTCCCGCCAAATCTTTGAGATGGAATACCGGTTGCGCCGCGCGGATGGGGAATTTCGGTGGATATTAGACAAGGGAATACCACGCTTTACGCACACGGGAGAATTTCTGGGCTATCTGGGTTCCTGCATTGATATTACTGATCGGAAGCACGCAGAAGAAGAATTGCGCGAATCAGAGAATCGCTTCCGCACTTTATTTGAGCAATCGTCGGTCGGCAAATTTATCGTTGAATATGACACCTTGAAAGTAGTGGATTGCAATCCAGCAGCAGCCAAAGATTTGGGCTATACGAAAGAAGAGATGCTGGAACTCACCCTGAAAGAAATTGTGGCAGGCCCTGCAACCACGGAAATATCCATCAATCATCAAATTCTGGCCGAAAGGAAAAGCCTGAAATTACAGGCAAAACACCGAGCAAAAAGCGGAGAGATACGCGATGCACTGGTAGTCCTCACCAATCTTCGTACGCACGGAAAGGATTATGTTTATAGTTCGGTACTGGATATTACGGAGCAAAAGCGTGCTGAAGAAGAACTGCAACGAGAGCGTCTACGGCTGGAAAAAATCGCCTTTTCATCGCCCAGCGTGATTTATTCGTTCCGCGTCACGGCAGATGGGCAATATTCATACCCTTACGTCAGTGCCGCCTTCTATGACCTGTATGGTGTTCGGCAGAAAGACGTACTTCAGGATGCGCGCAATACCGCGAAGGTTGTTCATCCTGACGACCGTCCGGGGTTAGCCCAATCCATTAAAGACTCTGCGTATAACTTATCCCGCTGGCATCATGCGTGGCGCATCAATCATCCCGACAAGGGAGAACTCTGGGTTGAAGGCCACTCGGCACCCGTGCGTGAAGCGGACGGCAGCACCGTCTGGCATGGCATTTTGAATGATGTCACTGAACAGAAACGAGCCGAGCAGAAATTACGGAATAGCGAAGAGCGATTGACGCTCGCCCTGGCAGCCGCACGAATGGGGGTTTGGCAATGGCAGTTACAAACCAACGAAGTGTTCTGGTCGCCGGAATGTTATGAGATACAAGGGGTGAAAGAATTCAATAACTCGGTAGAAGAGTTTACCCGCATTGTTCACCCTGATGATTTAGCCTGGCTGATGCAGGCAGTGCAACAATCGCTCGCAGAAAAATCCTTGTTCTCGGCCCAATTCCGCCTGATCCGCCCGGATAATGGCAAAGAAATTTGGGTCTTAAATCTGGCACGCGCAGAATACGACCCGCAGGGCAATCCGATACGAATGGTCGGCATCGTGCAGGATATTACTGAACGCAAGCTGGCCGAAGTTGAGTTGGAACAGTCGCTGGAACAGGTACGATCATTGGCGTTGCATTTACAGGATATTCGTGAGGAAGAGCGGAAACGCATTGCGCGCGAAATTCACGACGAGTTGGGGCAAGCGCTGGCGGGCTTGAAATTTGACCTCTTCTGGTTAGAAAATCATCTGGTACCCAATGATTCAGTATCAATTGCCGCGTGTCGAGAAAAAACGCACGAGATGACAGGCCTGCTACGCTCGACCATTGAAGTAGGACGCAAGATTGCGACGGAATTGCGCCCCCGTATTCTGGATGACCTGGGACTGGTCACAGCCTTGCAGTGGCAGGCGCAGGAATTCCAGACGCGCACGCACATCCGCTGCACATTTTGGGCCGTACCGGAAAACATCGCATTAGAGGCAGCACAAGCCACCGCAATGTTTCGCATCTTTCAGGAAACATTGACCAATGTGGCGCGGCACGCGCAGGCTGATGCCGTTCGGGCAGAGTTAACGATGCAGGATGGACAACTCATCCTGAGCATACAGGATAATGGGCGCGGTATTACCCCCTCGGAAATACACGGAATAGGATCGCTTGGATTGTTGGGCATGCGGGAACGCTTACTGCCTTTTGGCGGCACGCTCCAGATTCACGGCGAACGAGGACAAGGCACGACTGTCACCGCGACACTGCCCTCTTCTCTCCCCCAGGAGGAGTCTTATGACACAGGTTTTATTGGCTGATGATCACGCTATCGTACGACGCGGCCTCAAGCAAATTCTTCAGGATATGCCTGAAATCACCCAGATCGGCGAGGCAGACACTGCCCAGAGTGTCATTACACAAATGCGCGTCCAAAAGTGGGATTTAGTGATGCTCGATCTAACCTTGCCCGATAAAAGCGGATTGGAAGTGCTTAAGGAACTCAAGCGCGAAGCCCCTAAAATGCCTGTGCTGGTCTTAAGCATGCTGCCTGAAGATCAATATGGCGTCAGCGTGCTGAAAGCCGGCGCGGCAGGCTATCTCACCAAAGAAAGTGCGCCCGAAGAATTGGTCAAGGCGATTCGCAAAGTGCTGCGCGGCGGCAAATATGTGAGCCTTACGCTGGCCGAGCAACTAGCTTTCTCTTTTAATCACGATAACGAAAAGCCCTTGCACCAAACGCTATCCGACCGCGAATATCAGGTCATGTGCCTGCTCGCTTCCGGCAAAACCAGCCGCGAGATCGCTGAAAAACTGGCCATCAGCGACAAAACGGTTAGCACCTATCGCGCCCGCATCCTGGAAAAAATGAAGCTGAAAAACAATGCTGAACTGATGAATTATGCCTTCCGCCATAAACTGGTGCAGTAGCGCGTGTAGGAGAAAATCGGACAGGCTGCCAGAGATTTCCTGACAAAAAAATCTCTCTCGCCCTGATATTTTTCTCAGGGGAATCCCGGTATTTTACATAAGCACTGGGGTCGCATAGTTCTTTTACTCGACAGCCCCAGGCAAGGGTGGTGATTGAGCTGAAGGGGATACTGGGAAGATGCCGCTTTGTTCAATTCATCGCTTAGTAGGATAGATCGTTCTCCTCAACGGTTCTCTTGTTGGCTCGGCGTGAGCCGGAGGAAGCCAACAAGAGGATGTGTTACCGGAAGCGGTTCTGATCAGAGCTTCGGCCTTGAACGCAACCGAAGCAGTGGTTGGAGCCGCTTCCGGTAACGTATTTTTGTCAGCGCGGCGCTGGTGCCTGCTTGCCGAAAGGACATCACGTACTTTTATGACGAGCATTTTGTTTGTAGATGATGATGCTAATATTTTGCAGGGACTACGACGGCTGCTTCACAACATGCGCCATCAGTGGGAGATGAGTTTTGTGCAAAGCGGCAAAGAGGCGCTGACGCTGCTCTCCGAAAAGTCTGTGCATGTCGTTATCGCCGACCTGCAAATGCCCGGCATGAACGGCACACAATTACTGGAAACTGTCCGGTTGCGCTATCCACATATCGTGCGCCTGGCACTATCCGGCTACCCCAGCCAGGAACTAACACAACGCTCGCTCGCTATCACGCATTGGCATTTAGCAAAGCCCTGTGATGCAGAAAACTTGAAACTCACGATCTCAAAAGCTTGCAGCCTCGCCACCGTCTAATACGCGCACTCATTCCCGTTACATCCCTTCCCTCCTGCGTTGCCAAAATAGTCGCAACTGTCATAAGCTGTCGCCCGTTCTTGTTGTTGTACTTCAATCCACCGATACGCTAACCAATTAACCTGAACGGAGGAAACCAGTATGTTGCGCCGTTGTTCTCTATTTGCGTGCATTCTTGCCTGTTTATTCGTTTTCTGCGCTGTGCCGACTCGCGCTCAAAAAGCCAAAAAAGCGGACACTAAAGCCGCACCGGCCACGCCTGCGCCGCCTGCCAATGATCAGGAATACACCGACTCGATCCTGAAAAACACGACCGAGAAATTTTTCCTGACCGAACTCATAGACCATTTGCCCGCGTCGGACAAAGTGCCTAGCCCAGCGAAAATATTGGGCTATCCCGTTGGCACGCCTAACAAGCTGACGTACACGAAAGACCAGTACCGCTATTACCGCGAACTGGAAAAAGCTACGCCGCGCGTCAAGGTTTTCACCGCGCCCGAAAAAAGCGAACTCGGACGCGAACAGTTGTTGATTGCGGTCGGCGATGAAACTTCGATTGCCAATCTGGCAAAGTACAAGGACATTACGGCCAAGCTCGCCGACCCGCGTAAAACCAACGAGGCCGACGCCCAAAAACTCATCGCCGATGGCAAAGTGATTTACTGGGCTTCCGGTTCGATTCACTCGCCCGAAACCGGCAGTCCCGAAATGCTGATGGAAATGGCCTATCGCCTCGCGGTCGAAGAAACGCCGTTCATTCAAGCCATTCGCAAAAACGTGATCGTCCTCATCACGCCGACGCTTGAAGTAGATGGGCGCGATATGATGGTTGACCTGTACAACTGGCGCAAAGCCAATGAGGGCAAACGTGCGCCGAGCCTGCTGTACTGGGGCAAATATGTCGCGCACGACAACAACCGCGACTCGCTGGGGATGGCGCTGGCGTTGACGCGCAACCAAATGGCGCATTTCCTGGACTTTCATCCGACGATTTTGCACGACCTGCATGAATCGCAATCGTTCCTCTACACCTCAACCGGCACAGGGCCGTACAACGCCTGGCTTGATCCGCTGGTGATTGATGAATGGCAAACGCTCGCCTACCACGAAATCGAAGAGATGACCAAGCGCGGCGTGCCCGGCGTGTGGACGCACGGTTTTTATGATGGTTGGGCACCGAATTATATGTTTTACGTCGCCAACGGCCACAACTCGATTGGGCGCTTTTACGAAACGCAAGGCAACGGCGGCGCAGACACGCGGATGATTACCACGACCGGACAAAATACGCGCGAATGGTATCGCCCAAATCCACCGCTGCCGCGCGTGAACTGGTCAATTCGTAACAACATCAACTTGCAGCAGAGCGCGATTCTGTTTGCGATGAATCACGTCTCGAACAACAAAGAAAAATTCCTGAATAATTTTTATTTGAAGAGCAAACGCTCCGTCGCCAAAGCGCGCACCGAAGGCCCGGCAGCGTGGGTCTTGCCCGCCGACGATCCACGCCCGACGGAAGCAGCAGATTTAGTCAACCTGCTGAAGCTGCAAGGCTGCGAAGTGCATAAAGCCGAGCAGGCCATCGAAACAAAAGACGGCAAATTTCCGGCAGGCAGCTACGTCGTGCGAATGGATCAGCCGTACTCGCGGATGGCCGATATGCTGCTCGACACACAGTATTACAACGTCAACGATCCGCGCCCGTATGACGACACGGGCTGGACTTTAGGGCCGCTGCGCAACGTGAAAACCGTGCGCGTCAAAGATGAAAAAGTCCTCGACGCGCCGATGACGTTGATTAACGGGATGGCCAAAGTCACGGGCAATGTTGTCGGCTCCGGCACCGTCGGCATCGTCATTAATCACACCGCCGAAAGCGCCCTCGCGCAACTGCGCTTCCGCCTGAAAGACGTGGCGATGGAGGCGGCGGAAGACAGCTTCAAAATCGGCGACAAACAATTCAATCCCGGCTCCTACGTCATCAAAGCCGAGACCAGCATCGCGCAGCGCGTGAAGAACGAAGCCCGCGAACTCGGCCTCACCGCTTACGCCGTAGACAAATTGCCCGAAGTCAAAACGCACGCGCTCGCCGTCCCGCGCATCGCCCTCGTGCATACGTGGACAAACACGCAGAACGAAGGTTGGTATCGTGTGGAATTTGACCGCCTCGGCATTCCCTACACGTACATTTCCGATCAGGTGATCGGCCAAACACCGAATCTGCGCGACCGTTTTGATGTCATCATTTGGGGGCCAGTCGGCGGCACCGCGCAATCGCTCGTGCGCGGCATTCCGAATCGCGGCGCGAATGATGCGCCGATTCCCTGGCAGAAATCCGACCTGACGCCCAATATGGGGCAATCGCCCGACACGACCGCCGATATGCGCGGCGGCATGGGCATCGTCGGCGTCGCCAATTTGCAGAAGTTCATTGAAGGCGGCGGCCTTTTCGTCACCGTCGGCAGCAACGCCGCGATTCCGATTGATTTCGGCATTACGGAAGGCGTTTCCATTCAGGAAGCGCGTACACTGAATGCACGCGGCTCGATTATGAACGCCACATTTGCCGACCGGAAAAGCCCGATTGCCTACGGTTATGACGACAAGCTCGCTGTCTATTTCAATCAAGCACCGCTCCTGCAAGTTGCCGCTGGCGGCATCGGCGGCGGTGGTTTTGGTGGTGGCGGTTTCGGCGGTGGTGGACGCGGCGGCGCGGCGCAAGGCCGCCCCAGCGGGCGCGGCAGTCTGACTGACCCGGATGTGATTCAAGGTCGCCGCCCCGTCCAGGTGCAACCGCCCGCGCCCGGCGAAGACGGCATTCCCGCTGAACTGCGCGAACAACTCGCTGCGCAACAACCGCCGCCCGAAATGCGCCCGCGCATCGTGCTGCGCTTTGTCGAAGAAAAAGACCTGCTCGTCAGCGGCATGCTTGCGGGCGGCGCGGAGTTGGCAGGTAAACCCGTTGTCGTAGATGTTCCCGTCGGCAAAGGCCACGTCGTGATGTTCGCCAACAATCCCATGTGGCGACACGAAACACACGGCAGCTTCGCATTGTTGTTCAATGCCGCGCTGAACTTCGATCACCTGGGCGCAGGCCGGAGCGCACCGCCCCGCCGACCAGCGGCCTCGGCAGCAGGGCAGAATAACGAAGACCAATAACGCGAAGCGCCTGGGAGCGCACGCGGCTCGCGTGCTGAGGACTAATCAGCGATCCCTTTTCTCGGAGCGGATTCCCTGCGCAAGCCTCAGCACGCGAGCCGCGTGCCCAGGTGCTTCGCGAGCTCAAAACTTTCCTGAGCTTGATAACAACCAACCAATGACGCACCGTTTACGTCAGGCGCTCGGCCTCGCCTTTGGCCTGGCGGTTATCCTGGGCAACACAATTGGCGCGGGAATTTTGCGTGCGCCGGGTGAAGTGGCAACCTACTTGCCCACAACCGGCTGGTTTATGCTGGCGTGGGGAATCGGCGGAGCGTATGCGCTGCTCGGCGCACTGTCCATCGCGGAACTCGGCACGATGATGCCACAATCGGGCGGGCAATATGTTTATGCGAAACGCGCGCTCGGCGCTTATGCCGGTTTTGTGGTTGGTTGGAGCGACGGGGTTTCGACGTGCGGCTCGACAGCTTTTATTGCGATGGTGATGGGCGAATATGCCAGCGCCTTTTGGCCTCGGCTGGCGGGACACGACACCGGCATTGCGGCAGCAGTCACGATTGCTTTCGCCGCTGTACAGTGGCGTGGCATTGCGTGGGGCAGTCGGGTGCAAAATCTGACCAGTTTGCTGAAAGCCCTTGTCTTCGTCGCCCTGATCGGTGCGTGTTTCGCGCTTGGCCACAAACCAGCGACGAGCGTGGCGACTGTCAACAGCACGCGACCATTTTTCCTTTCGCTTATCCTCGCGCTGCAAGCAATCATTTATACCTACGACGGCTGGACAGGTGTGATTTACTTTTCCGAAGAAGTGCGCGAACCGGCGCGCGATATTCCACGTGCATTGTTCGGCGGTGTGCTGGCAATTATCGCCATTTACCTGCTCGTAAATCTTGCCTTTCTCACTGTGCTGCCTGTGAGCAAAATAGCGAGCGATCCCTTTGTGGCTGGCACTGTCGCGCAGGTACTGTGGGGTGCACGCGGCACAAGGATACTGCAAGTGCTCGTACTGCTCTCAATGCTGAGCAGCATCAATGCCAATACTTTGATGGCGAGTCGCGTGCTGTTTGGTATGAGCCGCGACGCACTTTTTAGCGATAAAGTGGTCAACGTTAATGCTGGCGGCACTCCCACTCTCGCCTTGTTCATCAGCACACTCATCACGCTGTTTTTCATTTTGACTGGCACATTCAATCAAGTCCTCGCCGTGCTGGCGTTTTTCTTCGTAACCAATTATGCCCTGTCTTTTTTGTCGGTGCTCGTGCTGCGCCGCACTGAACTGCAAACGCCGCGTCCGCATCGCACCTGGTGCTACCCGTTTACAACGGGACTTGCTTTGCTCGGCTCTCTTACCTTCCTGCTCGGCGCAGTTATCAGCGACCGCCGCAACAGCCTCTACGCCCTCGCCCTCCTCGCCATCAGTTACCCGGTGTTTTTCCTTCTGCGGAGGAAGATTTGAAATTGGAGATTTGAGAAAGAGAAACGGATGGGCTTCTTCTCAAATCTCCAATTTCAAATCTCAAATTCCAAGGCAGTAAGTAAGTAAGCACTTACTCTTTCCCTTGCCAAGTTCTCCACACCTGTGGTAAGTAAGCACTTACTTTTCGCACGAGGCGAAATAGTTTGCAGGATTAAGGAGAGGCAACGTGCGCTATCGAATGCATACCCCAACAGACCAAGCCGCGCCCGCTGTGGCCGACAAACCGCATGCACGGATGGCGGCGGAGGAGCGGCGACAACAAATTATTGACGTGGCGATTCAGCTCTTTTCGCAAAAGGGGTTTCGCGGCACGACGACGAAAGAAATTGCGCTTGCGGCGGGCGTTAACGAAGCGATTATCTTTCGGCATTTTGCGACCAAACGAGAATTGTATTCCGCGATTATTGACCAAAAAGCGTGCGCCACTGAGATCATCGCCAAACAAGTCGAAATCGCGCAGGCCGCTGAACAGCGTAATGATCGCAAGCTGTTTGAAACCATCGCGCTGCATATTCTGGAAGTGCATGAAAACGACGAAACGTTCATGCGACTGATGTTTTATAGCGCTCTCGAAGGCCACGAACTCTCCGATATGTTTTTTCGTAATCAAGTCGCCGAACGGTACCGCGAAATTGCGCAGTACATTAAGCAACGCATCAGCGAAGGCGCGTTTCGCAAGGTTGACCCGAATCTTGCCGTACGCGCGTTCTTTGGCATGGTCATTCATCACGCGCAAACGAAACGGTTTTTCAACCAGAGTTTGGGCGATCAAAAAAGCACTCTTTCCAATCGCGTCGCGGCGGAGCGATTTACGGATTTATTTCTGGCGGGCTTGCTGAATCCCGACCACAAACGCAAAGCGTAACTTTTGAGGATTTTTATGAACGCACCGACGCCCAAACGAAGTCTGGATTTGGAAAAAGACAATGTCACACCGCTGCGCCCGCATCGCCTGGAAGAAACGGAACCGGTCAAAAGTTCGCGCGGCAAATGGATCGGGCTGCTAATTTTGTTGTTCGCCATCGCGGGCGGAGCCTTTGCTTATCGTAGTCGCAAAGCCGCGCAACCTGCCGCACCCGCGCCCGCTGCTGAAACCGCGCCCAAGCCAGAGTCGCCCGTTGAAGTCACCTCAGCCGCCGCGCTTTCCCGTTCGCTCCCGCGCACGGTCGAAGTCGTCGGCACGCTGGCGGGCGATGAAGAAGTCGTCGTCTCGGCACAGATCGCGGGTGAAATTTCGGCGCTGAATGTGGACTTTGGCTCTTACGTCCAGCAGGGCCAGGTTATCGCCCAAATTGATCGCCGCGATGCACAACTCAAACTCGAACAGGCTGAAGCACAGATGAAACAAACGATGGCGCGGCTGGGGATGAAGGAAGGCGTGAAGTTTGATCCGACCAGCACCGCCGACGTACAACAGGTCAAAGCGCAACTTGACTGGACGAAAATGGATTTGGATCGTGCCTCAAAACTAGTCGAAGCTGGTGACGTTCCGCGTGCCGTCTATGATCAGGCGATGACGCAAAAGAATCTCGCGCAGGCGCGCTATCAAGCCGCAGTGGATGCCATCAATCAACAGGTCGCGCTCGTCGAACAGCAACAGGCCGCGATCAATCTGGCACGTAAGAATCTCGGCGATACCGTCGTGCGTGCGCCGATCAGTGGCGCGGTGAAAGAGAAGACGCAAGCGCGCGGCGCGTTTGTTCCAGTCGGCGGCAAAATCCTAACGCTCGTGCGGACAAATCCGCTGCGGTTGCGCGCTGACATTCCTGAAACCTACGCCTCCTTCGTGCGCGTCGGACAAACGATTACGCTCACGACTGAAGCCTTCCCGGATCGCACCTTCTCCGGTCGTGTCGCACGCATTGGCGCTTCGCTCAATGAACAAACCCGCGCCCTGACGGTCGAAGCACAAGTCGCCAATCCCAGCAACCAACTGCGCCCCGGCATGTTCGCCAAATCGCAATTGGTAACGAATCGTGCGGGCGCTGCGGTGATGGTGCCAAAGAAAGCGATTTACACGATTGCCGGACTCAACAAAATCTTCGTCATCGAAAACGGCAAAGCTGTCGAACGCCTCATCAAAACAGGCGTAACAGACGGCGAGTTGGTTGAAATCACCGAAGGCGTGAAAGAAGGCGAACAGGTCGCCACGAGCAATACAGACAAGCTACAACAAGGCAGCGTCGTAACGAGCAAATAATGATGAAGCGCAAATTTACCTTCTTCGTTTTGATGCGAGCTACAAAAGAATGGCTTTTGCTCTCGCGTGCTGAACGAAACGAGTTTGTCGAAAACAATCTTCATCCGCTTTTCGCCAAATATGCCAGCGTCAGCGTGCGTTTTTACGATGCGGAAGCCTTCTCGACACGGTGCAGCGATATTGCGGTGTTCGAGACCGACGATTTGCAAGCGTATTACTTTTTGATGGACGGCATTCGTGACTCAAAAGTGTTCACCGTGCCGTATTTTGAATTCATCGAAATCATCCCTGCAATTGAAGGCGGCTTTATCGAATACGAAGAAAGCCTACGCGAATCTAACGAGCAGTAGTTATGCAGAAATTAGCCGAAATTTGTGTGCGTCGTCCGGTCTTTGCCACGATGTTGATTACGACATTGATGGTGCTGGGCATCTTCTCTTACACCCGCTTGACAGTTGAGCGGTTTCCGCGTGTTGAATTCCCGATTGTTTCGGTCATCACGCGCTTGCCCGGTGCCGCGCCGCAGGAAGTCGAAACCGAAATCAGCGACAAAATTGAGCAGGCACTCAATACAATCAGCGGCATCGAAGAATTGCGTTCGACGTCTTCGGAAGGCGCTTCGCTGGTTTTCATCACGTTTGAGTTAGATCGCGATTTGGATAAAGCGGCGCAGGACGTGCGCGACAAGATCAACACGATTCTGCCGCAGTTGCCGCGCGGAATTGATCAGCCGACCGTCGAAAAACTCGATCCCGATGCGTCACCGATTATGACGCTGTCGGTCGCGTCGAATCGTTCCGTGCGCGAGATGTCGGAATACGCCGACAAGGTCTTACGTCGCCAATTGGAATCGGTCAACGGCGTCGGGCAAGTCGTCATCCTCGGCGGACGCAAACGACAGGTCAACGTAAATCTGGATGGCAACAAGTTGCGCGCGTACAACCTGACGGTCGCGCAAGTCTCGGCTGCTTTACAAACACAAAATCTCGAAGTGCCGGGCGGGCGCATTGAAGAGGGCGCGCGCACCGTCACGCTGCGCACGCTAGGACGGCTACAATCCGTCGCCGACTTCAACAACATCGTCGTGGCCAATCGCGTGGGCTATCCGATCAAGATTTCCGATCTTGGCTACACCGAAGACGGCGTCGAAGAGATTCAGACTGCGGCCCTGCTGAATGACAAACCGGCTTTGCTGCTGAACATTCGCCGCCAATCCGGCACGAATACAGTAGACGTGATTGACGATCTGAAAGCACGGCTGAAAGAAACGAAGAAAACATTGCCGCCGGGTTATTTCGTCGAAATCGTGCGCGACCAATCGGAATTTATTCTCGCCTCGTTTCACGCGATTCAGGAGCATTTGATTATCGGCTCGATTCTCGCCTCGCTCGTCGTGTTGCTGTTCATGCGCAATCTGCGCGCGACGATTATTTCAGCGATTGCGATTCCAACCTCGATTATTTCGACAGCGGCGGTGATGGAATATTTCGGCGTGACGCTGAACGGCCCTTCGATGTTGGGCTTGACGCTTTCGGTCGGCATTGTGATTGACGATGCGATCGTGGTGCTGGAAAACGTGTTTCGCTACATCGAAGAAAAAGGTTACAGCGCGTTCGAGGCTGCGATTGAAGGCACGCGCGAAATCGGCATGGCGGTGATGGCCACAACGCTTTCGCTCGTAGTGATCTTTTTGCCCGTTGCGTTTATGCAAAGCATTCCGGGCCGCTTCTTCAAGAGCATGGCGCTGACGATGTCGTTCGCGATCATGATTTCGTTGATCGTGAGCTTTACGCTGACGCCGATGTTGTCATCACGGATGTTCAAGAACGTGAAGAGGCGAATGGAAGGCGTGCACAAAGCGGCGTCGAAAGAATCGTGGTTCGCGAGAATGCTGGACGGCGGTTACACCAAATTGCTGACGCTCTCGCTCCGGCATCGCTTGATTGTTTGCCTGATCGCATTGGCTGTACTGGGTTCGACGGTGGTCATTGGCAAATTCATCGGCTTCGAGTTTTTCCCGAAAGATGATCAGAGTGAATTTGAAATTACCTTCCGCGCGCCCGAAGGCTCTTCGGTAAACAACACGATGGACATTGCGCGCAAAATCGCCACGGACGTGCGACAGTTGCCAAACGTGCAATACGTGCTGACGACGCTCGGCGATAGCCAGCAACGATTGACGAACGAAGCCAAACTGTACATTCGCATGACGCCGCTCGAAGAACGCCATCTGACGCAGTTCGATTTAATGGCGCTGGCGCGCGACAAAGTGATGGCGAAACCGGAATACAAAGAACTGCGTTCGATGGTGCAAGTCGTTTCTCCGATCAGCGGCGGCGGGCGCATGAATTCTGATCTTTCCTTCAATTTGTTGGGGCCAGACCTCGACAAGCTCGGCAAGTATTCCGAAGAAATCCTCAAACGGATGCAAACCACGCCCGGCGTCGTAGACGCCGACACGACGCTGACTCTCGGCAAACCCGAACTGCGCGCCCGCGTGGATCGCGCGAAGGCGGCGGATTTGGGCGTCAGCATCGCCGACACCGCGCAAAGCCTGCGTTTGCTCGTCGGCGGCGACAAAGTTTCAACGTACAACGAGAGCGGCGAGCAATATGATGTCTACGTGCGCGCGACTGAAGACTTCCGCACCGATGCAGGCGGCATCAGCCAATTAAATGTGCCTTCGACACGCGTAGGCAGCGTAGGACTGGACAGCTTCGTCAAGCTCGAATCCGGCACTGGCCCGACGCAAATTGATCGTTCGTCACGGCAACGCTTAGTGCTGTTGACCGCAAACGTGAAATCCGGCTTTACGCAAAGCCAGGTCAGCGCGGCGATCAGCAAAGCCGTGAAGGACATGAACATGCCGCCCGATTATCAATTCACGCCGGCGGGGAATATCAAAGAATTGAATCGCACCTTGCGCGGTTTCGGCCTCGCGTTTTTGCTGTCGTTTATTTTCATGTACATCGTGCTGGCCGCGCAGTTTGAATCCTTCCTGCATCCGATCACCGTGCTGATGGCACTGCCGCTCAGCCTGCCCTTCGCCCTGCTCTCGCTCGTCATCGCGCGGCAGCCGATGAATATGTTCACGCTGCTCGGCTTACTTGTGCTGTTCGGGATGGTGAAGAAGAATTCGATTTTGCAGATTGACCACACGAACGGCCTGCGCGCGAAAGGAATGGAACGGCACGAAGCCTTGATTCAAGCGAGCCGCGACCGCCTGCGCCCTATTCTGATGACCACGATTGCGTTTGTCGCTGGTATGGCTCCACTAGCTTGGAGCAGCGGCCCTGGCGCGGGCATCAATCGTTCGACTTCGGTTGTGGTAATCGGCGGGCAAAGTATGTGTTTGTTGCTGACGCTGTTGATGACGCCAGTGGCGTATTCGATTTTTGACGATTGGATCAACTCGACGATTTGGGGACGGATTGGTGCAATGTTTGGTGGGGCAAAAAGCAAAGTGGCAGCAACAGCTTCGGCATTATTTGGGAGCTTTAGATAACAATGCTTTATCTAACTGAACAAGACATTACAAATTTGCTGACGATGCAAGACGCGCTCGAAGCCGTAGAGATCGCGTTTAAGGCACAAGCCACAGGCGATGCTACGAATGAACCGCGTCGTCGCGTGCGGGCAAACAATGCGATCCTGATGACAATGAGCGGCGCGATTGCTTCGCTCAATGCATTTGGCTTCAAAGCCTACAGCGTAGCACGTGGCAAAGCGCGCTTTCACGTCAACCTCTACGACACGGCGTCCGGCGAATTGTTGGCAATAATGGAAGCCGACAAGCTCGGCCAAATGCGTACGGGCGCGGCGAGTGGTGTGGCGACGAAGTTTCTGGCGCGTGAGGAGGCAAAGACCGTCGGCATTTATGGCACGGGCTGGCAGGCGCAATCGCAACTGGCGGCGGTCTGTGCCGTGCGGAACATTGAAAGCGTCAAGGTCTACAGCCGCTCGGAAGAAAAGCGCAATTCATTCAGTGCAAGGATGAGTCAGGAACTCGGAATTGCAAACATCACGCCCGTAGCCGAACCAGAAGCGGCAGCGGACGCCGACATTCTCATCACAATTACTTCGTCACGCGAGCCGGTACTGAAAGGCACGTGGATCAAGCCCGGCACGCACATTAACGCGGCGGGCGGCAATTCGATTTTGCGCAGCGAAATTGATGACGACGTGATCAAGCGCGCGCACTTCATCGCCGTTGACTCGAAAGATCAAGCAAAGATTGAAGCGGGCGAATTCGTCTTTCCCATCGAAAAAGGATTGCTCACGTGGGAACGTGTGCAGGAAGTGTGTCACGTGGTGAATGGCGCGGTGCAAGGTCGCAAAAATTCGGAAGACATCACGCTGTTCAAATCGCTCGGCCTGGCGATTGAAGATGTAGCAACGGCGGTCTTGTTTTACCGCAAAGCGGTGGCAGCAAACATTGGAAAAGAGATATGAAACGCTTATCTATCGCATTATTCCTTCTGATGGGCGGGCTGTTCCCTGCCCTGGCGCAAGACACGAAACAATCGCTCACGCCTGAAGCACGCATCGGCGTAGACGCAACCAAACGGGTGCCGCTGACGATGCGCGAAGCCGTCACGCTCGCGCTGGAAAACAATCGGGACATCGCGATTGAGCGCGAAAACGTGAAGCTCAACGAGTGGGATTTGAAAGCTTCGCGCGGTTTTTATGATCCGACGCTCAACGGTTCGTTCGGCTATCAGCGCATTCACTCACCGATCACCAGCATTTTCGGCGCGGGCACGACGACGGCGTTGACGGGCACGGCGAATTTTAATCAACGGCTGCCCAATAAATACGGCTCCATCGTGCAAGGCACAGTCAACAACAACCGCGCGACGACCGAAAGCCCGTTCAATGATCTGAATCCGCAAATCACCTCGAGCA
Source organism: Blastocatellia bacterium (assembly GCA_046331525.1). Taxonomy (GTDB): domain Bacteria; phylum Acidobacteriota; class Blastocatellia; order RBC074; family RBC074; genus JAFDVL01. The sequence continues at coordinate 36,904 of JAXLQQ010000003.1, forward strand.
TGAATGTCAGCTTCATTCAACCGCTCTTTCGCAACAAAAATACCGACCTCGGACGCCGCACGATTAAGCTGGCGAAAAAGCGGCTCGACATTTCGGACAGCCAGTTTCGGCAACGCGCGATTGAAATCATTTCGCAGGTGCAACGCGCCTACTGGGATTTGGTCTTTGCGCGGCGCGATTACGAAATCAAACGCGATTCGCTCGGCGTCGGGTTGACGCAGCTTGCGCATAACGAACGACTCGTCGAAGCGGGCACGCTTGCGCCCGCCGATGTAATTTCTACGCGCGTGGACATCGAACGGCGCAAGGATGAATTGGAAGCGGCAATGGAGGTGATTCAGCGCGCGGAAAACGGGCTGAAATCGTTAATGCTGCAACCGGCAAGCACAGAACTGTGGGCGGCGGTGATCGAACCGACGGATCGCCCGGAAATCAATACGGACGTGGCGATGCCGTTGAAAGACGCGGTGGCCAACGCCTTCAAGAATCGCCCTGAACTGGAGCAGTTTCGGCTGCGCGGTGAACTGAATGACATTGATGTCGAATACTACAAAGATCAAACGAAACCGCAGATTGATTTCACGGTGACTTACGGCACGCTCGGACTTGCGGGCAGTTTGCGCACGACGGCGAATCCGCTGACGGCCAGCAATGCGGTGCTGTACGGGCGCATCAATCAGCTTTCTGCCCTGGTCGGCTTGCCGCCGATTTCAGCGGGCGGCGGTTTTGGCGCAACGAATCCGAAGTACGTCGGCAGCTACGGCCAGAGTGCGTGGAATTTGCTCAAGAACAAAGACAACACGCTCGTTTTTGGCATTAACTTCAACTTGCCGCTGCGCAACACGACGGCCAAAGCGCAACTCGGACGTGCATTACAGGAAACCAAACAAATTGATGCGCAAAAACAGCGCGCAATGCAGGGCATCGAAATCGAAGTGCGCAACGCACTGCAAGCCGTCGAAACCGCCAAACGCCGCGTCGAAGCGGCCCAAAATTCGCGCACAAACGCCGAATTGCAATTGGCCAGCGAACAGCGCAAATTCGACGCCGGGCAAAGCACAAACTTCTTTGTGTTAGATCGGCAAAACGCCCTCTCCGCTGCGCAGGGCCGCGAACTGCGAGCGTTGACCGATTACAACAAAGCCGTTGCCGAATTGCAGCGCGCGATTTCGACGACGCTGACGATCAACAATATTTCGTTCGCGAACACAGAATTGCAGAAATAAACCGAGCGCGCACGCATCCTTCGTGCATGGCTTTGGGCAGCGAATTTCTTGCCCAGGACAGGCACGAAGGATGCGTGCGTACCCAGTGGACAGCCTCAGCAAAATTCGATACTATCCCGCGCGTCAGAGAACGACGCCTCACATCCGGCAAAATATTTTTTTTCCAGCGCGCGTTTCTCGCCTTTCCAACCGCATCACTGGCGATGTTGGACGTCATCATGCCCACGTGACGACAATTAAGTACACTAGCGAAAGAGCGGCGAATCCGGTTGGTAACGACAGAACCAATAAACCGATAACCCTGTCTTGGCGGCGGCAAAGCGGAAAGGCGTTTCTTTGCGTTGCTGCTGCCTGGTAGCTTTTTGCACACACATTTTTGCATGCCAAACATCAAACCTCGCATCCTTCTTCTCATCCTGCTGCTGGCGGGCTTGAGTCTTATTGGGTTCACGACGCCGCGCGTGTGGGCGCGAAAAACGAGCGCGGCGCTGACTTCACATTGGTTCGTGAATACGGCTGCGCCGAAGCTCGCGGCGGTGGCGAAGCCTGCGTCCTTCGGCGGCACCACAACGTTGACGATCAACCCGGCAGTGAATAACGCGGGTGCAGTGGCGGAATTGATTGCGGCAATTGTCACGGCGAACGCGAATCAGGACGTGGACACCATCCAATTCTACCCATGTAGCACCTACACATTTTCTGCGATAAACAATTACGAGTACGGGCCGAATGCCTTGCCGCAAATCAGCAGCCCGATCATCATCGAAGGCAACGGCTCCACGCTGTTTCGCAATTTTGACAGCCCAGGCGTGCCGAACTTTCGCTTTTTCTATGTGGCGGGCGGCTTGTCTTACAACAGCGGGATGTCTACAGGATTACCGGCGGGCACGTTGACGCTCAGAAATCTGACGCTGCGCGGGGGGCAGGCTAAAGGCGGAGACAGCGATAAAGGCGGCGGCGGTCTGGGCGCAGGCGGCGCGATTTTTAGTCAGGGAACGCTCACGTTAGAAGCGGTGACGTTCGTTGATAATACTGCGCGTGGCGGCGATGCCAACAGTGGCAATGGCAGCACAGGCGGCGCGGGGATGGGCGCGAATACAGCAGCCAACAGCGCTGACGGAACAGGCTTTGGCGGAACATTTACCGGGGTGGGCGGACTGGGTGCCAGCGGCGGCGGCGGCTTTCGCCCAGGTGATGATGCGTCGGGTCAGAACGGCGGCGGGCAGGGAGAACTTGGTAGTGGCGGACACGATGGCGGCAGAGGCGGCAGCCCCACAGGCATGGGCGGAAATTACGGCTTCGGCGGCACTGGCTCGAATGGTGGTGGCGGTGGGATTGGTGGCGGTGGCAGCGGCAATACAACAGGTGTAGGCGGCGGCGGCGGCTTCGGCGGCGGTGCGGGCGCAAGCTCCAGCGGCAATTCGGCAGGTGTAGGCGGTTTTGGCGGCGGCGGCGGCGTAGGGACTGCCAGCGGTTCGACGTATGGCGGGGGGCAGGGCACAGGAACTTATGGCGGCGGCGGTGCCGGAATGGGCGGCGCGATTTTCAATCATCGCGGCACTGTCACACTGACCAATTGCACGCTCTACCAAAACCTCGCGCAGGGCGGAACGGGAGCCAGTGGATTGGGCGGCGGCATTTTCAATCTCAACGGAACTGTCAACTTGTATGACTGCACTATCGCGAAAAATAAGGTTGGGGAGGGCGGCTGCGACAGTGGTCTGTGCGAAAGCGATGCCGAAGGAGGTGCGATTTATAACCTAACGTTCGGAGCTACTATTGAAGATGGCACAGCGGCCAAAGCTTCGGTGAAGCTACGCAACACGATTCTGGCCAATTCAGTAGACGGCAACGATAACCCGGTGAACGACCTCATCTACGAACAACTGAGCGGCGATCTGACAGTGGATTATGCGGCAAAAATATCGTAATGGGCGAGGGCGATATCGGCTCTGGCGTGGTGCCCATTGGCCCGCTGTATTCGACCGCTGATCCGCTGGGCGCGCCCGTAACGCCAAATTGTCACCCAAACGTGCTGCCAATCACGAACACCAGCCCGGCGTATAACACAGGCACCAACGGCGACATTCCGCCCGGCATTACAACCGACGAACGCGGCTCCGCGCGCATCAGCGCGGGCACGGTAGACATTGGTGCGTATGAGCTTTTTGTCAATAATGATCCTGCCATCATTGCGGCGGTCGGCGATCCGATTGTGTGCAATGGCCCGGGGGGCTTTGTAACCGTGACGGCAACAGTAACGAATCCGAACAACACGCAACAACCCGCGAGCTTCACCGCGAATTTGGATGCGGGGCTGACGGCAATGCCCGGCACCTGCAACGCGTCCGTCAATCCCAGCAGTTGTGTAATCGTAGCGGGCGGCGGCAGTGTGACGTGGGCGGGGAATTTAAACGCGGGTGCGACGGTCACGCTTACCTATCAGGCCCAGGTCGCGGCCAACACCCTCATCGGGGCAAGCCTGTGTGCGAAGTCTGTCGCCAATGTCGGCGGGGCGATGAAGGATGTTACGGCGTGTGTCAGTGTGAATTGTCCGCCGAGCGGTTTTGTACCGCGCACGAACGTACCGGCTTCGTCACAGCGCGCCGGTTCGCTGCTCGCCTTTCCGTACTACACGTCAAAAGTGGCGGAACAAAAAGACACGCGGTTGACCGTCAGCAACATCGGCGAGCGACGCGCCTGGGTGCATCTGTTCTTTGTGGACGGCACGAGTTGCCAACAAGCCGATCAATTCCTTTGCCTAACGCCGAATGCCAGTTTCAGCTTCAAGACTTCCGAGTATGACCCGGAAGCGACGGGCTTTGCGCTGGCGGTGGCGGTGGACGCACAGGGGAACCCGGTGCAGAACAACGTGCTGATCGGTAACGCCTTCGTGCGCGACGGCGCGTATGTGGACAATTATAGTGCCGAGACGTTCTGGCGCTATGACAACGGCCCGAATATTGGCGGTAGAGGATTTGCGGTGCTGGCGCTGAATGGCACCCAGTACGACGCCGCGCCAATTCAGTTCACCGCCGAAATCCAAAGCCCGCAGGACACGACGGGGCAGAAAATCGTCCTGGCTCCGCTGTCCGGCGACCTAAGCGGCATTGCGAATTTAAGCAGCGCCTTGCCCACGTTCAGCACTGCCGCCGCGCAGGTCGGTTCCGGCATCGCGGCAAACGAAGAAGAAAAAACGGTAAGCTTTAACGCCCTGCTGAGCGGCGGCTGTCTGAAGAGTGCCGTGCTGAGTGCAACCTTTCCGCGCGTGCCAAGCGGCCTGGGGCTGTTGATTCCGAGCGGCAAAGCCGGTTCGCTCACGTTCCGCGTCGGCGCAGGCGTAGGCCTGCTGATGACGCCGCGCACGGGCAATAACAAATGGTCAGGCATTCGCGCGTTGCATAAAAATGCCATTGGCAATGCAGCGCTGGCGATTCCGGTGTTAGTGCCGGTGTGTTAAGTACCGGGCCGCAAACGTCCCGTTGGCGAGGCTGGCAGTACACTCCTCGCCAGCCTCACCAACGGGACGTTTGCGGCACTTTTCACCCTTCCTTACATAGACTTCACTTCCCTGCCGCGCTACAATCCACGCCGCCGGTTTACATCCAATCGGTAGTTTGTTCACACTGCCCCGACAATGGCAGTAACCTTCCACCCGGTACGAGACACTGCTTATGAAACGCCGAACCACCCAACTCATCGCTGTTGTTTTGTTGCTCAATTCCCTCGTCTTCGCGCAGACGCGCGACACCTATCGCCCAACCGTACGCGGCACACGCGCAGTCGTGGCGGGCGGGCATCCGCTCGTGGCCGAAGCTGGTATGCGGATGCTTCATCGCGGTGGCAATGCCGTAGACGCGGGCGTCGCGGCGACTTTCGCTGCTTCCGTGATTGAATTTTCGCATTTCGCGTTTGGCGGCGAGGTGCCGGTGATTATCAAGCTCGCGGGCAAACCGGTCGTCACAATCAACGGACAAGGGCAAGCCCCAGTGCTGGCGACACGCGAATTTTTCGAGAAGCAGTTCGCCGGTGCCACAGAAGTGCGGGCTGCTCGCGCAGGGCAAGATTCCCGGCACCGGGCCGCTCGCGGCCACCGCGCCGGGCGTGCTGGGCGCGATGATCGTGGCGCTGGACGAATTCGGCACGCTAAAGCTTGCCGATGTGCTGCAACCCGCAATTGAATTGGCCGAAGCGTTTCCGATTGACGAACTGCGCGTGCAGTACATTCGGAACACCCGTTCGATCATCGAGCAATGGCCGGAAACCGCCGCGATCTTTTTTGCCCAACGGCGAAGTGCCGAAGGTCGGCGATATTTTGCGTTAAATCTCGCGAAAAGCTTGCGCGAAATCGTAGCCGCCGAACAAAAAAACACAAAGCGTGGACGGCACGCGGCGTTGCTTGCAGCGCGCGATCATTTCTATCGCGGCCCGCTTGGCAAACGGTACTGCGATGCGATTGAAAAAGCGGGCGGCTTGCTGCGCACAAGCGACTCCAGGCATTTAATGCGAATCTCTAGATCAGCCGACGAAAACGACATTTCAATACGGCTACGAAATTTACAAGGTTCTGTTTCTGGTCGCAGGGGCCGTGGTGATGTTGCAGGCACTAAATCTACTGGAAAACTACGACCTGAAAGCGCTGAAACACAATTCGCCCGACTACATTCACACGCTGGTCGAAGCGATCAAGCTCGCGTTTGCGGATCGGGATCGGTACTACGGCGACCCGGTTGCAGCGCTGGCGGTGAATTGTTGTCGAAGGATTACGCGGCAGTGCGGCGCACGTTGATTGATCCGAAAATGGCTTCGCTCGACCAACGCCCCGGCGATCCGGTCAACTATAAGGCACTGGCGCAACTGATCAGCTTGGGCCGACATCGGCCCCTCCGCCATGCCGGAAGCCGAACGCGCACACGACACAACCTTGTGTGAACGCAATTGACGTGCAGGGCAACGTGTTCGGCTACGCCCAGCGGCGCGTGGTTGCTGTAGCGCAGCGGCGGGTGACGTGGCATTCCCGGATTTCGTCGCGGTTGCAAAGCTTCCTACCACGCCCGGTCATCCGGAATTGCTGGCCTGGGCAACGCTCGCGCATTACGCTCGCCCACACTTGTGCTGAAAGACGGCAGCCATTCGCCGCGCTCGACGCCGGGCGGCGACAATCAGGATCAGGCGTTGATGCAGGTGTTTTTCAACGTCATCGACCTGGGATGAACCCGCAGAAGCCGTCGAAGCTGCGTTTCGATTCATCCCATTTCGTCAGCTCATTCGACGATCACAAGTTCAATCCCGGATTGTTATCTCTCGAACAACGCTTCGGCGAAACCATCATCAACGACCTGAAAGCACGCGGTCACAAGGTGGACGCTCGCCGGGATTTTTCGCCGACGGTTGCCCCTACGATCATCCTCTTCGACCCGCGCACAAAACTGATTCAAGCGGGCGCTGATCCGCGACGCGGGCGCTATGCGATGGGCTGGTAAGCTGAGAGTGGAGAGCAGGGGCGAAGGACTGACTGTGCGAATTAAAGACGCTCCTTCTCTCCTTCGCCCCTTCTCTCCTTCGCGCCCCTTCCCGCACGAGGAAGTCATAAAATTGTTAGGAAATCGGCAAACATTCCCGCCATACTGCGCCTCCCCGGTCAAGCCTTCAGACATTTGAAAAAATTAGTTTACTGCCCAAAGTTCCTGCTGGACTTGGCTATCCGGGGTTGAGTATCATTGCTCGGTGCCCGCCCCTGCGTCACGAAAGTCCACCCCTTCCTCACGGAGTTTCTCACTATGATTAAGCGATTGGCCGAAAAGGTAATTGATACGTTATTTGATTGCTCGTATGTTGAGCAGACCGCCTATTTTCTCGAAGACGGGGTGTTCTGGCGCGAAACGATGTTTCATTGTCGCCGCTGCGGCAAGGTGGATGCCCTCTCGCAAATCATGATCAGCGATGACGAATTCTGGGAAGCCAATACGCCGTACTACCTGACCTTAGATCAATCAGAAAGATAACCGCCCGGTTGACGAGTTCTGCGCGGCAAGGCTAGAGTGAAAGGCGTGGAACTCATCAAGCAGGGAGGTTTTATGTCGCACTTCGATCACGTCGCTATTAAGTCCAACAACGTTTCCGCCGACGTCGAAAAATACCGCCAACTCGGATTTACTGTCGAAGCCTGTTACGAGGATTGGGGAATGGTGCGCGATGCACGCGGCGTCGGCATTGCCCTGCTCGGCCCCGGCTCGCACCATCCCACGCATTTCGCCATTCGCGTCGAAAAGCTGGAGGATTTAGAACAGGCCGCACGAGCTGAAAATCGTCCGCTGCAAAAGCACCGCGATCAAACGATTTCGTTTTACACGCACGGCGCACAAGGCATTGCGCTGGAATATATCTGGTATCCGCCGAATGGCAGTTGAAAGTATGGCAAACATCTTGTTTGCCACACAGTAGCAATCCTGGTTTCGCGCGGCAAACAAGATGTTTGCCATACTCTGATTTAACCTTCCCCGCCCGCGCCAGGCTCGCCGCCACGGGCACCCATTTATCCACTAATCCCCACAACACCGTTGTATTCAAGCAGGCTTCGGCAAATGAGTCATTCATGCCGACGGCTTCGCAGCGGCGTTTATCACTGGCATTCAAATCAGCGGTCATCGAAACAATCGGCAATTGTTGCGGTGCGAAGCGGCGGCGGATTTCGGCAGTCGCGTCAAACCCATCCATCACGGGCATCTGGCAATCCATTAGCACGAGATCATAGACCTTCTGGCTCGCCGCCTTCACCGCTTCCTGTCCATTCTCTGCCACGTCCGTCGCAAAGCCGCGCTGTTCGAGCAAACGCACGACCAGCCGTTGATTGATAATGTTGTCGTCTACGACCAGAATGCGCCCGGCCTTGACGACAGGTGCGCTGGGTTTGGCAGATGCGGCTTCAACTCGCTTGGGAGACGTGGCCAGCAATTCGCGCAGGCGGTTGCGGCGCATCGGTTTCAGCAGAAACTCCGTTTCGGTGCGTTCCAGCACGCTACGATCCTGTCGCCCGATCATCAGCACGGTGCGCGCACTGGCGCAGAGCACATCGGCGCGAATGCGTTCGATGAGCGTCAGCCCATCAATCACCGGCATGTGCAAATCAATCAGCACGGTGGCAAATCGCTCTTGATTCGTAGCCGCGCTGCGCAACATCTGCAAGGCCTGCTGTCCGCTGCTGGCGCTGCTCGCGTCCAGCTTTAAATCGCTCAGCAATTGCACCAGCGCCTGACAACTGGCAGCGTTATCATCCACGACCAACACGCGCTGGCGTTCCAGTGGGGGTTCGCTCGGCGCGTCTTCGGTGGATTGCAATTGTAGTCGCGCAGTAAAGTGGAACACGCTGCCTTTGCCCGGTTCGCTTTCGACGCCGATGTCGCCGCCCATCATTTCGACCAGTTTTTTCGAGATGGCCAAGCCCAGCCCGGTGCCGCCAAATTTGCGCGTCATCGAACCGTCGGCCTGCGAAAACGAACGGAACAAACGCGCGCAAGCTTCCGGCGCAATGCCAATGCCGGTGTCGCAAACCGAGAACTTCAACAGGCAGGAATTGGTGCCCGCCTTTTGGGCAAGAAATTCGACTTTCAAAACGACTTCGCCTTCGGCGGTAAACTTGATCGCATTGCCGATTAAGTTAATCAGCACTTGCCGCAAGCGCCCGGCGTCGCCCAGCAAGGTATAAGGAACTTTCGGGCCAATGTGGCAAACAAATTCCAAGCCTTTCGACTGCGCCTGTTCGGCCAATAAATCCACGATGTCTTCGATCAACGGGCGCAAATTGAACGGCACGGCTTCGAGCTGCATTTTGCCGGCTTCGACTTTCGAGAAATCCAGAATGTCGTTGATGATGTCCAGCAACGCCTGCGCTGAATTCTTGACGGTTTCGGCATAATCGCGTTGTTCCTCGTCCAGTTCAGTGTCAAGCAGCAAGCCGGTCATGCCCATCACACCATTCATCGGCGTACGGATTTCGTGCGACATGTTCGCCAGAAACTCGCTCTTGGCGCGGCTGGCTTCTTCGGCTTTCGCTTTGGCTTCTTCCAGTTCTTCAGTGCGTTCCTGCACCTTGCGATCCAGGTCAGAGAGCAGCACGCGCAATTCCCGGTTGAGGTTGTCGCGTTCGTTGAGCGAGCGTTGCAGCGCATCGTGCGATTCGCTCAGGCGCTGTTCCATCTCGACAAAATCGCACACCAGTTCGCGCAATTCAGCCGGGGCCTGACGTTCCAAAGACTGCAACTCCGCCTGGCTGGTCGCCGCCAATTTGCCGGAGGTATTGAAAGCGCGAATAGATTTCACCAATTGCTCGACAGGTTGCGTGACATCGGTGGCCAGCAGACGCGCGAGTAAAACGGCGAGCCCGATTAGCACCAGCACCCAGAAAATCTTAATGAGGTAAAAGCGAAAGGCTTCGGCCCGCACTTGCGACATCGGCTCCTGCACAAACGTTCGCCAGCCGGTTAGCCCGGAAGTAGCCGTGCCCGTCAGCCAAAGGCTGCGATCCGGCGCGGTGTAAGCAAAAAAGAATTTTCCCGGTGTCGCGTCTGCCGTGGCGAGCAACGGACTATGCGCCAGCGATTCCAGCGCGTGATACTGCTGGCTGGGACGGGCATAAATCACGTGGCCATGCACATCGGTAATCACAATGCCCGCTTTATTTTTGCCCTCGCAATCCTGCGTAACCTGATCGAACAAATCCAGATTGAGCGAACCACAAAGCACGCCCCAGATTTTGCCATCGCGGAACAGCGGGCTGGTCAGGATGACCGTCGGGCCTTTGCGAATGCGCCCCATAATAATTTCGGAAACGACCGGCGCTTTTTGCTGGAGCGTCTGCTGAAAATATTCACGATCCTGAATGTTCGGATACTGCAACGGCGCATTGCGCGGCCCTTGCCCGATGTCTTTCATTTGCCGAAAGGAAATCACCTTGCCTGAAGCATCCGCCAGGGCCAATAGCGTAAACACCTGATAATTCTGATTCCACCTATCCAGCCAGGCATCGGCGCTTTCTTCGGTAAAACTATTCGTGGCCTCCAGCGTGTGGCTGAGCGCGATAACGCCCTGCTGGTACCGTTTCAGATAGTTGTCAATATTTTGACTCAGCGCCGAAGACAACTGGAAAAGCTGTTCGCCCGTCTGTTCCTCCTGATACCGTGCCTGCCGATTACCATCGACGATAGTCATCGCCAACAGCGGCAGCAAGGTAGCAATAATTAGCATACGCCCAATTTGCACCTGCAACGGCAAGCCATCCGCATCTTCGCGCGCACTGCCAAAAAACTTCTTAACGGGGACGAAGAGCCGCAACACTTCAGCAAACATGACATTCACGATGCCGTTAAGTACTGCTTGAATAATAATTTCCCAGCTTTCGTACGTCGTTTTTTTCAACGCAAGGAAGCACACCAACGCCAAGCCGGGCGCGCCCAGCAGCGCCCAGTAGGCCAGCGCTGAAAGGATGGGAGCGATTTTGCGCCGCACGCCGTAACTCAGCACCAGTGCCTGCGCTCCCGTCGTCGGCGCAGCCCAATAAAAGCTGCTTAACCCGCCACCCAAACTGGCGAGGAGCGCACCGATCACCCCGCACGGCAGGCCACATTCCAACGCCAGCAGTACCGCAAACACGCCGCCGACACGCAAATGAATATTGCCAATGACAGGAATCGGAAGCGCATTCAGCGCCAGCCCTGCTAACCCGGCGATTAAAACAATCAGGCGTTGTCGAGTCTTACTTTGCTCCATGCCGCTTAATCTTGATTCGGTGCGTTGTTCAGTTGGGTGCAGGGGCGCAAATGCCAGCGGAGGTCGTTCGGTAGGGGCCGAACCAATTCGTGGGGAATTTATCACAGGTTCAGAGAATTTCGGCGTGACAACTTTTGTCAATTTTCGTTTCGGTCAAACTGGCGGATGATCGCCCGCCGCCGCACGATCCAGCAGCCAGAGTAAATTCCCGTCCACCGGTTGAATTAGTTGGCTGGGATAGAGTTCCGGCTGATACGCCCCTTCACGTACCGCCCGCAGTGGTACCGCCTTATCTGCTCCGCTGACGAGAAAGACAATGATGTGCGCCTGATTGATCGCGGCAGATGTTAGCGTGATGCGATGCGATTGCAATTTCTCGACGTAATTGGCGACAACAATCTCATCGCTGCCCGCGTGCAATGCGCTTGTACCAGGAAAGAGCGAAGCCGTGTGTCCATCAGTTCCCATTCCCAAAAACACAAGATCAAAGCGCGGCAACGCTGCGGTCTGAAAAAACTGCCGCAACTGCGCGGCGTAGGCGGCGGCGGCCTGCGCGGGTTCTGCTTCGCCGTGGATGCGAAAGATGTTTTGCGCGGGCAGGGGTACGTGTGCGAGCAGGGCTTCGCGCGTCATTCGATAATTGCTGTCGGCGTGATCTGGCGGCACGGCGCGTTCATCGCCCCAAAAAATAAACACACGCTCCCACGCGACCGCCTCGCGGTACGGGCTTGTGGCTAACAAGGCAAACATCGCTTTGGGCGTGGAACCACCTGAAAGCGCGACCGTAAGGCGTCCGTGTTCGGCGATATTCGCCTGCGCCGCCTGCACGAAATAATCTGCCGCCGTTGCGGCCAGCACAGCAGCATCAGCAACGATTTGCGTTTGATCCGTTGACATCGTCGTTCCTTTCCTCAGAAAATCTGGCGGGCAGTTCCGCCAATTGCAATGCGTGTTTTTAGCTGCACGCGAAGCTGGAAGCTGCACGCGGCTCGCGTGCTGAGGCGTACTAAGCGGTAACTTTGCTCGGAGCGGGTTTTCTTTCCACTTCTCAGCACGCGAGCCGCGTGCGCTCCCAGGCGCTGCGCGTTTTCTCAAGCGGCATCTGTTGCTTGATCTTTATACATCACCGACCGGGAAAATTTTGTCAAGATACCGATTATGAAAGTTCGCATTGGCATTGATGTCGGCGGCACGTTCACCGATGTTGTCGTGATTGACAGCGAATCGCGCACGTTGATCGGGCAATTAAAATTCCCGACTTCGCACGACGCGCGCGAAGGCGTGGCGCTCGGCATTGTGACGGCGCTGGAACGCGCGATGCAGGAATTTCAATTGCAGCCTGACGATGTCGCATTCATCGCCCACAGCACCACGCAGGCGACGAATGCCCTGCTGGAAGGTGACGTAGCGAGCGTTGCCGTGCTTGGCCTCGGCAGTGGCATCGAATCCTTCTTCGCCAAACGTGCCACAAAAATTCCTCCCATAGCACTCGCGCCGAATAAATTCCTGCAACCGTCGCACACATTCATCGGCAATTCTGACGGCATCGCGGCAACCGTTGCAGCCCTAAAAACGCAGGGCGCGCAGGTCATCGTCGCCAGTGAAGCCTTTGGCGTGGATCGCACGGCGCGCGAAACGGAGGTCGTCGAAAAAGCGCAGGCCGCCGGACTGCACGCGACGAGCGGACACGAGGTCAGCAGCCTCTACGGTCTGCGCGTTCGCACACGCACCGCCGTCATCAATGCCGCGATTTTGCCGAAGATGATTGCCACGGCGGAAATGACGGATGCCTGCGTAAAGTCTTCGGGCATCACCGCACCGCTGATGATTATGCGCTCAGACGGCGGCGTGATGAGCGTGGATGAAGTGCATCGCCGTCCGATCCTGACGATGCTTTCCGGCCCGGCAGCTGGCATTGCCGGGGCGCTGATGCACGAGCGCGTGTCGGATGGCATTTTCATCGAAGTCGGCGGCACAAGTGCCGATATTTCCGTCATCCGTGATGGTGCGCCTGTGACGCGTCCGGCAAAACTGAACGGGCATCGAATGTATCTGAACACCCTCGACGTGCGCACGCTCGGCGTGGGCGGCGGCAGTATGATTCGCGCGGCAGACGGCAAGCTTATTGATGTCGGCCCGCGCAGTGCGCACATTGCGGGACTGGGCTACACGTGTTTTGCGGAGGTGGAGGAGTTGCGCGAGGCGGGAGTGGAATTGATGCAGCCAACGGCAAGCGATGCGGCGGATCACGTCATTTTGCGGAGCCGAAGCGGAAAAGGATTTGCGATTACGACGACTTGTGCGGCGAATTTCTTGGGCTTGGTGCGGGAGGGGCAGTTTGCGTTTGGGAACCGGGAAGCGGTGAAACTGGCAATGGAAAAAGTGAGAGAGTTTTTTCACCGCAGAGGCGCAGAGACGGCACAGAGGTTCGCAGAAGAGATTTTGGAAATCGGATGTCGGAAAGTGGCACAAGCAATTGAGGAACTGATACTTGAATACCAGCTTGATCGAGAGCAGGTGGTGTTGATTGGTGGCGGCGGGGGCGCGGCTTCGCTTGTACCGTTCACCGCAAAATTGATGGGGCTGGAGCATCGTATTGCGCGAAATGCCGAAGTTATTTCGCCCATTGGTGTGGCGATGGCGATGGTACGCGACACAATTGAGCGGAATATTGTCGATCCGACACCAACAGACCTGCTCCAAGTCCGCCGCGAAGCTGCCGAAGCTGCGATGCAGGCGGGCGCGGTGGCAGATAGCATTGAAGTGCAGATTGAAGTGGACAAGCGCCGTAATTTAGTGCGCGCGACAGCGATGGGCACAACCGAACTGCGCAAACGCGACGAAGGGCAGGCGGCACAGGGCCTGGAAGCATGCCGCGCCGTGGCCGCTCGTTCGATGCGCCTGGAACCGCAGACAGTACAACTCGCTACCGAAGCAGGTCAGTGGCTTGTGTTCACAGGCGTGCAGCGCCTGCCGTCGTGGTGGGGATTGTTTACGTCAACACGGGCGCTATTGCGGGTGGTGGATCGCGCGGGCGTGATTCGGTTGCAACGAGGCGCGGCAGACATCCGTACTTGCCATTTGCCGCAGTTGCCCGCAGAGATCACGGCGGCGGTGGAGCAGTTGACGGATTTTGGCGATGCCGGGCGCGCGATTCCTGACATTTTTGTGCTGTACGGCGCGCGTCTGGCAAACTTTTCCGGGCTGGCTGATTTAGAGCAAGTGCTGGCGTTGGCAGAAGTGGAATTCCGCACGCTTGATCCAACAACGAAACTGATTGTAATTGCCTGTCCAAAATGATGTCGTGATAAACCTTGCTGAAAAATTCGCGGAGAAAAAGTACAATCGTTTAGTGAACGCACGAATCGTTTTTATTATGCTCGTTCTGCTCTCCGCCGCTGGTGCGCAAATTCTGGTGGTGGATCGTGATGCGCATCCGCGCGTTGAAGACTTGCTGCAACGGGGGCGGGCGGCGATTGGCAATACAGTCACCGTACAAAGCCTGACCGCCAAAGGCACGGTGCGGCGCAACCTCAAATACGTCGAAGTTTCCTCACCCAACGACATCGAAGAAAAAGAAAAAACCTTGCGCAGCAAATTGCGCGTCGAGTTTCTCTTTCCCGATAAATTTCGCATTCGGGAAAAAGGCTCGCAGTTGAACGGCATCGGCTATGAACGGACAACGACGGTTAATGCGCACGAAGCGTGGCTACACCCGCAACCGATTGTGCCTTCAACGCCAGAAAATCGCCGCGTGGTGAGCGTTGAAGACGCCCAGCAAAATCTCATCAAACAGGCGCAAACCGCGCGCGCCAATGTGACGCGCTTGATGCTTGGTTGGCTGCTGAATTCGTCGGCCAGTTTGCCGGTGGAATTTGCCTACGCCGGGCGCATCGCTTCAGAAGTGGGCGCGAATGATGTGCTGAGCGTGCGCGATGAAGATGGCTACAAATTATTGCTGCTCCTCGACCCACAAACGCATTTGCCAACGATGGTCAACGAAACGTTGATCCTGCCGCAACGCACAATGGTGCTGCCAACGGGCTTCGGCTTTGATCGTCGTTTCAACCGCGCCATCCTCACGCGCGCCCGCGAAGAACGTCTCGCACGCAGCAAAGCGCCGCAAGCCATTTCGGTGCAAATGCGCCTTTCCGACCGGCGTAACGTCGGCGGCTTGAACTTACCGCATCGCATCACGACCTACCACAACGGCCAAATCGTCGAAGAAATCGAAATCCATGAATTTATCCTCAATCACCCGCTCGATCCGAAAAAATTTGAAGAAAATCGGCCTCGGTGAGAGAGGGAGAGACGAAGGGAAGGTGAGAAGGAGGGAAAGAGCGACAAAAAGCCTACAGCCTGAACAGCTAGCGGCTTCGCTCTCGCCCTCGCTCTTTCTCTCTATCTCACCTTCCCTCCCTCTCCCCGTCCATCCCTCTCAACTCGCTGCGGCTTGCGGAATTGCGATCAGATATGAAACACTGCCGCTGGCTTTTGGGCGGGTGAGTTACTTAGCCGAAGCTTCCTTGCAACCGCCGCGCATTACCGTTAACACTACGGCGCTGGCGCAATTGGCTGCTTGTGCAGCGCAAGCACCTGCCGACTGGCAGCCCTGGTTTTCGCTGGCGGCGCTGACCGAAGTCGTAGTCGCGCACGAGTTGTATCACCTCCTGACAAACCAGGCTTCCCAGCCCGGCGTAGAAGCGGCGGCGCACGATTTCGCCCAACAAATGACTGGATTACCGTTTTCGCCTCGCGTGTTCGAGGCTTTACTGAAACAAGCGGCGCAATGTCAGAATACGACGAATACTATTTAGGAATTGACGGCGGCCAAAGCCATACTACGGCGCTGATTGCCAATGCCGACGGCTTTATTGTCGGGCGTGGCGTGTCGGGACCGTCGAATCATACGCGCGAACCGGGCGGACGCGAACGGTTGGAACGCGCAGTGAGTGAGTCGGTCGGTGATGCGTTGCGCGCGGCGGGATTGTTGGAACGAGGCTTCATCGGCGACTTCCATTTTCACAGCGCACATCTGGCGATGACGGGTGAGCCGGAAGACAAGCTGGAAATTATCAGTCAACTATTGCACGCCGAATACCTGATTGTGGATCACGACGCGCCGGGCGCGCTGGCAGGAGCGCTCGCGGGCGAGAACGGCGTGATTGTGCTGGCCGGTACGGGTTCCGTTGCGTATGGCGAAATGCAAATCAGCCCGCAAACCCTGCGGCAGGCGCGTGTGGGCGGCAACGGCTATATGTTTGGCGACGAAGGCAGCGGCTTCTGGCTCGGCAAAGAATCGTTGCGGCTGGCGATTCATTTTGAAGAACGCGAATGGTCTGACGCGGATACGCTCGGCGCAGCGCTGCGCACACATTTCAAGCGCGACACGTTGAAGGCGATTGCCGAAGATTTTTATGCGGGGACGATTTCGCGCGATCAACTCGCCTCGTTCACGACTCGGCTGGATCGGCTCGCGCGCCAGGGCGAGGAAATGGCGCTGCAACTGTTACAACAAGCAGCGACGGATTTGGCGGAATTAGCCGAGGCGACGGTACTTAAACTTGGTGCGACGCGGCGGCGCGTGCAGGTGTCTTTTGGCGGCGGCGTTTTTAATAGCAAGTTGCTGCTGCGTCATTTCAAAACAGCGGTCAAGCAACGCCTGCCCAAAGCCCAAATCGTCGTGCCGCATTTCGGGCCGGACGGCGGAGCACTGCTGCTCGCGTATCGCAATGCGGGCAAAAAACTCTCGAAACAATTACTCAAGAATTTGAGCTATGCCGATTGAACAATTGCACGGCGGGCTGATCGTCTCGTGTCAGGCACCTTCCGGCTCGCCGCTGGATGATCCGCACGTCATCAGCGCAATGGCGCTGACCGCTGAACAACGAGGAGCCGTCGCCGTGCGGCTCAACGGCCCGTCGCACATCGCCGCCGCCAAAGCACGCCTGACAATCCCGATTCTCGGCATCGAAAAAGTTGTCACACCCGGCTCCGACGTTTATATTACGCCGACCTTCGCGGTAGCCGAGCGAGTAGCAGTCAGCGGTGCTGACATCATCGCGTTGGATATGACGCGCCGCGCGCGACCGCAAGGGGAGCAGGTGGAAGACATTATTCGTCGCATTCGAGAAAAATTGCGCGTGCCTGTAATGGCCGACATTGCCACGCTGGACGAAGCCCTGTTTGCTGCCGACTGCGGCGCTGATTTGATTGCGACGACGCTGTGCGGCTACACAAGTGAAACGTGCAATGTCCCGCTGCCCGCGTTGTATTTGGTGGAAGCGCTGGCTAACCACTTGTCCGTTCCGATCATTTGCGAGGGGGGACTGGCCACGCCCGAAGATGTCGCGCGTGCTTTTTCCTGCGGTGCCTACGCGGTTGTCGTGGGTACAGCCATTACCGGCATCACGCAACTAGTGAAAAATTTCGTCGTCGCTACACCGCGCGTGCAAGGCTTTCCGCTGAGTTCTCGCTATTCTTAATGAGACGTGCAGAAAAACTTTCGCGGCGTCCGAAACGATTTTGTTATCGGGAGTTCATCAGTTAGTTACAGAAAGTAGCGAAGATGCACCCGTCACAGAGTTCGCCAAACTCACACACAACGTTTCTGCGGTCTGTGACCATCTAACGCGCCGTCATCAATTCGCAACAAACAGTGGAAGTGATGACAGGTTATGAGTACAATAACCGCGTTTTTTGGCAACGACTCCCGAAAAATGCGCGAGCAGTTTCCCCCAACGGAAGGACTGCTGAGGAGATAAAAATATGAATCAAAGCGGACAAAAATCGGCGACCACACCAAATTACCTTAACCCCGACCTGAAAAGCCCGCGCGCCCAGGAGTTTGAAGACAAACTCGGCTCGCGCATCGTGGGACAGGAACGCGCCGTGCGCCGTCTCACACAGTTGTATCAAATTTTCTTAGCAGGTCTGGCGCATCCCGGTCGCCCCATCGGCACGATGCTCTTCCTCGGCCCGACAGGCTCCGGCAAAACGCGCGTTGTCGAAGCCGCGTCCGAAGTTTTATTTGGTGACAATAATCTGGTCACGAAAATTGACTGCGCCGAGTTCCAACATTCGCACGAAATCGCCAAACTCATCGGCTCGCCCCCAGGTTATCTGGGCCACCGCGAAACGTCGCCGATGCTTACGCAGGAAAACCTGGATCGCTCACACACGGACAACTTAAAACTGTCGCTCGTGCTCTTTGACGAAATCGAAAAAGCCTCCGACGCGCTGTGGCAATTACTGCTCGGCATTTTGGATAAAGCGACGCTCACGCTCGGCGACAACCGCCGCGTAGATTTTTCGCGCTCCATCGTCATTATGACTTCCAACCTCGGCGCGCGCGAAATGAGCGAAATGATTTCCGGCGGCATCGGCTTTGCACCAAAACCGGGCGTGGTGGATTCCGAAGTGGATCAAAAGATTTACCGCACCGCGCTCGAAGCCGCGCGCCGGAAGTTCTCGCCGGAATTCATGAACCGCATTGATAAAGTGGTCGTCTTCCGTTCCCTACGCGATAACCATTTGCGACAAATCCTGGAAATTGAATTGACCGCCGTGCAGGAACGTATTATGCGCGGGTCGGGCGAGAAATTTATTTTCAAATGCACCGAAGCCGCCAAGCAATTTCTGCTCGACGAAGGCATTGATTTCAAATACGGCGCACGCCATTTGAAACGCGCCATCGAACGTTTCCTCGTCTTCCCGTTGTCGAATTTGGTGGCAACCGGACAAATCGGCTTAGGTGATTTGCTGATCGTGGATTATTCGCCGGAAATCGGCAAGCTGACATTCTCGAAAGAATCCGAAGGCGCGTTAGTCGCCGATCACAGCGCCAACATTTTGGACTTGGACGCGATTGACGAGCATCACTCGCTGAATGCCGAAGCCATCGCGCCGGAAGCAACTGTCGCACCGGCTCGCGCCCGCGATAAAAAGCCATAACGAAACCGCAAAACCGTTCGCAAAACAAAGGGAAGTGCAGAGCATTCAACTCTCACTTCCCTAAATTTTTGTCGGTAAACTTTTAGCGCGCAGTGCTAAATCTTATCCACTTCAATTTCCATTCTCAGCAACGCCGCGCTCAGCGTTTTGCCCTGCGGATCGGTTTTCAGCGAAACCGTGCCGCCGCCGCCTAAACTTTCATGCAACAGAAAATTCAGCGCGCCGAGGTTCGGCAATTCAAAGCGTTCGACCTCGCCTTTGCAAATGCCCGCGAAATGTTGCTTGACGCGCGCGGCGGTGACTTCTTTGACTAAAATCGGATAGTACTCCGGTTTGAGCGCGATCAGTCCGATGTTGGAGGTATCGCCTTTGTCGCCGGAACGGGCGTGCGCGAGGGTACGGAGTTGGACTTTCATACTACTTACTCGTGAAGGTTTTACTGGCTTTCGTGCGGCCATTCGTGACGGTGAAGGTTTTCTTCGCCGCGTCCACTGAAACCCAAATCATTTCGCTGGTTTTGTCGTCCAGATTGGCGATGTATTCGGGCGTTGTGTTTTGTTCGTCGCTGGTCGTGATATTGCGATGGATTTGATACAACGCCTGCAACGATGGCAAAGCTTTCAGCCGTTTGACGGTTTCAGCGCTGCCACCTTTGCGCGTGCCGTTGTTCATAATGGCGACGGTCGGTGCGACGCTTTGCAGCAGCGCGGGATTATTGCTGATGTCCATGCCGTGATGCGTGACCTGATACAAATCCACTTTGCCGATGACGTTGGACGGGCAAACCAGTTTGCTTTCGACATTCCACGTCAAATCGCCCGCGTCAAAAAAATCAAATGCGCCGTAGCTCAACTTGAACGCCACGCTACGCGCATTGTCTGACGGGTCAGGTTCCATTTGCTTCGTATTTGAGCAGGTCGGATTTGCTTCTTTCGTTTTGCCGACCAACGCTTCGCCGCGGGCGGCTAAAAAACGGAGCGTCACGGGCGGCGTGCCTTTGGCCGTGCGCAATTTGATTTCATCGCCGGGCTTGACCGTCGTGGTTTGGTTGTTCGCCGCCGTGCGATAGTCGCTGTACTGCTTCGGCTGCGAAGCGTTTTCCGGCGGTTGTGGCAGATCGCCGTGATTGTAGTGATGCTTGATCGGCACAAGTTTCGCTAGTTCTGGCAGACCGCCGAAATGGTCTACGTGGTAGTGAGTGATAATCAGATGGTCAATTTGCGTGACGCCCGCCTGCTGCATCGCGGACTGAATGCGTTTGGGATCGCGGCCTTCAAACCCAGGCCAGCCAGTGTCTACCAAAATAGATTCGCCAGCGGGCGTGACGATCAATGTAGCCGCGCCGCCCTCGACATCCACGTAATAAATTTCCAAAGCTCTAGCAGCGGGTGGTTTGGCAACAGCGGCAGTTGCCAGAGCTACGAGCAAAACGAGAACGAAAAACTTACGCATGAACTCTCCTCTTCGCTTTTTCATTTTTATTCAGCAACGCGGTCGTATCGTTTGATAGGCGCAACCTAACAGGTTCCGTGAGCGGTTGCAACTTGGCCATAGCATTCAAGCGGTCATTTGCTATAATCCCTCGACGGAATCCTCGTTTCCTGTATTTGCAAGCCCCGGAGTTTTTCATGGTCAGCGACGTTTCCTCTGTCCGACAAATCAAGCTGCGCGATTACCGCTATCCGGGCGAAGTGATTTCCCTGCTGCTTACGTTTTTGATCCTCACCTCGTTGTATGCCGTAGCCATTCGCTTTTTTCCAAGCAATGCCAGACAGGTAATCCAAACCTTACTCATTACCACTGTCGGTTTGGGCGTGTATGTCATCACGGTCATCATTCAGCAACGCGCGGCATTCGGGACGCTGGTGCGCGTCGGACAAAAACAGTTTCCTGAAATTTATGAAGCGGGCTCCATCGCGGCGTCGCGGCTGTCTGTCGCGCCCGTGCCGATTTACGTCAAACGGTCTTCGGAACAAAACATTTATACGCTCGGCTTGTCTACGCAGCCGATCATCGTGATTACGTCTTCGATGATTGATCAGATGTCGAGCGAGAGCCTGCAATTTTTCATCGGGCGTGAGATGGGTCATATTCGCGCAGGACATACGTGGTTGCGCACACTGCTCCGACCGCTGGGCGCAGGCATTCCGGTCATTGGGAAACTGCTCGACAGCGTCGTGTTTGGCGATTGGATGAACCGGACGGAATTCACGGCGGATCGTGCCGGATTGATCGCCTGCCATTCGTTGACGGTTTCGATCAGCACAATGCTGAAATTCGGGGTCGGCACCAGTTTGTTTCAGAAGCTCGACATTCGCGAATTTCTCGCGCAAATCAACGACGTGCGTAGCGTCAGCGGGCGCGTCACGGAAATCGTCGCCGAGCAGCCGTACCTGATTCAGCGCATCCGACGCCTCGTGCGGTTCGCGCTCTCACACGAAGCCAGCCCGCTTGCCGGGCGTGCCGATCATCACACCGGCATTCTCGAACAAATCCCGCAAGCCTTCCTCGACACGAGCGGCGTATCGTTCCGCGAACGTTCGCACACGGAAGACAATTTGGACACGGTCGCAGGCGTTGACGAAGATGAGACGCGCGGTTTCACGGGCGACCCGCTCGACAATTCTTTCGATCTGCAATTCTCATTGGTCGCGGTGAATGGCAGCATAACGCATGCACTGCGTCGCCTGCACACACGCATCGGGCGCAATGTTGACAATGACATCGTGCTTTCGGATGATGACCGTGTGAGCCGCTACCACGCCGAAATCAGACGCGAAAACAATCAACTGTTCCTGCTCGATTGCGAGAGCCGCAACGGCGTCTGGCTCAATCAGCAACGCATCGAAAAAGCCTCCCGGCTGAATGTCGGAGATCGCATTCGCGTGGGCCGACAGGAATTTATTTTCACGAGCAAGGAAACCTAAGTTATGCGTCGTCTGGCCGCCGTTCTCCTCCTCTCAACCCTGTGCCTCGCCGCCGTGCAAGCGCAGCCAACGCCGCCGAGCGAAGCCAAGCCCAGCGTGCCACCGCCCGCGCCCAAATATCCGCTGGAAGCCTGGAAGCCCGTCGTCATCAAAGAAGCGAATCTGTCTGTCATCCTGCCGCTCCTGCCCAAAGAAGAAATCACGCGCTTTCGCACGCAACCGGGCGTTGCCGAAGATCATCGCGTTACGGTACCAACTGCCGAAGGCAATTATCAAATCGCCTATACGTTTTTGTCCGATAACATCGCCACGCCGGAAATGGTGCGCGGGCGCTTTGACGCTTTGCTGAAAAGCCTGAAAGAAAATCCCAAACTCAAATGGATCAGTGGCGGCGAATATGCGTACGAAGGTAATCCCGGCATTGAGTTCAAAATGCAGATTGCCGACAGCAACGTCGTAATGTGGTCGCGCCAGTTTTTTGCCTACGGCTGCATCTACGAAATGACCACGCGCTATTTGCGCCAAGAGCCGGAGATGAAAGAACCCAAAATGTTTATGGATTCGTTCAAGCTCTTAGGCCCGCCCGTGCGGCGTCCGATGAATCTGGCTTCTGCGCAGGAAACGCTGCCCGACTTCACGCCCTTAGCGCAAAATACCTACTATGTCACCGCCGAAACCCTGCGCGCCAATGCACTGGAAAAACCGGAACCCGCTTTCAACGCCAAACAGAAAATCTACGCGCGGACAATGACGCTGCTCGTCACAGTTTCACCGGAAGGCAAAGTGTTGCAGGTAGAACCGGAAAATGATTTTCAGCCCTACTACGAAGAAGTCATCAAAGCCGCGAAAAAATGGACGTTCAAGCCGTTCCTGTTGAGTGGCAAGCCCGTCAAAGTGCAAGGCCAATTGGTGTTCAAATTTGATCCGGCTACGAAATAGTTTTTCAGCCCTCGGCCCCTTAACTGCTCAGGAATTTATGATGAAACGAATCACGATTTTTCTCAGCCTCGTTTGTTTACTTACCTATGTCGTGCTGGCACAAACACCGCCGCCCGCTAAAGGCAAAGACAAAAAAAGTAAGACGTTTGACCCGCCGAAAGAACCGGTGCACGGGATTCCCGTCGCAGGCTCAACATTTGCGATTGAAGGCGCGCCGCCGCCACCCGCCCAGACCTATCCGCTCAATGTCTGGCAGCCCAGAACGTTCGCCCAGGATTCTTTTGCCGCCGCGTTTCCCACCGCGCCCGGAGAGACAGTCAAAGTAGACAAATACGGTGGCAATGATATTGCCAGCAAGACCTACAAAGTCGCCACGCTGGACGGCACCTATTCCGTCACCGTCACGCCGCTCCCAACGCCAAGCCCGGAGCCAAAAGCCAGTCGGCAGGAACGGCTGCGCGCGATGCTCAAACAACTGGAAAAAGGCCCTTACGAATGGCTGGGCGGGAAAGAAATTGAGGTTGAGGGTCAACCGGGCGTTGAATTCCGCTATCGCGTTCCCCAGCTTGGACAAATCAGTTGGCAACGATTCATTGCAGCGGATACCGGCATGTATCGCGTCATTGCTGAAACATTGGCAGACAAACCAGCGCTCAAAGAACCACAACTTTTTATGGAGTCGTTCAAGCTACTGCCACCGAGCGACGCGACGCCCCACCGCCGCCCGCCGCGCCAAGACCTTCTATCCAGCGCGTGTCCGGCGGTGTTTTGCAGGGCAATGCCATCCGAAAGGTACAACCCGTCTATCCGGCAGAAGCCGCGGCGGCGCGGGCAACAGGTGCGGGCAAGTCGCCATTACGGTGGCAGAAGAAGGCCACGTAATTTCGGCTGAAGCAGTCAGTGGGCATCCTTTATTACGCGAGGCTGCCGTGGCGGCGGCCAAACAATGGAGATTTCATCCTACCGAGTTATCCGGCGTGCCCGTTAAAATCCAAGGCATCTTAACCTTCAATTTCACGTTGCAATAAAAACCGCATGTCTGTCTACGAATCGCAACCGATTGATCTGTCGCAACTCTCGACTTATCCGCTCAACTCGCGCCACAGCAAAGTCACGGTCAAAGACTTTGCGCGTCCGTTAAGTGACGAACAGGCACAAGCTGCCTCCGCTTTGCTCAATTCCCTGCCCGACATCCTTGCCGCGCAGAGTTTGCGGGCGGTCGCCAACGCCATCGTCAACGCCAAAGCCAAACGCAGAGCAAGGCTTTGGGGCGCAGGCGGACACGTCATCAAAACCGGCTTAGCACCAATTTTGATTGATCTGATTGAGCGCGGTTTTGTGACTGCTATTGCCTTGAATGGCTCCGGCGTAATTCACGATTTCGAGATTGCCGTGATCGGCTCAACCTCCGAAGACGTAGACGAAGCATTAGGGCAAGGCGCGTTCGGGATGGCTGAAGAAACCGGACGAATGCTGAACGAAGCGATCCAGCAGGGCGCACGCGACAACCTTGGTTTGGGCGAAGCGGTAGGCCGCCTGCTCGTTGCCTTACAACCTGAATTTGCGGCCTATTCGTTACTGCACGCCGCTTATCAACATAAAGTCCCCGTCACCGTTCACGCAACGATTGGCACGGACATCATTCACCTGCATCCGCATGCCGATGGCGCGAGCATTGGCCAAACAGCGCATCGTGATTTTCGGCTATTCACTTCGCTGGTCAAAGAACTCGACGGCGGCGGTGTATATTTAAATCTCGGCTCGGCGGTAACCTTGCCCGAAATCTTTTTGAAAGCGGTCACGGTCGTGCGCAATCTTGGCGTGCCGCTCGAAAATTTCACGACGGCGAATTTCGATTTCATCCAACACTATCGCCCCAACACCAACGTTGTAAAACGTCCCGTTGCCAACGGTGCAGGCAAAGGCTACAGCCTAACGGGGCACCACGAATTGATGATTCCGTTGCTGGCAGCTGCCATTCGGTGCGATGAGGTGCAGTACGAAGCGTGAGCGACCTGCGCCTTGATCAGGACATACGCTGATCAAGGCGCAGGTCGCTCACGCTCCCGTACTACACCTCAATGCTTAGCCCCGCACGTTGCGCCGTGATATAGTGCGCGCTTCTTTTTCAACATTCTTTCTTGGAGACTTCACTATGCCTTATTGCCCATCGTGCGAATCAGAATTTCGCGCTGGATTCACTGAATGCAACACCTGTCACGTCCCGTTAGTTGCCTCGCTCGCACCGGAAACTAATGGCGCGGGCGAGATATATTTTTGAAGAGGACGACAGCGATAGCGAGTTGCAGTTGCTCTTAACCCTGACGAGCGGATCACAAGCGACGTTTGTGCGTCGCTTGCTGGATGATGCAGGCGTACCGTCGGTGCTGCATGGCGGTCACGGCGATGAAATTCGCAGCGGCGAACCATATCGCATTTACGTGGATGAGGACTATTTTGACGCCGCGCAGGAAACCATCGAATCCTTCCGCTCGCCCTCGCTTGTCACGGGACAAATCGAAGGCGATTTGCTGCGACTCAAACAAGAGCTACAGCGACTTGAACGCGAAAATGAACATGTTCGTCCACGGTTGCACGCCGTACGTGCGAGTATGGAAATATTGCAAAGCGATCTGAACGCTTTAAACCGGGAGCTGGAGTAAATGATAGACCTTGCTTTGCAAGCTGCACGTGAGGCGGGCGCAATTATTCAGGATTTGCGCCGCGCGCCGCACCGACATCATTCACAAAGGCCGCATTAATCTCGTGACCGAAGCCGATCTGGCGAGCGAGAAGCACATCAAAGAATTGATCACGGCCCGCTATCCCACGCATAAAATCCTGGCCGAAGAAAGCGGCATCAGCCATCACGAAGATGCCGAATATTGCTGGATCATTGATCCGCTCGACGGCACAACAAACTTCGCGCATGGGCTGCCCTGCTACGCTGTTTCGATTGGCGTGGAACACAAAGGCGAAGTTATCGCAGGTGTGATTTATGATCCGACACGCGATGAAATGTTCGCAGCCGAACGTGGCGGGTGCGACGCTGAACGGAAAAAATTACTGTTTCCGAAATCACCGAACTCGAAAAGGCCTTGCTCGTGACGGGCTTTCCCTACGATGTGCGCGAGCGCCTAAGCTTTTACATGCCCGCGTGGGAAGCTTTTTTGTGCAAAGCGCAAGGCGTGCGGCGACTCGGCGCAGCGGCGATTGATTTAGCCGATGTCGCGTGCGGTCGCCTTGATGGTTTTGGGAATGGGGTTTGAATCCGTGGGATTGCGCTGCCGGTTGGCTGCTGATTGAAGAAGCAGGCGGGAAAGATGGCGAAAACAGACGGGAGCGCGTTCGACATGACTGTGCCCGATATGGTTTGTTCCAAATGGTTTGTTGCACGAACAAATGCTGGACGTGCTGAGAGAAGTAAAACCGCGTATGCCTAACATTTGAGATTCGCTTATGGCCGCAACGGCTCCCCCGGTCGCAACGGAAGCAACGAAATTCGCCCGCAAACTCAACCTCTTCGATGCCACAATGATCGTCATCAGCGGCATCATTGGTACGGGCATTTTCATTAATCCCTACATCGTCGCCCAAAAGGTTCACACGTCCTTTTGGATTCTCGCCGAGTGGATTGCGGGTGGTATTCTGCGCTGGCAGGAGCGTTTGTCTTTGCGGAACTCAGCACCGTAATGCCGAAAGTCGGCGGGCAGTATGCTTTCTTTCGTGAAGCGTTTCATCCGCTCGTCGCCTTTCTGCACGGCTGGTCGTCTGTTGTTCATTATTCAATCAGGCGCAACAGCAGCGGTCGCCGTCGCGTTCGCGCAATATTTGATCCGCCTGCTGCACTTGCCAACGAATATCGTTACACCGCTCGCCATTGCGGTGCTGGTCGCACTGGCCTTGTTTCACGCACTAGGCATCAAGCCGGGCGCGATGCTGCTGAATGTCATCACGTTCGGCAAAACGATGCAATTGCTGTGCTGGTAGTCATCGCGTTTTTGCTGACAAAGCATTCTGGCATTTCCTTCGAGCCGCTTACCGCCCCGAACTTACAAGGCTTTTCATTACTCTCAGCCTTTTTGCAGGACTTGTTCCTGTCATGTTTTCGTACGGCGGCTGGCAGAATCTAAACTTCGTCGCGGAAGAAGTGAAAGACCCGCTGCGCAATCTGCCGCGCGCAATTATGATCGGTGTGCTGTGCGTGATTGCCG
This sequence comes from Blastocatellia bacterium, assembly GCA_046331525.1. GTDB lineage: Bacteria > Acidobacteriota > Blastocatellia > RBC074 > RBC074 > JAFDVL01. Next base: position 63,928 of record JAXLQQ010000003.1, read on the forward strand.
TGTACGTCAGCGCCAATATTGCGTACGTCCACGTTTTGTCTGCGCCTGTGCTGGAAGCGACGAAGACACCGGCAGCGGATGTCGCAGGGCAACTGCTCGGCGCAACAGGTGCAGGTGCAATCACAATTTTGATTGTGATTTCGTCGTTCGGCTTTTGAATCTCGCGCTGCTCAGCGCACCGCGCGTGTACTACGCGATGGCGGCGGACGGCTTGTTCTTCAAATCCATTGCCAAGCTCAGCCCGCGCTTTCACGCACCAACAAATGCGATACTGTTGCAGGGCGTGCTGGCCGCGCTGTTTGCGCTCACGAATACATACGACAAGCTGGTGGGCTATGCCGTGTTTGCGGATTGGATTTTCTTTGCGCTGGCGGGCGTGGCGTTGATGGTGTTTCGCTCGACCCTGCCGGATGCACCGCGCCCGCATCGCACGCCGCTCTATCCCTTCACACCGTTGCTTTTTATTGTTGTCGGATTGGGCATCGTAGTGAATACTTTCATCGCCGACACCACCAATGCAGTTATTGGCGCGGTCATTATCGCCGTGGGCGTGCCGGTTTATTTTTTGTGGAAGAGGTTCCAATGAAACAAAGCGTTTACATGACGTGGGCCAAGTATCACGCGGGAGCGAAATACAATTTGGCGAATAGCGGCATCCTGGGTTGCAGCCTGAACGACCTGACGATCACGCTCGAAGACGTGCAAATCAATGGCCCGAACCACGAGGGATATGCGCCGCTGAAAGAAGCGATTGCTGCACGGTATGGCGTGAATGCTGAGAATGTTGTGACGGCGCAGGGCACTTCGATGGCGAATTTTTTGGCGATGGCAACGCTGCTCGAACCGGGCGATGAAGTATTGATTGAACAGCCTGCGTATGATCCGTTTTTGGCGGCGGCCTCATATTTGGGCGCGAGTATTAAACGCTTCGTGCGCCGCTTTGAGAACGGCTATCAGCTTGATCTGGATGAATTGAAAACGCTGCTTTCGCCACAAACAAAACTGCTTGTACTTTCCAATCCGCACAATCCAAGCGGCGTGAATCTAAATGCCGAAACGCTCGCACAGGTCGGTGATTTGGCGGCAAAAGTCGGAGCACGAGTGTTAGTGGATGAAGTTTACCGCGATATTTTATTTGAAGAGGCCGAGCCAGTGGCCTTGCATTTGGGTAAACACTTCCTCACGACCAGCAGCTTAACGAAGGCGTATGGGTTAAGCGGGCTGCGCTGTGGTTGGATTTTGTGTGCGCCGGAATTGGCCGAACGGATGCGACGAATGAATGATCTGTTTGGCGCGGTCGGTTCGATGCCCAGTGATTCATTGGCCCTCGCCGCATTTCGGCAATTGGATCTGCTGCTTGCGCGCACGCAGGCTATTATGGAGCCAAACCAATACCACATTCGCACTTTCCTGCAAGCGCACGAAGAGTATTTGGAATACGTGCTGCCGAAACATTCGATGACCGTGTTTCCGCGCCTGAAAGAATTGCCGGACAGCGAACTGCTGCACGACCGTTTGCGGTTGTATGAAACGTCTATCGTGCCGGGCAAATTCTTCGAGGACGCGCGGCATTTTCGGTTAGGCTTTGCGGTGCAGACGGCAGATGTCGAAGTAGGCTTAGGATTTCTTTCTCGGACTTTGCAACAGTTACATCAACGATGATCGTTCACTTTACGCTTGATTCACTGGTGTCGCGGCTGGTGCTGGGCTTCATCGCCTGCGCGCTATTTGGCGTGCTGACATTCGCGGCGATTTGGTATGTATTTCTCGGCACGCTGACCGATGAACGACTGCCGCTGCCGCGTACGATGCTGGAAGCAGGACTGCATTATTTTCCCCAATCGGCACGGCTGAACGCGCGACTGGCCGATACCGAAATGCAAGGAGTAGACCGCGACCTAACCGCTGCCGAAACACACACGCGCCGTGCAATTATGCTGCTGCCCAAAGAATACACGTATCATTTACAACTCGGCGCAATTCTAGAAGCACAAGGCAATCGCACAGCAGCCGAAGGAGCTTATCGCGCTGCGCTCGACCTTGCGCCCAATTATCTGGAAGTACATTGGCGGCTGGCGAATAACCTGGTGCGACAAGGCAAGGTCAAAGAATCGCTGGACTATTTTCGCTATGCCACCACGCGCAATTTGGCGTTGTTGCCGAGCGCTTATGATCTGATCTGGAATGTAGCAAGCGGTAGCATTGATGCCATCACGAATATCACCGGCTCAGCCCCGAAAGCACAACTCACCCTCGCCCAATTTTTGGCGCGACAATCAAAATTTACTGAAGCCGCCAACGTCTACCGGCAAATTGACCGCACCGCACGCCAGATCGAACCGGAAAGTGCGGCGCTGCTGGATCACCTAATCCTGGCGCATCAGGTGCCGCTCGCGCGGGAGTTGTGGGACGGCATTATGGCCGAGGCGGGCAAGCCACAATCATTGTTATGGAATGGGGGATTTGAGAACGAAATCAATCCGACCTTTGCGCAATTTGATTGGACGCTGAAAGACAACAATTATGTCCGCGTCGCAATTGATCCTCGCAATGGACATACGGGGGCACAATCCTTGCGCGTGGCGTTTCTGGGAAAAGACACAACGCGCGTAGAAGGGGAAATTAAACAATTACTTCTAGTCAAACCGGGCAAGCGCTACCGCATCGAGTATTTTTACAAAATACAAGAACTCATGACGCCCATGGGGCCGCGCGTTGCAGTGACAGAACAGGTGTCGCAGGCCGTGTTGGCCGCCTCAGAAGTATTGCCCGAAGGCACGCATGCGTGGCAACAGGGCGGGATAGAATTTACGGCTCCCGCAAATGTCAACGCGGTGTTTGTGCAGGTGCAACGCATCCCGAAATTTTCCTACGACGATCCCACGCGCGGCTACGTGTGGTTTGATGACTTTGTGCTGAAAGAGCTTTCGTAATGATCCTGCTGCGAGTGACCTACCGTTTACGCGCACATCAGATGGCGGAGTTTGAGCGCATTTTTACGGAGCAAATTTGCCCCTTGGCAGAAGCGCACCAGTTACGACTGCAAGGCTGTTGGCGCACGTTGGTCGGTGAGGTCGGCGAATATATGGAATTGTGGGAATTCCCTTCGCTCGCCGCCTTTGAGCAACAGTGGACGACGTTGCTCGCAGACCCGCGTTTGCAGGCTATTTTTCAGACGACTGGACCGATGGTCGAGGGTGAAAAATTCACTTTGCTGGAACCTGTCGGAGAAAAGCGCGCGTGAGGTGTGACAAAACAATTGCAGCGCTAATTTTTTATTTTGTCGAAAATTTGATTATGCTATTATCCGCCGCGTAAGGAAAAGAGCAGTATACATCCTTATCCGCTGACCCCCAGTCAGTGTTATAGAATGCAGGTTTTGCCCTAAAATATAATCCTCGCCTGCCTTTGGTAAACTGGCCCTGACCTCCTGTTCATTGTTGAGCACGGTGTTTTGCAGATTTGCTGTTTGATAGCTCGACGGCGTGCTTCTGTTTGGTGAGGAGTAATCCGTTAGGAAATATTTTACGCCCACAGCAATTATTACCCTCATAAGAAAACCAATGCTGAGTATTACGTCATCTGACGAACGGATTTTATAAACGAGTAAGACCATTACGCATATATCACGATTTTAGGTTCACTATAGTTAGCAGTAACGATGAATTAAGCAACCAAACGGACGAGGAGAACAAGAGCTATGAGTGCAGCAATTCAGTTAGTCAGTCCACCAATCCTTCATCCCGAAAAAACGGTCGTTGACCTCGACCTGTATACACCCGGCTCGGCAGAGCAAAAGCTGCGGCGGGCGGCAGAATACATTCACGAACTCCAAGCCGAACTGCGCACGTTGCATGCCGAGCTGGCGCGCGCCGAACGAGCGCTGGCCCATCGCGATACGTTGCTGCGTAATGCGGCATTGCGTGAGCAGGAATTGCGCGCGGAATTGGTCAAGGGAGTGTTCTAAGCCTGTTTCAGCTTGAACGATAAGCGAGCCACGATCCTCTCTTTGCCCAGCCCCTTCACCCGCTCGACTTATTGCAGGCGTTTCCCTCACAAGGCTTTGACTTGCTTTCCCCGGTCTGCGCAATCGTAGGCCGTATTCCAAGGCAGAAAAAAACGATTGGCTCCCTGATGAGGCCATCACCAGGAAGCCGGAGGCGTGTGTCCAAGCGGTGGCAGGCGGATCAGCGCACAGGCTTGATCTCCCATTGCGACAGTGCCGACACGGCCATTCCCATCATCACCCACCGTTTGGGGGTGGTTAGGAAATGTATGCCCACCCGCCAGGAATTTTCTGCCTGATGCGTATACTTCACTACGCCTTCGACGTGAAACTGGCCATCCAACCCCGATAACTTGAGCAGGTCACCCACACCAACCTGACGACTCAGGCGCAAACAAACGCCGCGACGACTCACGTCTTCAGTATACACTTCGTCAGTGAACACCTGGCCGAACCGATCCTTTCCTTCGACCATCAGCTTGACCCCCAGGCGCACGCGGGTATCGCGCAGCCGCACACCGGGCAAATCGTCGGAGTCTTTCTCTGCGGCGCTTTTATCAATGATTTCCTGAATTCGGGCGCGGTCACTTTCTGCTATTTCCAGAAATCGAACGCCCACACCGACTTCGGCCTGGATAAAGCGAACTTGTGCGGTGGCTTGAATAAACGTGCGATCGGGTAAATTCAATCGCAAATGTACTAGCGCCCCTGCTTGCAAAGGTAGTTTCGTGGCGATGAAGACGCCGCCAATACTCAGGTTTGTCGCTTTCACGCGATAGGTTTCTCCCTGACAGAAGAGGGTCACCGGATAGCCAGTATCAACGCGCCGATAGCGCCGACGGTCTGCGCCGTTTTCTTTTGACATAATTCGGACTCCGCTTTTCTAGTAGTAATCTCATTGGCCTGGGGACTCAGGCGGGCAGGAATGTTGTAACGCGCTTTTGTTGTTCTCTTGTTTTAATCCGATGATGAAGCTGTAACACATCCCGCCACCACACAAATCAGCAAGGGAGATGTGACAAATTTCCGGCTTTACAGAAATTGAAGAACCTTGCTATACTGCCCTCGCTTTTTAACGCGATAGACAATTTGTGTTAAGCAATTCGTTCTTTTAGAGAAACCTCACGGCAGCATATTTCGCGACCGTTTCATCTTCACTGTCTTTTTACGTTAAGAATAAAGTCGCGGCTGTCAATTGCAAGAATCCATCAATTCCACCCCCTTTTTCATCTACTTGGCGGATTTAGAATTGATGCCCCGTTAATCTGAATTTAGTCATCGGCCCCCTCACAAGAAGATGTTTCAGGCCTTTGGCGCCCAACAAAGTCTGAAACGTTTCATCAGGTTTATGACTGATGTGCGTTAGTGCAAAAAATACCGAAAACAGTGATTGTCGGAAGAACGCCGGATTCCCACATACTGGTTTCAGACTTCTGTTTGGAAGGATGATCACTATGTTTACAAAAACGCGAGCGTTCCTCTCCGACGAGCGCGGTCAAGACATTGTCGAATATTCCCTACTCTGCGTGATTATTGGTTGCGTGGTAGTGGCGTATTTGACCGGTGTTGGGACGAGCCTGCAAGGAATCCTCAACAAAATCAGCTCTTCGTTAGATACTGTAGACCAAATCCTGAAATAACCTCTGCTATTTCAGCCGCGCCAGCGAAAGTAAAAGCGCCAATAGTGTCAAACCAGCACAGACAAAGAACGGCGTCTGTGCGCCCGCGTATGCGATCATCAGGCCGCCCAGAAACGGGCCGACCGACCGCGCCAGACTGCCTGCTGCCTGCGTAATGCCGAGCGCGCTGCCCTGCTCTAATGTAGGCGTGCGCTGCGAAACGAGCGTGGGTAACAAACTGCTAGTCAGCCCCGTGCCAACCGACATCAATCCCAGCACCGCCAGCAAAGGCGCTAAAACAGGCGTCCAGGGCAAAGCGAGATAGGCGACAATCAACATTCCCTGCCCGGTCAGAAGCAGCGTCTTTTCTGAAGTAGACTTCACCAGTCGCCCCAACAATCCGCCCTGAATAATCGCGCCCACCAGTCCGCTATACACAAACAAGTAGCTCACGTGGCTCGGATCATACTGATATCGCAGTTTGGCAAAGAGCGGAAAGAGCGGCTGAAACACGCCAAACGCCAGCGTCGCCACAAATAAAATAAGCACGGGAAAACGAATCTCTGGATTTTGCAACACGCGCGAGATGTCGCGAAAATGCTCGCCGAGATTCAGCGAAGTATGCCGCTTTTGCTGAAGCGATTCGGGCAGGAAAAAATAAATCAGCACTGAATTCGTAAACGCCAACGCAGCTGCGACAAAGAATGGCGCGTGAATGCTGTACGAACTCAGCGCCCCGCCCAATCCTGGCCCAAAGATAAAGCCCAAGCCAAACCCCGCGCCAATCAATCCCATCCCCTTCGCGCGATTTTCCGGTGTTGTCACATCAGCAATGTACGCCTGCGCCGTCGAAACATTCCCGCCCGTCGCTCCATCAAACAACCGCATCGCCAACAGCAACCACAACGAATTCGCCAAGCCCAGGCCCAAAAACGCCAGCCCTGAACAGAACACGCTGAACATCAGCACCGGTCGCCGCCCTACGCGGTCTGACAGCCGCCCCAGGAGCGGCGTAAAGAAAAACTGGGCCAGCGAATACGAGCCAACAATGATGCCGATCAATAAATTCACTGTCTCGCGGCTGTAATGCGGTGCCAAGTCGTAGGCGTAAAACGGCAGCAATGGCACGACCATGCCGAAGCCGATCAGGTCAATTAAAATTGTGATAAAAATAAGCAAAAGGGGCGAGACCCCGCCCCTCTTTTGTGTTTCGACTTCTTGCATTTTCCTAGCTACTCTTTGACGAACGAAAGCCAGTTCCCCGGCGCTTCTTTCTCTCCTGACGTAATGGCGAAGAACTCTTTCTGAATCGCAGCCGTAATCGAGCCACGTGCGCCATTGCCAATTTTGATCTTGTCAATGCTGCGTACCGGCGTGACCTCCGCAGCAGTGCCAGTAAAGAAAATTTCGTCTGCGATGTACAATGCCGCGCGCGGCATAACTTGCTCACGTACGTCGTAGCCAAGATTGCGCGCAAGTTGCATCACCGAATCGCGCGTGATGCCCGGCAACACTGCCGACGCAAGCGGCGGCGTATAGATCACGCCGTCTTTGATAATGAAAATATTCTCGCCACTGCCCTCACTCACATTGCCATTGCCATCCAGCGCGATGCCTTCGGAGTAGCCATTCTTGATCGCGTCCATTTTGATCAATTGCGAGTTCAGATAATTCGCCGCCGATTTCGCCGTCGCGGGCAAAGTATTTGCCGACATCCGCGACCAACTTGCAATGCAAACATCCACACCGCTCTCGACCGCTTCCGCGCCGAGATACTTGCCCCAGACCCAACTGGCAATATAAATCTCAATCGGATTGCCCAGCGGATTCACGCCAAACGGCCCGTAGCCGCGCATCACCAGTGGTCGCAGATAGCATTCCTGAAAACCATTCACGCGCACGGTTTCAATGCAGGCATTGACGAGATCGTCTACGGAATAATCCAACTCCATCCGAAATACATACGCCGAATTGCGGAGCCGTTCGATATGCTCACGCAAGCGAAACACCGCCGGGCCGTTCGGCGTCGAATAACACCGAATGCCTTCAAACACGGACGAAGCGTAATGAATCACGTGCGACATCACGTGTACATTGGCGTCATTCCAATTGATGAATTTGCCGTTGTGCCAAATTTTCTGTGCGACTTCTGGGCTTGCCACTGCTGTTACTCCTTAAAATTGGGGACTCACCTGCTCGACACGGGAGATAAAAACGAGCGGTCATCTTACGGGCTGGTGTTTACGAGTGTCAAGCTGAGGCTTCGCCACTCATAAATCGCAACAACCACGCTTTCGCCAATCGCCAATCGCGCCGCACGGTTTCGGGCGACACTTGCAAGACCTCGGCCATCTCTGCCTCATTCAACCCGCCAAAGAATCGCAATTCGACGACCTTGCATTTGCGCGCATCCACTGCCGCCAACGCCTGCAACGCTTCGGCTATCGCCAACACGTCTTCGCCGCGCGTCTGCCCCACCAGCAGCGCATCGTCCAACGTAACTTGCTGCGCACTGCCGCCGCGTTTGCGGGCGTGATGTTCGCGCGCAAAGTCCACCAGGATGCGCCGCATCAGCCCTGCTGCGACCGATAGAAAATGCGTGCGATCCCGCCAATCCACGCGCTGCGCATCAATCAGGCGCAAATACGCTTCGTTGACGAGCGCCGTGGTTTCGAGCGTATGCCCCGCGCGTTCCCGCCGCATAAAGCTGCGCGCGATCCGCCGCAGTTCGGCGTGGACGAGCGGAATCAACCGCTCCAACGCCGCCGCATCGCCCGCACGCCAAGCCAATAACAGCTTGGTCACTCTTGCAGGATCAGAGGAATTTGCTGTCGCCATAGTTATTGCTCGCGGGGTTGCAATCGGTTGTCTGAAACGTCCGCGATTCGAGCGCAAAGCTTCCGCAAAAAAATTCTCCCGCCTGTTACCGCTTTTTTCTGCGCCTTCCGTATACCCCGCCGAGAACGATCAAACCACAGAGGGTAGCTTATGACGTGCACAACTAATCATCTGTTTCAATGGCTCAATATTCGTTTCATCGTGCTGGCCATGCTGCTGAACGCATCGGCAATGACGGTGCTGGCCACCGCGCCGGGCAACACCAAACAACCCGCATTGCCGGAAAGCGCAGAAGCGGCCAATGCCCTCGCGCGTTTCGGTGATTTGTCCGGCCCTGTGTTACGGGAACGATTGAAGCAAATGCGGCAACCGGCCTACCAACCGCCCCCCTTGCTGGTGCAGAAACTCATCGAAGCCCAAAAACTGCCGGTTGCCAACAACCAGCGCGTAGAGCAAGTCAAAGCCGCGTTGCAGCCCGTGTTGGATTATCACGACCGCAGCCGGATGCCGATTTATGTATTATGGTCAAACGAGCCGAAAGCGTATTTGGTTGAATGCGCCGTCCTCTTCATCACGACGCGCCTGCTGACCATTTCGACAGACGAAGAACTGCGCGGCATCGTAGCGCACGAACTAGCGCACGAGTACGTGTGGGCGTAGCGTAAACAAGCGAAGAATGCGAAAGAGGGGAAAGTCATGCGCGAATGCGAGCTTTTCTGCAATGCGGTGGCGGCGTTCACTTTGAAGGAGATTGGCAACGATCCCGCGAGCTATGGCCGCATCCTGGAACGAATGACGATGATCGGCAGCGCCAAAGGCAGCATAACAAACAAAGAATCCGATACGCATCCTTCACTGGATGCGCGCAAAAAACTAAATCAGTTTTTGTGTCAGCGTTTTGACTAAGGCTCCCTTTACGGTGCTAACCCAACACGCCGTAGCAGGTCAGCGAACCGAGGGTCAGAGCGGAACGAATCCGGGTTTGGCAACACCTTGAGAAGTACAATCATATTGGATCGCTCCTGAAAAGCCTTCTCCAACCAGACAAAGGCCTGATCTTTGTCGCCGAGGCCGATATACACACTGACCATCGCTACTGGCGTCACATAGCGGCGGCGGTTGAGTTCGAGCAACTCGTTTAATATCTTGTTGGCATCATCTTTACGCCCGGCAAGCGCATAAACCTTTCCCAAACTTCCCAGCGTTCCCGGCTCTCTGTGCGACAACGTAACAGCCTTTTCTGCTGTCGTGATAGCCTCCTCAAGCTGCCCATTCGCCGCGTAAGCTTGGTTCAGAAACCAGTACGCTGAGTAATGATTCGGATCCATCGCAATCACGCGGTGGAGTTGTTCAATGGCATCTGTGTAGCGGTGCGCTAGGAGAAGCACATGCCCTCTATCCACACTAATAGCGAGTGAAAGCGGGTCTAATTCCCGTGCGCGATCCGCTTCTGAGACAGCCTTCTCCCTGTCCCCTCTCGTCACCAGATACTTGGCATAGTGGCTGTGTGCATTCGCGTAATTGGCGTTGAGTTCGATGGCGCGTTTGAATTCTCGCTCTGACTCATCCCAGTTCCAATTGTAATGATTCACGTATCCCAGCGTGGCATGCGCCTCCGCCAGTTGGCTGTCAAACTCAAGGGCTTTTCTGGCCGCTTCCTCCGCCTGCCGCCGCGCCTCTATGGGCGGCAGCGCGCTGTACATAATCGAACTGAAACTGTTATAGCAGTCCGCCAATCCCACATAAGCCAGCACGTAAGTCGGGTCTTCTTTAATGGCGCGTTGGAAATAGCCCCTGGCTTTTTCCAGATTCTGCAACGTGCGCTTGTTCCAATAGAGATAGCGGCCTTGCAGATAATCATCGTACGCTTGGCGATTGACTGCGCGTTTATCGGTCAGGCGCGTTTGCTCGGCGGGCGTGAGAGGGGTCTGAATTGCGCGTGCGATTGTTCGTGCGATCTCACTCTGTAGCTCCAGCACGTCGTTTACATTCCGCTCATAACTTTCTCTCCACAGCGGCTGCTCGGTTGCGGCGCGGACTAATTGGGCGCGGATGCGTACGCGGTCGCCAGCGCGCTGTACTGTGCCCTCAACCACCACATCTACCTGCAAGTCACTGGCGATTTCCGGCAGCGACTTCTTCGTCCCCTTGTAGTGCATGCCGAGGTGCGCGAGATGACGCGCAACGCTCCGATCTTTGCCAAATCGCCGATCAGCGCATCAGTCATCCCGTCGGCGAAATATTCCTGTCCCGAATCACCCGACAGATTTTCCAGTGGCAACACCACCAGTGAGTGGATTTGATTGGGCTGCACCGTAGGCGTGTGCCGCCAGAACAGAAATGCTCCCAGCAACAACAGCACTGCCAGCGCCCCCACCGCCAGCCAACGCCAGAACGCGAAGCGCGCATTGGCGGCGTCACTCTCATCTGTCGCCACTGCTTTCATTTCGCGGGTTGGACTCTCAGCGGATTGCATCACCGGGCTACTCGTTAGCAGTGCTTGCAACTCCCCCATTACTGCTGCTGCTTGATAGCGCACGTCTAGCTCTTTCGCTAGACACCGCCGCACGATGCGTTCTAAGTCCGCAGGCGCGTCCGCATTGCATTGCGTGAGAGCTTGCGGCTCCGCGTGCAGAATGCGATCCAGCGTTTCGACGGTGTTCGCACCGGCAAAAGGTAATTTGCCCGTCGCCATCTCGTACAACACCACGCCCAAACTAAAAATGTCAGAGCGATGATCCACTTCGCGCCCCAACACCTGTTCCGGTGACATATAAGGCACGGTTCCCATCACGATGCCGGGCGTCGTTTGCTTGAGCGTGCTGACATTACTTTCGATAGACGGCGGGCGCGATATTTTGGTGAGGCCGAAGTCCAGTACTTTGACTTGTCCACGTTCATTGAGCATCACGTTGGCAGGCTTGAGATCACGATGCGTGATGCCTTTGCTGTGCGCCTCGTCCAGCGCATCGGCGATCTGACTGCCAATGGCGACGACTTCGATAGGCAGCGGCGCGCCGCTAATTTTCGCCGCGAGCGTTTGCCCTTCGACATATTCCATCACAATGAAGCTGACGCCATCTGCCGCGCCAATGTCATAGACCGTTGCCACGTGCGGATGATTCAAGGCGCTCGCCGCTTTCGCTTCGCGCACGAAGCGGCGCAGACGTTCTGGATTCGCAGCCACATCGCGCGGCAATAGCTTCAGCGCGACTTTGCGTTCCAGGCGTGTATCGAGCGCAAGAAACACTTCGCCGATTCCGCCTTTGCCAAGCGGCACGAGAATTTTGTACGCGCCTAGTTGTTGCCCGGTCAGCAGCGTTTGTGTCGCCTGCAATTCTTCGCTGTCGAGTTGTTGGGCAACGGCGACAGCGGCGTTATTCTGCATAAACGTTTCCGCCTCGTCGTCATACTGCAACAACTCCTCCACCTCACGGCGCAGGGCGGCATCGTTCGCACAGGCTTCCGCCAAAAACGCCGCGCGTGCTGCAGGCGCACGCTCCAACGCCGCATGGTAAAGCCGTTCGATTTGCTGCCACTGTTCCGGTTCCATCGCTGTTGGTGCTGATTCGAGAACGCGGATTATACCACGTGCGCCGAGAAGCACCAGGAACACGGATTTTCACGCCAGGCGGTTTGCCCGGCGACTTTTAGTGGCGCGATGCCGTCCGCTGCGCTGGCGCATAAAAGGACGCAAACCACTTGGCGAAGTGCGCCAGACCAGTTTCGATGGAAGTATGAGGATGGTAGCTGAGAAGTTGTCGCGCCTTCGTAATATCGGCGCACGTGTGAGGTAAGTCGCCTACTTGCTTAGGAAAGTAAGTAATTTTGGCTTTTAATTGCAAGGTAGTTTCGAGTAGCTCAATCAGACGTTTCAGAGTAATCGTATAGGCTTCCCCTAAGTTGACAATCTCAAACTTAGTTGCCCAATAGTCTAAAGCGCTAATAACACCGTCACAAATGTCATCAATGTAGGTGTAGTCTCGACTACTACTGCCATCGCCATATACGGGGATCGGTTTTCCATGTGTCATTAGGTGTGCAAACTTATGAATCGCCAAATCGGGCCGCTGCCGCGCGCCGTAAACAGTAAAAAAGCGCAGGCAAATAGTTTGGATGTTATAGAGTTGACTATAAGTATAAGCATACATTTCTCCCGCTACTTTCGTAGACGCGTAAGGAGAAATTGGCTGCGGCGGCGCGTCTTCTGCAAAAGGCACGGCGAGGTTTGGCCCGTAGACGGAGCTGGACGAGGCAAAAACAAACTTCTGCACTTCAAAGAGGCGGCATAATTCCAGCAGGTTAATAGTGCCTCCGACATTCGTTTCGTGGTACGCAGTGGCAGCTTCCAGTGATGGACGTACCCCAGCCTTGGCAGCCAAATGAATAACGGCATCAAAGTGCTCTTCAGCAAAAACATTGTGCAATTGATCCAGCCGACAAATGTCTGCTTCAACTAGCCGATAGTTAGAGTGATACAGGTGCGGGGCAATATTTAGCTCCTTCAAATGTCGCGCATAAAAATTATCGAAGTTATCTATTACTACAACTCTTTGCCCTTGCCTCAGCAATTTATCTGCGACGTGGCTGCCAATAAATCCGGCCCCTCCCGTGATAAGTATTTTTCGCATAGGTATCTCAGCTCATAATCAATGCGCACCGGGCAATGATCGGTTATTCAGGGGATAAGGTAATGTCAGGCTATAGCACGGTTACTCGCGCACTCCTTCTTCCTCACTAATTGCCCCATATTCGCGCAACTTGCGGTAAAGAGTGCGGCGGTCAATATTCAGCACTGCCGCAGTCTTAATACGCTGCCGATTGTAGCGCTCAAAGATGTGCAGGATATATTGCTTTTCTACTTCCGCTAAAGGGGCATCGTTTAAAATACTTTGTTGGATAGTTTCTAGTTCCGCAAAGTTATTTTGTATGATGTCTGAGGGCAGGTCATGTAAAGTTAAGGCTTCTCCAGTTCTTAACGCTAAAGCATACTCTACGGCATTTTCCAATTCCCGAACATTTCCCGGCCAGCGATAAGCCTTAAGCGCACACAAGGCCTCTGCAGAAAAATATAAAGGCTGGGCCTCGGCGATGCCCTGGCGCTGCTGCGCGCGACGCAGAAAGTATTCGACCAGTAATTCAATATCTTCCACCCGCTCACATAACGCGGGAACCTGAAGTGGTACGACACGCAAACGAAAGTAGAGGTCGGGGCGGAATACGCCTTCGGCTACAGCCTCGTGTAAGTTACAATTAGTGGCGGCAATGATGCGAACATCAATGGGAATATTTTCCCGCCCGCCCACGCGCCGTAAACAGCGTTCCTGCAAAACGCGCAACAACTTGGCTTGCGCCGACAAGCTCAAAGCATCCACTTCATCCAGAAAAATCGTTCCCCCAGATGCTTCTTCAAATAACCCGCGTCTCGTCTCGTGGGCACCTGTGAACGTGCCGCGTTGATGTCCGAAAACCTCAGCCTCAAACAAACTATCAGGAATGGCTGAGCAGTTAATATCCACAAATGGCGCAGACGCGCGCGGGCTGCAATGATGAATCGCCTGCGCAACTAATTCCTTACCAGTTCCAGTTGCGCCGGTCACTAAGACGGAACTGTTAATCTGCGCCACACGCTCAATTACAGAAAAGAGCTGACGCATAATTGGAGAACGCCCGATTAAGAAAGACGCCTCAGAACAAGCGAGGCCAACTAAAGATGTAACGCGCGGCGAGGAAGTGGGCGTCGCCGTGAATAAATCGGCTTGACGCTGTATAGCGGGAAACCACTGTTCAGGTTTTGCGCAGGAGGCTTCTCTACTCATAAGTCATTTATTATTTAGTTTATTAAATCCCCTTTCCGATAGTTAAGTATGCTATTGGATTTTCTAACTTTTTTGCCAGTAATTTACTGTGATCACAATAAATCTTCATTAAACTCGTTTTTTTTGAGAGCTAGAATGATAAAATACCAAAGAGCGTAAACAGCTTGTTTACAACTCGCTGGAGCAAGCCTAAAATGCGCAGCATCAAAAAAGCCCACTGCATATTTCCGACCCATTTTGACTTAACAAAATACACTACCAGCACTACATCACGATAATGCTATTTATTATGTAGGGGGAGGTTTCCTAGCCGCTGAAATAACGTAATCTTATATAACCTATAGATAGGCGTCCAGCTTATTAATAAATCGTACTATTATTCAGGGGGAGTAATTTGTACTCAACTCTGGAAAAAATGAGGCCAGCTGATGAGTTTATAAAGGTTAATACTGCTCGGCAGATGTTAGATAAAATATCTAACCACACTGCTTTTTGATTGTCTACATATTTAATCTTGTACTCCCTGTCTCGAAAATTAAGCACTCCACAACTTGTGCTTCTGCAACACCGTTAGTTACATTAAAACTCTAAAATCCAGTGTTCGATTTTCATACTTATTGAAAGCAGCGGTACAGAAATAATTGCTTGTGTACTTGTACGTTTGATGATTATAAGCAACTGCCAAATATAGCAAGCACCGTGCCAAGTTTAACCTGTCTGCTGGGCACGATATTCACTAGGGCTATATCCTATTAGCTGGCGAAAGCTACGAGAAAAATAATGATTATCGGCAAACCCAACCTGCGCGGCGATTTCTTTAATGCTATATTGCGGAGAAAGCAGGAGTTGCTTAGCGACATCCACACGTTGTTGCCGCAATAACTGGCGAAAGCTATAACCAAACTGTTGCTTAAGAATACGCGCTAGCCGCACAGGGGAAATCTTTAATTCTTGTGCAATCTGATTAAGACTTAAATTCTCTTCTCCGTATCGCTCTTCGACCTGTAGTAAAACACCTTGCCCGATCTTATCCTGCGGTGACGTTTGTAGGGCGTGCGGACAGAGCGGAAGTGGCAAAATTCGCTTTAGATGTGAGAGCAACTTGCACGCGCTGACAAGATATTGATCAAACAGAATAATTTTACCGCTCAAGATGTTTTCCGGTTTCCCCAGCGAGCTATTGTCCGGGCAAAAGCTTAGGAGCATTGCCGCCGAGCGAAGTTGTTGGAGGCGAGAAACAAAAAATCGGCAAAGTGGAAAGGGCGTATGTCCTAATACAATTAGGTCAATGTTCGTTTCATTGCAGATAATCTCCAGCGTTTTGCTTTTCGTCCCAGCCAACGTTTCTAAATGCGCTTGAGGCAGTTGGCGCAACGAAAACAAAATATGTTCGCAACAATCAATCGCCACAATCTGCCACACCGTTGCACTCATTTTTTCTCCACCAATTCGCAGAAAATTGCACCAGAAAAGAGTTGTCAGGAATAACAGCCGCGACTACACTGGATATTACTAAGCATTCCCCAATGCTACCCCTCTCACCTACTTATTAATCCCTTTTGCTGGAGTATCCATGAGAAGTATTTTTATCCCCCAACTCATTCGCGTCAGACTATTCCTTTGCGGCTGCGGCAAAGCGCATTTTTCCTCACCACCCGTAAGCGTTTAAACGAGACGTTCAAGCTTCACCTCAATCGTAGTTTCCCAGCGCAGGTTAGCATCAAGGGTATAGCAAACATCTTGTTTGCTGCTCAGGCAACCACTCGCAAATTGTGATGAACACAACATTTACCCTGCAAGCAGGCGGAGGCTAGGTTGAGCAATTAACATCGGTCTTGAGCGGTGTTGTATCCCACATCGCGCCTACCCTCTGGAGTATTCATGATTTACCTGATCCCCCGTTCTCTCTCCCTGCGCCTATCTCTTGGTGCCGGATTCTTTCTCATTGTTTTTCTCGCTTCTTTCTTTTTGCCAAATCAGACGGCAGCCAGCACGGCAACGGCGGGAACGTCCCGCCGCACTTTTGCGATGTCACGGGCGCTGGCAATGACATCTTGTCCCTGGGCTTCGGCGGAAGTCGGCAATGTTGGCGCGGCGGGCAGTGCCACTTGTGATACGACAACGACCACAGTACGCGGGGGAGGTGCGGACATTTGGGATGCAGCAGATGCATTTCACTTTGAATATCAATCAATTACCGGCGATGGTCAGATCGTGGCGCGGATGGCAAGCCAGCAAAATACAAACGCTTGGGCGAAAGCCGGATTGATGATGCGCGAAAACCTGACAGCTTCGGCCAAGCATGCTTCAATTTTCCTGACGCCTTTCAACGGCAGCATTTTTCAGCATCGCCTGGAAGTCGGTGCGGGTACGACATTTATGTTAGGCACCTATACGCCAGCACCTTACTGGCTCAAACTGGTACGCGCGGGCAACATGTTCACGGGGTATACATCGGCGGATGGCGCAACCTGGAAACTGATCGGCACGCAAAGCGTCGTGATGGCAAACACAATTTATGTTGGGTTGGCGGTTTCAAGTCATCTCGTCGGAACGCTTGGGACGGTGTCTTTCACTAACATTGCTTACACAGGGTCATCAGTTGTGACACCGACACCCGCGCCCTCGCCCACACCAACTCCAATGCCCACACCCACGCCTACTCCCACACCAATACCTGCGCCAACCCCCACACCAACGCCTACAGCGACGGCAGGAAATCAATTTTATGTGTCGCCCACAGGCACGGCGGGCGGTGATGGATCAATCGGTAACCCCTGGAATCTGGCTACGGCGTTGGCACAACCAGCAAGCGTGAAGCCAGGCGCGACAATCTGGGTGCGGGGGGGAACGTATGCAGGCGCGTTTGTCAGCAACTTGACAGGCACGGAAACTGCGCCGATCACCGTGCGTGCCTATCCGGGCGAGCGTCCGATGCTGGATGGCATCGGGTACGATTACACCAAAAACCCGCTGACGGTGAATGGCGCGTATGCGATTTATTGGGGCTTGGAGGTGATGAATTCCAGTCAGGATCGTTCGACGCGGCGTGCCGGTGCAATCAATGTTTTTGGTGCGCATACCAAATTCATCAATAACATTTTGCACGATGCCTGCGAAGGGCTGGGTGTATGGACATCAGCGATTGATGCCGAATTGTATGGCAACATCATCTTCAACGGCGGCTGGCAGGGCGCGTCGCCGGATCGCGGACACGGGCACGGCGTTTACACGCAAAACAACACGGGGACGAAGGTCTATCGTGACAACGTCATTTTCAATCAATACGGCTTCGGCTTCCACGCTTACACCGAGGGCGGTTCGATCAAGGGCTTTCTGTTGGATGGAAACGTGTCGTTCAATAACGGCCAGCCCGTGCGCGAGCATACGCGCGAAGCGAATATCTTAGTCGGTGGATTGCAACCGGCGGATCGGATCACGCTGCAAAACAACTTCACGTTTCATCCGGCAGACACGAATTCGACCAACGTGCAATTGCATTATTACGCGGCGGGCAATCAAAACCTGACGGTGCAGGGGAATTATTTTCTGAACGGCAATATGACCGTTTCGGTTAAGGATTGGTTACAGGCCAGCTTTACCAACAATGTGATTACAGGGCGCTTTGGCGTATTGACGATGTATAAACCTGCCGGGGCGGCAGCGTCGTGCGTGGGATAACGCGCCTACTATCAGGACAACACGCCGACGACGCCGTTCAATTTTGGCGGCAGCTATTTGTCTATGACCACCGGCTGGCAACAGGCGACGGAGCTGGATAAAAACGTCGCTTTACGCAAGAGGCCAGCGACGGGGCAGGTCGTAGTGCGTCCGAATCAATACGAGCCAGGACGCGCGCATATCATCATTAACAACCCGGAGCAAAGGCGACCGTAGCCGTCAACCTCGGCACTTTTGCTGAAAGTCGGTGCGCATTGCCGGAAATCCGCAACGTGCGGGATTATTTCGCGCCGCCGGTTGTAACGGGCACACGTGGCAGGACGACGGTGCCGTTGCCGATGTCGCTTGACCGTTGCGCAACCGATTGGTGGCGGCAACGTGCAACCGACGATTGACGTTCAATGTGTTTGTCGTAGTACCGTTGCGCGGAAATCATTAACCCCAGACAGCAACGCGAAGCGCCTGGGAGCGCACGCGGCTCGCGTGCTTGCTCTTTGTCAGCCGTAACTTTGCCCGGAGCGGATTTGCTTTCCACGCCTGAGCACGCGAGCCGCGTGCGCTCCCAGGCGCTTCGCGGGTGCTGGAGGGTTGTAGTTTTTGGCGAAGGGGTTGCGGGGCTAGCGCAACGGCGGTTGTCCACCAACAGCGACATGATGAAAGGCTTTGGCGGGCGCGGCGGCACCTTCTTCGTTCAGCGTTATCACGGCTGGCAACTGTTGCAGCCTCGCTTCGGGCAGGAGTTCGTTGAAGGCTTGGCGAATGTCACCAACGGCACCGATGCGGGCAAAGTAGGCAAAGCGTTGCAACGACCGTCGCACGACTTCATCGGCGCAACCATTGATTTTGCCGATGAAAATTTTGGGATGGCGCGTTTTGGCGACGGTTTCATCGGTCGTCTGCAACTCTTCAAACAGCTTCTCGCCCGGTCGCACGCCCGTGAAAACAATGTCAATGTCTTCGTAAGGCTTCAGGCCGGAAAGCGTGATGGTGTCTTTGGCTAAGTCGAGAATCCGCACGGGTTCGCCCATATCCAGAATGAAAATTTCGCCGCCTTCGCCCATCGCACCGGCTTGTAAGACCAACTGCGCGGCTTCGGGAATCGTCATGAAATAACGCATCATTTCTGGATGCGTGACTTTCACCGGCCCACCTTTGCAAATCTGTTCGCGGAAAATGGGAATCACAGAGCCAGCAGAACCGATGACATTGCCAAACCGCACGGCCACGTAGCGTGTGCGAAAGCGTTTGTTCAGATGCTGCATAATCAGTTCTGCGACGCGCTTTGACGCGCCCATCACTGACGTCGGGCGCACGGCTTTGTCCGTCGAAATCAGCACAAAGGTTTCGACACTATGTTCCCCGGACAGCATGCCGAGCAAATGCGTAGCGAGGACGTTGTTCTTGACCGCTTCGCACGGATTTTGCTCCATCATCGGTACGTGCTTGTGCGCGGCGGCGTGGACGACGACTGCCGGACGGTAGGTGGTAAAAATGCTGCGCAATCCGGCTTCGTCACCGACATCTACGATCAAAGGTTTGAGGGTCAGTTGCGGGTGCAGTTCGCGTAATTCGCGCTCAATCGTGAACAGCGCAAATTCGGAACGTTCGACCAACAGTAGTTGCGATGGCTGGCAACGCGCCACTTGCCGCGCCAGTTCTGACCCAATCGAACCGCCCGCGCCCGTCACCATCACAACACGATTGACCAGAAAGCTTTGCATCCGCTCTTCGTCCAGATTGATCGGAGGCCGACCGAGCAGGTCTTCGATTTGCACGTTGCGAATGCGCGTCACTTCCAGATGACCTTGCAACAATTCATACAGCGCAGGAATCGTGCGGACTTTGATCGGAATGCTTTCGCAAATGTCCATAATGCGGCGGAATTCGGCGCGCGTAGCCTGCGCGATGGAAATAACGACGTGGTCAATGCCTTGTTCTTGGACGAGGCGCGGCAAATCGGCAACCGTACCCAGCACGCGCACGCCTTGAATGACGGAACCTTGTTTCATCGGTTCGTCATCCACAAAGCCGCGCACGTCCAAATCCAGCGCGCCGTTGTTTTGAATTTCGCGCGCTGCCATTAATCCCGCGCGCCCCGCACCAATCAATAAAATCGGGCGCTTGCTGCTTGTTTGTGTGTTGACCTCCGCGCGCTGTTTTTTCCGTCGCTCATACAATGCCCGGCGCAACACACGCGCCCCAACCACGCCACCAAAGGCCAGCATCGTGTCAATTACCGTAATTGAAAGCGGCACGCGCAGCACCATAAACGAAGGCGGCAACAACAAGCGCAACGCAAAAAATGGTGCGGCGGCGCTGAGCGTAGCCAACACGAAAGTTTTCATCTCGCCCATTCCCACATACCGCCAGACAAAGGCATAGACGCCCCAACCAGCCAGCAGCGCCAGTTGCGTCAGCACGACAATCGGCCATTGCACGATGCCGTTTTGCCATTCGCTCGTGGGAATGGCGAAGTCAAAGCGTAACAAGTAGGCCAACAGAAAGGCCGTAGTGAGGATGGCAAAATCCACCGCGAATTGCTGCTGCCGCAGCACCACGCGGGGCCAGTGGCGACTCGCGCCAGGGTTGTTTTCTTGTCCTAATGTCCACATATCGTTTCGTTCTCTCGTGGTTATTATTGTAGTTTGAATGAACGTACTGCAAACATCCTGCTTGCAGTTGGCTGCCGCGCAGCGTGACTACAGAACACACCTGCAAACAGGATGTTTGCAGTACCTTGCTCAATCACGCGGCGGATGCGGGTTTGGATTCAGAGGCGGTGGCCAAACGGGCGCGCTGTGGGCGGGTTATAGGTTGGCTGCGTTGACGGCTGTAGCGGGCACAAAGCTGACGAACGACTTCGCAGACGTACTCCACTTCCTCTGCCCGCATACTGGAAAAAATCGGCAGACTGAGCAAGCGTTCCCAGACTGTGCTGGCCACGGGCAAATGCCCCGGCTGCCAGCCGTAGGTTTCTTTGTAATATGGATGTAGATGCAGTGGTCGCCAATGCACAGAACAGCCGACGCCCTGTTGTTTCAGTTCGTCAAGAAAGGCATTGCGCGATACGTCCAACTGGTCGAGGCGTAGTTTGAGCGGATACAGATGCCAGGAGTGCAACCGGTTCTCATCTACCGGGGGCAATTCTACTTCGCCGAGTGAAGCAAAGGCCGAGTAGTATTGCTGGGCAATCTGTTCGCGCGTCTGTCGCATCGCTTCGGCGCGTTGCAGTTGATGCAGACCAATGCTGGCGGCAATGTCGGTCAGACGGCATTTATATAGCCCGGCGCAACAATGCGGTAATCTCAACTGCCGCCGCCGGAGTACCGCCCCTGACGCATCGTGCGAAAGTCCGTGCAACGACATCGAACGCATCATGCGCCGCGAGGTCTGCGTTATCCGTCGTCGCCATTCCGCCTTCGCCTGTCGTCATCGTTTTGTTGGCATAAAACGAAAAGCACGTCACATCCGCCGTCTGCTCGCCGCACCGCTGCCACGTGCTTGTGGATTGCTGCGCCAAGCCGCCGAAACGAATGCGCGGCGTCTTCCACGACCCATAAACCGTGCCGCGCGGCAGCATGCTGCACGGCTTCAATGTCAAGCATCAGGCCGCCGACGTGTACCGGAATGATGCCAACGACCGTCGCATCGGGCGGAATCGTCGTAGGCAACAAGCCCAGGCGTACAAAGTTCGATTTTGCGTTCGGCATCGGCGAGGTCAAGATTCAGTGTGTGCGGATTGCAATCCACCAGCAACGGAATCGCGCCCACGTAGCGCACGACCTCCGCCGTCGCGGCAAACGTCATTGCGGGCACCAGCACGATCTGCCCCGCTCGCAATCCGAGCGCCTCTACCGCCAAATGCAATGCTGCCGTGCAAGAATTCAACGCCACCGCGTGTTGCGCACCGACAGCGACAGCAAAGTCTTCTTCAAAGCGTTTCGTTTTGGGGCCCGTCGTAAGCCAGCCCGATTCCAGCGTGTGACACACTTCGCCGATTTCCGCCGCCGTCAGTTGAGGCCGAAAAAACGGCACATTTTGTACTGCCATAGTTGTCTCCAAAGAAAATTGCGTAAAAAACGCGCGAAGCGCCTGGGAGCGCACGCGGCTCGCGTGCTAAGGCGTGAAAATAAATCCGCTCCGAGCAAAGTTACGGCTGACAAAGCGTAAGCACGCGAGCCGCGTGCGCTCCCAGGCGCGTTCGCGTACTCATCGGCGTACTTCGCAACGGCTATAACTGTCGGGCGCGGCTCATTTCCCGGGGATCGGGGAAGGTGCGCTGACCGAGAGAGAGGCGCGCGCACCGTTAAGAGCGTGCGTCCCACAATTTGGGCATCATACAGCGGAGAGGCGCTGCGCACGTACACAACATCGAGCGCCAGTTTGAGGGGGAGGAGGCGTTCGACATATGCGGTTTCAGGCTGCGGCGAATCCAACATTTTTTCGCCGTGCGTATAATCGTAAATGCTGCCTGGACTGGCTAAGCCCGGCAGCACGCGCAATGTTTCATACTGCACAGGCGTGTGTAATGTTCTCGCCACAATGCGCGGGTTCCTCGGGGCGCGGGCCGACAGTGCCATTTCGCCGCGCAGGACATTGAAAAGCTGCGGCAGTTCGTCAATCTTCCAGCGGCGCAACCACGCGCCAAAGCAAACACGCGCGGGTCGTGTTGCGCTGTAATCGCACTGCCGCCCGGCATCGTGTGCATCGTGCGAAACTTGTACATCGTGAAGACGCGATTCTTCCGCCCCGCACGCCGCGCGCGATACAGGATTGGCCCCGGACTCGCCAGCCGTATGCCGAGCGCCGCCGCTGCCAACACGGGACTGAGGACAAACAGCGCCGCAGCGGCCAGCAATCTATCAACCGAGCGTCTGACCATTACGAATCACTCGTCTGACGGTCATAAATACTTCCGCCGCCGCGAGACAACATTGATTGCCCCACGCCGCCGCGCGATGACGCAAACCTTCGAGCGAGCGCGGATGCGGATAGTCACGCAGTTCGCTGCGATAACACGCCATCGCTTCCAGCTTTTGTTCCAGCGTCGCAGAAATGTCTACCCAGGTGTCGGGAACGAACGTGCGAGGAAATGCCCATTCCGTACTGCTGGCGGTGTCGAAGGCATAGATTGTTTGAATGCTCGCTTCTGTCGGACGGGTCGCCACGAGCAACGCTTTGAAAAGCAATTGATGATCCAGATTGATGTCGCCACCGTGCTGGCAGTAGACAATATGAGGACGCACATCGCGCACAACTTTTTCGAGCGGCGTGATCAGTTCCGTGAGCGTGACCGTCTCCAACCGCTGATCGGGAAACCCTAGCGCCCGCACATCCGTCACGCCCAGCGTGCGCGCAGCGCGCAGCATATCATCACGCTGCCCGACGCCCTCCTGCCCGTAGCGCAACGATTCGCCTTCGCACACAATCACCGACGTAACGTGATCTTGCGCCCGCGTGTGCAACGCGACTGTGCCGCCACAGCCGAGCAATTCATCGTCAGGATGCGCCGCGATAACTAACACTCGCTTTTCACTCATACCGCCAAAACTTCCCTTCCCACGCCTGTTCGCTCAGTTCCGAGCCGGTCAGAATTTGCCCGTCTCCTGCTTCGAGTTCCAACAACACAACCGCGCCCGAACCACAGGCGACGAGCTGCCCGCAGGCTTGCGCGACGGGGCTGCGCACTGCGCCCAACAATTCGCCGCTGCGTGCCGTAGCAACGCTCGCCGCAGGCAATTCGGCGCAGGCGCGGATGATCCATTTTTTGCCGTCCAGCCAACTGAACGCGCCGGGGTAAGGCCGCGTCAACGCGCGGATAAAGTCATAAACTTCGCGGCTCGTTTTCGTCCAGTCCATCAATCCATCCGACGGCTTGCGCCCCGGCAATAACGGTTCGGCGCACGGCGGCTGTCGTTGACCGGGACGCTCGCCCGCCGCTAGTTGCGGCAGGATGGACAAGATCATATCGCGGTTCGACAGCGCCACTTTTTCATACAGCGTTGCGCAGGTGTCATAAGGCGTGATGGTAAAGCGGGTCTGTGCGATGACGTCGCCTTCGTCCACGTTTTCGGCCAGCCAGATCAGCGAATTGCCCGTTTCCGGCAAGCCTTTAATCAAGGCCCAATTGATCGGCGCGCGCCCGCGATTATGTGGCAGCAGCGATGCATGCGCGCCGATCATTCCAATGCGTGCGGTGTGCAAAGCCTCGGCACGAACGATCTGCGACCAACCAATCACAAAACAAACATCCAGCGACAACGCGCGCAGCAAATCGAGCGCAGCAGGATCGTTGATGTTCTTGATTTCATAGCGCGGCACGCGAAACGCCTCGCACAGGTGCGTGTAATCGGCCACGCCGCTTCGTTTCGCTGCTTCCTCCGGCGTCAGCGTCAGCAACGCGGCTACCGGAATTCCCTGCTCCAGCAACGCGCGCAACGCGGGCAGCCCTTCAACGTGATAACTGACCCAGCCAATTTTCATTTATTCCCCTGTTCGTTGTTTCAGCGTGTGGCGCTTGGCATCGGTTCCCATTGCGCGTGTGTGTTGCGGTCGTTCCAACGGTTGCGGAATTTCATCAGCCCGCGCCAAAAGCCCAAGCCATACGCCAAATGCAAAATCGCAAATGTGACGGGCAGCGCAGGTAACAACCGCCCCTTCCCTGCCTGCGCCGCCGTGATGACAGAACCGACAAAATTGGCCAGCAGATATAACCCCAGCACCAGCGCCAACAGCCCTTGCCCAAGCGTTGAGAACAGCGCCAGCACGAGCGCCACGAACAACGCCGCGACAAACAGCGGCGGCACAAACTGTCGCCAGCGCATTTGCCCCAGATGCTTTTGCATCACGCGCACTTTCCAAAAGCCGTACTGAAAATATTGCCGCCACAACGACCGCAACGAACTGCGGCTGTAATAGCGCGACTGAATTTCCGGCGCGAGCAGAATGCGTCCGCCCAGCGCGCACAGCCGATAGTTGTATTCGTCATCCTGATTGCGAATCAGTTCTTCATCAAAGAAGCCCGCCATCTCCACCGCGCGCCGCGTATACGCCGGGAAGGCAACCGACTCAACGATCATCTCGCGGTCTTTCACCGTGCGAAACGCGGAACCGCCAACACCGAAGGCCGAACTCATTGCCAACGCTATCGCCTGTGCGACGTAGGTTTCGCCAATCGTTTCAATCGGGCCGCCGACGCCATCTACTTTATCGTGCTGCAACCGTTGCACACACCGCCGCACGTAATCCGGCGCGATTTCGCAATGCCCATCTGCCCGCACAATGATGTCGCCGCGCGCCGCGCGCAACGCCGCATTCAACCCCGTAGCAACGAATTGGCCGGGATTATCAATCAACCGCACACGCGCGTCCCGCGCCTGATGCTGCACCACAATCTGGCGCGTTTGATCGGTAGACATTCCATCGGCCACTAAAATTTCCAGCCGCTCGCGCGGGTAATCCTGCGCCAGCACAGCACCCAACGCCCGCGCAATAAATGCACCCTCATTGCGAATCGGCATCACCAGCGAGACAAACGGCAAAGTAGTAGAAGAACGATGAGTCATAAGCAATTTGAAAGTCCGCTAACGACACGCGCTAGCGCCTGGGAGCGCACGCGGCTCGCGTGCTCAGTAGTGGAAAGCGCATCCGCTCCGAGAAGAGGTGCGACGGATCAAGCCTCAGCACGCGAGCCGCGTGCGCTCCCAGGCGCTTCGCGGGCTACTACGGTTGCCTGTTGCCACTGCGGGAAAGGATGTTTGCCGCGCGCGAGGCGATAGCCGATTAACGCGGCGCGCATCGCTACCGTGCGCACGCGCTGGCGCGATTGTCGCAACATGCCTGCCCGCAATTGCGCAGGCGTGAACGTTTGCCCGGATACGTGATTTGAAATTGTCCGGCGGCTAAGTCGTGCAGCATAGGAACTGTCCTGTTGTTTCCAAATAGAGTGGCGCAAAATGCTTGGACTTAGCACATCCTGCCCAACCCACAACTGCTTGCCCTGCGCCATTCGCAGCGATGCCGGATGCGGGCCGCTGCCGCCGTCGTAAATCCATTTGGCATTCCAGACTTCGACCGCATTAGCCGCGTCCACCAATGCCGCCGGATGTTGCCAGCGGTATTTGCCGGGATGCGCCAGACATAACCAGCAACCTTGTGCGCGCACCGCCGCCATCAATTCCGCCGCTGTCGAAGGGCGTGCCGGAAACGTTTGCAGCCCGTAACAAAGGACGTGAAAGCCGTCTTGATTGAATTCGATGCCCGGCACCAACTGCACGTCATTTGTTGAAGCCGCTCGGCAAGCGGCGACGTACTCAGCGTACTTTTCCGGCGTCCAGCCGCTTTCCTCGTGTTCGCTCAGCAGCACGACATCAATCTGTCGCGCGCGTGCCTGAGGCACCCATTCCGTCAGCGTGAACGTCCCGTCGTGCGACCAGGTTGAGTGCGCGTGAGCCAGAATTCTTGCCATCGTCGTTTTTCACTTTCTGCTGCCAAAGTTCGTGTAGTCCCTGCACCCATTCACCTACCGCAGGCCAGCGATCATCGGCGCGATAAGTTTCGAGCCGCGTATGCGGAGGCTGTGAGCCGAAGACTTCGCGCAAGCCTTCACGAAGCGTCGGATACGCGCCGGTAAAGCCAGCAGGACGACCTTGCAGGATGTAGAGCAACCGCTTTACGTCGCCCCACAGCCAACGCAGCGTAACGTCGTCGCGGTACGCGGCAATCGGCGCGCTCGCCTGGCCCTGCAAAATCTCAACCCACAAACGCGGAAAGTCCACGCCCGCATCAATCGCCAGTTGCAGCGAAGTCCAAAAGCGGCCATTCACTTCCATCAAGTAAGGCGCGCCCACGCTGTCATCCCGGAATTCCACCATCGCCGGGCCGTGCCACTGCATGGCGGCGAGCAGCGTTGTAGCCTGCGCACGCAAGCGTTCGTCGAGCAGCACCGCGCGGCGCAAACAACTCCCGGAACCGGTCGGGTTGGTATCGCGCAATCGTTCGTGTGCAAACCACGCCACGACGCGGCCACGATCACACAACGCAAATGCGCCTTTGCCCTGCCCGTTCACGTAGCCTTGCAGCAACGGCCAGTCCTCGCCCTGTCGCCGACTTTCGGCCAGCGCGGTCAATTCCTCGTGCGAGTTGGCATACGCGCAACCACGATCCGGCCAGAAGGATTGCCCGTTCCACGCATTGCTCTGACGCGGCTTGATAACGCACGGAAAGCCGATGCTGTCCGCCGCTGCGTGACATTCGGCCAGCGATTGCGGAAACGCGGTCGGCGGAATGCGCACGCCACAGGCTTCCGCGAGTTGCATTGTGTAGGCTTTATCAAATGCGCGTGCCAACATCTCCGTCGTTCCGCAGCCAACCGTAATGCCCGCCGCTTCCCACGCCTCACGCTCGTCATTGCACAGCCAGCAGGCGCGCTCGGTCAGCGGCAACACAAGCTGTACGCCAGCGCGGATTGCCCACTCCCGCAGCACGCTAAAATCCGTGCGTGTTTGCCCGTGCAGTTGCCAGCGCCCCTGACAATAACGCGACCACGCCGCCAACGGGCGCGGGTAATGGCTGGCGACCAGCACGCGATAGCCCGCACGTCCGAGCGAACGCACACAGGCCAGCGCCTGATTCGTCTGCCCATCCAAAACCAGAATGGTAGTTGCGTTACTCAACAGAATCTTCTTTTAGGGCGATAGACCACAGATAATGCGGATGGTGCGGGTTTTCGCGGGTCTGATCCGTGTGAACCCGCACCATCCGCATTATCTGTGGTCTATCGCTTCGCTCATCCCACTCGTGCGGCTTGTCGCAAACGGTCGGTGACGTGAAACGGAGCCAGCGCGCCGATAGCTTTCGCGCGCAGTACCGCCCCCGAATCCAGCGCGTGCGCCTCCACACGCGGCAACAACAGCGGATGGCTGCTTTTCTTGACCAATCCCAAATCTGTCGTGACAGCCAGGCGAAAGCCCGATTGCCGCACCGCTCGCACGTAAGCGGGCGAGACTTCGCCGAGGCGTGTGCTGCCGTAAGGATAGGAATAAGCCTCAGCGTGTTGTGTGCCGCAGGTTTGCAGCAGGATGTCGTGCGATTGCGCGGCCTCGTCCACCATTTGCGCAACGGAACAATTGCGCCCATCCAAATGCTGATGCGAATGCGCGCCAACGGTAATCAATCCTGACTTCAAACAGGTTTCGATTTCTTTCCAATTCAACGCCCGCCACGTATGGCGCGACACGCGCTGCTGGTTTTTGTGCGACCAGCGATCAAAGGGCAACGGCAATTCGGAGCCGATGTATTTTGTCACCAGAAAAATCGTCGCAGGCACCCGGTAGCGTTGCAGCACCGGCAGCGCCTGATGCAGCACGTTGGCATAGCCGTCATCAAACGTCACACAAACCAGCGGCTTGCCGCCGTGTGAGGGTGCCGCCAGACGCGCGCGTAAATCCGTGAGCGAAACGAATTCCACCGCTTCTGCCAGCGCCGCAATTTGCTGCGCAAACGTTGTGGGCAAGACGTTCCAATCGTCCAACTGCGGATCAATGAAACCGACTTCGGCCACGCGATGATAGGTCAGGATGCAGGCTGTTGGTTGTGCCGCCTGCGACCTGAACGGCGCGCTCAGCACTGCGGCCCAGCCGAAGCTTTGCTTCAGCGCGCGTTTGAAAAACATGCGATTGATCACACCAGAATCTTTCGTAAATCCGCCGCCTGACACCAGGCGAGCGTCGTACCGCTGACGCGATACAACGGACTCTCTTTCGCCAACATTTCCAGATACACAGCCAGTCCGCGAAAATGTCCTTTGCCGCCGTAATCGTGCCAGAACACCAAGCCGCGTTCTGCCGCCATCATCGCCATTTTGATCGTATCGTTCTGCACTAACGGTTGGGTGTGCGCGCCGTCAATAAAGCCCAGTTCGACCGTGCCTTCGTGCGGCGTCGGATCGAATTCCAGCGAGTTGCAGAAAACCTGTTGGCAGCGCTGTGTCAATTGCAAAGCGTGGATGAAATGCCCGACCTGACGGCGCGCAATAAGTTCTTTGTCGGTCATCAACACATCGCTCGCCTGCATCGTCGGCGCGCTTTCGTCCGGCGGCAAATCCAGCGTGACGATGTCCGCCGTCGCGGGCGCGTTCAGAATAAAAGCACTCGTTGTGCGGCCATTGAAGGTGCCAATCTCAAACACCTTTTGCGGTTGCAGCACGCGCGTCACATTGGCCAGCAGCAATAATTCATTCAGCGAAGTCCCGCCGCCATCCGTCAATTGTGTCGGCAATTCCACGCGAGCTGCCGCGTCAAAAGCGCCCCAGCCGTTTTGCACAATCGTTTTTACCGGGTCTTTCGCGGGCAAGCCCTGCCCCGTCATTTCATCGTACTTGCGCAGGCAATGCGACAAATAGCCGCGCGCCCGGCGTGGATTTTTCAGCGCCATTTTGAGCGCACAAAGATTGACGCCGGCCATCGCACTGGTAATGTCTGTAATTTTCACGAAATCCTTTTTTCATTTTCAGCCGTGTGAGGGGCGGCGAAAGCCGAACTATTAAAGCTGATTGCGGTACGGAGAGCGTGAGCGACCTGCTGCCCCCATTGCTCAACAACCAATGACTACAGACAAACGACAAATCACCGCGCGGAATTTCCCGTTGGCCGTGCGCGGGATTTCGTTCAGCGGTTCCAGCACTACTTCGACATCGCCCATTCGCTCCCGCAATCGGCGCGTGAGGTCTGCGCCATCGGCAGCTTGCCAGTTTTCGGTAGGCACATAGCGCACGCGCACCAATCGCAAACTTTCCTGCACAATCTGCGCTTCTCGAATCGGCAATTGCGCTTTGAAGATTGGATCAAGACGACCAATCTGTCGCCCGTCAGCTGTATACAACACATCGTCCGTGCGCCCTTCGACTGAAGCCAGAATCGGCAACGTGCGCCCACAAGCGCAGACACGATCCGCCGGAGCCAGACTGCCGCGATCTCCGATGCGATAGCGCACAAGCGGCATTTCCAGATTCAGCAAGCCGGTTGCAACTAAGTCGCCGCTGCTGCCAGCGGGCAACGGACACTGCTCAGCCAGGACTTCCACGACGCCCAGTTCCGGCCACAAATGCAGCGCGCGATGTTCGCATTCTGAAGCGGCGGTGACGGCTTCCGCCAAACCATACGTTTCGCGCACCGGGCATTGAAACGCCTGCGCAATCGTCTCGCGCTGGTAGTCGTACACCGGCTCGGCATTCGTAATCATCACCTTCATCCGCAAGCCGTCGCGCCCCAGCCGCAAGGCTTCCTGCGCGAGCGGATAGAGCGACGAGGTGTAGCCGATCAGGTTCGTGATCTTGTATTTCGCCAGCGCATCCAAATAGTGCGGAATCAAATCCGGGGCGAGATGATACGACGACATATACAGTTGATTGAGCGCCGGATTCCACACCCAGAACGGCGGCTTGCGCGAACCGACCGGCGTCACCAGTTGCCCACCAACCATCGCCCAGCGATCATGCCGCGACACGCCGTAGCGCAGGCGTCCGCGCGTTTCAAGAAGCGCGTAAAGGCCGCGCATCGTCTCGCGGCTCGCCCACAAATCCAGCGACTTGCCCGTCGTGCCGCTCGTGTGATCGTGAAAGAGTTGGCGAATGTCGCAATCATCCGCGACCAATCGCCGCGCGTGTTGCCGCACGGTGTCTTTTTCCAGCACCGGCCAGTTTTCCAGGTAGTCCCACGAAGCGCGATCTCCCACGCGCCGCCGCGCCGCCCATTGTTCACGGTAAAACGGCACGCGCGTTGCCGCCCGATGCAGCGTGCGCGCCAACCGTTCCTCCTGCCACGTTTGCCATTGCGCCCGGCTCCAATACTCCCGCTCCAACGCCTGCTGCACCAACGCTTCTGTTTCTGCGCCGTAGCGCCATTGCCGCAAATACAAGCCGCGCAAATACACCGGCAGGCTGCGCAACGACGCAGGCAAGTGGTGATAAAGCCTTAACAAACGATCATTCATAACGTCTCAGCCTATGCCATTGCAGTCGCGCCTGCCGCCAATCCCTCGAACCATTGCGCCTGTGCCGTGATAAGTCGCGTTTGCTCGAACTGCGTGAGGAACCGCGCGCGAGCGCGTTCGCTCATCCGTTGGCGTAGGTCGGCATCGGTCAGCAGCAGCGCCAAGCGCGCCGCTAATGTAGCGGGATCATCAGGCGGAACCAAAAAGCCTTCGACGCCATCGGTGAGCGATTCCACAATGCCGCCGACGCCCGACGCGACGACCGGCACGCCGAGCGCCAACGATTCGATGACGACCAGCGGGTTATTATCCGAACGACTCGGCAACACTGTCGCCGTCGCCGTCCGCATTCGTTGCAACACTTCCGCGTGCGACACCGCGCCAACAAAATCACATTGCGCAGCGATGCCGAGCGAGGCTGCCAACGCGCGCAACTCTGCTTCCTGTGGGCCGCGCCCGACCAATTCGAGTTGTATGTGCGGCACCCGTTCTTTCAGCAACGCCAACGCCCGCAGCAACACCTCTTGTCCCTTTGTCGGAAACAACCGCCCAACGCACACGAGCCGAGGACGCGCAGGGATGGCGATGGATGACGGCAACGGATCGGCCAGCGAATTGTAGAAGACCTGGCATTTGTCCGGCGCAATCTGAAAGACCGTGCCGACATCCGCCCGCGCCGCCTGCGAAGCCGGAACGATGTGCGTGGCCGCGCCATAAACCAATCGCTTGCGCCAGCGCAGCGCCTCGATTTTCCAGTGCGCGCCTTGCGCATCCAGTTCAATCGCCTTGCTGATCGTGTGATACCAAACCGTGCGACACGGCACGCCCGCCAGCCAGCCGACCAGCATCATCACATTGCTTGCGCCAAAGTTGGCAATCAGACAATGCGGGCTGTATTGCCGAATTAACCGCAGCAGAAAGCGCGCATCCTGCCACCGCACGGGGCGACGCGAAGGCCACGTATACACTGCCGGATTGTTTACGTGATCTTCCGCGTCGTACCGCTGACCGTCTACCAGCAGCACGACACGATGCCCGCGCCGCACCAGTTCCGCCGCCAACGCCCGGAAATGGCACGCCACAGGCGCGTCGCCCCAACTTGTTGCGATGAAGTAAGTCAAATGACTACGCCTCTTCCCGCATAATACGGCGCAGCAACGCATCCCATTGTTGCAGCACGACGTCCCAATCACATTGCGCAGCGGTGTGGCGAGCGCATTGGGAAAGTCGGGCGGCGAGTTCAGGTTCGTTGACGACGCGCGCGACAGCGGCAGCCATTTGCGCGGCATCGTTGTGCGGCACGAGCAACGCATCGCCTTCGTTCGTAAGCAAATATGGCAGGCCGCCAACATTCGTGCTAACGACGCAGAGGCCGCAGGCCATTGCTTCCAACACGCTGACGGGCGTGTTGTCTACATTGGTCGTGTTCAGAAAAATATCGCCGTGCTGCAGGTGCTGCGCGACTGCGGTTTTCGGCACCGCACCAGTGAACGTAATGCGATCTGCAACGCGCCAACGCTCGGCAGCAGCTTGCACGCGCTGCCAACTGCCATCGCCTTTGTCCGGGCCAATCATCAGCAACGTGATGGAGGGAAACTGCGCCGCGAGTTGAGCCACGACTTCGACGGCTAATGTCGGGTTGTACATTTCGTGAAACGCGCGGAGCCAAACCAGACGCGGCTGCGGCGCGCGACGCCAGCGAAATTCATACTGCCGCAGGTCGAGCGGGTTCGGCTGAATGCGAATGTCGGCGCGCAAATGCTGCAACGCTTCGCGCAGGTAACGCGAGGGCGCAGTGACGGCTTGGGCAGACGCCAGCAACCGTCGCACCCGCTGCGGCCAACGGCGCGCGAAGGTCGGCAGGTTGCCGCCGTGCAACGTCAAAATGTACGGCTTGCCCGCGCGCCGCAGCAGCCAGCACACGGCTTCCGCCCAGACAAACGCCGCGCCACTGTACACGTCCACTTGCGAGACGGCGTAGGCTTCGCGCTGCTGCCACGTCGTGCGCAGCATATCCAACAAACGCGCCGCCTTGCCCGGCTGACTTGAGGTCGTCAGCACAGGCCAACCGAGCGGCGGCAACCGCAACGCCAACTCTTCGCACACACCGCGCACGCCGTGCGTAGCCGAGAGGAAATTACCGACCATCAGTAGCTTTGGCCGCGTCATTCGTCCTCTGCCTCCGCGCGGTCTTCCTCGCCCAAATCAAACTCAGCAAAGGTCAGCCCGAAAAGAAATGACGGCGCGGCCAGCCGCATTGCGGCGTTGAGCATGTACAAAACGCTCCACGTCAGCAACGAAGCTTTCGCCGCCTTCGCCTGACTGCCCGGCGAAAGCAGCACGGCCTGCAAGCCTGTCACGAACAACAGCACGAGCGACAAAAAGCCGAGAAAACCATGTTCCGCAAACAAGCGCGAAAATTCCGTGTGCGCCACTGCGCCGTAGTAAATCAGCTTGCGATAATTCGGCCCCTGCCCCGGCCCGACGCCAAGCAACGGATGCTCGCCCCAGATTTGCAAATCGGCGCTTACAATATGATCGCGGTTCGTGGGATCAGTGCTTTCAAACCGTCGGGTGAGCGCTCCGCCAGTAAAATCATCAAGTTGTGGAATGATATACAACGTCGCCGTGCCGACCAGCAGCGCCGCGACCAGCACGATGCGCATCATCGCCTGCACATTGCGCGCCAGAAATAAAAAGCCTACGACAATGCCGCCGACCGCGTTGTACAAACCGCCGCGCGAAAACGTCATCGCGCTCTGCCCCGCCAGCACCAGCATCGTCAGGAACAACGCCACACGAATAAAGACGCTCGCCTGCGCTTCGAGCAGGAAAAACAAAATCAACATCGCGCCCAAGCCCAGCGCCGCTGACACCTGATTGGGGCCATAGCCGCCGCTCGTCGCGTTATTCGATTCGCCCGTGAAAACCAGTTCAGGATTCGACAGCATCGAATTCACCGCAATCACCGCGATGCTGAGAATCGGCGCGACAAACGCGAGCCGCAACCATTGCAGCCTTTCCGCATCCAGCCGCAAGTGCGAGAAAAATAACGCGCACACCATCAACGCAAACGGCCCCGATAAGTTGAAACTGATTTGCTGGCGCGCCTCGCCCAGCGGTTCTGCCAACAGCGTCAAGGCGCTTGAGGGCAGCAGTAACACGAAATACAAAAACGGCAACATCGGCCCTTGCAACCGGCTGTTGCGCGCCATTGAAATAATGAACAACGCCGCCGTGCCGTACTTGCCAAACTCCCACGGCACCACCGCACCGGTCATTCGCCATAACACTTCCGCGCCGTTAATGTATGCTGCGACATACGCTACCTGCTCCACGCGCCGCCCCATTACCGCGAACCATAGCCCAATCAAAAACACCGCGATGGCGTGCAGCGTGCTGATGAGCGACGATTGTGCCAACACGAGTGCCAGCGGAATATGGACAGCCAGAAGTAGTAACGGCGGAATGCGAAAGCCGCCTTCTCCTGCCCCCGCCTCGGCCTCGTAGGCTTCCCGCTGTTCCCAATACGGATTTTCCAAAGTTAGGACTCCAGGGATGCCAGATCGGTTGGCTGTTCGGGCAATCGCAAACCACACAACGGCGCGACCACTTGTTCGTAGATGTGGCTGATTTGCCGCATCACAACGTCTGCGCTGTAATGCGCTCGCACGCGCTGCTGCAACGCCTCGCCCAGCACTCGCGCCTGCGCCGGTTGTTGTAACAAAGCAATCAATGCAGCCGCCAATGCTTCCGGCTGTCCCGGCGGCACGAGGCGACCGGCTCGGCCATCATCCAACACTTCAGCGCATTGCCCAACGTTTGTAGCAACCACTGCCAAACCTGCCATTCCGTACTCTATCAATGCCAGCGGCAAGCCTTCGGACGCGGAACTCAGCACGCCGATTTGACAGGCGCGTTGAATGGCTTCGACATCGTGCCGTTCGCCGAGCCACGAAATGTGATTGGTCAAATGCAGGTTCTGCGCGCGCGCCTGAATGCGCAGCAAATGCGCCATATCACCTGCACCGCCAACCAGCAGCAGCTGCGCGTCCGGCACGGTTTGCACTACGATTTTCATCGCGCGGATCAGGGTCAAATGATCTTTTTGCGGGCGCAGATTGGCGACGCACACAATGCGTTTGACCGCGCATCCCGGCAGTTCCGGCACGGGGTCAGGAGGCAATTTCGGGCTAACGAAATTCGGGACATACCAAACCCGCGCAGCCGGGACGTTCAACCGACGCCGCGCCCACGTTGCCAGCGGTTCGTTCACAGCGATTACGCCACCAATATTCATCGTTGCCGCACGATACAGCCACACCGGGCGCTCGTGTTCCAGATACCGCCCGTAATGATCGTGCCATATCACTGCTACACGACGACACAACGCCGCCGCCGCACGCGCCATAAACAACGCCGTCCCGTGCGCGTGTATCAGACGAATATCGTGATGGCACACGTAGCGCGCCAGTCGCTGAATCGCTGCCACATCCAAAGTGCGCCGCCGCTGAAGCGATAGTCGCCGGACATCCGCAGCGATCAATCCGGCCAACGGCCCTTCGTTGCGCGTTGTGCCCAGATACGGCTGATAGCGTTCGCGCGGCAAAGCATTAACCAGATTCACCGCCACCCGTTCCAGCCCACCGGCTGCTAACGTGTCGGTCAAATGCAGCACACCGATGCGTGATGAATTGCTTGTCATTGTTATGGTGTGGCGCAAACGTCCCGTTTGCGAGCCTTTCAGCGACTTCCTTCCGCTGGCAATCAAACGGGACGTTTGCGCTACTTTATGCAGGATGCACGCTTGTGCCCGGCGGCG
Source organism: Blastocatellia bacterium (assembly GCA_046331525.1). GTDB lineage: Bacteria > Acidobacteriota > Blastocatellia > RBC074 > RBC074 > JAFDVL01. Next base: position 99,703 of record JAXLQQ010000003.1, read on the forward strand.
GACAGTTCCATTGCTGATTGAGCAGGCGCGCCAACGCTTCGCGCAATCCTTCCAGCGAATATTGCTGCGCCCACGCGGCGGCGGCGCGCATTGTTGTTGTGTACTGTGCAGGCGCAGCCGCAATACGCATAAGCGCCGCGCCGATTTCCTCGCCGCTGCCGTGCGGTAACAGGATGCCGCGCCCATTGATCATCGCGGGCACTTGCCCGTGATCTACGGCGAGGCAAAGCAGGCCATAACACATCGCTTCGGCAACCACTTTCGGCCAGCCCTCGGAATGCTGCGAGGGCAAGACGAGGCAATGCGCCCATTCGTACCATTGCATCGCTTCAGCAAACGGTAGAGCACCGGTAAAGCGGACATGCGATTGCAAACCGAGCGCCTGTGTTTGCGCTTCGAGCATAGCCCGATCCGGGCCATCGCCGACGATGACGGCTTCAAGCGCAACGCCGTTTTGCCTCGCGTAATGCAGCCCTTCCAAAAACGCAGGCACGCGCTTGGCAGCCACCAATCGCCCCGAAAACAGCACGCGCAATGGCGTCGTGATGGTTTTGTGCGCGGCGACTTCGGCAGCGCGTTTGACCTGCGCGGCTTCCATCATCGAAGTAAAGAACGGCACGACGTGCGGCGGTTGTTGCGGCCATTCGCCGTAGACGGTGACGGGGCCGCGCCACCAGCGCGAACCAAGTACGGCGCGCTGCCAGCGCACGGTGCGCGGCTCGTTCGCATAGCCGTTCCATTGCCCGGCGTACTTGGCAATCAGTCGCGACGAGAACAGCGGCGCTAATACCGCGCCCATCAACCCCAGATTGCCGGGACAACGGACGTGAACAGCATCGGCCTGCCACAACGCCTTACTCAAGCGGAGCGCGTGCGCGGGCAGCAGCAGCACTTGCCCGATCTTTGACCGCCAATCATCACCGCCGGTTTCCAGTTGCGGCGCGATGCGAATGTTGCGGCGTGTAAAAGGAATTGCATCGAACGGCGGCGGTTCGTGACGGCACGGACTGGCAATCACGACTTCGGGAAAGAGGTCAGCCCAAATATCAATTTCGCGCGCATACGGCCCATACGCCGACAACACGCCGTCGTGCAGGTAATGGACGACGTGCGAGACGACCAGTAATGATTTCACTTCACGAGCCATTACGTTTTTCCTCCACACATCGACGATAAAATGCTTCGTTGCGCCCGACCATCACATCCAGCGAAAACACCGTTTCGGCGCGCTGTCGAGCGGCGCGTCCTAACTGCGTGCGCAATGCTTCGTCGTCTAGCAGGCGAATGATTTTTTCCGCGATTGAAGCCGCGTTGTGCGGGTCACAGAGTAAACCGGAAACGCCATCATCAATCACTTCCGCGCCTGGCCCGGTTTGGCTGGCAACCAACGCTTTGCCCATTGCTAGGCCTTCAATCCAGGCAAGCGGCAAGGCTTCCATATGCGATGGATAGACACAGACACTCGCGCGGGCGAGCAGTGCAGGCAGTCCGTCGTGTTCAACTGCGCCTTTGAAATGAATGTGCGGCTGCACCGAAGCGGGAAGCTGTTGCTGTAATTGTGCGCTGTACGACTGTCCGCGTGCATCCCGGCTGTCACGTCCGACGATCCACAATTGCGCGTGCGGTATGCGAGCGACGATCTGCGGCATCGCTTCGACCAGTTGCCGCACGCCTTTCTTTTCCGTCACCGTGCCCACGAACATAATCAGGCCGCGCTCTTCTGGCGTGGAAATTGGTTTGAAGCGTTGCACGTCAACCGGATTGGGCAGCACTTCAATCGGGCGCTGGCCGAGGTGCAACAACGCGCGCGTTTGCTCGCCGACAAAATGGCTGACGGCGCACAGATGATCGGCGCAGGCAAAGGAACGCACTTCCTGCCAACTTCGCCACGCGCGCGGTTGCTGTCCGAGCGTGACAGCAAAGAAATGATGCCCGCCGTGCATGCGAATGACTTTAGCGGCGGGAAAGGTTTTCTCAATCATTGCCAAGCCAGTGTCCGAGCCTTCCAGCACATCAATCGGTGTCGTGCGATGCAACCGGTGCAACACCCGTCGCAACCGTGCGCCATTCGTGAGAAAGCCCGTGCCGCGCAAGGTCGTATGCGGTACACGAATCACGTTGACCCCGTTGTCGCTGCTGGTGCCAGCGAGTTCTGCCGGATAGATCCGACGACGCTGACTTGATGCCCGCGTGCAACCATTGCCCGCGCGATGGATTGCGTCAACGTGCCGATGCCGCCGTGTTTGCCGGGCGGATATTCATTACACAAAACAAATGTGCATCACGTCTCTCAACTTGTGGCGGACTGCGGCGCGGGCGGATATTCCGCCGAACGCTGCCACCAATTGTTCTGCCAGAGTGCGGCGAAGTTGGGCGCGATCTCGCAGGCACAATCTGGCCATCGACAAAAACGCTGACGGTTGTTGGCGCGCCTGGTTGCGCAAAAATCGTTTGCGGCGAAAAGCGGTCAGTCCCTGCAATTCCTCGCGTTCCTGCATAGTCAACATTTGATCCGCTGACCACAATCGCTCCCACCCTGCAACGCCTGCAAGCCTTCCGCCAGCGCCCAACGTTGCCCGTGACTGGCGGCGTACAGGGCGACGATTTCGGCGTCCGTCCAGCGACGTTGGGAAACGTGCCGCAGATGTTCGCGCAAGACATCTTTCGCCAACGCTTCCTGTTCCTCGCGCCGCAGCACCGACACGCGATGACCGTGATGACGGTACTGCACTAGCACTTCCGGCAGCACGCCGAGCACGCCCTGCCGCGCCAGCGCACACCACATCCGGTAATCTTCGACATCCGGCACGACGGCATATGGCGTTGCCTGTGGATCATCGCTCCACTGCAAATATGTTTTTAAGGCGGGCGAAGTACCATAGATTTCCTGCAAGGTTTCTCGCTCAATAAACGCAGAGCTGTGAATCAACGGACAGCGCAGGCACAAGTACCATTTCAAACTCTGAGGCTCGGTCGGAGCCGTGTAAAAATAGGGTTGTAAGCCGTTGTCGTCGAGCGATTGGCAATACGTCGCACACGCCTTCAGCGCCGGTTGTGCGCTTAGAAAATCGCGTTGCCGCGCAAACCGCGTCGGCACTGAAAGATCATCGGCATCAGTGCGCGCGACGTACCGTCCTTGTGCGTATCGCAAGTTGTCATACGCCGCAATGAACGGGCCACCAGCCTGCGTGCGGCGCACCAGCTTGATGCGTTCATCGCGCGCCATTTCCGCTTCGATCAAACGTGGTGTGTCGTCAGCGGAAGCGTCATCCACCAAAATCAATTCCCAATCCTCGAACGTCTGCGCTTGAATACTCGCCAACGTCGTGCGGGCAGGTATTGACGCCGTTGCGAACCGCCGTTAAGACCGTAATTTCAGGCATAAGAAAATGGAAGCGCGAAGCGTTTGGAGTGCCGTTAAGAGCTTACCGCGCTCCAAACGCTTCGCGCTGCTCACAATTATGATGCTGCCAGTCGTAGACTCGCCTCTTCCCGCTGCAACGGCAGTGCCGAGGACAAAAACTGGCGGAGTGCCGTATTGACGCGCGCCGTGCTTTGGCCGTCCGTGAAGGTACAAAGATCACGTACCAATTGCCTGCGCCCCTTCGCAGCCTGTGCAGGCTACGTAACGCAGCGCACACAGCATCAATCATGCGCGACGCGAATGCACCAGTTCGATGCCGCCGGAATTCGTGATAGGCAGGTAATGTTCGCGCTGGTACAGCTCAAAACAGATGCGATCATATTTCTCGCCGGGCCGGTCATCATACGCGGGGCCGATTTGCGGGCGGTCAAAGATGCTACCGTCAATCGTCATCGTAGACGAAACACTGACGTGCACATCGCTGTGGCAGAGGCTGGACGTTAAGCGTTCGATGTTTTCTTCCCGCACGTTCGTGCGCCCCAGCGTTGGCCCATTGCTCGGCCAGGGATCGTCATAAACTACGTGCCGCGCGGTTTTCAGCAAGGATTGCCAACGCTTGGCCGGATCGTTCGGATGGCGACGAAACAAGATTATGGGACGTTCGGGTATCTCGCCCGCCTCAATCGCGTCGTCCAGTTGCGCAACGAAATGCGGTTCGTGCGGCACAATGCTGTGATGCCCTGCACCATAAAGCAGCACAGGCCGCGCTGCCGGGAGTTTCAGCCGCTGCCGCCACGCCGCTTCGTCCCACAGGTATTTATCATTCCAGTAAAAATCGAATTGCGCAGGGCCGACGATAGTGATGGCGTTCGGATGCACTGCCGGATAGCCGCGCAGCAGTTCATCGTGATTGAACTGGTTCCAGAGCAAATAGCGATCAAATTGCACCGGAATCCAGCCGCGCGTCGTGAGGTTGTCGAAGGAAAGAATCGCGGTGCAAAGCGGCATGCCTTCCGCCTCGCACATCCGCAACAGCATTTCTTCATCCGGCAAATACGGCGTCACACTGAACGCGGCATCAACCTTCAGCCGTCGGCAAAACAACGCGAATTCCCAGGCATTCGTATCGGTGGAAAGCATCTCGCGTTCGCGTTGCAGCAAAGCCGTAGCCGCGCCTGGCTCACGCAATTGCCAGTTCTGCAACTGACGCCGGATACGCGCCCGCCAACGCTCGCCCCAGGGCAGTTGCGCCGCCGTGCGCCGTTCGTCAATTGCGGTCGAAGGACTATTCAGCCGCATCTGATGCCAGACCTTCAACGTCAGACGCAACCGCTCGTAGCGCCCGCTCCGTTGCAGCGTCGGCAGTTGATGCACCTCCGCGCCAACGGCGGCGAACTCTTGCATCAGCGCGGGATCATTCCAGCCAAGCGCAATCACGGGCTGCGCATATTCGCTGACGCGCGCGAGCAAGCCTGTGCGCAGTAGATACCGCACGCTGAATTGCATCGTGACCGGAATGAGCAAACGCGGTTTTCGCATTACGCCATTCCTTTCGCCCGCACGCGGCGCAGTTTGTTCATAATCGGCACTTCACTTTCATAGACACGCTTGACGCCATCGCCCAGCGCTTTCTCAATCGCGCGAATGTCGCGCACCAACCGTGCAAAGCCGTGCGGCTCCACTGAAGCCGCCTGATCGCTGCCCCACATCGCGCGATCCAGCGTGATATGTCGTTCGACAAAACACGCACCGAGCATCACGGCGGCATACGTCGTCTGCAAACCAACTTCGTGGCCTGAGTAACCAATCGGGCAACTGAATTCCTGCCGCAAGGTTTCAATCATACGCAGGTTCAATTCTTCCGGCTTGCACGGATACGTGCTGGTGCAGTGCGTGATGAGCAGATTATCTTCGCCGAGGATTTTCACCGCCGCGCGAATCTCTTCCATCGTGGACATGCCCGTTGACAGCACAACCGGACGCCCTGTTGCCCGCACCCGTTCCAGCAAGGCGTGATCGGTCACGGAGGCCGAGGCGATTTTGTAGCAGACGGGAATAAACGATTCGAGAAACGCGACCGATTCCGTATCCCAGGGCGAGGCAAACCAAAGCATCTTGCGCTCGCGGCAATAACGGTCAATTTCACTATATTCGCGCTCGCCAAATTCGACGCGGTAGCGATAGTCCATATAACTCATCAGCCCCCACGGCGTTTCGCGCATCACGTCGCGTTGTTCGACCGGCACACACAGTTCCGGCGTGCGCTTTTGAAACTTCACAGCGTCGCAGCCTGCTAAATAGGCCGCGTCAATCAAGCGCTTGGCCAGTTCCAAATCCCCGTTATGATTCAAGCCGATTTCGGCCACAATAAACACTGGTTGGCCATCGCCGAGCGTGCGCCCGGCAAGCTGAATTTCTCTTGCCATAATCATTACTCCTTGACGAGAAAGGCCGAAGGGGTGTTGGCCCAGTTGAGCGTTTGTAAGGTGCAGGGTTTGTCAGCGAAAAAGCGATCTACCGCATTGCTTTCTGTCCATTGCGGCGCGCCGTATTCATCGAAGACGACAAGGCCACCGCGCACGACATGTGGCCAGAAGGCTTCGAGCGCAGCGAACGTCGCGGCTTCCAAATCCAAGTCGAGATGCAACAGCGCAATGCGCAAGCCCGGGCGCGCATTCACGTATTCCTGTGCGGTAACGGTAATATCGCCCGCGATCAGTTCGCAGCGCGTGCGCGCAATGCCTGCCGCCGCGATTTGTTGATATAAACCATCGGTCGTCACGCCGTTAAAGCTGGACTCTTTGACATACGCCGCAACTTGCTTAGCTTCGGCAGCGGTCTGCGTTTGACCGAACTGCGAGAACATATCAAAGCCGATGACGCGCCGTGCGGAACCAGGGCTGTAAATTTGCAGCAGCTTGAGCCAGAACAGCAGCCCGCTGCCTTTAAAAACACCGCATTCGACAATGTCGCCCGGCACCTTTTGGCTCAAGCGGAACAGTTCATGGCGCGCGAGCAATTTGCGCAACCGCTCAACGTCCGGGCCGAGCAGCAGCAGGTTATAGGCATCCCAAATCGCCGCTTCAGTAACTGGTTTCATACGTCTGCCTCATTGGTTTGATTGGTGTATTGGGATGGCTCCCATCATTCCACCTTACACCTTCCCTACCTCACATTCCTCCTCCCAAAACTATTCGGAAGTTCAATGTGGAATTTGTAAGGTGGAGTGTGTGACGTCAGCCTATTGAACCTACCGATAAGGATTCCCCTTCCAACGCGTGCCCGTTGCTGCGATGCGCGTCAGCAGTGGCGACTAATTGCAGTTTTTTCGGCTTCCGTGTTTGTCCCGCCGCCAGCAACGCATCGGCTACTTCACGCACGGCACCGCGCCCACCTTGTCGTGTGGTAATCAAACGCGCGGCGGCAAAGACTTCGCGTTCGGCATCGGCTACCACAATCGGCAAGCCCACCCAGCGCAGACATTCCAGATCATTGATGTCGTTGCCGACGTAAGCGATTTCCTGCGGCGCTAGTTGTCGTTCGCTCGCCATCGCCTGCAACGCCGTCAACTTTGTCTCGCAGCCCTGAATGCAATGCAGTCCTAGTTTGCGGGCGCGGGCAGTAACGCAAGGATTGGTTTCGGTGGACAGGATAACGGTTTCGAGGCCGCTTTGGCGTAGGCGCGCGAGTCCCATTCCGTCAGCGCGATCACACCAGACAGATTCTTTGCCGTCCTGCCGCACCAGCACGCGGTTATCGGTCATCACGCCGTCGAAATCCAAAACCAATAGGCGAATGTGACTGAGCAGCCGACGCGTTTCTTCGCTTTCCCACAGCGCGGTTTCGCTTTGCCAGGGCGTGGGCGCGAGCGCAGTTTCTGTCGCCGCAACACGCGCGCTCAGGCCAAAGAGCGGCGCAAAATTGGCCGGACGCACGATGTCCAGCGTGCCGCGCGTCAGCGTCCATTCGGCGCGCTCCCAATCCAGCAGCGTATCAATATCTACCGTGTACGCCGGATCAAGAATCAGTGGGCAAATCGTGTCGCCCGTCATCGAATTCTTGCGCATCAACGTATCAAAGCGCGCCGCATCTACGTGCCCCGTCTGCCAATAGGTTTGCGGCAAGCGTTGGCGCGGTTGATTGTAGGGCTCGGCAATGCCGTTTTTCAGTAGCGGCTCCATCAGCCCGTGCCCGTCGAGCCGCCACATTTTGTAAGGATTTTGCTCCGACGGCACCACCGCCCGCACGGCATCAGCACGCGGATTTTCGAGCAGCGCCCGCACGGCTTGATCTACGCAATACGGCGGGCGAAAAGGCGATGTAGGACGCAGTTGCACAACGATGTCGGGGCGATAGCCTTCGCGTTTTTCGAGCCACTGCAAAGCGTGCTGAAAGACGGGCAAATCCGTCGTGTCGTCTTCGGCCAATTCCGGCGGGCGCAGGAACGGCACTTCGACGTTGTAAGATTCGGCGAGCCGTGCGATTTCTTCGTCATCGGTTGAAACAATCAACCGCGTCACGGTGCGCGCCTGTTGCCCGGCGGCAAAACTGTAAGCAATGAGCGGCACGCCGCCGAGTTGCTTGACGTTCTTGCGCGGAATCGTTTTGGAACCGCCGCGCGCCGGAATGATTGCGAGGACTTCGGCTTGTGCCGGAGCGTGATTGGTGTTGAGGTTGCTTACCATGCTGTCCATCCCCCATCTATGACCAGGTTGCTGCCCGTCATATATGAAGAGGCGTCCGAAAGCAAAAACAGGAGTGAGGCACAGTATTCGTTCTTGTCCGCCATGCGACGAAGCGGCGCGCGGTCGCTGTAACGCCGCACAAATTCCGCTTCGTGATCGTTATAGACTCCGCCGAGCGTCAGCGTGTTCACGCGAATGCCAGTGCCTGCCCAGTACGTGGCCAGGTAGCGCGTGAAGCCGAGAACGGCGCTTTTGGTTACGGAATAATCAATCGGTTTGAAGTTACGCGGCGCGCGCGGGTCGTCGCGTTCGTAAAGCCGCTGGTCAGGCCCGACCAGGCCGTAAATCGAAGAGATGTTGACTATCGCACCGCGCTCCTGCCGCCGCATCACCGCGCCGACCGCCTGCGCGCATAGAAACATTCCGGTCAAATTCACCTGCAAACTCTGTTGCCAAAGTTCGAGCGGGTAGTCTTCAAAGGCTGACGTATGTTTGCCCTTTTGACTGTCATCAAATTTCGGATCAAGCGCGGCGTTATTCACTAAGCCATCAATGCGCCCCGTCGCGTCCAACACGCGCGACACGGCGGCGGCGACGGAAGTTGCTTGCGTAACATCCAGTTTGACGGCCATCGCTGAGCCAATTGTTTCGGCAGCGGCATTCACTTCGGCAGCGATAGTTGCGGCGAGTTCTTCGTTCACATCCGCCACCACCGCCTGCGCGCCTGCGGCGGCTAAAGTGCGCACATATTCGCGGCCTAACAGCCCCGCGCCGCCCGTGACGATGACAGTTTGTCCTTGCAGATTGCTTGCTGTATTCACACGTTCCGTCCTTTCCCTTGCGCTGCGGCGATAGCCTTGCGCAGCGTTCTTTTTTGTGTCGCCGCGTCTTTTGCCAACACGGCAAGACGCAACGCGGCTAAGCCGTCCGCCAACGTGCAGCAAGGTGTTTGCCCGGTTGTGAGGCAATGCAGGAAGTGGCGCATTTCCTCAACAAACATCGTGTTGCGCTCAAACTGCGGCGGCGCGGCAAACTCCTGCCACGCGCCGTGCTGCGCGGTGAACAGGCGGACAGCACCGGTTTCATTGTCCCAGTGCAGCGTGCCTTGCTGTCCGATCAATTGGAGCGTGTGATGTGGCGGGCGTTGCACGTAATCCAAATGCACCTGCGCGAGCGCGCCGGAAGCAAAGAGTAACTGCGCATCCAGTGTGTCTTCTGTTTCGATACCGAGGCCGCCACGCTGTCCTGTCATTGCGGACACTTCCTGCACCTCGCCGAGCAGCCAGCGCAGGTAATCAAACGGATGGCACAGCGTCAGCGCCACGCCGCCGCCCAAATCAGCGCGCGCGCTGTAGCTTTGCCGATGATCTTCCCACGGATGCCACGCCGGTAAATACTCGCCCCAATGCGCCTGCACGCTGACAACTGCGCCAATCGCGTTTTCCGACAAAAGCTCTCGCACCCTCATCAAGCCGGGGTGAAAGCGGAATTGAAAGCCGACCATCGCCGTCACTTGCCGCGCGTTCACCTCACGCAGCAACGCTTCGCAGCCGTGCAACGTGTGACTGATCGGCTTTTCCAGAAAGAGATGACATCCCGCCTGCACACACGCCAGCGCCGTTGCCAAATGCAATGATGTTGGGTTGGCAACAATTGCGACATCCGGCTGATGTGCGAGGGCAGTAGCAAGATCGGTTTCGACGATTGCACCCGCCAGTTCCGTGTCGTTGGCGTCGTAGCCTGCGCGTCGGTGCAAGATAAATTCCTGCACGCCCAAGCTGCGCAAATTGCGCAGGTGCCGCCGCCCGATAGAACCGACGCCGACAATCAAGCATTTTAATTGCGAGATGGATTTCATGATAACAACGCGACAGCGCCTGGGAGCGCACGCGGCTCGCGTGCTGAGGCGTGGAAAACAAATCCGCTCCGAGAAATGGTAAGGCTTATCACGCCTCAGCACGCGAGCCGCGTGCGCCCCCAGGCGCTGTCGCGTTCCTTTTACGCCTTAAATGAATACGCGCGTTGTGGCACAAAGCCTTGTCGCATTTGGTATTCGTAGGTTAGGGCGATTCCGCGTTCGAGTGAGGTTACGGGGCGGTAGTATTGAAGCATTCGATGACAATCACCGACGCGCGCGAAAACGCCTTCCGGCTTAGTCGCGTCGTTGATGACTTCGGCTTCGTGGCCGATGACCTGACACGCCGTTTGCGCGAGCTGGCGAAACGATGTGCCGACGCCGAAACCGGAGATTTAAGGCCGTGCCAGTCGGCATCGCGTGGGCGCTGGCAAAGACGGCTTCGACGGCGTCTTCAATGTAGATAAAATCTCGTAGTTGATCGCCGCTGCCCCAGACGATAATCGGCGCTTCGCCTGACCCAACGCGCCGCACGACACTCGGAAACGGATAACTGAAGTCTTGATCTTCGCCGTACCCGGAAAATGGCCGATAGATCACGACATCCAATCCGTATTTCGCTGCCGCGTGGCGCGCCAGGAACTCGCCCGTCAGCTTTGACCAGCCGTAAGTCATATCCGGCATGCCAAGCTGATCGTTTTCAAAATCAATCATTGTTTCGTGCAAAGGTTTGTTGTTCGTCGGCGTCTGTTGCCAATCGGATACGCTGCCGAAGAGCTGAAATACAGCACCTTGCGCGGCATCGGTGGTTCCTTCACAACCCAATTAAAAAACGTCGCATCAATCGCCAAATCCGTAGCGACTGCCAGCGGATCGCCTTCAATCGTCAACCGTCCGCCTACGACCGCAGCCAGATGCACAATCAAATCAAAATCCGGCTTTACTTCTTTGGCATAGTCACGAAAGTCGGCGCGATGAAAGGTCATTTCCGCCCCGCGCAAATGCTGCGGCCAGGCGTCGGGCGCAAGACCTGTCGACAAATCATCCACGACCGTTACGTCATAGTCGTGTTGCCACAGCCAACGCACAAAACGACGGCCTACAAAGCCGCAACCACCGGTTACCAGCGCAGTCGGTTTCTTCATAAATTTTCTCCGAAGGGTAAGGATTTACGAAGCCAGATTGTATTGTTGCGCGCGTTGCTGCACGACTCTGGCCTCTTGCATAAAAGCGGGGTTCTTCAAAATGCGATTGGGGCGCGTCCATTTGGACTGTTGCGGGGCAAAGAGCGAGAAGCAATCAATCAGCCGCCGACCTTTGCCCCAGTTCACAATTTCCTGTCCGATACATTGCAGCCCGGCAGCTTCGGCGTATTCCACAAACCGCCGTGCCGTCATACTCGTCGCGCGCATTGCATCGCTTTCCAGCAGGCCGAGGCGTTCAATCCAGCGTTTGCCGCGCGGCAGCATTTTTCTGACGTGTAACGCCCCGCCGGATACGCGCCTAAGTTGGAGTGATGAATAAAGCCGACGCCTTGGGGCTTCAGCTTGCGCGCGAGTTGTTGCACGTAAGCCTCCAACACTTCGGCCTCGGCGTGTACCAGCGAATCAAAGCTGAAAACAAAATCTACGGAAGCGTCAGGAATCATTGCCAGCGACTTGCCATCATTCAAGTGATACCGAATGTGTGTGTCCGTCGCAAAGCGCGCACGGCAGGCATCCAGGCATTTGGCAGAGAGATCAACGACCAGCAGATTGTCGCAAAGGTCTTTCAAAAACTGCGTCCAACGACCAAATCCCGGCGCGATTTCCAAAATCGTTCCCGTCGGCACAAACGACTTGATGCGCGGCAACAACGAACCTTCCCATTGCGTTTTGGAATCGCCCCACCCGGCTGACCACTCCTCGCCCGCCTGGCTCCAATCGTAGTGCTGATTCCAGAGAAACTGATTGTGTTCGATACTCGGCATGCGTGGGGCTGAAAAATAAGTTACTAAGCGATGGCAACGCGACTGACAGGCAAGCGTAGTCATTAGTCATTCCACCTTATCCATTACAAATTGAACCTCCACCCTGTCTTTTCGGAGGTTCAATTTGTAATGGATAAGGTGGAATGACTAATGACTACGTTCGTTATAACTGAAGTTCTTCGACAAACCGCTGAAAACGCGACTGCACCGAAGCGCGCGTGAAATGTTGCAGGAACGTTTCTCGCCCCGCTTCGGCCAGACGTTTGCGCTTGGCCGGGTTTTCCAACAGTTCGTTGATGGCCTTGCCCATCTCGCGCAGGTCATCCACGAGCAGGCAATTTTCGTTGTGCTGTAATTCAGGCAGACAGATGGCCGCCGCTTTCGTCGAAACCAGCGCCTGCGCGTGATTCAAGGCAACGGGAATGCGCGTGCGTGTGCCGGTCGGCAATTCCCAGGGAACGATGTGAATATCGTGCGGGCGCAACACTCCGCCCAAATCCTGCACAAAGCCGGTGCAGACGGCGTTGGCGCGCGTCAGGTCATTCATAAATTCTTCCGGCGCACCTTTCATACTGCCGACCATCCACAGGCGCGGCTGCGCTTCGTGGCGCAGATTCAGCGGGAACCAAGCGGCGTCCAGGAATCGAGTCACGCTGGCCTGATTGCGCGTGCCTGCCATTCCGCCGAGATGCACGACGCGGACGGGCAACGCGGAGTCTTCGACAGCGGGCAAGGTGATCGGGTCGTAAGTGGTTGGAAAGTACGCGACACGCCGCGCGCCGAGCGTTTGGAATTCGGCAGTTTCAGTAACGGAACCGCTCACGCAGCCCGCCACACCCGTCACGGTTGCATATTCCGCGCGCTTCGTCTGCCACACACCAAAACGCGTGCGCAGCTTTTTCGGCGTATCCATTGCCGCGCGTTTCGCTTCGTACCGCAGCTTGCCCAACTGCCATTCCCAGTCGTGAAAACTGTAGACAATCGGCACACCCGTCTGTGCGCGTTGCGCGACCATTGCCGGAATACGATGCTCCGCCCAAATTACGTCAGGCCGCCGTGCGGCAACGATAGCTTTAAATTCCCGCAAGACGTTTGGCTGCGCGTCCCAGCAGGCGAATTGAATCGGATTGCGCAACGCTTGCAGAAAGTGGCGGAGCGGCGCGCGGTCGGTTTCTGTCGCTTGAATTTCTATCGTGTGAAACGATGCGCACCAGCTTTTGACCTGCTGCCAAACGTGCGGCTGCTTAGCCGTAAATTCCCCGAAGCCAAGTGGCTTGGCCGGATTTGCCAGCAGCACCAGATGAATTTCCGCCTTTGCGTGCGCGAGCAATTCCAGATGGCTGTAGCTGAGCGCAGGCGCGCCGCCGACGCTGTCGGGCGTAATTGGGAAGTCCTGAATAAAAAACAAACAACGCATTACTTTTCCTCTGACTTTGTCCAGGCAAATGGCAGGATCACCGGGCCTTTGTTCCAGAGAGCCTTGATGGAATGACCCGGTGATCCCAGGACGCAACTTTTGATTTGAAATTCCAGACAGTCCTCAACGCGCTCGACGTATTCCGTCTGCGGCACATCAATATCGAGGCTGATGCGGTAGCTGCCCTCCGACAACGGCAACGAAGGCAGCCGAAAGCGAAAGCGATTTTCGCCGACGCTCAGCAGTTCGGTTTGGCCGTATTGCAAATGCGGACAGCCCCAGAGCAATGGCACACCGAGTTCGCTGCGGATGCGCCAGTCCAAGCCCATCCGAAAGCTTTCGTGACTCATTACGACGACTTCGATTTCCAGTGGTTCGCCGTGTGCAATGCTGCCTTCGCCAATGATGCGCGCGGATTGAATCCACGCGCGTGTTTTCGGCGGCTGGCGTTTTTCGTAGACAGTCGCAGCCTGACTTTCGCGCAGGTAATTCGCTACGCACTCCTCGACCTCGCCGCGAAAATTCAGACTGCCGCGCACCAGATGCACGCCCGAATGACAGAGGCTGCTGACCGCGCCCATATTGTGACTGACAAACAACACGGTGCGGCCTTCCTGCGCGACTTCGCCCATTTTGCCGAGGCATTTTTTCTGGAACGAAGCGTCGCCGACCGCCAGCACTTCATCCACCAATAAAATTTCCGGTTCCAGATGCGCAGCGACGGCGAAGGCGAGGCGCAGATACATTCCCGACGAGTAATGTTTGACGGGCGTATCAATGAATTTTTCGACTTCGGCAAAATCTACGATCTCGTCAAACTTGCGCTCGATTTCCTTGCGCCGCATGCCGAGGATTGCGCCGTTCAAGTACAGGTTTTCGCGGCCTGACAGTTCAGGATGAAAGCCCGTGCCGACTTCCAACAACGAACCGACACGCCCGTGAATATCCGCATAGCCAGCCGTCGGTTCAATAATGCGCGACAGGATTTTCAGCAACGTAGATTTGCCCGCGCCGTTGCCGCCAATCACGCCGACCACCTCGCCGCGTTTGATTTCAAAGGCAATGTTTTTCAGCGCCCAAAAATCCAGCTTGTCCGCCGCCTCTTCTTTCTTGCGACGAATCGTTTGCCACGCCGACCGCGCCCGCCGGAGCGGTGCAGCCACCGAAGCGCGCATCGTGTCGCGCAGAGTTTTATACCGCTCCTGCGGCCCGCCAATCGTGTAGCGTTTGCTCAGGCCGTCAACTGTGATGGCGATGTTGCTCATGACAAAAGGTGTACAGCAAACGTCTCGTTTGCGTTGCTCGCGGAGAAAGTGCGTTACAGAACACGCAAACAGGACGTTTGCTCTACGTCAGACCACATCCGCAAAAGTCCGCTCCATCCGGCGAAAGTAATAGGCACCGCTAATAAACAGGCACAGCGCCGCCACCGCCGAAACCAGCAGCGACATTCCCGGTGGCGTGTTCGTGCCGAGCAGCGCCCAACGAAATCCTTCGACAACGCCCACCATCGGATTGATGCCGTAAACGGTGCGCCACGGCTCCGGCAGCAAACTGCTGGGATACGCAATCGGCGTCGCAAACATCCAGAACTGCGTCAGAAATGGTACGACGTAGCGCACATCGCGGAACTCTACATTTAAGGCGGAAAGCCATAGCCCGACGCCAAGCGAAGTCACGACGGCGAGCAATAAAAACAGCGGCAAATACAGCGCGTGCCAGCCCGGCGTGATGCCGTAAATCAGCATCATCACCAGCAACACACCGAACGCGAACAGAAAGTCCACAACGCCCGCCAGCACAGTGGCAATCGGGATCGTCAGGCGTGGAAAGAAGACTTTTTTGATCAGATTCGCGCTCATCACCAAACTGTTGGAAGACTGGTTCAGGCTGTTGGCGAAAAACGTCCAGGGTACGAGCGCGGTGAAAGAAAAAATCGGATACGGAATCCCATCTGAAGGAACTTTCGCCAGTCGTCCAAAAAACAAACTGAATATTGCCATCGTCATCACGGGCTGCAAAATCGCCCACATCGCGCCCAGTGCTGTCTGCTTGTACCGCACTTTGACATCGCGCCACGTCAGGAAATAAAGCAGTTCACGGTATTCCCACAACTCTCGCCATTTGATCGCGACCCAGCCAGAAGAAGGCTGAATGCGAATTGTTGCAGGCGTTGGCGCTGGCGCGATGGTCGGCAATGCGCCTAACGCAGATTCCATCCTTGATTCAGATTCCATCTGATTGCTTTCGTAATTTATGGAGTGCTTTGACGTTGTCTGGAAGTTACTTGGCTTAGAACGCCAAAGCGACGAGAGATCGCCGCACTCCAAATGCTGCGCGCCGCCTAGAGCGGCTGCAACATAAAATCGTCCAGCCACAATCGCCCATAAATGGGGCACGGCGTTGTTTCGCATTGGCGGCGCAGTAAAATTGTTACCGCGTGCGTTTCCGGCGGCGCGGTAAACTCCACACTGTATTCGCGCCAGTTCTCGCCATCACGCGGCAGCAAGGCGGATTGCCCAAGCTCCACCAGTTGCAGCCCGTTTTTTACAGCAACGGCAAGGTACGGCATTCCGGCACTGATGAGGGTTTCGGTGCGTGCGGCAAAGCGCAAACGATAACTTTGATTCGGTTCGACCACGGCCAACTGCGACAAAATCGGTATCGTGAGTTTCGGGTCGCCGCTCCATTCCAGGCGCAGGCTGCGCTGTCCGGCGCGCGGTTTTTGCGGATCAACAGCGGCTTTGACTTCGCGGGCGGCAGTGTTGCTTAACTGCCAGCCAAACCACGCTTCCTGATCGAAGGTCAATTCGCCTTCAAAACTGCCATCGGTCAGCAGCCCAGGGTCAGCTTTGCGTGCGGGATGACTGCGCCAGACCTGATAGGCTGCCGGGTATTGGCGCTGATAGAACAACTCGCTTAACCACGCCTGCCGCATAACCTCCGCCTCTTCATTGCCTGCGGCATCCAGGTACGACAGCGCATCGCCAAGCTTGCCGCGTTTGGAAAAATAGCGCGCCAGTTCCAACTGTGCCTCAGGCGTAGATGATTGCAACGCCGCCCCGATGCGTGCGCGGTCACCTGTGTATGTGTTATAGGCCAGATCAATCACAGCGGGCAGGAGCGTAGAATTGCTGTGCGCGGCGCGGCGCAATTCGGCAAACGCTTCTTCGTCGGCACCAGCACGCAAGAGCAAATTCCCTAACTCCCAACGCGGCGCGGCGTAATACGGTGCCAACCGCACAGCACTGGCGTAAGACGCGCGCGCCGCTCCTTCCTGCCCTGCCCAATCCTGTGTGCGTGCCAATTTCAACCAGAAGTAATAATCGCGCGGTTTGCGTTGCAGCGCGACTTGAAAGGCAGTGATGGCCGCCGCTGATTGTTCGTGGTCGGCCAGTGCAGCGGCGCGGGCGAAATGGGCTTGCGGATCGGTTGGACTCCAGGCCAGTGCCGTGTCAGCAGCCGCCACAGAACTGGTCACAACAGCGTATTCCGAGGACAACCGCGCGATGCCAATGCGCCCACTCATCCAACTGGCATAGAGCAGGAGTAACATCAGCAACAGCCCGATGACTTGCTGCCAGCGCGAGCTTTTCTCAGCCGAAGAATTCATTGCGTTTTTTTACAAACAGCAACAGCCACACGGGCTTGCCACTGGCGGGCGACCATCGCAGTAATTCGCGTAATAGCCAGCAATTGCAAACGGTGTCGCGCCGACGAGAAACAGCGGCGTCAGTCCTTTAGCTGTTTGCAACAGCTTGCCATTGCTCCAGCGCCCGGCGGTGCCAGCAGTCGTGCCGAGGCCGTCGCCATTGATCGCAAATTGCTGCTCGGCATCTTCTGAGCAAACCTCGACCGAACTTGCCGCCGTCGGGCCGATGCGTTCATTGCGCCCGCGCGCCGTCAGCACTGAACCGCGCGTGCCAACAGCCGTAGTCAGGATGACGCAGCCGGTGAGTACGCTGACATCAATGTTTTCGTTGCCGAAGCTGAGTTGCAACTTCGTGCGCGGTGCAACTTCGAGGCGTCCGAGCGGCGCTAATTGCAAGCTTGCGCCCACCCCATCTGGCGTTTCGATCAGCGCGCCCGGCATAATCGTCGCGCCGGAGCGAACGTTATTGCCGTTGACGGAAATCGCCTTGTCACCCGTAATCACCAACCGCCCCAGCACAGGCCGAACATTGCTCCTGACGGGCAGATCGTTGACGACATTTACCATTTCCGCTGCCAGCAGGCGCATATCAGCCGTAGACAGGAAAAGAACAACCAACAGCAGCTGCATAAGCGAGGCGAAACTTGTTGCTTTGCGCATATCAATGCTCCTTTAGTAACGCAAATATCCCGTTTGTGAACTTGGCAGCGAGCGTTCACGCAAACGGGACGTTTGCGCTACCTTTTGGCAAGCTACCAATTGGCTCCATTTCCGGTTCTCCGAGTTCCTCTTTTGGCACCAGAGAGGCAATCGGTTCATCCTCCATATCCACAGTTGCAATCACGATCAGTGCAGTGCAGAGCAACGCATTGATCGTCAGGTGCAGCCCAAAATCCACGATGCTGTGAAAGGCAATGCCGCACAGTCCAATCAGCGCCCCACGACAGGCCGCTCGGCGGAAAGAAGCGCGCGCGCCTAATTGTTTATGCGCCTCGTGCAGTACGGCAACCACCAGCCATAGCACCAACAGCGCACTGATGAGGCCACCGCTGGCCAAGAGTTCCAGATAATCGTTATGCGCCTGCCTGAGCGTCCAGTTGCCAGAGGCGTCGTAGTATTCTGTGATGGCTGGTTCGTAGCCGCCAAAGCCGTTCCCACCCCACGGACTTGCCTTAATCAACTGCCACGTGGCTGCCCACATTTCCACGCGGCGCACGCGCAGACGCGGGTCTAGGTCGCCGGTTGCCTTGATTTCGCGCGGCAGCTCGTCAAAGCGATTGATCAGTGAATTGCCGCCGACCCAAATGACGCCGACCACCAGCACCACCAGCAGAAACGCCGTCAGTCCCGCGCGCAGAAACAGCAGCCGAGCCACAGCGCGCGGCGCAGTCTCGCCCGCAGGCGGCACAAATGATCGGCTCCAAGTCGTGCGCAGCAACAATTGCGGCCACAATGCCACCAGAAAACAGAGTTGACCGAGCATACTGAAAATGCCGCCGCGCGAATTCGACAACACCAGCGCGCTCCAAATCACGAGGCCCGCCAGCAGGTAATACAACACGCGCGCCCGGCTCATCTCACGGCTGACAATCAGCCCGCACAACAACCCGCCCGTCATCTCCATCAAAAAGGCAAAGTGGTTATGATTGATAAACTGGCCATAGCCGACACGCGCTTGCAGCAGCGGCAGCACGAATGACGTGCCCTCCTGCTGCCAAACGTGTCGTAACAGGGCAAAGAGGGCACTGACGACGCCAATGCCAATGACGAGATGCACAAGCGTAGATAAATTTTTCGGCGTTCGCTGCACATACGCACGCAGCAAAACACCTGCCAGCAGCAATGCCACCAGCTTTAGCACAAAGCGGCGCGTTTCAAACGGATCGGCACTGATCGTATTGACGTTGCCTGCGCTCGCTACCGCATGCGCCGCCGGGCTGGTCGCCGTCCACAGCGGCAAGGTTTGCACAAGCGCAAACGCGACTAACGCCAATACGGGAATCGTGAGCGTGCGATGCTGCAACAACGATTCGCCGCGTTGTACCAATTGCCAAATCCAGCTCATCGCCAACAGGTACACCGTGATTTCAAAAATCGCTTCCCGCAAGGGCGCAACGGTTCCATATGGAATGGCAGTGGCGGCAACGACTCCCAGCAATAAATAAAACGACAGGTTCGCGCGCACGCTTGTACGGTCACGAGTCGGCGCAAGGGCAGGCGCGAGGTCAACGCTGGCTGTGGTTGTCAACGGGTTTATTTTCGTCAAGTACGTTCTCTCGCGAAGCGCCTGGGAGCGCACGCGGCTCGCGTGCTGACGCGTGAAAAGCGGATTCGCTCCGAGAAAAGCTACGGCTTAGCAAGCCTCAGCACGCGAGCCGCGTGCGCTCCCAGGCGCTTCGCGTGTGGCGCTTAGGCTTCCAGTTTGTAGCCAGCGGTGTAATATTCGGTGTCCATTTTCATGCGCATATTGTTCAGCACGACGCCGAAGATTTTGGCGCGTACGTCCTGCAAGGCTTTGCAGGCGAGGCGGACGACTTCGCGCGAACTCTTGCCGCTATTGACGACCAATAGCACGCCGTCCACAAGGGACGAAATCAGCACGCCGTCAGTGAACATTGCCACGGGCGGCGAATCAATCAGGACGTAGGTAAAATGCTCCTCGCAGGTTTGCAGGAAGTTACGCATTTGCTCTGACCCTAACAGTTCGGCAGGGTTCGGCGGAATCGGGCCAGCAGGCAGGACGTAGAGTTTGCTGTCGGCATGCTGCTTGACCAGTTTCAGCATTTCGTCTTCTTCCATCTCGCTGGACAGAATCGTACTTAGCCCATTGCCGCGCGGCATCCCAAAAATCGCGTGCAAACTCGGCTTACGCATATCGGCATCAATCACCAGCACCGAAGCACCAGTTTGTGCCAACACAAAGGCCGTGTTTACGGTCGTTGTTGTCTTGCCCTCAGCCTGACTGCTCGACGTAATAAGCAAGCTGCGCGGCGCACCGCCTGCCGTGGACATTAGCACGGAGGTACGCAGTTGCCGGTATGATTCTGCCAACTGTGGGCGGACTTCGTTCAGCAGCAAAGGCCGCGCCGGATTGCCGTTGTTTTCCAGGCGGCGCGTGAACAAATTTGCGCCCGGCAAGCCCAGCAAGGTTTTACGGCCAAAATTGCCGACGGCAGGAATCAAAGCCAGCGCGGGCAAGTGCAGCATGCGTTCGACATCGGAAGTCGTGTTGATGCTGTCGTCCATATAACTCAGGAACAGTGCCATCCCGATGCCAGCGGCTAAGGCGCAGAGAAAACTAAGCGCCACGCTTTCCATTC
Source organism: Blastocatellia bacterium (assembly GCA_046331525.1). Lineage (GTDB taxonomy): Bacteria > Acidobacteriota > Blastocatellia > RBC074 > RBC074 > JAFDVL01. The sequence goes on from JAXLQQ010000003.1 coordinate 119,965, forward strand.
GCTTGGGCCCAATCGGCATGGCGGGCACCAGCGCATAATCAGTGACGTGAATATTATTCGGCGTGCCCACCAGCGCGGCCAGCAACACGTTGTTTTCTTTCGAGCGTTGCAACAAGCCTTCGAGCAGGCTGCGATTCGTTTCGATTTCCTGGTTAATGATGCGGTAATTGATCGCAGCGTCGTTTTGCGCAAACGAATCGGCGCGCTGTTGACCATAGGCCGTTTGCAAGGATTGTTCGCGGGCGCGGGCCTGTTGATAGCGCGTCTCCAGATTTTTCACTACGATATTCACCGCGCGTGCGCGCGCCTCTTTGATTTGCCGTTCCAGCTCCGCAATTTGTTTAGCGACTTCGCGTACTTCGACCCATTGTTCGGTGCTTTCAACCAACATTTGCTCGCGCTTTTGGCGCAGTTCGGCCAGCTTCGCTTCGGTCGCGGCAATTTGTGCGGAGTTGCCTTCGGCCAACGCTTCGGCGGCACCGGGCGCTTGCGCCGCTTGTAAGGCGGCCTCGGCGGCTTTGCGTTCATTTTCAGCATCGAGCAATTGCCGGTTTAATCCGGCCAGCCGATCTATCACGGTGTTTTTGTTGGCATCGAGCGAGATAATTTCGTGGCCTTTGGAATAGCTGTTCAGCCGCTCCTCACCATCGCGGATTTGCGTTTGCAATTCGGCAATGCGCTTTTGCAAAAACTCGCCGGCAGTGGAGTTCGCGCCGGTCTGCCGTTCCAGATTGTTTGTGGCAAAGGCATTGACCAGCGCGTTCACAATCTTGGCCGAAACCTGCGGGTCGGGGTGCGTGTAATGCACATCAATCAGGCGCGTTTCCTTCACCTGCAAGCGCAAATCCTTCACGGGTTCAATCATCAGATTGCGTTGCAGCAGCGTCACATAAGGCGCTAGTCGCCGTACTTCTTCCATATCCTCCGGCTTCACGGCGGCCAGTTCCGCAGGAATCGTTTGCGCCATTTCCGGCGGAATCAGCGGCACGACGGTAGCTTTTTTGCCACCATTGGTTTCATTTGTCACCGCTTCAGGTTTGCTAACCGCACCGCGTAGCTTTTGCCAAAGGCTGCCGCTTAATGCGGCTTTCTGTGGTTGCAGGAAATCCTGATCGCGTTCCAGGTCTAACGCCTTGACCACACGGCGCAGCAGACTGGAACTGCTGAGTACCTGCAATTGCGTGCTGAAATAGGTTGGGTCATTCACCGTGTTGGCCACCAACGGTGAATTGCCTTTCCCACCAGCCAGCGCCGAGAGCGTGTTTTCCAAATCTACCTGCACACGCGCTTTAGCCTGATAAATATCGGGTTGCCGCGCCATATAGACCGCCACCGCCAGCGCGGTTACGACGGCCAGCGCCAAAATCATCCACTGATATTTGCGTACCGCGCGCCAGTAATCCCGCAGGTGCATACCGGATTTGTTGCCGACGCGGCTTTCTCGATAACCGGCATAAAATTTCGGACGCGGAGCTTCCTGTGCGGGCGCGGTTTCGTCTGAGTTGTCTGTGCGTTTGGTTAACTTGAATGGTTGTTTCACAAGCGTTGTCCGTCTCCTGCTGGGATAGATCGCCGCTGTCTGTGGGAGGACAAAGGCCAAAGTTGTAGCGCAAACGTCTCGTTTGCACGCCAGCCCGCAAACGAGACGTTTGCGCTACAACTTTGGCGTTCCTCCAGGGTAGTTCGTCACGGGCGAGGCGTTAACGAACAACCTGAATCGGAAGCTGCACGACCGCTGGAGCCAGAGCACCGACAATCGTTCGCACAAAATTCTTGCCGCCTGCAGTAGGCACGGTCACAATATCATTTGCCTGCAACGCGATGTCTTCGGCCTGCTGACGATTAATGGCTTTCAGATCAACATACAATTCCCGCTTGCCGGTCGGCGTCTGGCGCACAATGGCAATGCGATCCGTTTTTGAGGCGGGTAACAAACCGCCTGCCATCGCAATCGCCTGCGAAACCGTCACGTTGCCGCGCAACGGAAAACCGGCTGGGCGCAGGACATTGCCAACGACAAACACCTGCTCAGCTTCGGGCAACGTCACAATATCGCCGGGGCGGACAAAGGGATTAGCCTGTTGCCCGCCACGCATCACGTCGGCCAGGCTTAATGCCGTCAGCGCCGTCTGCTCTTCGCTCTTCTCTGTCTCTGGTGTCGGTTCTACCACAGCCGCCTGGAATTGCGCGCGTGGCTGCACATCGTTCACGGTTTCCTGTTCGCAAAAGGGTACGGGCGCAGTGTGAATAATGTGAATCGTGCGCCCGGCCCGCTCGGCAGGGCCACCGGCAAAGGTAAGTAATTCGAGCAAACGCACTGGACGTTGCAATTGATACCGTCCCGGTTGATTGACCGCGCCAATCACAGCCACGGGCTGTGATTGAAACTCCTTGACGAAAACGCCAACCTGCGGCGCACGCAGCAACGACCGGTAACGCGCGGTAATTTCCGCTGCAACTTCGGCCTCGGTGTGACAGGCCACACGAATGTCATCATCAATCCAGGGCAATTGAATCATCCCACGTCCATCTACACGCACGGCTTCGCGCGAGAGTTGCGGACGATTGAAAATCTGAATACTCAACAAATCGCCCGGCCCAATGCGATAGCGTTTGTCTTCAGGCAAGGCGGTGTTGTTGGCAGGCGTCTTTGCCTGGCTCGCTGTGGGAGTAGGCAGCGCAGATTGCGCTGCTGCTCCTTCAATGCCACACAGCAGACAAATCAGACCGCACGACACCTTGCCGACGTTGATGGATCGCTGAACCAGATGTAGTAGTTTCATCCTCTTCATGTCTTTTGGTGCTGTTAGGGCAGCGCGCTTTTTACTTTCATTTCCCTACTCGCCCCATTCGCCGCGCCTGCAAAGCTTCCTGCAAATGGCGCGGGTAAGCACGATTGAGAACCGTGTTGCTCAGCACGACTAGCGATTCCTGATGCTCGTAAGTGAAATGCCCTGTCAACGGCTGTTCGCCCGTTTTGCGCACAATCCCCTCACGCACCCATTGCCAGAATTGTTTTTGTGTTGTCCAAAACTGATTGCGATCATGGCAAATAATGACGGCGTTATTTTTCTTCTTTTTCTTTTCTTTGCTCATGGGTAAGCAGTACTTCACAGTAAACACACTTCGACCCCGGACGTTGCGTTTTGTCATCTGACAGACAGACGAATGCTGGCGATGTTGGCCAGTGGCAGCAACCTCAAACACCCGTGGGTGAGACCTGTAACGTAAGGTGACGCTGATTTTTTCAAGGAGATTTGGCGTGCCTGGTTGCAGGGTTAACCAGCACGATCATTCATTCGCCGCGCCCGTGGCACAACAGCGGCTGATACGCGACTGTCTGACGCTTGCGAAGGAGAAGCCTTGCGAATGCTTCGATGCCAAATTTTGACTAATGCCTATTAGCTCTGCGCTCTGTTAAAGCAATTCATATACCACCGATAAACAAATAACAGGAATTGTTGTCTAAAACGACTAAATGCAGGTGGTTATCTTGTCTCATTAGCTTTAGTTTACCTCTCATCCGCTGCGGGTTCAGTCGTTGCACGGGACACTTTTGTTCGCAGCGTGGGACATAAATGTCAACCGGCACTCCTTATCCAAACAAATGAATGCCAAACAAAGCTAGCAATTGCGCGCCCAGCATAATCATTACGGCGGTAGTCACCAGAAAAAACGTGCCCCAGCCAAACAGATTGTAAAGCTGCGTATTTTTCCACGCGCCTGCCAGCCGCTCATTGTTGATGAGTCGCAAAAGAAAAAACAAAATCACCGGCAGCAACATCCCATTCAGCACCTGGATTCCCAGCAACAACTGCATCACCGGTAGCCCCGGCACCAGAGCTGCGGCTGCGCCAAGCCCAAGCAGTGCTGTAAACAAGCCAAAGAAAATGCGCGCATGCCGAAAATCCAGATTAACGCCTTTGGCAAACCCAAACGCTTCACTAACCGCATAGGATGTCGCCAGCGGCAACACCGCCGCCGCCAGCATCGAAGCGCCAAATAACCCGATGCCGAAAATCAAGCCTGCTGCGTGCCCAGCCACCGGCTCTAGCGCCCGCGCCGCATCCGCCGCCGTACCGATTTCCGTCTTGCCCGCAACGTGCAGCGTCGCCGCCGTCGCAATAATCATAAACACTGACATCAGGTTGGAAAACACGGCTCCGGCATAAGCGTCCACGCGCTCCGGGCCATAATGCCGCCGCGCCGCGCCGCGCTCGACGATAGAGCTTTGCTGAAAAAGTTGCATATAGGGCGTGATCGTCGTGCCGATCAAACCGACCAGTAGCGTGAGGTAATCGGCATTGTTGTGCCAGGTCGGCAGCACCGCGCCACGCGCAACCGCTGACCAATCAGGCCGCGCCAGCAGCGCCGCCACCGGATAGGCAAAAAACACGAGCGCCAGCAACAAAAAGATTTTTTCGACGCGTTGGTAACTGCCGAATACGACCAGATACCACAGTAATGCAGCGGCGATGGGAATGGTGGCGTATTTCGATAAGCCCACCAATTCCAGCGCCGCGCCAATGCCCAGAAATTCGCTGATAATTAAACCGCCGTTTGCAATCAACACAACGCCCACCGCAAACGAAGCCCAGCCCAGCCCGTAATGCTCCCGAATTAAATCCAACAGCCCGCGCCCCGTCGCCGCACCCAGCCGCGCGCACATTTCCTGCACGACAGCCAGCGAGAGCGTGATGAGAAGCATTACCCAGATCAACTCATAACCATATTTCGCGCCCGTTGAACTGTAGGTCGCAATGCCGCCCGCATCGTTGCCCGCTGCCGCTGCAATCAGCCCCGGCCCCAGCACCAGCAGCCAACGCCACACGCCTGTAGGCTGTCGCCGCAGCCCGCGCAAACGAATGCTACGCCCGCGCAGATTCAAACGAATGCCTGCACGAATGGTGGACGGACGCGCGGGCAATTTGGGTTGTCCCGTCACGGCTACAGGTTCTAAGCCCTGGGGCGGCGGTTGAGTTTCGAGTACGGATTTCATGAAAAGACTCTTGGTGCCTGCGCGCTCCAGCTTTGTGGCGCAGCCTGCGCAACTGCCGCATCCACTGTCATCACGCCGAGCAAACGCCCTTCTTGTCCCAACACGGGCAACGCGGCCAGATGGCTGCTGAGCAGCAGATCCGCCGCCGCACGCGCCGGAGTAAGTGGATTCAGCGTCGTCACATACGGCTTCATCACGTCAGATAGCCGACACTGATCGTCGGCTGTCAGCAATTCCCGCAGCATTATCATGCCTTGCAATTGGCGGTTGTCTTCGTCGTCTACGACGTAAATAAAGTAGGCAAAATCCGTCGCACGTAACCGTTCGCGCAAGGCTTCGCGTGCCTCGCGCACCGTGAGCGACGCGGGCACAAAAAGCACATCATTGGTCATCACGCCGCCAACTGAGTCTTCGGGATAGCGCAGTAATTCAATTACGCGCTCACTCTTCTCAGCAGGCAATTGTTCCAGATGATGCTGCGCAGTTTCTGTATGCAAACGTCCCAGCAAGTCCGCTGCCGCATCCGGTGCCATCAGCATCAGCAAGCGCGCCGCCTGCTCTTCACCAAGTTCCTCAAAAACCTGTAATTCGCGCTCAGCCGTCATCATCTCCAACACGTCAGCGGCCAACGCGTCGGGCAAGAGCTTCAGCAATTCTGCCGCGTGCAAATAGGGCAGCGCTTCCAGCAGCCGCGCAATTTCGCCCGGTGGCATTCGCGCTACGCGCAAATGTGCGCCCGCGCCATCTTTTGCCGCTTCTGGGTCGCCCTGCAAAAATTCGACATATTTCCAATCCAGCAGTAGTGCAGGCCGCGTGCCTGGTGCAAACCAGCCGCGTGTCAAGCGCCGAAACACAGCCTGCCAACTGGCATCTGCCGCTTGCAGCACCAGACGCGGGCGTGGATCATCGGTCGCGGCCAACCAAAGTTCATTAGCCCGTGCAGCCCGGCGGTTTTCCAAATCAAGCAAAAGACTGTCCAGTACATCGCGTCGCAGTAACGTTTGCCTCGCCAACCAGTCCGGGGCAGCGACAGCGGCGGCGGATAAATCCTGCACTGCCAGCCGACGTTGCGCATAATCCACCTGCTGCACATCGTTCCACCGTAGCGCCATTAGTTGTTTTTTGTCGTTATGCCAAAGGATGAATTGGACAGACGGATATTCTTCAGCAAAGAGATCAATTCCCAAGTCATGCAAACGCGCCTCTTGGCTATGCGCGTCAGTTAATAACCAATGCGAAAGCGCCGAGACACGCAGCATTCTCGTTCCTAGTGACTGCAAGACATTCGTTTTGGCACTATTGGCACACACGCATGACACGAATCAAATTTTTGATTTGTTGACGTTCTTCCTCCACTGACATCGTGAGAAATTGCAATTCTTCGTATGGCCCCAGCGTTGGCGCGAAGGGCGCATCCTCCAACTGTGCATAAATTTCCAACTCAATCGCCAGCTGTTCGCGTAGTTTTCGCTGATGTTCGTACGGCGCAGTCGGTGAAATAGACTTGGCGCTCTGTGGTAGAGATTCCGTCCTTACTTCCCAGGTATTCATTGTGAGTTTTCCCTTTTCTCTGTAATCACATGTTGCTCGCCAAAGCAGGTCTTTGGGAAACAATTTTGATTTAGGATAAACAATTTGCGTGCCGCACTTGCACATAGGGATTCCTGCCGTTTTGCCGCCTCAGATAGCACAGAACATACAGATATTGTATCAACCGCGAACATCTCTGCATGACCGCAAGACAGCATTTCCTTCATCAGAACAATCTGTCTGGCGTTCCCGCGTGGAACGGAGCTTGCTCGCTGCTAACAGGCACGCAATATCAGCAATGGAGGAAGTAGTAATGTCAGAAAAAGAACGACGAAAAAAAGATATTGAGCCCACAGACAATCATAACCAGACGCGCCGTGAAGCAGAGTCTCACCCAGCAGAAAAAACACCGCGTTCCCACCAAACCGGAGCCAAGCGGGAACAGCAAGAGGTGGCTACGACGCAAACCTCCGCCGAAGAGAGAGCCAGTGAGAATCGAGCGAACCAGGGAAAAGGCGCGCAGTCGTAATAAGTCGATAGTTACAGGTAAGTATTTAATAAAGAGCTTAATAAAATCTAAATCGTCAGAGGGTAAAGTATATTTATCGTACTTTATCATTACCTATTCCGACTAACCTAAAAAACTAGCAAGAGTAGCCAAGACTAACTGAACACACGAAAATTCCTGAGCTATGTTTCTCACAGATAGTACTAATTACACTGGCAAAACCTGATTACCTACTAATCAGTGTCCAGAATGCTCAGGCAATAACTGTAAAATCATCGTGAATAGGTCTTCCGGGTCAATGGGCTTACGCAATGTGCCATCTGCGCCGACACATTCAGCCCAGTGCAGGTAATACCGGTCAAACGACGTCATCACAATAATCGGCAGCCGGGATAAAGCCTGATTCCGCCGCACCTGCTCTACCAATTCCAATCCAGACATTTCTGGCATTGCAATGTCAGTGAGAACAAGATCAGGCGTGTAACTTTCTAATTCCTCCAACGCCTCTCTCCCATTCGCCACCGCTTTTACTTCAAATCCATTCAATTCTAATAATAGGCTATAAAGTTCCCGCTGGTTTTCATTATCTTCCGCCACTAACACACATGGCTTTTTCATATAAATCTCGTTTCTAGTCTAAACAGACTGCTTGGGGAGAAACGGTACTTAAAATTGCAACGACCAGAGGATAGCAAGAGATATACCGGAGGTGTTTTCTTAGGGAAGAAAAATAATTAAATCGGCAAAGGGCAGCTAGCGAATCTAGCTTGGCCCGTTTACTTTCCAACGCAAATGATGTGGCGTAGGGCAGCAAACATCCTAATTGGTGGCGTGCAAGCAACGCCACCAATTAGGATGTTTGCTGCCCCTGTTCTTAAGGCGAGGAAGTAGAGGGGAGATTGGCTCGTCCGGCCTGCGTCACAGTTACCACCTGCCCGGCAATCAGCAGCGTAGCCGTGCGTGGAGTGGTGCCGGGATTTGGAGCGGCGCTGTAATTGAGGGTGGTGGTACCGCTGCCGAAACTATTGGCCGCTGCAATGCTGATCCAGTCGGCATCACTGCTGGCCAGCCAGTCACAACCGCTGCCAGCGAGCAGCGTAAGGGTACCCGTGCCGCCGCCTGCCGCCAGATTCAGGCTGGTTGAGGAAAGCGTAAAGCTGCAAGCCGTTTGCAGATTGAGCGTGAACGAATAAATCCCGCTGACCGGATAGCCGAGTTCCACAACATACGTTCCTGTGCGCGGCAACACGATATTCCCTCCGCGCGGTAACCGGGTCACTTGATCCAAACTCGCTAACGGCAGGCCGTCAGGGCCAATGAGTCCGAGGAACATAATCGTGCTGCTATTCACCTGCACCGCGACGCGCTCTCCGGCATTGCCGGTGAACGAATAGCGATGCACAGGCACATTGCGACGAATGATCGAAGGGCAGTCGCCGCCCGCAATAGTCGCGGTAATGGCTTGGCCCGGCGTTACAGGCGTTGGCCCGCAGCGGCTGTTCGCCCCGGCCTGTTCGACGGTGAAAATCTGATCGCCCACCGTAATGCGTCCGGTGCGAAAAGCATTGCCTGTGTTCGCGGCAACCGCATAATTCAACATCGCATTACTGCTGCCGCGATTGTTCGTCAACGTAATCCACGACACGTCCGGCGTGGCCTGCCAGAGACAATCACCGCTGGCTTCCAGATTGAAAGTTCCGGCAGCCGCCGTCGCTTCCAGGCGGCGCGTGAGGGGCGCGATGTTGAAGGCGCAGGTAGCCTTGCTCGAAAAGAGCGTCAGTGTGTAGGAGACGCTGGGGGCAAAGTTGAAGGCGGCGACCTCTGCCGTGTAGGTGCCGGACACGGGAAGTTTGTAGAAGGTTGTTCCCGCAGGCAGCCGCGACGTTTCGCCGCTCAAAATCACCTGCCCATTCGGATCGAAAAGCGTCAGCGTGAGGGTTGAGGTCGTCAGCGCGAGGGCAATCTGATCGCCACTCGCACCTGCAAACGTGTACCGATCCGCATGCCCGGTACGCCCTGGCAAAATAGAGGGGCAATCGCCTTCGTTCACCACGCCGGACACGGCTTGTCCGGGGCTGAGGGTGGACGCCAGACATTTGCCATCCGTTCCCGCCTGATCCACCGTGTATAGCTGCCCGCCGATGGTTAAGGTGGCGGTGCGCGACGAGCGGCTTGTGTTGCGGGTGACGGAATAGCTGATCGTGCCGTTGCCCTGGCCGGTATCGCCTTCGAGAATTGTCAACCAGCTCACATTGCTGCTGGCCGTCCACGGGCAATCATTGGTGGTTTGCAAATTGACGATGCCCAAGCCGCCCGCTGGCTCAAAGCCTTGTCGCGCGGCGGACAGAGCGTAGGTGCAGGTGCCGGGCGCGAGATTGACGTTCAGCAGGTAATCATTCAGCGAGGCTGAATTCACAGGCGAGGTTTCGATGCGATAGGTGCCGCTCACGGGCAGCGAAATGAAGCCGCCATTCACGGGCAATCGCGCGCCATTGGCGGAGGTCGCAAAAGGATCAAGGCTCGATTGTTCGATCAACGTCCCATCCGGTGCAATCAACGCCAGCGCGGCGCTGCCAGAAAAGCCGGATTGCGGAAACGCCAGAATCCCCAGCGACACCTGTTGCCCGGCAGTCGCATTGAACAAGTACGTGTCGGCGACGGAATCCGTACGCACCGTCGCGCGACAGTCCGAAGCCGTCCACGTGCCCCAGATCGGTGGCCCCGGCTCAATCATCACCGGCACACAGGTACCGCCAAGTCCCGCTTGCTCCACGGTGAACAATTGCCCGGCGATGGCGACGGTTCCGGTGCGTTGCGCGACGCTTTGATTTTCGGCCACTGCAAGGCGTACCTCGCTGCTGCCGGTTCCCTTCTCTACCGAGAGAACCCTGATCCAATCGGCATTGGAATTCACCATCCACTCGCAACCGCTGCCCGTCGCCAGTTGGACTTTCGCCATTCCTCCCTCGACATCGAAGCGTTGCCCCGTCGCCGACAACGACTACTGACAGCCGCGCGTCGGTGCCAGCAGCGAGAAGGTGAAATAGCGCGAACGATACGCGCCACTGCTGACCGGTTCGCCGATTTCCACGCGATAGGTGCCCGCCGTCTGCAACGTGTAGTAATCCAGTCCCGACGGCAAACGAATCGTGTCAAAGTTGTCTGCCAGCACGCGGCCATTTGGGTCAATCAGCGTCATTGACCAACGCTCAGCGCCGCGAATCAACAGCGCCACCCGATCTCCCGCCGTCGCCTCGAAAGTGTAGAAGCGTTTGCTCACACAACCCGCATTTGTGAAGAGAAACGGTGATCGTTTGCCCTTGTCGCAGCGGCGTGACTTTGCACGTGCTGCCCACGCCACTTGCGGATGGAAACGGATCCTGCAATCACGACGGAACCGCTGCGCCGTTCGATGCCAGGATTCGGGCCGACTTTGATTTCGACCGTGTCCGGAATTCGGCTGGCGCTCCACCGTGATCCAATCGTAGAGACTGCGGAACGCCCACGCGCAGCCGCTGCCCGTGCTGACGCGCACGGATTGCGTGGCTCCATCGGATTCATGTTCAGCGAGCGGGTCGAAAGTTGATAACTGCACCGCCCCGGCACCTGCAAAAATTGGAGTTTGTAATCACCCGTCAGCGGCGTGAATGGCATAGATCTAAAATGTACCTGCCGGTTTGCGGCAAGGTCACATAGTCAATATACGCCACGGTGCCGACCGTGCTGGTGTTGGCCGTTGCTACGCGCGCGCCGTCCGGGGCGAAAGTGCCATTTCTACGCGGTTCGTCGCCTCACGTATCACGGCTTCTACCTGCTCGCCCGCGACGGCCTGGAATGAATACCGATCTGCGCGCGGGCGCGTGAAGAACGAAGACGATTCATACGTTGTTACGCAATCGCCCGTCGTCAAATGCCCCGTGACGATCTGTCCCTGACTGAATCGGCGTCAGGTCGCACGTACCGCCAATCCCCGCCTGTTCCACCGTGACGGTTTGCCCGCCAATGGTGAGCGTGCCGCCGCGGCGGCTGCTGGTGGTGTTGCGCGCAACCGAGAATTTATACGTGACCGGGCCGCTGCCATTGGCCTGCGCGACGGGTTTCAGCCACGTCACGTTGGATTCGACCGTCCACGGACAATTTGCGCCCGTCACAATTTGGAACGCGCCTTCGCCACCATTCACTTCAAAGCGATGGGAACGTCGGATAGACCGAGTAGGCACATTCGGCAGGCGCTTCCACCGTCAGGCTGTAGGGCTGGGAGGAGAAGATCGAATTGGTTGAGGTAACGGCAATGTAATACGTCCCGCCTTCCAAAGCCAGCGCGCCTGTTGCAGGCAGGCGCACGCGGCTGCTGGAACTGGCGCCACTGGCGCTGTACAACACGTTGCCTGCTTCATGTCGAGCAACGCCACGCCAGGCGTGAAAAAGCTGTTCGTGCTGCGCAGATCGAGCGCGAACTGCTGCCCCACCGCATAATTCAGCGCATAGAGTCCGCCGATGATAAGAGAAATTGCGCTGGTTCGCCGTGCAATCGCCTTCATTCAATGCGCCCGTCACCGTTTGCCTGATGGCAATCGTGGGCGTAGCGCACGAACCGCCAATGCCCGCCTGTTCAATCGTCACGGTTTGCGTGCCAGCACCTGATCGTGCCGCGCCGCGACGAACGAAAAGGATTCGCGGCCAGCGTGAACGTCACCATCCCATCGCCCTGTCCGGTCGCAGGCGAAAACGTAATCCAATCGCTGCTCATCGCCGTCCAGTTGCACCCGGCTGGCGCACGCACCTGCGCCGTGCCACTGCCGCCGTCGCGGCAAAGCGCAGATTGCTGGCGGCAATCGTCGCCCCGCAGGTTTCTGTGCCCTGCAACAGCGTCAGGGTATAAGGTTGATCCTGGAAAGACCGGCGTCGAGAGGCTGGTAAAGTCCAACGTGTAACTGCCACTGCGCGTGAGTGTCAGATAGCCCAGTCGGCAGGAAATCGCACGCTCAGCGCAGTGAAATCAACACGCCTGACAACACCGTCCTGCCGTCGGAGTCAACGTCAACTGCGAGCGGAAAACAGCGCATTGTCGAGTTGCAACGCGATTTGCTCGCCCGCCTGTGCGGTAAACGTGAAGCGACGCCCCGGCTGGCAGTCCGCGCGTTTGATCGCCCTTTGAAGGGTTGATTTGCTACCAGCGGCGTCGCCTCACAACTGCCACCCGCGCCGCCCTGCGTGATCGTAATCGGAACGATCTGCCAACAGAATATCCGTGTTCGCAAAAAGCGGCGTCGTGTTCGGCGCGACCGTAAACGAAAGCGTCCCTGCACCGCTGCCCGTGCTGGTTTGCAACTCAATCCAACTCGCCGTCGCGCTGGCTGTCCACGGCAGTTGCCCGCCGTAATCAGATTGACCGTGCTGCTGCCGCCCTGCGCCCTGAACGCCTGGTTGTGCAGACAGCGCCGCAAAGCCGCAACTCGGAGCCGCCGCCACCGTCAGCGCGTAATCCGTTTGCGTAATCCACAAAGTTCGACGTGACTTCCAGAAAGTACGTCCCCGTCGCGGGCAGATTGGAAGAATCCGCCTTTCGCTCGGTAAATTGCGCACGCCTGTGCTGACCACGTTGCCCTGCGGCGTCAAGCAGCGTCATCCCCAGACTTGGCAACGCGGCGCGCGTCGAAGGCAGGAACCGCGTTTGGAAGTTAACCTGCTGCCCCACCGTGCCCGGCAAAATGAACCGATCCACCACGCTCGTCGGCACGCGCCGCGACCGGCAATCGGCATTCTCGTGAGCGAAGAGGCCACCGTCTGCCCCGGCGCAATGTCGCGCACCGCGCCACACAAGTACCGCCCGCGCCCGCCTGTTCAATCGTGGCGACGCGCTCTCCGATCAGAATCGTTCCGGTGCGCGCCGTCGCGCCCGTGTTCGCCGCGAGCGTAAACAACACTGGCGTATTGCCCTGCCCCGTGTTCTGCGTCAGTTGAATCCAATTTGCAGTCGGGACGCGCTCCACGTACAGGTGCTGCCCGTGACAACCTCCACGCGCCCTGTCGCGCTGCCCGCTTCCACGCTTTGCCGCTGCGGATACAACGCAATGCCGCAGCCCGGCGCAGCGACATCTACACTGACGGCATACGCGCCACTGCCCGCTGCCGCATCGCTCGTGATTTCCAGGAAGTAAGTGCCATCGGCAGGCAGCTTCCTCACATAGCCCACATTCACAGGCAGCCGCTGTGCGCCACTCGCCAACAAAATGCCGTTGCTGTCGGAAAGATACAGGAATGGCGCAAAAGCCGGGTGGCTGTCGCCGTTGCCGTCACCAATTGCCCCGCTTTGCCCGTGAACTGATGGCGGTCGGCATTGAAGCGGCCTGTGCCTGTGCGATAGCGCGATTCGCAATCAGCAATTTGCAATTCGCCCTTTATCGGCTGTCCCGGCGTCAGCGGTTGCGGCAAACAATTGCCGCCCGCGCTACTTGCTTTACGCTGAACACCTGTCCGTTCACAATCACAACGCCGCGCCGAGCGTTACCGGTATTTGACCGACCTGAAAATTGACGTTGCCACTGCCGCCGCCGCTGTTGCTTGCGGGCACAATCCACGCCACCGTACTGCTCACATTCCAGGGGCAATTCGGCCCGGTCGTCCACGCAATCGTGCCCGTGCCGCCCGCCGCATCAAACGCCTGCTCCGTCATCGTCAAGGCATACGGGCAAGCCGCCGACGGATTCAATAACGTCAGCGTGTAATCAGCGTCCAGGGTCGCGTAGCCCTGCGAAGTCACTTCGAGAAAATAGGTGCCGTCGGCTGGAATCACGAACGGCTTCACATTCCCCGCTGGCAACCGCGATACGCTCTGCGCCAGCACCGCGCCGACGCTGTCCGTCAGGTTCAGCACGGGCGCAAAGGTGCTGGCATACGCCACGGCAATCACCTGCTGCCCCGCCGTCGCCGTGAACAAAAACCGATCCGCTACCGTGCCATCTGCCAGCACCCGCGAACGACAATCCGCCGCCGTGCTCAACCGCCCTTGCACCGTTTCGCCGAGGCGCAATTCGCGGCTGTTGCACGTCCCGCCCACGCCCGCCTGCTCAATCGTGTAGCTTTGTCCGGCAACGTCAATCACCGTGCGGCGCGCGTTCGGCGTCGTGTTCGGCGCGACCGTGTACCGCAGCGGCAGCGAGCCGAAACCGAATCCATTGCCCTCAAACGTCACCCAACTCGCCGCATTCGCTGGCGACCACAAACAGCCGCCTATCGGAATCACGCCGCCCAGTGCCGCCCGCCGCGTCGAAATGTTCCTGATTCGCCGTCAACGCCGAAATCAGGACAACGGCTGGCCGCGTACAAACTGAGCGCTGTAATTCGTTTGCTGCGGCGTCAGCGAAGTGACTTGACCGTGTACGTTCCGTTCGCAGGCAACGCGAGATACCCCGTGCCCGCCGGGATGCGCGCATTTAGCCGGAGCCGTTTTGTGCCAGCGGCGTTTCGCTGTTCGGCGCGAAAAGGCTCAGGTGAAGATGGCATCGGTCGAAGCCGCCGAGAGCGCCAGATAACTGACGCTGGTGCCCGTAAACGAATAGCGTGTGGCGTAGTAAACCCCGTCCGTGCGCAACTCCGCGAATAACAATCCGCCGCTTCCAGTTTCCCGGTGATCGTTTGCCCGGAGGTGACGCTCGTCACGGGGCACGTTGCCCCCGCCGCGTTGCGTGACGGCTCAGCGTTTGCCCGCCAATCGTCAGCACGCCCGGTGCGCGGCAAGCGTTCGGCGTTCGGCGCAGTTGATATTGCACCGAGCCGTTGCCTGTGCGCTCGCGCCCGTCGCAATCGTCAGCCACGCCGCGTTGCTGCTTCGCCGTCCACGCGCAAACGTTGGTCGTCAGCACATTCACGCTCCCCGCGCCACCCGTCGCATTCACAGTTGCCGTTGCTGCCGAAAGCGAGTAAGTCCAATCGGCCTCGGCCTCCAACGTCGTTTGCCAAACGCCTGCTTCCTGCGTGAAAGCGTACAGCGTCGCGCGCCCCGCCACCTGCTGCAATTGCAACGAAGCAACGGGCGTCAGGCCAAAACCAGTTTGCAACCGCAACCAGTTCAGGCCGCCGTCATACGTTACAAACAGCCCCAAATCCGTCGCCACAAACATCCGCCCCGCCTGCGTCGAATCAGCGACCAGCGCGTGTACCGGCACGTCCGGCAAAGCGGTCAGTCCCGCGCCGTCCAGACTTTCCCACGTGCGGCCCGCATCGCGACTGCGCCAGACGTGCGCGCCACCGAACGAAGAGTACGTCGCATAAACCGTTTGCTCGTCAATTATCAACGAAGAAACAAACCCGGCGCGCGGTTGCACGGCCTGCCACGTCGTCGCGGTCACATCAGCAGAGCGATAAATTTCGCCCGCGCTCGTTCCGACCAACACAAACGCTTGTTCCGGCGCAATGGCCATCGCGCTCGCCTTGCCGCTCGTGAGCTGTCCGACCTGTTCCCATTGCCCGCCGCCGTCTGCGCTCCGCCAAATCGCGCTGCCGCCCGTCCACAAATGCTGCGCGTTGCTCGGCTCCAGCGCGAGCGGCGGCGCAAACAATCCCTGATCGTTAATGCCGTTGCTGATCGGCGTAAACGCCTGCCCGCGATTGTCCGATTGATAAAGCTGCAAGCCGCCCAACGAAGCAAACAAATGCTCTGCCGACTGCGGATCAAGCGCGATGGTGCCAGCCACCGTGTCCAGTTTTTTCCACGCGGACGAACCCTGCCATAGCCCGCTGCCCAAGGCTGCGGCGAACAGGGCCTTGCCATCCGCACTCGCCGCGCCCTGCGACACGCCTGCCAGATTGCGCTGCGGATCAAGCAATGCCGCAAGAATCGCGGTTGCATCCGTTTCGCACGAAGCCGCTGTCAGGTCAGTGGCCGCAGACAGCGACGGCCCCAGCGGTTGCCAGCCCGCGCGCATCAGGTCAGTATTCGCACTGCTGGCATCTACGCTCTTGCCCGCCAAAAGCGAATGCTGCGGCATCTGGCACAGGCGCGCCAACGCTTCCCGGTAACGGGCTTCGCTGAGCGGCGCGCCCGCCTCGCCGGTTCGTTTGAGTCGGTAATAAGCCAATGCCTCATCCGCCTGCGCAACCGCACCAGCAGTTTGTCGCAACGTAGCGCGCGGAACCGTGAGGCGCGCGGTCGCAGGCATTGGTGTAGAGAAGGAAGTACGCTGGGCCTGCGCGAAATACAGGCGGAGGAACAACGTCAGGACAAAACAAAGAACAACCAGAACCGGAAGGCGTGCTGAAGTAAATTTCATATCGGGGGTCTCTCGCAGAATCAATCGTTGTTTGTCATTGGTCATTTGTCATTTGTCATTGGCGCGCCCGCTTACGAGCTAATGACCAATGACAAGCGACCAATGACATCTTACAAATTAGGTGGTGGCTCAGAAGAAAGATGCGGCGGCGGAAGCCCGACTGTGAAGAAGGGCATCAGTGTTAGTCCTACGCCCTCCTTCACAGTCGGGACTCCGCTGTCTCTCACCCACCTGAACCACTACCCAAATCAAACGTCTCGGTGAAAACGAGCCGCTTGCTGACCTTCTTACTCGTATGTCCCTCGATGGTAAAGAGGCCGCCGTTTTCAAACCATTCAAATTCCTGGACAACGAGGCGATAGCGTTTGTTGTCATTGGGCGGGCGCTGAAAACCAAGATTGCTTAGCCACACTGGCAACAGGTCAGACGGCGGCAGCGAGGGCCTCAGCGTGGTCGCGGTCACCTTCTCCCACCCCAACTCAGGATGCGAAATCACGGAATCGCCATCAATGAAATCAAGGTTCGCAAAATCAGGATTGGCACCGGGCGCGAGCGATTCCACGCGGAGTTCAAATTGATTGAGGCCATCGCCCTCTTTGAAGCCATTTTTATCCGGGGGGAAAACATTTTTCGCATCCTGATTCGCCCAGGTATTGCGGGGAATCACGCCGGAAATTTCTACCTGTAGATTCACCGCACCGGACGCAGACGTGCTGCGTTTCACACTGATCGAACGATCCGGCGCGGGCTGTGCAAAATCGGTTAATACCACACGCGACAATTCCATTCCATCAATGGAATTGGGTTGATAACGCGCCAGCGCCAGCCGCACAAAGGGATAATAAGAAGCGCCTAAATCAAGCTCGATGTCGCAATACCACAATTTGCGCGCGGCATCGTAATTGACTTCATGCCCCACGGCAATCACCTGCCTCGCAGTACCCAGTTCATCCAGCGCAAGACCATTATTGAGGTCAGATGCCAACTTGAACTTCAGCCCCGAATCGGCCAAGCGATTGAAAAGCGCCTGTTTGAAATCGGTAATTTTCAACTGAGTCCGAGGACTATTGGAAGCATAGATCGGGTCTTTGCCCCACTGCGTGACGTAGGGCTTGAGTTTATCGTCCATCGGTATGTTAGGCGCTTTCAGCAGGACGGCGAGCAGTTCGCCGTCACCCGACGAATACCAGGGACGCTCCAAATAAACGCGCAGTGCCTTGCCTTCACGCTGGCTTTTATATTCGTTGCCCTGTGGCGGATGCGTGGCATCCCAATTCCGGCTCCACTTGAAGGTGGGCACGATGTAAAGCACTTTGGGGGCGATGGGCCGCGCCGTGTTCCAAACGAAGTTTCCCTGCGGAATCATTTTGGTTGTGTCGGTAGGCGAAGGCTTTTGGCCGGTTCCGCGTTGCGGGCCGATGACAGAGATGTTGTTGATGTCATCGGTAATGTCCGCCGGGAAGTATTCCCGAAAGCTCGTCGTCGCGCGCAGCGAATAAAACACTTCACGAAATTTGGTATCGCCGAATTCCTGCCGCAGCGGGTCGGCATCCAGCGGCGTGACTTGCGACTTTTCCTGTGTGGTGGAAAGCGTCACGGTATCGTTTCCGTCCGTGTGGTACGAACGCAGCGCCGCATTGCGTTTGACGCGGGCGGGCGCGGGTGCTTTCACATCGTCCACCCACTCTTCCCAATCGGCCAGCACCTCCAGACGGGCGGTGCTTTTGGCGTCCAGCGTCGCAGTCGTCGCCAGATCAATGAAGGTCTGTCCCGGCGTGCGCGTAGCGGGCTGCAATTGCTGAAAGGCGGGAGCTTTCAAAGGCCGCTGTACCGCGTGCACCAGCACCAGATGATGAAAGGGCGTCAGCATCGGGTCGGCACCGGACAACGCGCGCGGGCGATGTGCGGTGGCATCGTTCGGCTTGTCTTTGACGCTCTTACGCCACACGCCCATCAGGTCGAGCGCGCTCAGGTCTTCGGCGTTGGTCGTCTTGGGGAAGGTGCTGAGACAACTGCTGTAGCGCACGTGCAGAATTTCGGCTTTCTCCAGAAACACTGTCAGCACCGGAATCGGTGTGGTGGTATCCCATTGCAAGCGCGTCGTCCCCGCCACCAAATCTCTGATCCGCAGAATAAAAGGTGTTTGATTCGGCCATTTGCCAGCAAACGGCACATTGACCACGCGCAGCGATTTGGTCGGATCAAGAGAAACTTCGGTGGGCTGCAACAACGGCCCGCCACCCACTAAGCTGCTGTTCGGCAAGCCAACAAAGGCAGCGCCGCGCGCCTGCGGGTCGGGCAAATAATTGACCTTCGTATCCCGCGTAAAAGTGATTGGCAGATGCGCCTGATCGCCCGCCACGATTTGCAGGTACTTCACTTCGCCGCTATCGAATTTTCCGTGTGTTTCCGCGAGGCTCTGGGAGGTTTTAGGCGGCAAGACCAGCCGGTCATTCATTTCGTGATACGTGACTCCCTGTTGCGGGTCAGTAGGTTTCGGCACATTTTTGGCCTTGAGGACGCCGGTGAAATAACGTTCAGCCGTCAGGTCAACATCGCTGCGAATCACCATTCGTTCCAGCGATTCGCCCGGCGAATAATCTTCCTGCTTGTTATCTTTCATATTTTCCCGTGGTACACCGGGCGGCACCAGCAGCGGCGGTGGGATGGGATCGAAGCGCGTATACAGCACTTCTTTCGTCGCGCCGGTATTTTCGCTTCTCGTCCAGGGGTTGCTATTGCCCGCTAAATCCACCAGCCGCACGCGCAACCGGTACTTCCAGCCGAAGCGTAAGCGTGGCAACGAGCCAGCGACTGGGCTGAAGGTGGTCTTAAACGGTTGCGATTTCCCTTTGCCGCTGCTCACATCGGCAGTGCGTAGCTCTTCAATAGATTTGATTTCACCGTTTTCCGGGTTCACGAATTTGCCTGGACGAGGCACGCACAGACTCCAGCCATCCCAGCGAAACAACGCTTCATGCACGGCCAGCGATTCCCGATCCGTTTCATCGCGGCCCCACACAATGCTGTTGGCTTTCACATATCCCTCATCCGGCCTCTCCAGCACCTCGTTGGTGTTGATAAAAGTGTATTTGCCGTTGCGCTGGCAGAGCGACATCCACTGCGACCACGGAGTGTCGCCCTGCCAGCGCACATCCACGCGATAGCCCCGCAACAGGTCTTCGGTGGTCAGAATAATTTCCTTGCCGGTCGGAGGTTTCTGCTCGCTGCCATTGATCACGACCTGCCATTGATTGAGGTTGTTATTCAACTCTGCCGCGCGGCGTTTGGACTGGCGAAAATTCGCGCCTTTCGCATCGTAGAAAATGGCGATGCCCGTGGAACGCAGCGACGGCAATCCCAGTTTGTCACGTTCGAGCTGTTGCGTCGTACTGCCTTTGATTGTGGCGTGATTCCGCAGCACCGTCGTCGTCGAGCGGAGCAACGTGTCGCCCATACTCTGCAATTGCTTGCCGACCATTTCAAAATCGCTGAGATGAAGGTCGAAATCCTGCTTGTCAAAACCGGCTTCCTGATACGTCAGGTCATTCAGATTGCTCAGATCAAACAGGCCGTCTTTGATCTGCGGCGTATTGGCTTTGAGTTGAAAGGTTCGTACCGCTCCCTGCACCACGATCATGTCGCACAAGGTCATCGGGATACGATGCAGCCGCGTCACGGGTGTCAGCTTCGCAGCTTGTTCCTGCGCTTTCTCAGCCTGTTCGAGCGCGCCCCAGTTCATTTCCAACTGGATCGGCACGTTGGGTTGCGGCAACGCCGGGAGCAGATTGAAAACATCTTTCATCTCGACGACGAGATCAATCACCAGACCGAGTTGCCGCATTAACAACGGATAATCGCTGAGCAACGTGACGATTTCGTGAAAGGTAATGTCGTCCGGGTTCATCAGACGCGGCTTTTTACTGGTCTGCCAGCGATGCTGTGTTTCAGAAAAACGATTCAGCGCAAACAACCCGCCAACCATGGCGGAACCGGTGGCGGCGGTGAACAGCTTGGCATCCACCGGCAGGCCATCTTTCAGCGCGGCCTGTACCTTGCTGTCTATCGCTGCGCGCAGCGTGGGGGTGCCCATCATTTGCGCATGCGTGACCACCCCTTTCAGCATACTGCCCAGCTTATCCGCATTTTTCGCCGCGAGTGTCTGCGCCTCTTTTAGCGAAGGCAAGTCCTGCGCGGTTTTCAGGCGTTCGGCAAATTGGTCGTAGCCCTGTCGCACTTCCGCCGCCAGATTCTTCAGGTTCTGACTGACCACCGCCAGCGTGCGGAGGTCGGGCTGGTCATACGGCTTCACGATAGTTTGCGGTGGAAAGACAGCATCCCAGCGCCCGGTGATCAGCACATCCTGTCCGTTGGCATCGGTCGCGCGCTTGGCAGGCACGGCGACGCCGCCGAAGCGAACTTTGACGCTACTGAAATTGGCTTGCACCCACTGCGGCCAATTCTTCCAATTGGGAAACGCCTCAAGCGTGACCTTGTCGGGCAAGGGATTGACGCCATCCGGCTTCACAACCAGGCGCGGCGTGGCGATGAGGGAAAGTGCGAGCTGTCCCTTCAGAATTTCCTTCGGCACTAATGTCCAGGTAATCGTTTGTTCTAATTTGGCATTGATTGATGGCATCGTTGTTTTCCTTCCTGCAACAGCGTCCGTCAGCTTAGGCAAAAGCGGCCTGATAAATGATCCAGTCGTCGTTAGACGTGAACACATCGCCAAAACTAATATGCGTGGTGAGCGGAGCCGCGGGCAGTGGCGGCGCGCCCAGCGCCGCTGTGGGGAGCAGGGACTGGGCACCCTTGCTGCCTCCGGCAAAAGTTTTCGTGCAACTGATTGTCACGGTCTTGCTGAAGAGGAACAGGTCTATTTCGACACTGATCTGCGCTTCTCCCGTCAATACCCCGCGGGTCTCGTCCCACCGCAGATCCATCCGCAATTCTATCGAAGCCGTAATTAACCCCAGCACGTCCACCGCGCCGTAGATGCGGAAATAGGCATCCAGTTCGACCTGGTCTTTGCTGTAGCGAAAGTTGATTCCCAGCATTGCGCATACCGCGCCGCTGGCAACACCAAAATTCACGGCAATGCCTGCGCCAGCTTCCAGTCCGACTTCAAAACTCTGCAAGCCTTTGGTCGTCACCGTCATCTCGAAGAAGCCGCCACCGCCCAGCGGGCCGACCGTCAACATGAACTTGGCATCGCGGCGACAGAAATTGAGCGTCAGGCTCATCGGATCGCCGATAAACGGGATGCGCAATAGGCCGCCCAGATTGACGTTCCGCAAGCTGAAGACGCCAACCGCAATCGGCGGCAGCGTGAGTGAATACCCGGCTGTCAGCCCCTCGCTCGTGACATCCAGCGAAGGCGGATCGCTGAAACCATCCAGCGGAACATAAGCCGCTATCGTGTTGATGAACGCCAGCGGGCCTTCAAATGTGAGGGGTAAGTTAGAGACAGAGTCTTTGGCGATTTGAATATCCACGTCCGGCTTGCTGCCGGATTTAGAGGTGAAGTCCATCACCTTAAAGGTCAAGCTGACCAGCTTGCATAAGGTCAGCCTGAAATTCTCTATCTTGCAGTTCACATTGGTCTGCACGGTCGCCTCGCCCGTCGGTTTGACAATTTCCGTTGTCAGGGTCAGCCGCGAGTCTTTCCCCAGGGTGGAAAATATATTTAAGGGATCAGACAGCCAGTTATTCACTTTCCACACCATTTGCACGCGCGTCCCCTGGGCATCCGAGACGGTCGTCATTTTGGGAGTCAGCCCCGTCGTTCCATTCGGGTCGTTCACATTATCGGGCAAGAGAGCGAGCAGGTTGATGCCACCGAGCAGGTAGGGCAGAAACTCATCCACGGAGTCGCCGGGCGCTTGCGGAGCTAAAGCACTCGCCGCTTGCAACGGTGCCTTCAGCGTACCGCCCAGATCATCGCGCTTGAAGAATTTGTCTTTGCTGAAAATTTCCTTCGACACAGAAACTGCATCGCCGACCAGTCCGTATTTGCGTGAGAGCGCGCGCACCGCCATATTCGGTTTGACCAGCGCGCCCGCCTTGTCTCCGCGCTCGCGGAAGTCGAGCGGCACGGGCTTAATCATCTCCAGCACCACTTTGCCCGGATTCGTCGCGTCATTGTCGTGATCCTGAAAGTCGGCAAAGTATTTCACATCTGCCGTGCCCGACTCGCCCAACCACATACTCAGCGCTGGCAGCGTGACCCGCGCGCCGCTCACATAAGGAAAGAAGCTCGGCCCGCTGGCTGACACGCCTCCCGGATTGAGCGCCGCACTAAAATTGAGCGATTGCACGCTGAGGTTATCCGTGCTGTTCAGCACATTCGCGGCGGCGGCAGCTCCCGCAAAGGCCACCCGCTGCCCGGCGATGGGACATTGTTGCAGGCGGGCGATTTCGCCCTTGTCGGTGGCGCTGATCAGCTTGTTCATCTGCCCCGCATCGGTGTTGTGCAGGAGATGAATAAACAGTAACGGCATCGTGAATTCCGTTACCTGACCGAGAAAATCCGTCGCCACGATATGAAAGAGAAAATTCTGACCGCCGACCTGCGGCCAGAAGAACGTCGGCCCCGGCGTTGGCCCGCCCGGCGTGGAGGGCTGGTTTGTCGGGTTATCCAGATTCGGCGTCACGAGCGTGGTAATCCTGACCGTCTTGAAGGGCATCATTGAGCCGCGTTGCTGGCGATTTCCCGCATAAGATTTTTCCGGCTCGCGCACGACCAGGTACATCCGCTGGCGCAGGTACGCCACATTCCCCTCCGGCGCATCATCCACGCCCGGAGGATGAAATTTTCGCTCCGTAATCGTGATGCGAGAGACGCGATGGCCAAAGGGATAGAGAAACCCCGTATCCACGATACTGACATAGTGATCGCGCCCCATCGTCGCGCGGTACCGCCATTCCTCAATCCCCAGCGGCGAGGACTGCCACACCCCGCGCAGATCAGCCCAACCGCCCAGCGTAGAGAGCATCAAACGCCTGGCTTGAATAGGTGCCGGATCGAAGACATCGCTCTTGAGCTTGAAATTCGCGGTCGTATGCACGATTTGGTAACGATTGAATTCCGACACCGACATCAGAAACGGGTCATCAGGAATTTTGGAGGGAGAGGTTGGAAAGGGCGGGAGGCCTTTGGCATACACCGCCCGCACGGTCTGTTGCGACTCGATTACCGCCTCCGGAAGCAACACGATTTTCCCTCCCGGCACGGGAAATTCTTTCCACGTTTGCAATGCCAGCCGCGTGTGCCAGAGTTCCACCCGCTGCCCTTTGCTCTCTGCCGCCTTCGCGTGCAACCAGCGCCCATCGCAATCCGGCGAAAGATAAAGCCGATAAGGAAACTCAATCGCCGTTTGGTTATTGGCGGGTTCTTCGGGCAAGGGAAGATCGCCAGGCTTACCGCGTTTGCCAAAATTCACCGCCGCCGTGACACTTGGTTCAAATCCGCTGATCTTTTCCAGCAGGGTGGTAAGGCTATACGCCAGCGGTAAGGCCGTTGACGGCACCAGAAATGCCAACCGGGAAGAGCCGGAAAGAATGGTCTGTACAGGCGGAGCCGACACGTGGTCTGAATTCTTGTTATCCCCTGATTCTTTGTCGGATTCCCAAAATGCCTGTTCCGCAATGTGCTGCGGTGGCAAATGAACCACAATGTACGCATTCTGCTGCGGATCAATGCGCACGAGTTGCGGCGCGGGTTTCTTGGGATCGTCCAGTTTGAGATTGAAGAACGCCAGCTCCAATACAAGTAGATCGTCTGGTCGCAACACTCTTACGCGAAAATTCTCGTCCATAGTTCTTCCCCTTTTCTGGCTTGGCGCAGCCGTCCGCTGCGCCTCTTGTGCGCCGAGTATGCCCGCGCGCTGATAACTCAATAGGCCTTTGGCAAGCGGCATAGCACAAACGATCCATTGCTCCCGCCCAAGAGCTAATACAACTCGAAAGAGCGCAGAATAAAGCCCGCTCCAGGCCACAGCGTATGACTTTGAATTTGCAAGCGGATGGACTCGACCTTGTGCAAATCGGTGGCGGTCGGCGGCTGTGGCGGTGTGCTTCCGCCTTTACCAAACGAACTGAACGGGAAGTTGATCGGGACTGCCGCACTGTTCTGCGCCGTCAGCACCGGATTAATGTTCTGCCCGGCCTGAAAATAGATCGTGCCCTGCGTGGTGTAGAAAAGAATGTTGATATTGAGTCCAAGGCTGCTGAAATCAAAGTTGAGGCGAAAGCCAGTGAACGCACTCAAATCATTTATCTGTCCGGTCTGCTGGCCCTGTGCATCCATCCCATACCCCAACATTAGGAAGTGATGCACGCGCGGCCCGGTGCCCAGCGTGAGCCGTTCGCCCTTGCCCACATCCAGCACGCCGGGCTGATGCGTGAGCGCGCTTTTCACCGTGAAGGACGCATAGCGGCGCGGAAATTTGGGGCTGGTCGTGATACCAGCGGAGTGGTTGTAATCCCCTCGTTTCCAGCCCGGTGTTTCAGTTGGCTGCGTGGCGAATAGCGTCACGCCATCCGGCCCAGAGGCAAAATCATCAATAAGCATAAAGAATCTCCTTAATTTAGGGACGAGTTCGCGGCGGCATCAGGAAGAATGGAAGGTACTTCTGACGCAACATCAGTTACGCCGGGCTTTGACACTTTACGCAATCAACCGATCTCGCAACGCCTTGGCAACGGCCTCAGATTTGGAATGAACTTCCAACTTGCGATAGATACTTTTCATGTGAAAGGCAATCGTACTCACAGCACTGCCCAAGGCGGCGGCGGCGGTTTTGTAACTATGCCCTTCGACCAGCAGCTTCAAAATCCGCAACTCGTGCGGCGTCAGGTGATAATCAGCGTGGGCGGGTGGGCGAAACAGACGAAAGAGCCGGATGACTTTGCTGGCGATTTCCGGGCTGATGGGCGAGCCGCCATTCATCGCGTCCTGCAAACCTTCCAAGAGTCGCGCCGACGAGGTTTTCTTCAGCAAATACCCGCTCGCGCCCGCGCACAAGGCATCAAAGATGCGGTCGTCGTCCTCGTAAACCGTTAGCGTCACAATCACCAATTCCGGCCAGCGTTCCTTCAAGACGCGCGTGCCCGCGATACCGTCCATACCCGGCAAACCGATGTCCAGCAGTACCACATCGGGCAGGTTGTGCGGCAACGCCTGCAACCCGGCTTCCATCGAAGCGTACCCGCCGATGAACTGAAATCCCGGCGTGTGGGTCAGCAAATACCCCAAGCCCTCGCGGACTTCGCTGAGGTCTTCGATGAGGGCGACTCTGATGATTTGATTGGCACTGGTCATAGCCCTCCGCGCTTCCATCGCTTGCCCCTCGCCTGCAGCTTATTTTGTGATCTTCGGCATTGCTGACGGGCGTAGTGTAGGGCGGGTTGCCCACCACGTCACTCCTCTATTTAGATAGGTACGTGCGGCCTGGGTACTGATGCGGTTATTGATTTGCATGTGCTGTATCCAGACGTGCAATGCCTGCCGCGCCAGCTTCCCAACGGTCTGTTGATAGGGCACGAATAAAGAAACGACGGTGCCGCGCGCAGTGGAATCAAGGCGGAGTTGCGCCCCCAGCATTTGCGCACGGCGATGCAAATTTTTCAGGCCATTGCCTTCTGCCGCCTGACCCACGACAAAGCCGCACCCGTTGTCGCGCAGTTGCAGATGCAAGCCACGGCGATGCCTCGTTAGCACGATTTCTGCCTGGGTACAGTTGGCGTGCCGCACAATGTTATTCAGGCTTTCTTTGAAAATCAGAAACACCTGCCGCCGCACATCGGCGGCCAGCCGCCAATCCGGTTCGCCGCGCGGCGCGTGAAAGGTGAATTCGAGGCCCGCGCCGGGCAGGATTTCGCTGGCAAAGCGGCGCATCCGGCGCACCAGATTGGCGAGCGAATCGTGTTGCGGATTGGTCGTCCACACGATGTCCGACATCGCGTCTACGGCTTCGCTGGCAATGCGGCGCATCGCAGTGAGCGTCGCCGTCACCTGCGGATCCGTCTCGCCCAGTCGCCGATACAGGACTTCGCTGAGCACGGCCAATTGCGACAGGCTCGCGCCAATGTCATCGTGCAAATCCGCCGCGACGTGCGTGCGCACTCGTTCTAAATCCAGCTTCCGTCTGTGGTGTAGTCGGCTGAGCAAACCAAGTAAGCAAACAATGCTAAGCGACGCAAACAGGCGAAACCACAAGCTCTGCCAAAAGGGAACGGTTGAAAGCAGCGGCAGAGAAGCTGCGATCAGCCAGCGCTTGAGGGCCATATGCTGAGAACCAAATGGGGCTTAATGCGGGTGGGCGCAGTACAACAAGGCTTTTTCGTGCGAAGAACAATTCCTTCCGCCGCTCCGGGGACATTCGGGCGGGCGCTTTCTTTCAATTTTTATCCATTAACCCTGGCTTCCGGCAATGGTGACACAATGCGAAAAAGTGTCAGGCATATTCTGCCATCTAGAATAGCGAGTTTTCGTCACCAAAACTTTCACAGCCGAGAAAAAAACCTCGCCCTTCCTTGTGCGACGGCGCTCCTTTTCCGGTCTACCCGAAAAACCGTTACACCGCGCTGGCATGATTGGCGTGGACGATGTATAAGGAAATCCCGTGTCTGCGTATTTGCGTTCATCTCACCCAGTCAATGCAATGGCCTTGATCGGTTACCCCGCCTAGCGAGAAAAGCGGTGTTTCTCCTGCGGCGGTGGAGTTTCTGTTTGAGCGATAGTTCCTCTTTCCGCATTGCTGCACGCTCCAAACAGTAAGCCTGGGGGGAAGATTTGTCTTTAGAGGGGGCTTAGGAAAAGTTTAGAAAATTGTTAGAAACCTTATGACGATGCAGGGAAAGTGCTTATACGAGTTTGGAGAATTCACGATTGACCCGGAAGAACGATTATTGAAGCGTCAGGGCAAGGTCGTTTCCATCTCGCCTAAAGTCTTTGACCTGCTGTATCTCTTTGTCACGCATCAGGGCGCGCTGCTCGATAAAGAAACGCTGATGGCTGCGCTGTGGGCCGATAGCTTTGTCGAAGAATCCAATCTGTCCTACACACTTTCGATGTTGCGCAAGGCGTTGGGCGAGCGTGACGGTGTGCAGAAGTACATTCAAACGTTCCCCAAACGAGGCTACCGTTTTGTCGTGGCGGTAAAAACGGTTACCGCGCCCGTCCCGCCGTCACGTCCCGAAACCATCCCAACCTCGCCCGCCACGAAGGCAACGGCTCTTCTACCGAAGCGATTTCTGCGACTGCGGGAGTCGCCCTACGGCATCAGTATTTTCCTTGTGACGCTGTTGGTTGCAGTGATTGCCGCGCTGGGATTCTGGTACTCCCGCACCCGCCCTAATTCTCCTTCGCCCGCGCCGTTCCGCAATATGCAAATACGTCGGCTGACAAGCACAGGCACGGCCTACGAAGCAGCCATTTCCCCCGATGGGCGGTCGCTCGTGTATCTCTCCAGTTCGCAGCCGCTGGGCGGTTCTCACAGTTTGTGGCTCAAGCAACTGGCGACGAATCAGGAAACGCCCTTGCTGCCTGAAACCGAACTGATTTTTCGGGGATTGGCCTTTTCCCCGGACGGCCAGTTTATTTACTACGCGCAACGCCCGGCCCACTCCGCAAGCAACACACTTTATCGCCTTTCCATTCACGGCGGGCTGCCGCAAAAATTGCTGGTGGGGGTGGATAGTGCGGTGAGCTTTTCCCCCGATGGCAAGCAAATAGCGTTCGTGCGCGAGGATGAAACCGTCGGTGAAAGCGCGCTGCTCATCAGTAACGCCGATGGTACAGCAGAGCGAAAGCTGGCGGCCTGTCGGTTGCCTGATAACTTTTCGGTTGATGGCCCTTCCTGGTCGGCAGATGGAAGGCAAATTGCCATTGCCAAGATGCTGCCCGCCCCTGATTTTCATTTTCGCCTCTTGTCCTTGCGCGTGATCGGTGCGGCGCAACCCATTGGAGAAACCCAATGGGCCTGGTTGATGCGTGTGGCCTGGCAGCAAGACGGCAAGGGGTTGTTTGTGGTGGGCAGAACGAAAACAAGTGCCGCCAACTATCAAATCTGGCAGGTCACTTACCCGGCAGGCGAAGTGCAAAAAGTAACCAACGACCTGCACAGCTATCGCAACCTGAATCTGACGCCTGACAGCACGCAACTCGTTACGGTGCAATCCGAGGTCAGAGCCAATCTCTGGCTTGTGCCGGCTGACAATCCGGCGCGCGGGGTTCCGCTCACGAATGATTCCATTAACCAAAACGGGTATAGCGGCCTGGATTGGACACCGCGCGGAGAGATTGTTTACACCTCCATTGCAAACGGGCGCGAGAATCTGTGGCGCACGAACACCACTGGCGCGCCGCCCAGGCAATTGACGCCGGATGCCAACGACACCCATTTATCACCGTCCCTTTCGCCCGATGGGTCGTACGTCGTTTTTACGTCCTCCCGCTCCGGGCCAAGTCACATTTGGCGGCTCAATATAGACGACAGCAAGCTTACAGAAATTACCCAGGGCACACAGGATTTGAACCCGCAGTGTTCGCCAGATGGGAAGTGGATTCTTTATTCTGCCGAACGCAATGGCAGGCGCGTGATTATGAAGCGACCGGTGCAGGGTGGCCCCAATGAAGAAATCGTAGTAACTGACAAATGGTCGGATTTTCCCGCCGTCTCGCCGGACAACCAATGGCTCGCCTGTTTATATCAGGAACAAACCAACAGCCCGCGTAAAATCGCGCTGTTGCCGTTTGCGGGCGGCGCGCCGACCCGCCTGCTGGAGTTGCCGAACACGTATCCGTCGTCAAGCCTGCGCTGGCATCCGCAGAATCGTGCGCTCAGTTATCTTGATCCCAAAGATAATTTCGCCAATGTTTGGCTTTTCCCGCTGCACGGCGGCGCGCCAAGTCAGATGACATCATTTCAAAGCGAACGGATTTTCGCTTATGCCTGGTCACGTGACGGGCGCTTTCTCGCTTGTGCGCGCGGCACCACCAACAGCAATGTCGTGCTGCTGGAAAATTTCGGTAAATAAGGCTTGCGCATATGCAGGGCTTTCCCGCCCGGCCTGACTCTGGAATTCCTGCTTGTTCATTTTTGGCTTGCGAAGAATTGCAGAATGAGTAGTATTTAGCCGTTCATTTTTGGCAAGGTGACTCCCAGTACCTTTGCCGATCAAGCCGCAGCAATATTGATGAACAAAAAATCTGAAATGACCATGCGACAAGTGAAAGACCCGCAACCCTCTTAACCCCATGATTATCATTCCCGCAATTGATCTGCGCGGCGGGCGCTGCGTGAGGCTGACCCAAGGCCAGACTTCGGCTGAAACCGTCTATTCCGAAAATCCGGTCGCTGTCGCCCAGAAATGGTACGACGCCGGAGCCGAGATGCTCCACATCGTCAATCTGGACGGCGCGATGAATCTGGACGACAGCAAAAACCTGCGCGCGCTCAGCGATATTTTGTACAGCGTAAATTTGCCCATTCAGTTTGGTGGCGGTGTGCGTTCTATTGGCGAGGTGCAACGACTGGATGACCTCGGCGTCACGCGCATCGTGGTTGGCACAGCGGCGATTGAAAATCCCTTGCTGTTGCAAGGCATGCTCGACGAATTTGGCTCCACCATTGTTGTCGGTATTGATGCGCGCAATGGTATTGTGGCCTTGCGTGGTTGGCAGAAAATGTCAGATATGACGGCGCTGGATTTGGCCCAAAAAGTCGCAGAAATGGGCGTTGAACGCATCGTTTACACCGACATCGCTCGCGACGGGATGATGAGCGGCATCAATTTGGAAGCGACGCGGGAAATCGCGGAAGCAACCGGGTTGAAAGTAACCGCTTCTGGCGGCGTTGCCTCGCTCGACGACATTTACGCGGTCAAAGATTTAGAAGAATTCGGCGTGGACAGTTTGATTATCGGCAAAGCCTTGTACGAAGGCTTATTCACGCTCGAAGACGCACTGGACGCGGCAGACGAATAACCAGAGAAATCACGACTAAACGAACAGCCCGCAAGCAGCGATACTTGCGGGCTGTTGTGTTTTGTACGGCATAATTGTTTACACCGAAACGGTCTGTTGCTGGCCCACACGCAGTTTGTTGCGCAGCAGGAACCATCCCTGAAAAACAATGGCATAGACCATAAAGTTCCCCACCAAAGCGGAGATCATTGCCAAGTTCAGCACCACATCGCGCGCGAACATCCCCGTGAAGGGCCGCAACAATAGCGGGCCAAGGGGAATTCCAGCGACAAAAGGAAAGAGCAGCACAACAACGTTTTGTGCTGCGCCAGCGGGCAAACAGGAGGCGCTCAGGTAGGCCAGCGGAAACGCCAACTGAACAGCGAGGCTGGCGAGTAGCGATTTTTTCCAGAACTTCATTTCGTTTCTCCTCGTGGATTTGGTGGGCCGGAGCAGGCGGAATTATAGAACGCAAGACAGCGCGCCGAATGTCACATTTTGAGAGCAATTCTCTTGCGCTCCGGGCGTAATGAAACTACAGGCATTTACAGACGCTTGAATAATCGCTTGTCTTGGCGGGCGCGTTCGTGCTATTTGACTGGGCTTTGTTTTTGCGTGTATTACTAACTGTGCGGCGAATTATCCACTGGAATTATCCTTATGGCGAAATCATTAGTTATCGTTGAATCCCCTGCCAAAGCCAAAACCATCAACAAATACTTAGGCAAAGATTACAAAGTGCTGGCCTCGGTCGGCCACATCAAGGACTTGCCGAAAAAGGGTTTGGGCGTAGACCCGGAAAAGAATTTTGAATTGACCTACGAGGTCATGCCGGGCAAGGAAAAAGTTGTCAAAGAACTGAAAGCGGCAGCCAAAGAAGCCGAGACCATCTTCATTGCGACCGACCCAGATCGTGAAGGCGAAGCCATCGGCTGGCACATCGCGGAAGAAGTCGGCGGGCGCGGCAAAGCGAAAAAACCGATCTTTCGCGTGATGTTCAATGAAATCACGAAAGCGGCGGTCAACGACGCTTTCAAACATCCCGCGCAAATCAATCAGGATTTGGTGGACGCGCAACAGGCGCGCCGCGTGGTAGATCGTTTGGTCGGTTATCAGGTTTCGCCGCTGCTCTGGGACAAAGTGCGGCGCGGGCTGTCGGCAGGTCGTGTGCAAACCGTTGCCGTGCGCCTGGTCGTCGAACGTGAGCGCGATATTAAAGCCTTTGTCAAAACCGAATACTGGACGATCACGGCGAATTTATCCGCGCAGTTGCCGCCCGCCTTTGACGCCCGGTTGTACAAGGTCGCAGACCAAACGGTGAAGACTGCCGGTTTTGACAGCGGCGTCAAAAAATCAGAACTGCACATCAAAAGCGAAGACGAAGCGAAACAAATTCTGGCCGAACTGAACGGCGCGCAATACGTCGTATCGGACGTTTCGACAAAGGAAAAGAAACGAAATCCCGTCCCGCCCTTCATCACCTCCAAGCTCCAACAGGAAGCCTCGCGCAAGCTGCGTTTTCCCGCGAAGAAAACAATGCAGATCGCGCAGAAATTGTATGAAGGCAAAGATGTCGGCGAAGGCACGGTCGGTTTGATTACTTATATGCGTACGGATTCGACGCGCGTGGCCGACAGTGCCTTGCAGGAAGCGCGCGACTTCATCGGCGGCAGATACGGGCAACAGTATTTGCCGGAAAAGGCGATTCAGTATCGCTCCAAAAAAGATGCGCAGGACGCGCACGAGGCCATCCGACCTACCTCGGTCGCCTTAACCCCTGATTCGATTGCGAAGCATCTCGACAAAGACGAACTCGCGCTCTATCGCCTGATCTGGCAGCGTTTCGTCGCCTCGCAAATGATGCCGGCCATCTTCGATCAAACGACAATTGATATTGCGGCGGGCGAAAGATTCACCTTCCGCGCGACGGGTTCCGTGCTGAAATTCGACGGCTTCCTCGCCGTCTACGAAGAAGGCAAAGACGAGAAGGACGAGGACGACGAAGAGCGCGCGGCGAAATTGCCGAAGACAGCCAAAGGCGAGCAGTTAAAGCTGAATTCGCTGACACCGAATCAAAGCTTCACCGAACCGCCGCCACGCTACACTGAAGCCACGCTCGTCAAGGCGCTCGAAGAAAAAGGGATCGGACGGCCCTCGACCTACGCGACGATTATGAGCGTGATTCAGGATCGGGAATACGTCGAAAAACGCGAAGGCAAATTCTTCCCGACTGACCTCGGCACTATCGTCAACGATTTGCTGGTCGAAAGTTTTGTGGATTTGTTCGACGTGCAATACACCGCGCGGCTGGAAGGTGAACTGGACGAAATTGAAGACGGCAAGATCAAATGGCAGGCCGCGCTGAAAGGCTTCTACGCCAAATTCACGACGGATTTGAAAGCCGCGCAAACGCACATGAAGGATGTGAAGCGGCAGGAGATTCTGACGGACGAAGTGTGCGAAAAATGCGGCTCAAAAATGGCCATCAAGTTTGGCCGCTTCGGACAGTTTCTCGCTTGCACCAACTATCCCGAATGCAAAACTACGCGCGAACTAGCCAAGCCGACCAATGGCGCAAGTGAGGCGACGGCAACCGCTGTCGCAACGGAAGCGGGCGAGGCGGAAGAGAATCCTTACGCGAATGAAGTCTGCGAAAAATGCGGCAGATCGATGGTGCTGAAGAAAGGCCGCTTCGGCCCCTTCCTCGCCTGCTCCGGCTATCCCGAATGCAAAAACACGCGCAAGCTGTCCAAGACCGGCGCGGTAATGGCCGCACCGAAAATGCTGGACGAAAAATGTCCCGAATGTGGGATGCAACTGGCCGTCAAGCAAGGCCCATACGGCGAATACACAGGCTGCACGAACTGCAAATACATCAAGCGTGAAACGACCGGTGTTGCCTGCACCCGACCGGGCTGCAAAGGCGAAATCGTCGTCAAGAAATCAAAGCGCGGCAAAGTCTTTTACGGCTGCTCGGAATATCCGAAATGTGATCGCGTTTATTGGGACAAGCCCATCGCGCGCGTTTGCCCGCAGTGCCAGAATCCGTTCATGCTCGAAAAATTCAACGCCCGCGCGAGTCAAACCGTGCTGACGTGCCCTGAATGCGAATACAAAGGCGTGGCTGGTGAAGGCGGTGAGCTAGTAGCGGTGGCGGCGGAAGCGAAAGCACCTACGCGCGCGTCGAAGAAGGCTTCATAAAAACAACCGCAAAGTTGCCAAGAAGCAAAGGGACAAAGACTGCAAAGTTTGCGTCTTTGTCCCTTTGCCTTTTTGCATTAATTTCTTGCCTAACGCTGAATGCGCGCTGAACCGCCTTTGGCAAACGCGCGTACTTGTTCCACCGTCGCCATCGTCGTGTCGCCGGGGAAGGTCGTCAGCAATGCGCCGTGTGCCCAGCCAAGTTTCACGGCGTCTTCTGGCGCTTCTCCATTCAGCAGCCCGTAAATAAAGCCTGCGGCAAAGCCGTCGCCGCCTCCGACGCGATCCAGCACGCCTAATTCGCAGGTTGGAGCCGAGTACGTTTCGCCATTGATCCAGGCAACGGCGCTCCAACTGTGGTGATTGGTCGTATGCACTTCGCGCAGTGTCGTCGCAACGATTTTGACGTTCGGATGTTGCGCTGTCACTTGATCAATCATCCCAAAGAAAACGCTCGGATCGAGTTTGGATTTCGCGGCAACTTCGGGGCCGGGAATGCCTAAGCCTTTTTGCAGGTCTTCTTCGTTGCCGACCAGCACGTCTACGTTATCCACGATGCGGCGGACGACGGAGACGGCGCGCGATTCGCCGCCCGAAATCTTCCAGAGTTTTTCGCGGAAGTTTAGGTCGAAGGAAGTCACCGCGCCCGCCGCTTTTGCGGCCTGCATGCCTTCGATAATCAATTCCGCTGTGGTTTCGGAAAGCGCCGCAAAGATACCGCCGCTGTGAAACCAGCGCACGCCGCCCGCGAAGATTTCGTCCCAATTAAAATCGCCCGGTTTCAATTGCGCCGCCGCTTCGTTACAGCGGTTATAAAACACGACTGGCGCGCGGACGCCGTGCCCCTGATCGCTGAAGACCGCAGCCATATTCGGGCCATTGACGCCGTTGTGCTCGAAGGTTTTGTAGAACGATTTCACGCCCATCGCTTTCACGCGTTCGGCAATCAAATCGCCAATCGGATATTTCACCATCGCCGACGCGATGCCTGTGTTCATCCCGAAGCAATCCGCCAGATTCGCCGCCACGTTGAATTCGCCGCCGCTGACGTGAATGCGGCATTTCGTAGCTTTGCGAAACGGGATTTGTCCGGGGTCTAACCGATGAATCAGCGCGCCGAGAGAAATCAAATCGCGCTTGCCTTCCTGTGAAATATTCAAACCGTAGTTCATTTTTTATGCTCCTCTAAAATGTAGAGCAAACGTCCCGTTTGCTCCGCTTACATAAAATTTGCGTTCTTAAAAACATGAGCAAATGGGACGTTTGCTCTACCTTATTTCAGCAACAACGAAACCGCCATCCCAACGCCGATCACGATCACCGCCCAGCGCACGAATTTTGCGCCCAGTTTGCGCGCCAAACCAGCACCGCCGTAGCCGCCAACAATTGCGCCGACCGCCATCACGCCCGCTTCCGGCCAATGCACGAGGCCGACGAAAATAAAATATAAGGCAGCGGTCAGGTTAATCATCATGCCGAGCAGGTTTTTCAGGCCGTTCATGTGATGAATACTGGCAAAGCCCAGGACGCTCAGCGTCGCCAGCATCATAATGCCCATCCCCGCACCGAAGTAGCCGCCATAAATCCCAGTGAAAAACTGCGTCAGCGAAGCCGCGAACAACCAGTGCCGGGATGCCTGCGTGCCTGCCACAACGGGCTTGCCTTTGCGCAGCCAGCGCGAAATCGGCTCCTGACAGGCAAACAACACGACGGCGAATAAAATCAGCCACGGCACCAGCGCCGCAAACGTCGCAGGCGGCGTGTAGCGCAACAAAATGCCGCCGATCAACCCGCCGCAAAAACTCGGAATCAACAACCAATAATAGTTTGGATTCCCTTCCCGCATTTCGCGCCGGTAGCCCCACGCACCAGCCAACGCGCCCGGCACCAGCGCCACTGTATTCGTCGCATTGGCATTGATCGCGGCCAGCCCCGTCCAAATCAACGTCGGAAACGTGATGATCGTGCCGCCACCCGCCACAGCATTCATTGCCCCCGCGACGAAGCCAGCGCTGAGAATTACCGCTCCTTGTAAAAGGGTCATAGGTTGTTTTTCGTGGGGCAAGCTGCTAGCTTGCGTGGTTGACGTCAGAAAGATACCGCAAAGTAGCAGGTTGCTCTAAAAATGAAAAGCAACGCAGAACTTTTATGAAGAATGATTCCTGGCAAATCAACGCCGCCGAAGTGGGCGTGCGGCTCGACAAATGGTTGGCTGATGCCGCGCGTTTAGGCTCGCGCGCGAAGGCGTTTGAAGCTATCACGCACGGCAAAATCTTCGTCAACAACACCGAGCAAACTGCGCAGGAAGCCGGGCGCAAATTGCAGATTGGTGAAACCGTCCGCATCTGGATGGATCGCCCCGGCTCCGCCAAACATCGCGTGTTTACCAAACGGCAAGTTGGTGGCTTGGATATTCTCTACGAAGACGAAGCGTTGCTGGTCATCAACAAACCAAGCGGCGTGCTAACGGTCGCGCTGCCGAAGCACCCGGAAGAAAGTACGCTCTACGATCAAGTCGCCGATTACGTGCGCCATCGCAACAAATTGAAGCCGCAGGTCGTGCATCGCATTGACCGCGACACGTCAGGCTTGGTCGTCTTCGCCAAGACCGACGCCGCGCGCAACCATCTGAAAAAGCAATTTGCCCTGCGTCAGCCGGAGCGAATTTATCAGGCGCTTGTCTACGGGATTCCCTTCCCCGAAAAAGGCGTGTGGCGCGATTTTTTAGTGTGGGATGAAGCGGAGTTGGTACAAAAGCTCAGCGACGCGCGTGATCGTCGTGCGGTCGAAGCAAAATGTAACTACCGCGTACTGGAAAAATTTCGGGAAGCTTCCCTGCTGGAAATCAAACTCGTGACCGGCAAGCAAAATCAGATTCGGTTGCAAGCCGTCGCGCACGGGCATCAGTTGGTCGGAGAAAAACAGTACGTGGCGGAACCGCCACATATTTCGATTCCCTTTGCGCGCCAAGCCCTGCACGCCTGGAAGCTTCAACTGCAACAGCCGCTCAGCCAAAAGCCGTTGCAATTTGAAGCGCCGTTGCCAGAGGATTTCGCGGCGCTTGTGAAACGGCTACGGAATTCTTGACGAATGCAAATCCAGCCGGTTGAGCAGCTGGCGCGCGATGTCGCGTCCGGCGCGCTCGAATGAGTAATAGCTCATGCGCCCCGTGCTATCGGCGTAAATCGGCGCGGAACCGAGGCCGAGCGATTTGGCCGTTTTCGGTTCGTAAATCGTGTAGCGTACTTCATACGACGAGCCGAACGTTTGGAACTCCAGACAGACGACGTAAAACCGTTCTTCGTCCTTTGCCGTTTTGATTGCATCGCTACGGCTCATATTGCCAGTGTCGCGGACTTCCAGGGTGCGCATCGCGCGCAACAATTCGCTGCGACAGGCGCGGCGGACGTAATCCGCCATCCCCATCGAAACGTTCATATCCGCCCAATCGGTGCCGAGGATAATGCCTTTGGCATTGGCGCGGGCCTTTTCCTTTTCCTTCTCTTTTTCGGGATCGGGTTCGGGCACGTCGGGTTGCGGCGGTTCGGGCGTTTTCGACGGCACAGGTACGCCTTGCACGGGCGGCAGGTCGGGCGCTTTTTTTTGCTTGCGGCCCGATTGCGCAACCGCAGCCGTAGCGCACAAAACCAGCGACAACAACAGCATCATCCATTTTGATCGGAACATAGGCGCGACTCCTGAAAAGGATTGTGAAACCAAATATTTTTTCTGCACTGTAGCGTAAGTTGGCAAATCCCGCCACAGCGTTTATGATTCTCGGTCAAATTTAGAACGATGTCCACAAGTAGTCTAGTAAGAGTACCTACAGCAGCAATCCAGGCGGGCGCACGAAGGAGAATTTCACAGCCCACTCATCTTTCATTTTCCCTCTCCAGATTATCTTTATGCTATTAGGAATTGATTTCGGAACCACCCGAACAGTCGTCACTGCCGTTAATCGCGGCAACTATCCGGTCGTCAGCTTCTCGAACGAAGCGGGCGATGCGTATGAATGGTATCCCTCCGTCATCGCCACCAACGGCGCGGAACTCGCTTTTGGCTTTGAGGCGTTGGCCAAACAAGGGCAACCCGGCTGGACGATTCGCCGTTCGGTCAAGCGCGAACTGGCGCATCTTGGCCCGGACAATCGCCTGAAAATCGGCGACCACGAAATGAGCGTGTTTGAATGGATCACGTCGTTTCTGGAACAACTGCATCTTGATCTGCGCGAAAACTCGAACCTGCGCGTGAAGAAAAAAGACAAGCTCGAAGCGATGATTTCCGTGCCTGCGAATGCAAACAGCAATCAACGCTTCATCACGCTCGAAGCCTTTCGCCGCGCGGGGTTTGAAGTGCGCGGGATGATGAATGAACCGTCCGCCGCCGGCATCGAATACGCCCATCATATTCTGGGCGAAAACGGCGTGGGCAAGCGGGAATACTTGCTCGTTTACGATCTCGGCGGCGGCACGTTCGATTCCGCTGTTATTAGCCTGGCCAACCGCGATCACGAAGTCTTGAGCAACGAAGGTATCACGCGCCTCGGCGGCGATAACTTCGATGTCATCCTGCTCGATATGGCGCTCAAGCAAGCGGATATTCACGAGGTTACGGAAGAACAACTTTCGCTGCTGCTGGAAGAATGCCGCGAGAAAAAAGAAAGCCTGCATCCGACGACGCGCAAAATCGTGATTGACCTGGGCTGCGCAATCGAAGGTGCGGGCGAAGTGATCCTAACAACGGCTGAGCTGTACGCCGAATGCAAACCGCTGATTGACACGACGGTCGCCGCGATGGAACAGGCGATGCAACAGGCGACGGCGGACGCGGGCATTGATTGGAAGTCGCTGGCGGCGGTGTATCTGGTCGGCGGTTCCAGCGATTTTCCGCCGGTCGCACGACTGCTGCGCGAACGTTACGGCAAACAGGTCAAACGCTCGGCCTATCCGCACGCGGCGGTGGCGATTGGACTGGCGATTGCGGCAGACACGGAAGCGGGACACAAGCTGCGCGAACGCTTCACGCGGCATTTTGGCGTGTGGCGCGAGGTCGAATCCGGGCGGCACATCGCGTTCGATACGTTGTTTGAGAAAGACACATTGTTACCCGCGAAAGGCGAAGAAAAGTTGACGCTGAAGCGCCGTTACATTCCGGCGCACAACGTCGGGCATTTTCGCTATCTGGAATGCGGCGGGCTGGACGCGCAACGCCAACCGCAGGGCGATATTACGTTATGGGATGAAATTCATTTCCCCTTCGCCCCGGCCTTGCGCGCCGACGAAGCGTTAGCCGAAATTCCTGTCGCGCGTGAACCGTTGACTGATCATCTGGTCGAAGAAACGTACTCGTGCGATGCGAACGGAATTATCGAAGTTGAGATTACAGATTTGAGCGATCACTTCAGCCGCAGCTTCAAGCTGCGGGGGAAGAAATAATATTCACCACAAAAGGCGCAGGAGGCGCAGATGTTTACGGTAAACGAGGTCTTCTGACGTCAATCCCTATTTTCCATTCTCTGGCAGAAATGGAGAATGGAAAATAGAGATTGACGCCACGCACCCAAGTTTGCTTTCTGTGCTGCTTGCGCTTTTTGTAGTTCAGTTGAATTCCATGCCGTTGCCTACCTCTCCTAATCTTTTGCCCGCTTTGTTGCTTGGCAATGAGCAAGTAAAACGCGCGTTCGCCTTTATTGACGGGGCGGCGGCGCATTTCACCGAGGAACATATTCGACTCTGCGAAATCCCCGCGCCGCCGTTTCAGGAACAGGCACGCGGGGCGTACGTGGCCAGGCGGTTTGCGGAACTTGGCCTCGCCGATGTGCACGCCGACGAGATTGGTAACGTCATCGGCCTGTATCGTGGCGCGACAACTTCACCGTTGCTGGTGGTGTCGGCGCATCTCGACACGGTTTTTCCGGCGGCCACGGATGTCACAGTGCGGCGCGCGGGAGTGCGACTTTCTGCGCCGGGTATTGGCGACAATTGCGCCGGTTTGGCAGCGATGATTGCGATGATTGAGGCGCTCAGTGCCGGAGCGATCAAGCTGCACGGCAGCATTGCGTTTGTCGCAACGGTGGGCGAGGAGGGCGAAGGCGATTTGCGTGGTGCACGGCATCTCTTTACGGCTGGGGCGCTTGCCGGACAGATCACGGAATTTATTTCGTTTGACGGCCCCGGCACCGATTTCATCACGCATCAGGCGCTCGGCTCGCGGCGTTATCGCGTTACACTGCACGGCCCCGGTGGGCATAGCTGGAGCGATTTCGGCGTCGTTAATCCGGTCTTTGCGTTGGGGCGTACCGCCGCGAGACTGGGGGACTACCGTGTGCCGTACGAACCGCGTACAACGTACAACATTGGGCGCATCGAAGGCGGCGATGCAGTAAACGTAATTCCTGAAATGGCGCGCATGGATGTGGATTTGCGTTCGATGGACGAAACACAGTTGTCGCGGCTGGAAGATTATCTTCTCAGCGAAATTCATCAGGCCGTACGTACGGAAAATGCGCTGCGCGCGGCTTCAGGTTACCGCTTACGTGCTGACATCGAACTGATCGGGCATCGGCCATCAGGCGCAATCCCGGCGGGCGCGCCGCTCGTACAATGCGCCGTTGCCGCCGCGCGCGCCGTCGGCTTGCAGCCGTTGCTGAATTGCGCTTCGACCGACGCGAATATTCCCCTCAGCCTCGGCATTCCGGCCATCACGATTGGCGCGGGCGGCAGAGGTGGCGACGCCCACCGGCTGACGGAGTGGTATGAACCAACAGGGCGCGAGGTTGGGTATCAACGCGCGCTCCTGTTACTGTTGGCCAGCATAGGAATTGCATAGCAAACTGAAGTCATGCAATGCTTTGTCCTGTTTTATAATGGTAAGCACGGGAATTTTTATAGTAGCAGCACAATGAGAATTCCTGCACGTGACACTGGCGAAGATTTTTGAGAGCTGAAACTATGACGAAAGCAAACGTTTTGATTGTGGATGACGAACCCGCGGCGCGCACTGGCCTGAGCGAGTTAGTCGCGGATTGGGGCTACGAAACACAGGTCGCAGCGGATGGCGAAGAGGCGTGGCAAGTGACGCCGGAGTTTCAGCCTGCCGTCGTCATCAGCGATATTTTTATGCCAAGGCTGGATGGCTTTGGCCTGCTCGCCCGTTTGCGTGAAAGCTATCCCGACACGGCTGTCATTTTGCTGACTGGTCAGGCCAGTATCGAAGGCGCGATGCGTGCCGTGATGGAGGAGGGCGCGTTTTATTATTTCGAGAAGCCCATCAATACGCGCCAACTAAACGTTGTGCTGGCCCGCGCCGTCGAGCGTTCCGCCGTCAAACGCGAGAACCTGCAATTGCGCCGACAACTAAGCGATCACGGCGTCTTTGGCAAACTGGTCGGCGCGTCGCACGCAATGCGGCAGCTTTACACGACGATTGAGCAAGTGGCAAATTCCGCCGTCTCCGTCCTCATCACCGGCGAATCCGGCACCGGCAAAGACCTCGTCGCGCAAACGATTCATCAATTAAGTTCGCGGACAACCAATGCTTTCATTCCGATCAACTGTTCGGCGATTCCTGAAACGCTGATGGAATCGGAACTCTTCGGTCACGAGAAAGGCGCGTTCACGGGCGCGATTGCGCGGCGCGAGGGCTGTTTTGAAATGGCACAGGGCGGCACCTTGTTTCTGGACGAAATCGCCGAAATGCCCATCACGCTACAAGCCAAACTGCTCCGCGTGTTAGAAGACCGCAAGCTGCGACGCCTCGGCGGCAGTAAAGAAATTTCCGTAGACGTGCGCGTCTTAGCCGCCACCAACAAAGACCCCCTGAAAGCCGTGCGCGACAATTTGCTGCGCGAAGATTTGCTCTATCGCCTGAACGTTATTCATCTGGAATTGCCGCCGCTACGCGACCGCCGCGATGACATTTCGCTGCTTGTGCAATATCTGGTGGATAACCTGCGCGAACGCCACGAACGCTCGGCACGCGTCGTCTCTGCCGAAGTGATGGAAATCCTCGTGCGTTACACCTGGCCCGGCAATGTGCGTGAACTACGCAACGTCGTCGAATACGCAGTCGTAGTGTGCGAAGGCGTGACGATTGAAAAACAGCATTTGCCGTCGCAACTCTTTGATGGTCGCTCGCTACGCGATGAAGATTCCATCACACTTCCGATTCCCATTGCGCTGGACGAAGCCGAGCGGCAACTGATTCTCAAAACCCTCCTCAAAACCGGCAACAACAAAACCCGCACCGCCGATGCCCTGAAAATCAGCCTGAAAACGCTGCACAACAAGCTGAAAATTTATCGGGATGAGGACTAGTCACGGTCAGTTGCGGCAGCAATCGCAAGCGATCTGGTTATTGAAAGAGAAATCCCGGCTCAGTCCAGTGGTAAGCGCCCTTTGGCAGCCTCACAAGGCGACCAAAACGTTCCCTCGCCCTCTGGCTTTTTAGCATCCTTTGGATCCCAAGCCCTGGCATGCTTATACCGGCAAGTAGCGGCATAAGCTTTTTGAGCCATGTCTTTGTACGACTGGGCTTCCGTTCCTCCTAATTGATACAAATACTCTGCCGCACGGCCTTTGACAAAGTACGCGGTGGCAACATCATTCAGCAGTCCCTGCTTGAAAATTCGGTCTTTGTCTTTATCGTCCACCGCTCCTACAGGTGGCTCCGCTACGTTACTTTTATCTAACTTCGATTGTGCTTGATCTGCCTCCTTCCTGAAGTTATCAGTACATTCAGTAGCGAAGCTAATCGCCTCCTTAAATGAAGTTCGGGTCAGGTGTTTTTCCTTCTCCTTATAGAAAGCATTTTTCCCTTTATTGAAGGCTTCCCACGCGCTTTTCAGGCATTTCTCCTCGGCTACGCAGACCACAGCTAAGCTCGTCAGGAACAGCGCGCTTGTCACAATAATTATCCGCTGTTTATACTTTAGTATCTTCATACTGAATCTCCTTTTTGAAAGTATTTGGTAACTGACAACTCTATTTTTTTAAGTAGCACTGCTAATAACCTATACTTAGGCTGACATTGAATAAATTCAGCGTTCTATTCAGTTGATAGAATCGCTGATAGTTATACCCGCAAGAGACTAAGATCGTAGTTCGCCCGCCGCTGGTACTATACAATTTTGTGTATAACTCAACTCCGACTTTATAGTTCTCGAACTTACTCAATCCGTTCAGCGCCAGGTCGTGCCGGAAGGGAATGACCAGATGAACGAAGGCGGGGTGAAGCCAGGTCTTGGTGCGCGGCACTTCCGGCGCTCTTTCCTCGTCTCGCAGGCGAAAGAGTAAATTAGCGTTGGTTCGATACTGTGAGTTTTCCCGGCGGGAGGGGCCGTCGCCCGCCACGGAAGCGGTAAAAAAGGTAGGCTGTAAAGTGAGATCAAAGCGCCCCATTCCCCGCAGCGAAGTTCCCACAAAGAAATCATTTTTGGTTATTGTTGCCGCCCCGAAAACGTCCTGATCATTGGCAAATCCACCAAAGAAATGCCAGCCGCGCGTTTCAAAGCGATTGCGATAAACAGACCGAAAAGCCGAGCGTAATCGTTGATAGGTCAACGTTACGGAACCGATTTTTCTTTCCCGTTTGTAAGGAGTAAGGATTTGCAGGTTAATGTTTTGAAAAACATAAGCCCCCTCGACGATTACTTTATCCGGCCCGAAGAAACGAGACAGCGCGCCCTTGGCCTCAAATTGATTGATCGCTTCTTTACTACGCGGCTGAAAATCAATCAGCCCTCGGCGGCTGGCTCTTTTGTAGGCACCGCGTACATACAGATCAAGGTTCTTCGCCACACTAAACGGCTTCTCAATCGCCAGTCCATACTCTTTAAGGTCAACGTCAGTGAAACGGTTTGGTTGATCAAAGCGCGGAATTTTGGCGTCGCCAACGGTGCGGAACTTATAAAGGACATCAATCACAGGCCAGCCGCGATTGCGGAAACGCAGGCGATCCGTCGTTTCAAATTGATCTTTTCGGCGGATAAGTCCGGCGAGTTGCGCATCAGTCAAACTGTGCCCGGTTCTACTTTCGACAAACAACGCCTCGGAAGTATACGCACGCGCCTCATCCAAATTATTAAAGTCCCCGGCGAGTTGTGCGGCGCGATTATTGGTACTGAAAAAAGCGACGGGGCGAGGCAAATCCGGCGTCCCCTCGGCCTTTCGGTAAAGCCAGGCAACACCGTCTTCCTGATAGAGTGCAACTAACCCTCTTTCAACTCTTCGTTCGGTAACATCATCCCAACTTGCCTTTTGCGGTAACTGCCGGAGCTTTTCTAACGCACGAAAATAATGTTGCTCGGCACGGGGAAAGAGCGGGCGTTGCGGTCCACGGAAATTGCGCAGGTAATCAGCGTAAAACAGTTCGTAAGCAGGTTCCGTATCGTCCGCCTGAATCGCCCTTTCATAATAGTCTTCCGCCCGCGCATCACCGACCCGTTTCATTAACTCTGCCAGCTTTAAATACGTGCCTGGGTTTTGCTGCCGCAGGTTGCCGACGCCCTTCTCAATTTCTTTGCGGACATCTTCCACGCGCAGGTTTTCAATTGCTTCCAGGGCGCGGCTAATTTGAGTATAGGGATTTTCTC
Organism: Blastocatellia bacterium; assembly: GCA_046331525.1. GTDB lineage: Bacteria > Acidobacteriota > Blastocatellia > RBC074 > RBC074 > JAFDVL01. The sequence continues at coordinate 164,035 of JAXLQQ010000003.1, forward strand.
GCCGCGCATTGGAGCCGGATTGTGCCGACGCGGAAATCACACCGGAGAACGTGGCTGAAGCGAGGGCGAAGGCGAATAAGCATTGTCTGAGGATTTTCATAAATTCCCTTTCCCGCGTTTTGCTGAGGAAAACGCGCGCGTTTTACTTCTTCTTGTACTGGCAACTTAAGTTAGCGAGATGCCAGCGGAGCAACAAACAAGATGTTTGTTGTACAGCGTCGGCCAAGACGTAGTGCAAACATCCTGTTTGCACCTCCCACTTCATTTGCCAATACACTTACTGTATAGGCCGAGACGGTGACGAGCGCGGCCTGCGAGTTCGTTGCACCGCCTGCTTCGGGCTGCGGTCGGCATGAAAGATGCCCCAGTACTTTTCCACCGCGCCCCAATCTTTCCAGGGCTGGTCAAACGCCTCGAACCAACAAAACGTCACGGGACTGTCGGACAAAAGTTCGTAGTAGCGCGCCTGATTTTTCTCACTCAAGCCCGGCTCGCCCTCCGATGGCAGCCCGACCTCTTTCAGCAACAGCGGCTTGTCGGAGAGTTTCGCCAGCTCGCGGTACGCCGTGACCGTCCAATCCACGGCGCGTTGCGGATCACGCATCTCCTGGCCGTGAAAGAAAGGATGGGCGTTGACCGTGACGAAATCCCCTAACGTAAGCAACTCCGGGATACTGAAATAACGTTCGTAGATTTCTGTCGTACTCACCGGCTTCTTCGTTTGCAGTCGCACCTCTGCGACTGCGCGTTGCAAATCCGGCAAGGTATAGCGCGAGAAACTGATGCCTTCATTGCCGACAAGGATTCCGGCGACGATCTCCTGCGCGGCAGCGTCTTTCGCCAGTTGCAATTCGGCGGCACTATTCGGGTCCCAAACGCCGACGAGCATACTTTTGAAATCTGCCGCCGCCGCCAAACGCGGAATCGCGGTGAGTTGCGCGCCGTAAGTGATAAGGCCAGTAAATCCGTACGCTCGGAGCGTCTTTAAATCCGCCGCCATACTTGCCTCAGAAGGGATAATGGGCGGAGAAACATTCGGATTGTAGTTTGTCGGACTATACGCCACCCAGCGCAATTGACGCAGTTGCGTTCGCAAGGTACTCAGATCAGGAACTACCATTTGCGTTGCCGTAGTAAGCGCTGGCGCAGGAGATGCGCTGCGTGGCTGATCCGCCGCCGCACGACAACCGAACGACAGGCAAACAAGTAACGGAATGATAAGTCGTCTTAGCCTCAACATTTCTTTTCCTCGCAAAGTTAGATCGGTTTGCCATTGCGTGTACGGTAGACTGTCCAGTCTGCCGAAGTTTTGTGTCCTTTAATACCGGCGGCAGGCTAGACAGCCTACCGTACACTGATTGGCAATTTGATTTAGGGTTTGGATGTTTTTTCAAGACGGATGTCGTCCAGATAAAACGTCATCTCCTGCGTCCCCCGCCCAGCCGCCTCTGCTGCCCAGACAAGCGCTATCGGAACATTCGATTTTCTATTATTTTCTAGAGGAATTATGACCTGCTGCCATTCGCCGGTAAGCTCAACGATCTTTGTATACTCTGGCAAGGTCGAGGGGTACGTGGCCTTGGGCTTAGTATTCCCGCCCGTCTTGAATGACAGGCGCTGGCCTCTGGTGCCTCGTACCCAAAGGGTGATCCGTTCATACGCAGAAAGATTACGGCCTTCCTGGTCACCCCAATTATTTTCCGGATAAGCCCAGGCAACCGCTGCCCATCTCTTCTGCTCGTTGAAACGAACCGTCCATTTGTCACACGTTGGGGCCGAATGCGGATTCTCAGTGAAAGAGCGATCAACCTGCACTAAGCCTTTCGCTCCAGCGCCCATATAATTCGAGGGGACATATAATGTGGCAATATCATCCGCTTCGACTGGCGCTGGGGTTGGAGTTGGGGAGGGTGAGGGCAAGGATGCCGGTAGCGGAGTAGGATTATCAATACGGTGAAGCGATAGCCGTAGATAGATGCCAAAAACGATAATAAAAATGATTAGACTCGTACTGATAAATCCGACTTTCCACTTTGCCCCGCTGCTTGGCTTAGTGGAAACTTTCGTAGCAGGAATCTCCGATGAAGGAGACACACTGTGAGGC